>JACRIW010000078.1 GCA_016215625.1 Candidatus Eiseniibacteriota bacterium | reverse complement strand
TCGACCTCCGAAGCGGCGGATGGATCGCGTGGATGGTGCGGGAAAAGCCCGGCCGGGCCGGGGACCGTATCAGCGCGGCCCGTGCGCGGCCAGCGCCTTGCGCGCCGCTGCGCACCCGCCGGAGCCCGCCCGCGCGGGGCTCCGGCACAGCCTTGTCCGCCCCGAATACGCCCGCCTATAGTGTCGCCTTCCCACGCACCTCACGACCTGACCGAGACGGAACCCGCCATGACGCCAGAGAACAAGTGCCCCAGCTGCGGCCGCGCGAACGTCCCCGACGCGCTCGAGTGCGAGAACTGCAGCTATCCGCTGAACCTTTCGGCGCCGCCGGTGGCGCCTGCGGCGCCTGCAGCCCCTGCGGCCGGCCCCATGTCCTCCGAGCCCATCGAGCCGGCGAGCGCTCCGGAACCCGCCGCCGCGCCCGCGCCGGCGCCGGCCGCGCCGCGTCCCGCCGATCCGTCGGTCCGCGGGGTCGACCCGAACATCCGCCGCATGCGCCCCGTCCGCCCGCGCGCCGCGCAGACCGCGGCCGAGAAGCTCCAGTTCCAGCTCTGGCTGGTACTCGGCGGCTTCGCGGTGCTGCTCGTCATGTACACCGCGTTCCAGGGCTTCCAGAAGAACAACAACGCCCAGCCCAAGATCGAGGGCGCGAACGAGGAGATGGAGCACGCGGCCACCATGGCGCGCAACGAACTCGCGAAGGACTCCACGAACGTCAACGCGCGCATCATGCTCGCGAACATCCTGTACGACACGGCGAACTGGTCCGAGGCGATCATCCACTACAAGTCGGCGCTGCGGAGCGATTCGACGCGCGTCACGACGCTCGTGGATCTCGGCGTGTGCTACTTCAACCTCGGCGATCCCGAGGACGCGATCGAGAAGTTCCAGACGGCGCTCCGGCACGAGCCGAACCATCCGGTCGCGCTCTTCAACATGGGCGTCGTGCGCGAGAGCCAGAACAAGCTCGACGAGGCGCTGCAGTGGTACGCGAAAGCGCAGGGCGCGGGCGGGCCCGAGGGGCTGCAGCAGAGCCTCGCCGAGGCCATCCAGCGCACGAAGGCCAAGCAGTCCGGAGGCGGCGCGCCGGGCGGCATGGGCGGACGCTGAGCGCGTTTCTTCGGAACCGTCGCGAACGGGCCTCGCACCGCGATCAGCGGGCGAGGCCCGCTTCGTTCAGGGCCGCGCGCAGCGCCGGGCCGCAGGCGGCGCGATCGCCCGCGGCGAGCGCCGCGACGAGCGCCACGAGATCGGCGGGTTCGTCGAGATCGCGCAGCGTGACGAGCGTCGCGACGCTCCAGCCGTGCTCGAGCGCACGCTCGCGTGTGAGACGCAGCACGTCGGGCGTGCTCCACGGCACGTCGTCGAAGAGCGCGCCGCATTCGCACCGCGCGCCCACGAGCCAGTAGCCGCCGTCGACGGCAGGCCCGAGCACGACGTCGGCCTCCTCGAGCGCGGCGAACGCCGCACGCAGGTGCGCGGGCGCGAGCGCGGGGCAGTCGCTGCCGACGATCACCGCGCGCGCGCGCGCCTCGCCGTCGCGCATCGCGTGCATCGCGCCCATCGCGTGCGCGAGCCGTTCGCCGAGCGTGCCGCCTTCCTGGCGGCGTTCGGCGAAAGCCGCATCGCCGAGCGCCGGGCCGTCGTCCGCCCACCACCACGTGCGCGTGTCGGCGCAGGCCGCGGCGGCGGCCTGCGTGTCGGCGAGCAGCGCCGCGTACAGCCGCGCCGCGAGCGCGGGCGGCAGGGCGGGCGAGAGCCGCGTCTTCACCGAGCCCGCAACCGGGTGGCGCGCGAACACTCCGAGGTGGTCCATGGCGAGCAGGCTAGTCCCGGCGCGCGTGCCCGCGCCACCGGCGCGCGCCGCCGGCGCGGCACCGGCGCGCGGCACCGGCGCAGACCGCGGTTGACGCTCGCCGCACGCCTTCCTAATGTCCCGCCTCGCACTTGCGCCCACTCACCGGGGCCGCCCGGTCCATCCCGAGCCCCTTTCCAGCGAGCACCCCATGTCCAATCCGCACTACCAGGTCGTCGTGGTCGGCTCCGGCCCCGGCGGCTACGTGGCCGCGATCCGCGCCGCGCAGATGGGCCTCAAGACCGCCGTCGTCGAGAAGGACGAACTGGGCGGCACCTGCCTCAACTGGGGCTGCATCCCCACCAAGGCCTGGGTCGTCACCGCGCACCTGTACGAGCAGATCAAGCGCGCGAAGGAGTACGGCATCGAGGTCGGCGAGCCGAAGATCGTCTGGCCGGCGCTGGTCGAGCGGAAGAACAAGATCGTGAAGCAGCTCACGGGCGGCGTCGGCTCGCTGCTCAAGGGCCGCAACATCGACATCCACCGCGGCACCGCGAAGCTCACGAGCGCCAACCGCCTCGCGGTCGCGCTCAACGCGGGCGGCACGCAGGAGATCACGACCGACAACGTCATCGTCGCGACGGGCGCGTACGCGTGGATGCCTCCGGGCTGGTCGCTCGACGGCGAGCGCGTCGTGAGCAGCCGCGAGGCGCTCGACCTCACGAAGCAGCCGAAGCGCATCGCCATCCTCGGCGGCGGCGTCGTGGGCAGCGAGTTCGCGTGCTTCTTCGCGGCGATCGGCACGCAGGTCACGCTCATCGAGATGCTCCCGCGGCTCGTGATGGTCGAGGACGAGGAAGTCTCGGCCGCGCTCGAGCGCGAGATGAAGAAGCACAAGATCGCCGTGCACCTCGGCACGAAGGTCGAGGACCGCAAGGACAACGCCGACGGCTCGATCACGCTCACGCTCGCCGGCGGCAAGACGGTCGAGGTGGACACCGTGCTCGTCGCGACCGGCCGCCGGCCTTACAGCGAAGGGCTCGGGCTCGACGCGCTCGGCGTCACGCCGGGCGAGCGCGGCCGCATTTCGGTCAACGACCGCCTGCAGACGAGCATCCGCAACATCTACGCGATCGGCGACGTCACCGACCTCAAGCAGCTCGCGCACTTCGCGAGCGCGCAGGGCAAGGCCGCGGCCGAGCTCATCGCGGGGCACTCCGCGCAGACGAACTGGCGCGCGGTGCCGGGCGCGACGTTCACGAATCCCGAGATCGGCAGCGTCGGCCTGACCGAGGCGCAGGCGAAGGCCGAGGGCCGCAAGGTCAAGGTCGGCCGGTTCCCGTTCCGCGCGCACGGCCGCAACATCGCCGACGGCGAGACGACCGGCTTCGTGAAGCTCGTGGGCGACGCGGACACCGACCAGGTGCTCGGTGCGCACATCTTCGGGCCCAAGGCGAGCGAGCTCATTCACGAGTGCTCGCTGGCGATCGCCGCGGACCTGAACATGGCCGACCTCGCGCAGGTCATCCACGCACACCCGACCATGATGGAGCCGATCGGCGAGGCGGCGGAGGACGCCGACGGACTCGCCATCCACCTGTTGCGCACGGAAGCCAAGGCGGCCGCGAAGGTCTGACCGGTCTTCACGGCGAGCACGGACGCACGACGCCCGCGGAGCAGGATGCTCCGCGGGCGTCCGCTTTCGCGCGGTGCTCCGGGCGGGCGCTGCGTCAGCGCATCGCGATCGGTCCCGCGGCCGGCGCGAGCTTCACCTCGGCCTTGTTGCGCTCGAGCATGAGCACGCGCACGTCCGGATCCACGACGAGTTTCTCCGGCTGGAACGCGCAGTGCAGCACGATCGGGACGCGCTCGCCCGCGCCGATCGTGATCACCGTGCGCTCGGCCTTCCAGGGCGCGGCCTTCTTGCCGGCCTCGGGCCAGCGCTCGCCCGCGGCCGCGGCCACGTCCACGGTCATCCTTCCGTCGCCGACGTTGTGCACGACCGCCTTGACCTTCCAGCCGGCGCCGTCCTTCTCGAGCCGCGCGTTCTCGAGCAGGTACTTGGGCGCGACCACGGCGAAGAACCACTGCTTCGTGAACGCGTCGAAAGCGGTGGTGTCCGCCGCGTGCGCGCGCTGGATGGCGAGGTAGTCCTCGAGCGACGCCGGGACCTCCGCGTCGCGGTACTTCGCCATGTACTCGCGCAGCGCCGCGAGCCCGCGCTCCTCGCCCATGAACCGGTGCAGCATCCACAGCACCCAGCCGCCCTTGTCGTACCAGATGCGGGTGTCGCCCGGCAGCTTGCCGTCGATCTTCACCAGGGCGCGCTCGGAGTCCTTCTGGCGCAGCCGGCCGTAGCGCGACTCCATCTGCTTCGCGAACGACTGGCGCTGGCGCTCGCCGCGCATCTTCTCGACGAGCAGCAGCGTCGAGAAGTGCGCCATGCCCTCGGACAGCACTTCGCAGCCGGGACCGTCGCCCACCATGGCCATGTTCGGCCACCACATGTGCGCGGACTCGTGCGCCGCGATCCAGAACGCGGCGTTCGCGTCGGGCTTCGAGCGCGTGAGGAAGCCGATGCCCTCGGAGAACGAGATGTTGCCCGCGGGCGCCTGCGCGTAGGTCGGCCAACCCGCGAACTCGGACAGGCGCAGTTGCTTCCAGGGGTAGGGCGCGAACCACTCGCCGTACCAGCGGCGGGCTCCCTCGAGTGCGTCGAGCATCTCGTCCACGTTGTAGGGGTGACGCGCGTCGTAGTAAACGGCCACGCCCTCGCGCTTCTTCACCTGCCACTCGCCGGCGATCAGGTTGTAGATGCGCACCGGGTGATCGGTGCGCCATTCGGTCACGCGACGGCCGTTCGCGACGGACTCGGCGACCTTCTCGCCCGTGGCGTTGACCTGGAGGTTCGCGGGCACGTCCACCTTCATGCGCACGTCGAACCAGCGCCCGGCGGTCGGGATCGCGGCGCCGTGCTCGTGCTTCCACCAGTCCTCGGGCCACTCGCGGGGATCGGAGTCGTTCTTGCCCTCCTCGACGGCTTCGTCGGGGAAGAAGCCGAGCGCGGGCGTGAACGTCACGCCGGAGAATCCAGTGAGCACGATGCTCGACGGCGTCACGAACTCCATTCCGTAGCCGCCGTTGCGCGACGAGCCGTCGGGGTGACGGGCGTCGTACGAGAAGCCGAGCGTCATGCGTTCGCCCGGCTGCAGCGGCACCGGCGGGTTCACGATCACGAGACCGGCGCGATTCTCCGTGCTCGCCGGAGCGCCGTTCGTGGTGAACGCGAGCTTCTTCCAGCGCGGGTTCACGGTGACCGGGAACCGCACCATCGGGGCGTCCGTCGCGTTCTCGACGGTGTACGAGCCCTTCATCGTGAACGCGTGTTCCGTGGGCTCGAACTTCACGTCGAGGTCCACGCCCGCCAGCACCGGCGCGGGCGCGTCCTTCCACGTCTGGATGTTCTTGCGCCAGTAGTCGAGGTTCGCCTTCTTCGCGGCCGCGCCCTGGTAGCCGTCACCGACCTGCCACGCGAGCACGCCGCCCGTGACGAGCGGCGGCAGGAGGAAGGGCGTGAGCGCGCCCATCGCGCGCACGAGGGAGCCCGGACGCATGCGCAGCAGCGCGTTCGTCGCATCGCGCTCGCGGCGCTCGAACCACCGCACGGTCAGCACCGTGAGCAGCACCGCCACGAGCAGCCACGTCACGCGGTTCAGCGTGATCGGCAGCGCGTCGTACTGGAACGTGCCGATGTCGGTCCACTTGGTCGCGCTCCAGAGATCCCAGTTGAACACCCAGTTCATCTTGCCGCGCATCTGGAACCAGCCGGACAGGATCATCGTGCCGAGGCCGATCGCGTACGTCGCGTAGCGGTTGCTCGTCACGGCGAACACGGCCGAGACGAACGCGGTCCACACGAGGTACGTGGGCACGAGCAACAGCCCCCACACGATCGCGAACGGCGCCGGGTTCAGCGACACCTGGCCCTGCACGGCGAGCACGATCACGCAGCCGACGAAGCACGCGGCCACGATCGCGAGCGCGAGGATCGTGTTCGCGAGCGCCTTGCCGGCGAGCATCGCGCCGGTGCGCAGCGGCGTGGCGTAGTAGATCGCGCCCATGCCGGTGCCGCGCTCGCGCTGCAGCGATTCGGTCGTGTAGAAGAGGATCACCATGCAGATGAGCAGCGTGAGCGTGTTGAACATGCCGCTCGCGAGCGAGCCCGCCGTCTGCAGGAGCGGCGTGTCGAACGCGCCGACACCGTACTCGTTGAGCAGCGTCTGGATCAGGATGAGCGGGACGAACAGGTACAGGCCCGGTGTGCGCACGAGCTGGTAGAGCTCGGTCCGCACGACTTCCATCGTCATCGCGACCGCGCCCGGGGCCTTCGCCCGCATGCCGAGCGAAGCGAGCGGCGCGAGCGTGGCCGCGGCCGGTGCGGCGGCCTGTGACGGCGGCGCCGCGAGCGCGGCCTGCGCCACCGCCGGCGTCACGCGGACGCCGCGCAGCTGCGAGGCGAAGCGGCGCGCGTACCACGCGACGCACCCGAGCCCGATCGCGACGATCGCGAAGCGCTGGGCGATCACGAGCGCGTCGAGACCGATCGGCTGCTTGTTGTAGAAGTCCACGCCCTTGTCCACGAGCAGCCAGGTCTCCTTCATCCAGCGCAGGCCGGTCGGGTCGGCGAACTGCAGCAGGCGGTTCACGCCGAGCGGCAGCCACGCGGGCGACCAGTCCCACAGGAAGAAGGCGTCGAGCAGCAGCACGCCGATCGGGAACGAGAACACGAGCACCGGCATGCGCGTCGCGCCGCCGATCGCGAAGCACGTGCCCGTGAACAGCACGAGCAGCGGCAGGCCGAACACGAACATCGGCCGCAGGTAGTGTGCCACCGAGAAGGGTCCGATGAACTCCGCGTTTCCGCCGTGCGGCAGCACGTGGTTGCACAGCATCGAGAAGCCGATGTGGAACGCGAGGATCACCACGTACGTCGCGAGCACCGCGGCGTACTTGCCCCAGATGTACTCACCCGCGCGCAGCGGGCTCGAATGCAGCAGTTCGCCGACCTTCTGCTCGTCGTCGCGGATGAGCGCCATGCCGGCCGCGACCGAGACGAAGAACACGTAGACGATCGCCATGAGCATGACGAGCATCTGGCCGACGGCGAACTCGGACGTGATCCACGCCTTCTTGCCGCCGACGCGGGCGTCTCCCGAGCCGATTTGAGCCTTGCCCGTGCTCATCATGTAGATCAGGAAGCCGAGCACGAGGATCTGCACCCAGAAGAGCGGACGCTTCAGGTTGTGCGCGAACTCCTGGCGGAAGACCTCGAACGTGCGCGCGAAGTTCACGGACGCACCTCCGCCGCGGCCGAGGTCTCGAGCCCGGGAAGCGCTCCCGCGCGCATGAGCACGAGGTAGGCGTCCTCGAGCGTCGGGGTGACCGCCTGGAAGCCCATCGGCGCGGCACCCGAAGGTTCGTAGAGGCGCACGAGGTGGCGGCCTTCGACGAGCAGCTCCTGCGTGACCTGGCGCGTGGCGCGCAACTCGGGCAGTTCGCCCGGGCTCACGACGCCTTCGAAGATGAGTCCGGCCACCGCTTCACGCGCGGCGCGCGGGGTCGTGCGCGCGAGCAGCCGGCCGCCGCGGATGACCGCGAAGCGCGGGCAGAGCACCGCGACGTCCTCGACGATGTGGGTCGACAGCAGCACGAGGCGCTGCTCGGCGAGCTGCGCGAGCAGGTGGTAGAAGCGCAGGCGCTCTTCCGGGTCGAGGCCGGCGGTCGGCTCGTCCACGATCAGCAGTCGCGGGTCGCCCGCGATCGCCTGCGCGATGCCGAGGCGCTGGCGCATGCCGCCCGAATACGACTTCACCGGACGCTTCGCCGCGAACGTGAGGTTCACGCGCTCGAGCAGCTCGTCGGCGAGCCCGTTCAGGCCGCCCGGCGCCTGCACGCCCTTGAGCCGCAGCAGGTGCAGCAGCATGTCGCGCCCCGAGAGGTGCGCGTAGAAGCCGAAGTCCTGCGGCAGGTAGCCGAGGCGTTCGCGCAGCCAGTCCGGCTTGTCGAGCACGTCGATGCCGTCCAGGGTGACGCGGCCCGACGTGGGTTCGAGCAGCCCGGCGAGCACCCGCATGAGTGTGGACTTGCCCGCACCGTTGGGGCCCAGCAGGCCGAACATGCCGGGCGGTACGTCGAGATCGATGCCCTGCAGGGCGGCCACGGGTCCGGGATAGACTTTGACGAGTCCGGTGATCTCGAGCATGGAGACTCCTGTGAGCATTCGGGGTCGGGGGAGCGGCAGGAATCGCAGGGAAGGCCCGGTCGTTACGCCGGGACACGCGCCCGAGTTGCGCGGCCGGGAAAATGGGGAGGCCGCGCGTCCACCCGCCGGAGGGGCGCCGCGCACCGCCGCGTGGCGGCCCGCGCGGCCCCTCGCGTATCCTGCGCGGCCTATGCGCACCTTCCTCCGCCGTTCCGCCGGGCCGCTCGTCGCGGCGCTCCTGCTGCTCGCTCCGCACGCCGCTTCGTCGGCGACGCACGCGCTCGAGGCGCTTCCCGTCGAGTCCCCGGTGTATCGCATGGTCGAGGATCTCGCGGCGTCGTACGGCTTCGCGGGCGCGTTCCTGCACACCCAGCCGTGGGATCGTGCGGATCTCGGCCGCTTCCTCGACCAGCTCGTGGCCGACCGGCCGGCGGCGGCCGACGACCCGCTCGTCGTGCGCCTGCGTCGCGAACTGTCGGCGGACGGCGGCATCGGCGGTTGGGACGCGCTCGTCACCGCCGAGGACGAACGTTCGTCGCTCGAGCTGTCGCCCTACGCCCGCGCCGACTTCTCCGAGGACCGCGCGCGCCGCGAGATCGTGCGCGACTTCCGCGCCGGAGCGCAGGTGTCGCTCGCGCTCGGCGAGAACCTGCTCGCGTGGGCGGACGTCTACGCCGGGACGTCCTCACCAGGCCCACACGGCAATCCCGCGGACAGCCGCCGGTTCGGGCTCGTCGAGGGCGTGCAGCTGAACAGCTACTTCGATCGCGCGACGGTCACGTGGCGCGGGCGGTTCGGCCGCGTCACGGCCGGACACACGTGGCTGCGCTGGGGCCCGGGCGCGTGGGGCACGATGGCGCTCTCCGACGGCGCGCCGGCGTTCGATCTCGTCGAGGCGCGCGCGGCGCTGCCCGCGCGCATGCAGTTCGCGTGGTTCGTCGCGTCGCTCGATCCCGTGACGCAGTCCTACCTCGCCGGGCACCGGCTCGAACTGCGCACGTGGGACCGGCTCGACCTGTCGTTCTCGGAGCTCGCGCGCTTCGACGGCACCTCGAGCACGCCCGGCTACCTGCTCGGCGTCACGCCGTACAGCCTGCTCGAGAAGCGGCTGCTCAAGTCCACCGCCGCGGGCGACGACTCGACGAACCGCTGGGCGAAGAACAACGTCCTGTGGGCCGCCGACGTGGCGTGGCGCTGGCGCCCCGGCGTGCGCGTGTACGGCGAACTCGCCGTGGACGACGTCAGCTTCAGCTCCGAGAAGCGGCCGCGCGCGCTCGCGTGGCAGCTCGGCGTGGACGCGCGCCGCGTGCGCGGCAATGCCGCCTGGACGCTGCGCGGCGAGTACGCCCGCGTCTACCGCTACACGTACTCGGTGTACCACCGGCACGACTTCGAGTTCGCCGGCCACCCGACCGGCTTCCCGCTCGGCCCCGACGTGGACCGGGCGAACGTGCGGCTCGAGCGGCGCACGAGTCCCGAGTGGGCGTTCGGCGTGGAAGGCTCGTACCGGCGCAAGGGCGAGAGCGTGATCGGCGACGCCTACGAGCCCGGGACGCCGTTCGAGGACCGGCTCGTGCTCACGGGCGTCGTGGACCGGGACGCGCGCGCGGCGCTGACCGCGGACTGGTCGCCGGCGCCCGGGCTCACGGCGGGCGCGACGCTCGGCTGGGCGCAGGTGAGCGCGCTCGGGCACGCGAAAGGCGCGGACGAATCCGCGCCCTGCGGTTCCACGCGATTCACGCTGCGCTGGTGAGCGGGCGTCACTCCGCGGCGAAGTTCTGTGCGTCGAGCGCGCGGAACTTCGTGTAGCCGAACCCCCGCAGCACGTGTTCGGTGCGTTCGCGGCCTTCGGCGCCGAGCGCCTCGAAGAGCACCGGCGGGCGCGCGGACAGCGCCGTCGCCCCCGTCGCGAGCACTTCGGGTTCGAGTCCCTCGACGTCGATCTTGACGCACGACACGTCGCGCGGATCGAGCGCGAGTTCACGCAGCACCGCGTCGAGCGTGATCGCCCGGACGGCGCAGCGGGACAGCGTCCGGCCCTTCGCTTCGGGGCTCGCCTGGCCGGCCGCCGACGACAGCGTCGTCAGGTGCACACCGCCGACGGTCGGGATCGCCAGCTCGATGCTGTCGGTGTTCGCCAGCGCGCGTGCCACCACCGTGAGGTTGCCGAGATGGTTGAGCTGGGCGGTGCGTTCGATCGCGTCGGCGAGCCACGGCACCGGCTCGATCGCGACGAAGCACCGGTCCGGGTGCTCGTGTGCGAGCGGCACGCTGACGAACCCGAGGTTGGCGCCGATGTCGATGCAGGCGGGTTGGGGCCGCGCGCGAAGCAGCCGGCGCAGCTCGGGCATGACCGAGTTGTTGTCGTGCCCCGGCTTGGTCGAGGCGAACGAGTTGTCGCGAGCCGGGACGTACCAGCGCAGCCCCGCCGCTTGCAGCACGACGGGACGGCGGACGTGTAGCGCTCCGCGGCCGTGCATCACGCGCGAGACCGCGGCGCGGGCGATGGCCGAAGCCATCTCGGTCTTGCCGTCCACGCCTTCGGCCGAAGCCAGCAGGTCCAGGTACAGCGCGCTCGCCGTCGCGCTCATCGCGTCTTCACCCAGGTCGTGCCGAGCACCGCGAGCGAGCGGAAGCCGTCGCCGTGGCGCATCTGCGAGATCCAGCGGCGTAGCGGGTTCTTGTGCGCACGCCAGGACAGCCGCCAGCTCTCGTGCTGGCGGAAGCGGTCGGTCGTGAGCAGGTTCGAAGGGCGCGACAGGTCGAGCGCGTGGACCGGCTCGAAGCGCTGCTCGAGCTGATCGAGGATCAGCGCCGCGTCCTCGAGCTTGATGTCGCAGTCCCGCGAGAGGCTGATGTCCATCGTCAGGCAGAGCCGGCCGCCGCGCTTCAGCACGCGGGCGAACTCGTCCATCGCCTGCACGCGCATGGGCGCATGCTCGAGCACGCTCACGCAGTAGACGGCGTCGAAGCTCCCGTCGTTGTACGGCAGCGCCTCGATCGGCGCGACGTCGAACTTCACGCTCGAGCCGAGCAGGCGGTTCGCTTCACGGAAGCACGGCTCGAGCACGGGATTCGTGTCCGCGCACGTCACGTCCCATCCGCCCGAAGCGAAGAAGAAGGGGAAGAAGTTGATGCCCGAACCGGCATCGAGCACCTTGCCGGGATCGCGGTCGAGCAGGTTCCACCAGCAGTAGGGGTACTCCCAGCGGCGGCTCCAGTTGTCGAGGCGGTCGCCGGTGTGCTTGAAGCCGTCCTTCCACACGGGGCGCGTCCGCGCCATGAAGCGCGCCTGGAAATGCTCCATCTCGCGCACGAGCGAACGCACCACGGGCGACTCGAGGTCGTCCAGGAGCGCGTAGCCATTGCGTTCGAGAGGCGCGGCGGACGCGAGCCCGGTGTGCATGCTCGCGGCGTGAACGTCCACGCCGGGAATCGTCGGGGCTTCGTCCGTGTCCGGCCAGGCCATCGCCTGCGACAAGCGGTTCATGAGTCCGTCCTCGTGGTCAGTGGCCGACGCTGCGGCCGGTGAGCACCATCCAGACGGTGCCGAAGAGAATGCCGAGGTCCATGCGCAGCGAACGCTCGCGGATGTAGCGCAGGTCGAACTCGAGCGTCTCCTGGAACGTGATGTTGTCCCGTCCGACCAGCTTGGCGAGCGACGTGATGCCCGGCTTCACGCTGAGCACGGTCTTCGCCGAACGGCCGTAGTAGGGGATCAGCTCCGGAATCTCGGGACGCGGGCCCACGAGGCTCATGTCGCCGGTGATCACGTTGAGCAGGTTGGGAAGCTCGTCGAGACTCGTGCGGCGGATGAACAGCCCCACGCGCGTCACGCGCGGATCCTCGCCCGGATGGAAGCGCAGGTTCTGCATCTGCTCCGCCGAGTAGCGGTAGTCGTACATGTCCGGGAAGCGTTCCTTCGCGTCCACGTACATGCCGCGGAACTTCCAGAACGTAAACGGACGGCCGCCGCGCCCGATGCGCGTCTGCCGGAAGAACGCCGGACCGGGCGAGTCGAGCTTCACCGCGAGCGCGACGCCGAGGATGATCGGCGAGATGAGCAGCAGGCCGATCGCGGCGAGCACGCGGTCGAAGGCGTCCTTCACCGCTTCACCCGTCCGCGAGTAGTTCCCGACCCGGGACCAGGACGCCCCTTCGCTCTCGTGTTCGAGGTCGGCGAAGCGGCCCTCGGCGACACGGTCGAGCGTCTGCCGGAGCCGGCCGAGCATTTCGCTGCGGCCCTCGTCGTCCGAGAGCGCCGAGACTTCGGCGCTGCGGCGGATGGGTTCCTGTGCGGTCATGCGGCCTCCCGGTGCTCGGCCTCCCGCCAGCCGGGGACGGCCACGGGATTCGAGCGGTAGTGCGCCGCGATCTTCTTCACGGCGTCGATCACGTCCTTCGTGTCCTCGGCGGTCATCGCCGCGGACAGCGGCAGCGACACGGTGGTGTCGCCGATCGCCTCGGCGACCGGGAAGTCGCCGCGGCCCGTGCCGTGGTGCTCCCGGTGCCAGCGGTGCAGGTGCAGCGGCACGAAGTGGATGCCCGAGCCGATGTTCTCCGCGCCCAGCGCACGGATGAACTGCATGCGGTCGCAGCCGAAGTCCTCGGCCTCGATGCGCAGCGTGTAGAGGTGGCGCGCATGGCGCGTCTGGCCGTGGTCGCGGACCTGCGGCGTGGTGACGCCGTCGAGCCCCGCGAACGCCGCGTCGTACGCGCGCCAGATGTCCTGGCGCACGAGCAGGTTCGCTTCGAGCCGCGCCAGCTGGTGCAGCCCCATCGAGGCCTGCACGTCGGTCATGTTGTACTTCCAGCCCGGCTCGAGCGTCTCGTAGGGCAGGAAGCCGCCCGGCGAGTAGCGCTTCCACGCGTCCTTGTCGAGGCCGTGCAGGCGCAGCGCCTTGATGCGGTCGAACGCGGCGTTCTCGCTCATCGTGAGCATGCCGCCCTCGGCCGTCGTCATGTTCTTCGTCGCGTAGAACGAGAACGCGGTGTAGTCGCTGATCGAGCCGACCTTGCGCCCCTCGTACCACGTCTCGCTCGCGTGCGCGGCGTCCTCGATGACGACGAGGCCGTGGCGCTTCGCGATCGCCTGGATCGCGTTCATGTCGCACGGCCAGCCGCACATGTGCACGGGCAGGATCGCCTTCGTGCGCGGCGTGATCGCGCGCTCGATGCGCGACACGTCGATGTTCTGCGTGCGCTCCTCGACGTCCACGAACACGGGCTTCGCGCCGACGTGCGCGATCACGTTCGCGGTGGCCGTGAACGTGAGCGGCGTCGTGATCACCTCGTCACCGGGGCCGACACCCGCGCCGATCAGCGCGAGGTGCAGGGCCGCGGTGGCGGAGTTCATCGACAGCGCGTGCGGGGCACGCGTGTACGCGGCGAAGTCTTCCTCGAAGCGGATGCTCTTCGGGCCGTAGCCGATCCATCCGGACCGGAGCGTGTCCACGACCTCGGCGATCTCTTCCTCGCCGATCAGCGGCCGTCCGAAGACCAGGAAATCCGGCCGGACGGGGCGTCCCCCCTCGAGCGCCAAAGTACGCATGTGCTGCGGTCCTCCCTCGGAATCTGCCTTCCGCCGCGAAGGGCGTGGGGCCCTGCTGCGTGAATGCTTCCCTGCCGAGCACACCGGGGCCGCGGGGGGCGGTCTTCATTCCACCAGGAGGGAGCCACGCGTCCGGTACTGCGATCCGGACGAAGGAGCGTCCCGGCCTGGTTCCGAGGGAGGAAGACGAAGCCGGTGGTACTCGATTTCGATTGTGTACGGCGATGTTCTTCTGCGTTCCTGCCGGATGTCCGAGGGGGGACATCGCACCGCGGTGCGGTGGCGGTGACACCCCGTGCATCGGCACACCAATGCCGGACATTCAGCGGGAATTGCCTTCGACTGCGTGGAAAAGCCTCTCAGGCCGCCCGTCGGGCGGGGTGCTCCGCGGATCGGTCCCGGTCCTCGCTCGCGATCGCGCCGGACGATGGGACCACCCCGGGACGGACGCCCTGCGAGGCGAGCAGGCCCTCGAGCGCGGCGGCGCGCCTCTCGACGGTGAACTCGGCCAGGATGCGCTCTCGCGGCGCCACGCTCGCGGACGCCGGCCGTGACAACGCTCGGTCGATCGCGGCCGCGAGCGCAGCGGTCTCCTGCGTGGGCACGACCTCGCCCGTTCCCCCGGCGACCCAGGGCAGCGCACCGGCCGCCGTGACCACGGGCACGCACCCGCACAGCATGCTCTCGGCGAGCGACAGCCCGAAGGCTTCGTGCTGCGACGCCTGCACGACCACGGCGGCGCGCGCCATCCACTTCACCTTGTCCTCGTGCGCGAGCCGGCCCGTGAACGTCACGTTGGGCGTCGCGAACGACTTCAGGTGCTCGACCGCGTCGTCCATCCACGCGCCGACCACCACGAAACGCCGGTCCGGAAGCAGCGCCGCGGCGCGTACGAACGTCTCGAGTCCCTTGCGGTCCAGGTTGTTGCGGTTGACGCCCCCGGTCGTGATGACGAGCGAGCGATCGCGGTGCTCGCGTGCGGCGTAGCGCGCGGGGTCGAGCCCGAGCGGGATCAGCGCGACCTTGCCGCCGCGGAAGCCCATCGCGTCGAGTTCGCGCACGGTGAAGTCCGAGATCGCGACGAGCTTCGTCGCGAGCGACATCACGCGCCTCGCGATCCACGACTTCAGCCCGCCGCGCTGGTGCCCGTAGTCGATGCCCGGCAGGCACGCGGTGTCGTAGCCGCCCACCGTGAGCACGACGGGCTTGCCCTGCAGGCGTGCGAACAGCGCCGGCAGGAACGCGTGCCACGAGGCGAACCAGCTCATCACGACGTCGGCCTCCGAGACCGTGCGCCACGTGCGCAGCGGGTGCGGCCAGCGCGTGGGGCAGCCCGTGACGCTCACCGTGTGCCGCGTGGCGAGCGCGCGCAGGTCGATCTCGATGTACTCCGACATCTCACGATAGAAGTAGGCGATGCGTGCCATGGGGCTCCCGGTCAGGCGGCGGCGCTCGCGCCGTGGGCGGCGAGCGCGTACTGGAGCACGGACGTGAGTCGGCTTTCGTTGTCGTACCCGCCGTCGATGCAGCGGGCGAGGCCGGCGGCGGCGATGCGCGCGCGTTCCTCTTCGTGCGCGAGATACCACTTCGTCTTCTCGAGCAGCTCGTCGTCGCTCGCGAAGAACTCGGCTTCGACGCCCTCGCGGAACAGCGCGAGGTGCTCCTCGGTGCGCTCGGCCAGCAGGAAGCCGCCGCACGCGGGAATCTCGATGCTGCGCGTGGTGTGCCGGTCACGGTTCACGCGGCGCAGGAACCCCAGGTTGATCCGGAACGCCGAGAGCGCCTGCGCGTATTCGGCGTCCCAGAGCGGGCGGCCCTCGACGATCAGGTTCCTCGTGCCCTTCCAGCGCGGCCACGGCCCCCACACGCGCACGGGAACACCGTGTCGGGCGAGAAAGCGCATGGACCGTTCGCGCGCGCCCTCCGGCCATCCCACGAAACCCACGTCGCCGCCGAGACGTTCCCGCAGCTCCGGCGTGACCGGATGCGGGCGGTGCACCTGCGGGCTGTATCCCTTGTCGAAGTAGAAGACGTCGCGCGCACCCGCGGAGCGCAGCTCGGAAACGTTGAACGTCTTGGTCGTGACGTGCAGGTCGTACAGGCCGATGCCGCCGATCCACTGACGCGACTGGTTGCGCGGGTTGAACATGTCGTCCGGCGAGAACGACACGAACGTCGTGTGCGGCCAGCGGCCGCGCAGCGCGCGCAGCGTCGCGGGTTCGATCGTGAGGCCCTTCTCGATCCAGACGAGGTCCGGCGCCGGGGACTCGGGCAGCGCGAGCAGGCGCTCGTTCGTGCGCGATTCGTCGCGGTCGCCGAGCAGCCGGCGCTTCACGCGCCAGCCGAACGTGAGCCGCTTCGCCGCGAGCCCGCCCGGGACGATGTCCACGGGCACGACCGCGTGCCCCATGGTCTGGAGCGCGAGCATGCGCTGGCGCGTCGTGCTGCCGGCGTACAGCGGGCCGACGAAGACGATCGTGAGCGCGCTCACGACGGCCTCCGCACGGCGGGAAGGCGCGTGAGCACGGCGAGCGCGATCACGGTGGGCACGAGGTGCGTGATCGCGGTCTCGAGCTGCGACGCGATGCAGCCTTCGACGAGGTGCATGGCCGTGATGAAGGCGTAGCCGTACACGAGCAGGGCGCCCGGTCCGCGGCGCGCGGCCGCGTAGGTCGCGCGCATCGCCATGCCGAGAAGCGCGCAGCCGGCGACGACGCCGAACACGTGAAAGTTCAGGTACAGCTCGCCGGGCAACGAGCACGAGGCGTACGTCATGTTGCCCCAGTGCATGTCGGGCATGTACGCGGCCGGGAACGCGAGGCCGAAGCTGAGCGGCTTGGAAGGCCAGAGCAGGCGCGGGATCCAGAACGTGAACAGGTCGAGCAGCGAATGACCCCACTGGAAAGGCAGCGTCACGCCGGTCCGGTGCACGATCAGCATGAGGCTGTCGGTGCCGTACGAGCGGTTGAACATGAGGAGCAGCGGGTTGTCCACCTGGTCGATGTACACCTTCAGCGCGTCGAGCCGCAGGATGCCGAGCGCGCGATAGGCGTAGAAGAACGGGAAGAGCGCACCGAAGCCGGCGAACGAGGCGACGACCTTCCACATGGGGAGCGGCTTCACGACGAAGTGCCGGTAGAGCCAGGGCAGCAGGAAGATGCGCAGCAGGACGAACTTCGAACTGCTCGCGAGGTACAGCGGCACACCGAGCCCGATCCCGAGCACGAAGTAGTGCAGCAGGAAGCGCGGGTCGCGCCGCAGGAGCAGCCCGAGCATGTGCACGTGGAAGCCGACCAGCGCGAACTCGGTCGCGGCGATGAGCCACCAGTAACCGACCGCCGCCTCCGTGTTCGTCTTCATCGGGTTCGCCGCGGCCGTGAGGAATCCGGCCGGGCCGTGCACGCGTGCCGTCGCGGCGCCGAAGCCGATCACCATGAGCACGACGACGACGATCGGCAGCACCCGTCCGCGCCACGGCATCGTCAGGGCCGGGAAGCGCCGCACGAGTGCCTCTCCCCAGCGCGTCCCGATCCGCGAGCGGTAGCCGGCGTACAGCGCCTGCATGCCCACGGCGGAGTAGAAGAACGCCCAGCCGACGAGAGCACGATAGTGTCCGGTGCGCGCGTCGCCGAGTTCGCGCAGGTACGGGCTGTCCACGAACGACAACAGCCCCATCCCCCGCAGCAGGAGCGAGAGCGCGTAATACAGCGTGAAGAGCGGGAGCACGTCGAAGGCGTCGAAACCGCGGCGGAAGCCGTCCACGAACGGCCGTGCGACGGCCGCGGCGAGGCCGAGCCCCGCGCACCAGACGAACGCGTCGGTCCACACCGCGCTCGCGAACAGGCAGAGCGCCACCCAACCGAGCACGGGAAGCGTGTCCGCGGGAAGCGCGGGGAGTGCGCGCGGCGACGCCGGTGCGCGATCGAACGGGACCGTGCTCACGCCGCCACCCGCCCTGATTCGAGTTCGCGCGGTGCGATCGCCGGGGCCGCGGAGACGAGCGGTTGCGCGATCACCAGTGCGCGGAGGAAACCGGCGCCGTAGGCCGTGTGCAGGACGGGCAGCGTGAGCGGCAGCAGTGCGGCGGCGCCGTCGCCGCGGGTCACCCACGTGGCGACGGTCGCGAGCGCGAGGAACGCGGCGTACAGCGCCGGCACGGCGAACGCGAGCGCCCAGGCCTGCGTGACGGCGGCGGCCAGCACGCCGCCCGAGACGCCGAGCACGAACGCCGCAGGCACGAGATGACGGGGCGAAGACGGCCAGCCGCCACGCTTGCGGATCACGCGGACCTTCCAGAATCCGTAGCCGTGATACTGGCGCCAGAGCCCGCCGAGCGAAGCGCGGCTCCAGTAGTCGGAGACCTGCTCCGGCAGCAACCGGATGCGGCCGCCCGCGCGGCGCAGGCGATCGGAGAACTCGGCGTCCTGGTTGCGCACGAGCGCCTCGTCGAATCCGCCGAGGCGTTCGAACACCTCGCGCGGCCACACGCCGAACGGCAGGTGGTCCACGTCGCACTCCTCGCGCGAGAAACGGAACGTCGCGCCGCCCACGCCGAAGGGAGTGCTCATCGCCAGGGCGATGGCACGGGCGATCGGCGTTTCGCCGAGCGCGCGCACCGGTCCGCCCGCGCACGCGAGCGCCTGGGCGCGCAGCGCTTGCACGCCCGCGCGCACGTAGCCCGCCGGAATGCGGCAGTGACCGTCCACGCGCACGATCACGTCGCCGCGCGACGCGGCGAGCGCGCGGTTGAGGCCCTGGGCGACGAAGCGCTCGGGATTGTCCACGAGGCGCACGCGCGGATCGCGCGCGGCCACGCGCTCCACGAGCGCACGCGTCGCGTCGGTGGAACGGCCGTCCGCCACGAGGATCTCCATGCGGTCCCGCGGCCAGTCCTGCGCGCGCACCGCGTCGAGCGCGCCGCAGATGTGACGTTCCTCGTTGCGCACCGCGAGCAGCACCGAGACGAACGGCACGCCGGGAAGCGGGCGCAGGGCGAGTCGGGGAGCGTTCATGGCCGTACACCTTTCGTGCGGCGGGACAGGTGCAGGTCGCCGCGCCCGAGCACGGCCGCGGCGTACGCGATCGAGCCGACGGCGAGCGACGGCAGGAACGGCGCGTGCAGCGCGGCGCAGCCGCCCCAGACGAGCGCGAGCGCGCCACCGAGCACGAACGCCGGGCGCAGCGAACGGCGCATGTGCGCGAGTGGCAGCTGCCCGTGCATCGCGGCGAGGAAGACGGCCGACGTGAAGACGAAGGTGCCGAGCATGAGTGCCGCGGCGGCGGCGGCGCCGAAGCGCGGCACGGTGGCGCACGCGGCCACCGTCACGAGCACGGCGGCGATGCCGTAGGTGCGCGCGCGCAGCGCCTCGAGCCCGGTCGCGAGGCAGGCCTGCTCGAGCAGGCCGGACCACGCGTAGACGGGAATGCCGGCCGCGGCGATGCGCAGCGCGGTGGCGCCACCGGAGTAGCGCTCGCCGAACGCGAGCGTGAGCACCTGGCTCGGCCAGACGAGGAGAAGGATCGTCGCGGGCAGCGCGAGCAGCATGGCTGTGCGGGCGAGCGCCGCGAGCGCGTCGGAGAACTCGCCGCTGCCCGGGCGCGAGCGCGAGAGCACGGGGAAGAGCGGCCACCAGAGCACGCTGAACACGCCGAGCACGGCGACGACGAGCCGGTAGGACGCGCCGAAGAGGCCGTTCGCATGCGCTTCCCCGAGCAGCCCCATGGCGAGCAGGGGGGCTTGTACGATGCCGATCCCGGCGACCGATCCGAGCGAGAACACCGCCGAACGGCGCCAGTGGCGCGCGTCGGCCGGATGCGGCGGCGCGAAACGCACGCGGCCCGAGGACGCGAGGCGCACGAATGCGATGAGCGCCGCGACGGCGAACGACGCGCCCCACAGCGCGGCGGCGAGTGACGCCTGCGGGTGCGCGGGCAGCCAGGCCATGGTCGTCACGACGAGCGTGGCGGCGGCGGCGAGGCTCGCGAACGCGAGCCCGCGGAAGTCCTCGAACGCGCGCAGCCCCCAGTCCGCGAACGCGCCGTACGCGAGCAGGAACGTGGTCGCGCCGATCAGCGCACCGCGCGTGTCGGAGTCCAGCGGCAGCACGAGCGCGGCGCACGCGACGAGCGCCGCGATCGCGACGCCGGCGCCGAATCGCAGCGACAGGAACCGCCCCGCGAGGCGCGAGGCCCGGCCGGGGTGCTCCACGCGCAGCCGCGCGATCTCGCGCGCGGCGAAGCCGCCGTTCGCGGTCGCGTCGCCGATGAGCCACAGGTACTGGGTCAGCGCGAGCGCGAACGTGAACCGTCCGAACGTGCTCACGCTCAGCGCCCGCGCGCACCAGAACGACAGCCACAGCGACGCGCCGCGCGCGGCGACCTCGCTCACGACGTTCCAGGCCAGCTGGCCCGCGAAGCTCGCCGCCCAGGGGTGCGCCTTCGGCACAGACGGCGCCGCGGGCGGGAGCGCGTTCCCTCGCGCTCCCGCCGCGGCGGGAGGTTCCACCAGGCGCAGGTCCTCACGCGGCCAGGCGCCTTCTTCGGCGCACTCGAACGTGTCGTGCTCCTCCGCGGGGGCGGTGGGGCGCAACGCCGCGGGTGCGCTCATGCGGCCTTCGGCTCCGTCGCAATCGCGGCGGAAGCGGACGAGCCTGCGCCGTGGCGACGCCAGCGGTCCGTGGACGCGGCCGCCGCGACCGCGAGCCCGAGCAGCACGCCGGCGAGCGCCATGGGCGCGCGGCGGGGTGAGCTGCGGAACGCGGGCACGACCGCGGGATCCATCACGTTGAGCACGGGCACGTCGCGGTTCTCGTCGACACGCGCGATCTCGTACTGGCGCGAGAGCGCGATCACGACTTCCTCGCGCACGCGCATCTCGCGCGCGAGCCGCGCCTGTTCGAGCACGAGCCGCGGCGAGTCCACGTGCAGGTTCGCTTCGCGGAACGCGCGCAGCGAGGCTTCCGCGCCCGCGAGTTCACGCTCGGCCGAAGCGAGACGCTCCTCGATGAACCGCCGGTTCGCGCTCGCCTGCGTCATCATGGCGTGCGTGAGCACGTCCTGCAGCGCCGTGCACAGCCGGTTCGCGACCGCGGCGGCGAGCACGGGATCGCGGTCCTTCACGCCGACGCGCAACAGGTTCGTGCGGCGGTCGAGCCCGATGTCGAGGCGCTCGCGCATCTCCTGCACCGCGAGCTCGCTGCGCTGCGGCGAGGGCTTGCCGCCCATGACGTGATCGATGAGCGCGACGGACGCGCCCTTCCGGTCGGTGTACTTCTCCTCGAGCAGCGTCGTGAGCAGCCGGCGGCTGCGCAGGATGTCGGGATACGTCAGCGCGTTGCTGCCGCCGCCGCCCTTGATGCCGAGCATCTCGGCCTGCAGGCCGAGCTGGTCGAGCGCCGAGCCGCCGCCGGGGCGCGGGGCCTCGAGCAGCGCGACGTTCGCGACGTAGGTGGGAGGAAGCACGAACGACAGCGCGACCGCGAGCACGGCGCCCGCCACGGCGCCCGCCGCGAGCCGTCCGCGGTGCGACCAGGCGGCACGCGCGAGCGCGCCCCAGTTCGGGCCCGGCGCCGCCGGTTCCTCGATCACCGCGCCCTCGAAGGCGCGGGCGGCCGAAAGCTCCACGATGCGGTCGCTCATTTCGCGCTCTGTCCGACGAGGTAGACGGTCGTGGCCGCGCTCGCGAGGATGCTCATGAGCGTGGCGAAGTCCTTGAGGTGGTCCTTCTGCTCCTCCTGCACGCGCGCCGGCACGATGATGCGGCTGCCCGGTTCGGGCCGTCCGCCCTTGCGCACGCGGCCTGACGGCGAGATCACGACCACGCCGCGGCGGTCGGCGTCCTGGCGGAAGCCGCTCGCCTGCATGATGTAGAAGCCGACGCCGGCGCCCGGCTGGAACAGCGCCGTGACGGGTGACTGCACCGCGCCCTCGATCTGCACGGTGGGGGTGAAGCGCGGCACGCGCACGATGTCGCCCGGGACCAGCGTGATGTTCGCCGCCGAGCCCGCATCGCGCAGCGCTCGCGGGAGGTCGATCGCCAGCTTGCTCCCGCCCTCGCGGAGAAACGTGACGCCGCGCGCGTAGGCGAGGTCGGTGAGGCCGCCGGCGCGCTCGACGAGTTCGGAAACGCGTTCGTCGCGGCGCAACAGCGCGTACGTGCCGGGGAAGCGCACCTCGCCTTCGATCGTCGCATACGAGGGCTCGATGAAATTCGGGTCGCGGCGCAGGAACACGGCGTCGTGCGGCTTCAGCACGAGCGCGGCCGCCGCGGCGCACTTCGTGAGGTCGCGATCGAGCGGGACGGTGAGCGTGTCGGCGAGTCGCGGCCATTCGGCCACGCGCGCGAGCTCGGCGCGCGTCGCGAGCGCGTTCTCGGCGAGCCCTCCGGCCTTCATGATGAGGTCGGTGAGCGTCATCCCTTCGAGCAATTCGTACGTGCCCGGCGAGCGCACCATGCCGTGGATGCTCACCTCCTGGCGGTCCTCGAGATCCCAGCGCGAGCGGATCGAGAGGTCGTCGAGCACCTGCAGCGCGACGTCGTCGAACGGCTCGCCCGCGAGCGCCTTCTTCGGCGAGATGCGCAGCGACATGCGCGTGCTGTCGGCGAGCGTGCGCGTGATGAGCGCGCGGTCGAGGTAGGCGTCCGGCGTCGTGCCGCCGGCGAGCGCGACGAGATCGGACACGCGCATGCCCGGACGGTATTCGTACGTGCCGGGGCGGGAGACGCCGCGCCCGCCGATGCGCACGGTGTTCGAGCGGCGATCGGGCAGCGCGTACACGGTGAGCGAGTCGGAGTCGAACAGCGCGACGTCGGCGGAGGCGTCCGCGAGCACGCGGCCGAGCGCCACGTCCACGGCGATGCGGCCCTGGCCGCGCAGGCTGTCGCGCTGCGCGATCGGGGTGACGCGGTCGATCTGGGCACGCTCGAGTTCGGCCTCGGGCAGCACTCCGCCCGCGATGCGCAGCAGGTCGCGCAGCTGCTCGCCTTCGCGCAGCTCGTAGAGCCCGGTGCGGCGTGCGGCGCCGGTCAGGCGCACGCGGCGTTCGGCCGACGGCACGAACACGACGTCGCCGTTCTGCAGCCTCGCCATCTGCGTGGCGGCGCCGCCGAGCACGACGTCGTACAGGTCCACGTGCGCGACGATCTGGCCGCCGCGCAGGATGCGCACGTCGCGCAGCGAGCCGTCGCGAGACGGACCGCCGGCGGCGTAGAGCGCGTTGAGCACGCGCGAGACCGAGCTGATCGAGTACGCGCCGGGCCGCACGACCTGGCCGAGCAGGAAGACCTGGATCGTGCGGAGCTTGCCCATGGAGAGGCTGACGAACGTGGTCGAGCGCTGGCCGGTGGGGCGCAGGCCGGAGTACACGCGCGACAACGCGCCGCGCACGCGCGCCTTCGCCTCCTCGAGCGTGAGGCCGGCCACGTTCACCTGGCCGACGTCGGGCAGCGTCACGAAGCCTTCGCGGTTCACGGCCAGCGTGAGCGCGAGCTGGCTGTCGCCCCAGAGCGTGAGCGCGAGCTCGTCGCCGGGGCCGAGCGGGTAGTCCGCATCCACGGGCCCGTAGCTGAGCGGCTCGAAGGTCGCGGGCGACCAGTGGAACATCTCGAAGCCGAAGGGCTCGTCGCCGTTGGGGGTGAATGCCGGGCGGGTGGCGGGCGCCGGTTCGGCGCGCTGCGGCTCGGGCGCGGGCGCCGGCGCGGCCGGCGCGGCCGGGGCGGCGCTCGTGCGTCGCGGCACGCCGGACGACTGCAGCAGCGCGTCGATCGACGCGTCGCTCTGGCCCGCGTCGCGCAGCTTCGCGCGCAGCTGTTCGGGCGTCAGGCCGGTTTCGGCGAGCAGCGAACGCGTGTCGTTCGCGGCGTGTGCGGCCGGGGCGAAGCAGGGCGTCGAAACGAGCGAAACGGCGAAGAGGGCGCTCGTGAGCGCGACGTGCAGCGGGCTTCGCGAATGCAGCTTCAAGGCGGACCCCTCGGATTCCGGCCGCTTTCGGCGGCCGTCTCGAACGTATGCGCGCACGGGATTCGTGCGAGCGTGGTTCCCCGACGTCCCGTCACGGCCTCCAGCCCGAAGGCCGCGAGACGCGCCTCACACTCCGTCCGAGGGGTGGCCGGTGTGTGCTGCACGCGAAGCGCGTGGGGGATTTCGAGTGTGTCTTTCCGCAATGTCCGGGGCACCGGCGCGATCGCGAGCGGTCCGTGCCTGCCGGGAACGGGGCGCCGCGCGAGCCGGATGCGCTCGACAAGTGCGTCATCGGACCGGCAATTGCGGACCTTGAGTGCAAAATGCGATTGGCTCCTCCGCGGTGGTGCACCTGCCCCAGCACCCGGCCGCTCGCGGTGCCCGGGGTGCCCGGCAGCGCCTTGCGGCCGGAGAAGCCGGACGGCTAGCGTGCCGGCCGGGAGGAACCGTGCATCGCACCCAGACCTGGATGATCGTCTTCGCACTCGTCGCCGCGTTCGTGACCGTGCTCACGACCGCGCTGGCCTACCGCAGCCTGCACGGTGCGTTCGAGCGCGAGTTCCAGGGGCGGCTCGAGCAGGTGGCCGGGATCGCCGCCTCGCAGTTGAGCGCCGAGGATCTCGACGACGTGCGCCAGCTGGGGAGCGGAAGCGGCGGGTTCTTCGCCCTCCAGGCCCAGCTCGACCCGCTGCGCGGCGTCACGGGCTTCGCCAATCTCGCCGTGCTCGACACGAACCGCACGACGCTCTACGACGTCGTGCGCGGCGAGGCCGGGGTGGGCGCGGCGAGCGCGTACGACTCGCTCGCGCACGATTCGCTGGCCGCGGCGTTCGCCGGGCGCGTCACCGCGGCGCGGCCGTGGCGAGTCGCGGGCGTCGAAAGCCGGGCCGCGTTCGTGCCGGTGCGCGTGGGAGGCGTTCCCGGCGGTGCGGTGCGCGCGGTGCTCGTGGCCGAAGCGCAGCCCGCGTGGGATCCCGAGCTGCGGCGCCTCGCGAACCGGCTCGCGTTCATCGCGGGCTTGAGCCTCGCCGCCATCGCGGTGCTCACGGGCATCCTGCTGCGCGTGACGTCGCGCCAGCTCGCGCTCGAGCGCCGCCTCACGCGTTCCGAAAACCTCGCCGCCATGGGCCGGCTCACCGCCACGCTCGCGCACGAGATCAAGAATCCGCTCGCCATCATCCGCGGTTCGGCTCGCCGTCTCGCCCGGCTCGAGCCCGAGGCGCAGCGCATGGCGGACTCGGTGGTGGAGGAGGTGGACCGCCTCACCCGCACGGTCGGGCGTTACCTGCAGTTCGCCCGCGTCGAGGGCGAGGCCGGGGACGACGGCGACTTCGCGGCGGCGTTCGCCGCCACGCTCGACCTCGTGCAGGGCGAGTTCGCCGCCCGCCGGGTCGCGCTCGAGCGCGAGGCGCCGGCCGGCGCCGCGCCCGTGCCGCTCGACGGCGAGTCGCTCAAGCAGGTCGCCCTCAACCTGCTGCTCAACGCGCTCGAGGCGAGTCCCGAGGGCGGTGCCGTGCGCGCTTCGCTCACGGCCGAGGGCGGCCGCGCGGTCTTCACCGTGCGCGACGACGGCCCGGGCATCCCCGCCGACGTGCTCCAGCGGCTCGGCGAGCCGTTCTTCACCACCAAGGCGAAGGGCAGCGGCCTCGGGCTGTTCCTGACGCGGCGGCTCGCCGAAGGCGCGGGCGGCCGGCTCGAGGTCGCCAACCGCCCGGAAGGCGGCGCCACGGTGCGCGTCGAGATTCCGCTCCTCCGCGGTTGAAGAACGGCGGGGAAAGGACGATAACTTGCGCACCCGGCGCGCTACGCGCGCCCCGAGTTCCCCCGTATCCGGACCGGAGACCGACGTGAAGAAGAACGTGGCTCTGCTCGTGTTCGCCGCCCTGCTGCTCGTGGCGGGCACCGGCTGCTCGAAGCGCTACAAGGTGGAGATCCAGTCCGACACGTGCTGGGACGGGCTCGTGAACAACGACCAGGCGATCACCGGCTGCGGCAACTCGAGCTACAAGGTGATCGGGACGCTCGCCTGCGTCCGCGTGCAGAAGCGCACGGTGGCGGGCTACATCCGAGTGCGCATCGACGGCCGCGCGTGGTCCGAGGAGACCGCGGCGCTCGGCGTCGTGCAGGTCTGCAACTGAGCGTCCGCCCATCACGGAGGATCGGGTGAAGGTACTGGTCGTCGACGACGAGGTGAAGAACGCCGAGCTGGTCGCCGCGGAACTTGCGGACGCCGGCTTCACGACCGAGTACGCGAACGGCGGCGCGGCCGCGCTCAAGCGGCTCGAGGCCGAGCGGTTCGACGCCGTGGTCACGGACCTGCGCATGGCGCCGCCGGACGGCATGGCGCTGCTGGGCCAGGTGCGCGAACGCTGGCCCGCGACCGCGGTGATCGTGATGACGGCGTACGCCGCGCTCGAGACCGCGCGCAAGGCGCTCAAGCTCGGTGCGCGCGACTACGTCGAGAAGGAGGGCGACTTCACCGACGTGCTCGTGCTGTCGCTGCGCGAACTCGCGGAGAAGTCGCAGCTCGCCCACGAGAACGAGCGCCTCGCCGCCTCGTTCGACTCGCTGCGCCGCGAGGCGCTGCCCGTCGTGGGCGAGGCGCCCGCGACGAAGCGCGTGCTCGACATGGCCGCACGCGTCGCGGTGACGGATTCGACCGTGCTGCTGCGTGGCGAGAGCGGCAGCGGCAAGGACCTCTTCGCACGCACGATCCACCTGCTCAGCCGCAGGGCCGGCGGTCCGTGGGTGAAGGTGAACTGCGGCGCGCTGCCCGAGGCCCTGCTCGAGAGCGAGCTGTTCGGCCACGAGAAGGGCGCATTCACCGGCGCCGTGCGCCAGAAGGCCGGCCGCTTCGAGGACGCGCACAGGGGCACGATCTTCCTCGACGAGATCGGGGAGATGCCCGTGTCGCTGCAGGTGAAGCTGCTGCAGGTGATCGAAGAGAAGACGTTCACGCGCGTGGGCGGCAACCAGCCGATCACGGTGGACGTGCGCATCCTCGCCGCCACGAACCGCCCGCTCGAGGACATGGTCCGCGAGCGCACGTTCCGCGAGGACCTGTTCTTCCGGCTCAACGTGTTCCCGCTCGTGCTGCCGCCGCTGCGCGAGCGGCCGGGCGACGTGCCCCGCCTCGTGCAGCATTTCCTGCGCAAGCACGGCGCGGCGGAGGACAAGATCGACGGTGCCGCACTCCGTGCCATGTCGTCGTACGCGTTCCCGGGCCACGTGCGCGAACTCGAGCACGTGGTCGTGCGCGCGCTCATCCTCGCCGGACCCGATCCGAGCGGCGTCGAACATCTGACGTTCGCCGCGACGGGCAGCACGAATGCGGGCGCCGGCGGCACGTTCGGCCCCGCCGGGTGGGTGCCGGAGATTCCCGAGGAGGGGCTGTCGCTCGAGGATCTCGAGCGCGAGCTGATCCTCAAGGCGCTCGAGCGCGCGAAGGGCAACAAGAGCCGCGCCGCGCGGCTGCTCGGGCTCACGCGCCGCACGCTGTATTCGCGCATGGAGAAGCACGGCCTGCGCCGTCCCGGTGAAGGCGGTGACGGCGGTGACGACGATCCCGAGGACGCGGGCGAGTAACGCCGCGCCACGACGCTCCGGCTGAGGTATGGTGCGCGCGTCATGAACGTCCTGCGCGGCTGGCTGTTCGACAACCTCGGGCTCAAGTTCACAGCCCTGCTTCTCGCGGTCGTCGTGTACCTCAACGTGTACACGGACCGCGAAGCGACCATGCTCGTGTCGTTCCCGGTCGAGTTCACCGACCTGGCCGACTCGCTGTCGCTCTCCGGGCCGTCTCCCGCGGTGGTGCAGGCGGAACTGCACGCGACCGGCAAGCAGCTGATCGGGATGCGCGTGAAGGAGCCGCGCCTGAGGCTCTCGCTGCTCGGCGTCGGGACCGGCCGCTTCTCACGCGCGCTCGTGCCGACCGACCTGCCGCTGCCCAAGTCCGGGGTCACGGTCGAGAACCTGATCGGTCCGCGCGTGATCGAGGTGGACCTCGACCTCAAGGTGAAGCGTGACATCCCGGTCGCGGTCCAGGTCGCCGGTACGCCGGCGAGCGGCTATGCCTGGAAGGGCGTCGCGATCACGCGCCCGGGGACGCTGCGGGTGACCGGGCCGCAGGGCGTGCTCGCGCAGCTCGACTCGATTCCGCTCGCCGCCATCCGGCTCGACGGCAAGCGCGACACCGTGCGCGCCGAGGTCGCTCCGGCGTCGCTGCCCGACTGGTGCGTGGCGGACCCGCCGACCGTGCTCGTGAAGCTCGTACTCGCGAGACGGGTGCCGTAGCACGCGCAGAACGTGCGAAAGGGCCGGAGCGTCGCTCCGGCCCTTTCGTGCTTCGGGGATGCGCGCTCAGCGCCGCCGCGGGCCGCGCACGAAGTCTTCGGCCGGATCGCTCACGGTCGCCTTCGCGCGTTCGAGTGCGCGATTCAGCAGCGCGCGGTGATCCTCGTCCGCCGGCGTCTCGAGCAGTTTCGTGATCGCGGCGACGTGCGCCTCGCGCAGCGCGTCCCCCGGCGGCACGTCGTGATCCGGCTTCACGCCCACGCCTTCCCAGTTCGTGTGCGTCACCGGGTTGATCGCACGTCCCGTCGCGATGAACGCCGCGAGGTGGTCGCTGAGCGGGAACAGTCCGCCCGGGTTCGCGGCGCCCGCGGTCGTCGCGCCGTACAGCGTGCCGAGCGCGTGCGTCTGCACGTCGTACGCGAACTCCTCTGCGCACGAGCCCGTGAGCGGGCTCGTGAGCACGTAGAGCGGCTTGCCGTTCAGGCGTGGGCCCGGCACGTTCGCAGCGCTCCAGAACTGCTCGGTGCGATCGCCCTCGCGCAGGTAGAAGTCGTTCACGTGCAGGCGATCGCCGGGCGCCACGAAGTACGTGATCACGGTCTGCAGCAGGGTCGGGTCACCGCCGCCGTTGCGCCGCACGTCCACGATGACCGCGTCGCAGTTCGCGAGGACGTTCATCGCCGCGATCGCGGTCGCGTGCGCCTCGGGCAGTCCCGAGAACGAGCGCAGGTCGAGATAGCCGACGTTGCCCGGCAGCCGTTCGACGCGCTGGAATCCGAAGTTCTGCCTCCGCTCGGCGGCGAGCTGGCGCGCGCGCTCTTCGGGCGGCGGCGGACCTTCGTTCTCCGCCTGCTTCGGCCAAGGTTCGGCGCGGTAGTGCACACGCATGTGGCCGTCGTGCGTGTACGCCTGCATGTGCGCGCGCAACGAGTCGGCGAACTCGCGCTGGCTCGTGATGCGGTCGTACTCGCGCTTCGCCGCGCGCCGGCGCAGGTCCTTCGCGAGCCCCGCGCCGCGGTCCGGGAACACGTACCAGCGCTGCACGGCGACCGCGAGCGATTCGACCACGGCCGAGCGCGTGGCCGCGTCGAGCGGATGATCCACGGTGTCGCCGGGACCGGCCGCGCCGCCGCCGTGCGTCTGGGCGAGCGCGGAAGAGGCGCCGAGCGCCAGGGAGGTGAGTGCGAGCAGTCCGAACCGTCGAAGCGGTGCGTTCATGACGATCTCCGGGAGCGGGTGGGGGACTTGCGACGGGCCGAGGCGTCCGGCCGCAGGCCGTCGAGCAGGAGCGTGAGGACGTCGTCCACGCGGCGGGCGAGTTCGGCGCGGCGGCCGAGTTCCCGCACGCTGAGGCTGTAGGGCAGGAGGGCGTTCGTGGCCGTGACCAGCGCGCGCGCGGCCGCCTCCGCGCCGAGCGGCCCGCCGAGCGTGCCGTCGCGGCGGCCCTCGCCGATCACGCGCGCGAGCACGGTGACTTCGTCGTCGAAGTGACCGGCTCGCCGTTCGAGCATGGCCTGCCGCATGACGGCGAGTTTCTCGTCGATGCTCGGCGCGTGCCGGCGCGCGTAGTCGAAACGCAGCAGGACGCGCGCACCGAGCATCTCGCGCAGGCGCGTCGCCGCGCCGCCGGGACCCGCCGCGAGGCGCTCGAGCTCGGCCACGACGCCGGCGGCCATGCGGTCGATGCACGAGAGCGCGACGTCTTCCTTGCTCTCGAAGTGCAGGTAGACCGAGCCCTTGCCCACGCCGGCCTCGCGCGCGACGCCGTCGACCGTCATGCGGCGGAAACCGTCGCGGGCGAGCAGGCGGTCGGCCGCGTCGAGGATGCGCGTGCGCATGTGCGGGTCGGCGGTGCGTGCCACGGAGCCTCCGGATAACTGACCAGTTTCGCGTTGTGGTCAGTTTGACGGAGCGGGGGCGCGAAAGGTTGCGCGCGCGGCCGGACGCCCCCCGGCGGCGCCCGAGCGCGGGAGCCGTGGGGCGAGCGCGGCCGAAACGACGAAGCGCCCCGACCCTTGGGTGCCGGAGCGCCAGTCGAACTGCTTCGCGGGAGCGCGAGCCGCGCTGGAGATGGCAGGCTCGGATGGTGGGACGCGACCCACGCGCCCCGCACCGGTGAGAGACAGCAATGGCGGTGCCACGCCTTTCCGTCCCCGCGAGAAGCGCGAAAACGCCGCGAACGGCGCGGTTCCCGGGCGGCACGGCCGCCGGGCCGGAGTCACGGCCGGGCCGCGTCTCGCACTGCGAACCGCATGGACGGTTCGTCCACGGATTGCACGATGCCGCTCCGGCCATGCCGGCCGTTCCGGCAGTGACCGCGGTTCCGGCCGTTCAGTCCGCCCGGGCCGGGGCCGATATCGGGAGTGGCCCCGCGGGGACCCCGCCCGCGCCGGTCACATCGGGTCTTGACGCTCCCGAGAGGGCGACACTAGTTTTCCCGCGCCGAATCCCCGCTCAGCGCACACGAGCGCCTCCGGCCCGGCGAACGGAAACGCCATCCCGATCCGCAACGCCGACCGATTCCCCCGATCCTCCCCAGTCTCCGCGCAGTCTCGCATCCCCAGAGGACCCTCCTCCGCGCACCCTCCGGACGACGCTCCGGAACCACTCCTTCTCATTCCCCAGGCCCGCATCCACGGCCCCAGACGCCGGACGCACGAGGCCACCCTTCGGGTGGGGTTCGCGCCGCCCGGCCGAGAGCCGAACTCCAGAGGCGCACGACCGATGGAATCCCAGGACACTCCCGTCACCCCGGCCGACACTCCTGCGGCGTCCGCGAACCCCGCGGCCGAGACGCTCGAACTGACGCAGCTCAAGGGCATGACCATGGCGGGCCTGCTCAAGGTCTGCACCGAGCTCGACGTGCAGGGCACGAGCGGACTGCGCAAGCAGGAACTGATCTTCAAGATCCTCGAGGCGCAGACCGAGAAGAACGGCCTGATCTTCGCCGAGGGCGTCATCGAGATCCTGCCCGAGGGCTACGGCTTCCTGCGCTCGCCGACGTACAACTACCTGCCGGGTCCGGACGACATCTACGTCTCGCCCTCGCAGATCAAGCGTTTCGACCTGCACACGGGAGACACCGTGTCCGGCCAGGTCCGCCCTCCCAAGGAAGGCGAGCGCTACTTCGCGCTCCTGCGCGTCGAGGCCGTGAACTTCGAGAGCCCCGAGGTCGCGAAGGACAAGATCCTCTTCGACAACCTCACGCCGCTCTATCCGATCGAGAAGCTCAACCTCGAGACGAAGGACCGCTGCCTCGAGACCCGCATCATCGACCTGCTCTCGCCGATCGGTAAGGGCCAGCGCGCGCTCATCACGTCGCCTCCCAAGGCCGGCAAGACGGTCCTGCTGCAGAAGCTCGCGAACGCGATCGCCGAGAACCATCCCGAGGTCATGCTCATCGTGCTCCTCATCGACGAGCGCCCCGAGGAAGTGACCGACATGCAGCGCTCGGTGAAGGGCGAGGTCGTGTCGTCCACGTTCGACGAGCCCGCCGAGCGCCACGTGCAGGTCGCCGACATGGTGATCGAGAAGGCGAAGCGCCTCGTCGAGCACAAGCGCGACGTCGTCATCCTGCTCGACTCCATCACCCGTCTCGCGCGCGCGCACAACACCGTCGTGCCGCATTCGGGCAAGATCCTCTCGGGCGGCGTGGACGCGAACGCGCTGCAGCGCCCGAAGCGCTTCTTCGGTTCGGCGCGCAACATCGAGGCCGGCGGCTCGCTCACGATCATCGCGACCGCGCTCATCGAAACGGGCTCGCGCATGGACGAAGTGATCTTCGAGGAGTTCAAGGGCACCGGTAACTCGGAGCTCGTGCTCGATCGCAAGATCGCGGACAAGCGCATCTTCCCGGCGATCGACATCAACCGTTCCGGCACGCGCAAGGAAGAGCTGCTCATGGCGCCCGACCTGCTGTCGCGCGTCTGGATCCTGCGCAAGTTCCTCAACGAGCTGAATCCGGTCGAAGCGATGGAGTTCCTCATCAACCGGATGAACGACACGAAGACGAACAAGAAGTTCCTCGACAACATGAACTCCTGAACACTGGCGGCCACCCGTGCCCGTCCGTTATTCGATCGATCCCGAGACGCAGGTCATCCACACGCGGATGATCGGTGAGATGACCTCCGCCGACCTCCAGTCGCACTTCGAGGAGCTGCAAGGCGATCCGAAGTGCACGGGCACGCTCTACGTGCTGCTGGACGCGATCGAGCTCACGTCGATCCCGACGGTGGGCATGATCCAGTTCACGAAGGACATGGTCGAACTCATGCGGGGCCGCGTGAAGTTCGCCGCCGTCGCGGTGGCCGCGGTGAACTCCGCCCAGTTCGGCATGTTCCGTCTGGGGCAGGTCATCCTCGAGCCGATCTTCGGGCCGACGAACGTGTTTCGCGACCTCGACTCGGCGCGCGACTGGCTGGAGCGGCAGCGCGCGTCGCGCCGCTGACTTCCGTGCCGGAGGCGCCGTCATGAACGAACCGCGTCGCATCGCCGACCAGATCCGCCGCAGCGTGCACGGTCCCGCGTGGAGCGGCCCGTCGCTGCTCGAAGCGCTCGAAGGGGTGTCCGCGAAGCACGCCGCCGCGCGGCCGATCGCGGGCTGGAAGAGCATCTGGGAGCTGACGCTTCACGCGGTCGTCTGGCAGGACGCCGTGCGCGCCCACCTCGCGGGACGCTGGCCGAAGATCGTGCTCGGCGGGCCGCGCGACTGGCCGCCGCAGCCGGCGCGCCCGACGGCCGCGGCCTGGGCCGCCGCGCTCGCGAAGCTGAAGCGGTCGAACCGCGCACTCGAGCAGGCGGCGGCGAAGTTCCCGGCCGCGAAGCTCGACCATCCGCTCAAGGAAGGCGCGACGAGCGCCTACGTGCAGCTGCACGGCGCCGTGCAGCACAACCTCTGGCACGGCGGACAGATCGTCGCGCTCAAGCGCGCGCTCGGCCTGCCCGCGGTGAAGCCGAAGGCGTGAACGCACCCGGCGGTCCGGCGCGCGAGGGCCGCGCGCTCTTCACCGGCGTCTTCGCCCTGTGCACCGCGGTCGTGGTGCTGCACGGCGCGGCGCTGGTCGCCGAACGCGGGGCGCTGTGGGGCGCAGACGCGTGGGTGTACCTGCCGGCGATCGCCCGGGCGGTCGCGTTCGCGCTCTGGGGGCTCGTCGCCTGGCGCGCGTGGCGCGGCGCTCAGGCTCAGGAGCCGGCGGGCGCGACCGCACCCGCGCCGGCCGCGCTCGTGCCGGCCCGGGGCTGGCGCTTCGGCGCCGCGGTGGCCGCGATGGCGCTCTTCTGGATCGCCCGCGAAGGCCACACGTTCCTCGGCGACGGCAACCCGATCACGCGCAGCCTGCCGGCGGGCGAGTGCTTCCACGACCACGAGCCGCTCACCGTCGCGCTGCACGCCGCCGTGTACGGATGGCTGCGCGCGCAACCCGGACAGGCGGCGCGCGAGGCGGCCCAGGTGGCGCGCGACGCGGTGGCGGCGGTGAGCGTGCTCGCGGGCGGCGTGTTCGTGTGGCTCGCGCCGCGGCTCGGCGCCGCGCTCGCGCGGTGCGCACCGGGCGCTTCGCGACGTGATGCGCTGCTGGTGACGGGCGTGCTGCTCGCGCAGGGTTACGCGCAGCTCTTCTTCGGGTATGTCGAGAACTACACGCTGTCGCTCGTCGCGATCGCCGCGGCGCTGCTCACCGGGCTCGAGGCGCTCGAGCGGCGCACGACGCTCGTCCCGTCGGCCGCGTGCTTCCTCCTCGCGGTCGCGTTCAACCTCTCGGCCGTCGTGCTCGTGCCCGCGTGGATCGTCGCGGCGCTCGCCGCCGCGCGCGAGCCTTCGCGCCGCGGCGCGGTCGCGCGCGATGCGTTCGTCGCGGCGGGCCTCGCGGCGCTCGTGGTCGCGGTGCTCGCCCGGCTCGGCGGCGGTTGGCGGCTCGATCGCGCGCTGTTCGAGATGGGGTGGGGCGCGCTGCACGGTCACGGCGAGGGCGGGCGCGTCGCGTACCTGTTCTCGCTTCCGCACGCGGCGGACTTCCTGAACGAGCACCTCCTCACCGGTCCGTTCGGCGTGCTCGCGCTGATGATCGCGGCGGGGATCGCGATCGCACACCGGGTCCGGCCCGATGCGCGCGTCGTGTTCCTGCTCGCGGCCGCGCTGCCCTCGGCCGGCGCGGCCTGGGTGACGGGGGACCTCAAGCTCGGCTATCCGCGCGACTGGGACCTGTTCGCGCCGTTCGCGCTCGCGTGCACCGTGGCCGCTCTGGCGTGGCTCGCCGCGCAGTCGTCCGCGCCCCGGGCGCGCGCCGCGTGGCTCGTGCTCGCGCTCGCGACCTCCCTGCTGCACACCGCGCCCTGGGTCGCGGTGAACGCGTCGTTCGAGCGCTCGTTCGCGCGCTTCCAGACGCTGCCGCTGGGCTTCGGGCGCACCGAGACGGTCGTGGGGCAGTGGTACCTCGAGCACGGCGACCATGCGCGCGCGAAGACGTGGCTCGAGCGTGCGGTGCAACTGAACCCCGCGAACAACGCCGCGCACTACCACCTCGGCCTGCTCGCGATGGACGACGCCGAGGTGGGCGTGGCGATCGCGCACTTCGCGCAGGCGAGCGCGCTGCGGCCCGACAAGGACAACTATCGCGTGCGGCTCGTGGACGCGCTCGCGCTCGCGGGCGAGCCCGTGCGCGCGCTCGACGCGCTGAAGCCGCTGCGCGAGCGCGCGCCCGCGGAGCCGCGCTGGGCCGCGTGCGAGGCCGTGCTGCTCGTGGGCGCGAACCGGCGGGAGGCAGCCGCACGGCTCGCGTCCTCGAGCGCGGCCACGGTGCCCGCCGACACGCTCGCTCGCGCGCTCGCGGTCGCGGTCTCGGACGGCACGCCCTACGCCGGACTCCTGCGGCGCTTCTGGAACGCGCTCGTGTTCGAGCCCGCCGCGGCCGCCGAAGTGCGCTGAGTCCGTCACTCGTTCTCCCGGCGGGCACGCTCGCGTGCTGCAACTTTCGGCGTATTGAAAAGGCCGCCGCGGAATTGGCATCGTCCGCGCATCCATCCGCCACCACCTGACCGCCGACGCCGCGCCGCGGGCAGAGAGTCGAGTCGCCGATGGTCCCCCGCTCCGGTCGAAGACGTCGCCCTCTGCCTCCCTCGCGCACGCCGGGTGAACCGACAGACCCGCTCGTGCGCCGACTCGCGCGAGCGTCACGCGCCATTCCCGGGGAGGGATGGACTCATGACCAAGAGACACACCGAGGCGCACGCGCGCTTCTGGAAGTCACTCGCCTGGAGTGCGGCTTTCGCCGCATTCGTCACCGCAGCGCCCGCGTTCTCCGCGATGCATCCCGAGGCGGAGGAGTTCGAATGTGAACGCTGTCACACCGCGACGAATGCGGAGGGCATCCGCGTCGAGTCGATGGCTTCGACCGCGAGCCATCCCGGATTCACCTGCGGCGCCTGCCACCTGACTCGGGGCCTCACGACGAACCTGCATCTCGTGCGCACGTCCGTCGCGACTCCGAACAGCGGGACGCGTGCGGTGGTCTACACGGCCGAGACCGGAGCGAAGTCGCTCGCGGACGGTGACGCCACGCTCGACGGACTGTGCGAGGTCTGCCACACCGCGACGTTCCGCCACGCGAACTCGGCGGCGGGCGATCATCGTCATCACGCGGGCGCGGCCTGCACGTCCTGTCACACGCACGAGAGCGGCTTCGCCGCACCCGCGGCCACGTGCAAGGAGTGCCACGACCACGCGCAGCCCCAGCCCGGCGCGATGAACCGCCGCCAGATCGTCGCGGGTTACGGGGTGGGTGGCGACTTCATGCAGGCGAGCCATCACGTGATGGGCGCCACCGCCGCGACCGAGATGGTCACGGCGAACGACTGCACCGTGTGCCACTCGACGGCGAACCACCGCACGATCACCGGCGGCGTCGGCGTGGACCTGCGCAACTTCGACACCGGCGCGACCACGCGCTACGACGGCACCGCGGGCTCCGCGGAAAGCCACTGTGTCTCGTGTCACGACGATTCCCACGTGCCGTTCAGCACCGCGAAGGCGGCGAAGAACGTGAGCGCGCGGTGGGCCAACTCCACGCACCAGCGCAACGCGGCGTCGTGCATGAAGTGCCACGGCGACGGCCACGGCGGCACGCGCCAGTACATGCTGCTCGGGGCCTACGCGCTGAACGACAACACGACGTACACGACCGCGGCGTACGCGCTGTGCTGGACCTGTCACAGCGAGGCCAAGATCATCAACCAGTACAATCACTTCAAGGACCTGCACAAGAAGCACACGAAGGAGAAGCGGGTGCCTTGCTTCGTCTGCCACGACAACCATGGTCCCTACGACGCGGGCGAAGCCGGTCTCGTCAACTTCACGTACGCACAGAGTCGCGGCGTGAGCATCACGTACACCGGCGGCAAGAACGCTTCGACCGCGTTCACCATCTCGGCGGACGGCGTGACGGGCTACTGCTACGTGAACTGTCACGGCAAGTCGCACAGCCCGCAGAGCTACGTGCGCAATCGCACGGGCAACGCGATGCCCGACGGTCCGCTGGACGGCGGCGGCGACACCGGTGACACCGGCGACGTGGACGGCACGGGTGAGCCACGCGACTTCCTCGCGTACGCGCTGCAGAACCCCGCCCGGAACGAAGCCACGTTCGTGCTCCACGGAGTGGGCATGACCGGACCCGTGCACGGACGTGTCGTCGTCTACGACATCGGCGGCCGCATCGTGCGCTCGCTGCCGGCGGTGGTCGATCCGTCACGCCGCACGGTGCGTTGGGACGGCCGCGACCGGACGGGCACGCGGGCGCCCACCGGCGTCTACCTGTGCCGCTTCGAATCCGATCGCATCCAGAAGTCGTGGAGGGTGGCGCTGGTTCACTAGTCCGGCCCCTTTCGCCGACACCGCGCCCCGGTCCGCCGCGCCGACCGGGGCGCGGCCTGTCCGGCATGGGCGCGGTGCGGCGGTTCGGGTCGCCTTCGGGGCCGACGGCGGCCTGATTGGACATTCCCGGCGGCCGTCTGGCAGTATCCCCGGCCTCAACAACCCCTACCCAGGCGGAGCGCTCGGCATCATCCGCAGTCCGGCAGGTCGCCCAGGCGACACCGGCCCGGACGCCGGGGAACGCCGCCGTGGCGGAGAAGCACCCAAGATGAAGGCTGGTATCCATCCGGTTTACGAGATGCGCGGTTTCCACTGCTACGGCTGCGGCCTGGAGTGGCAGACCCGCACGACGCTCAAGCCCTCCACGAGCGACGGCAAGGTTCACCTCGACATCTGCTCGGCCTGCCACCCGTTCTTCACGGGCAAGCAGAAGCTTCTGGACAAGGCCGGTCGCGTCGATCGCTTCCGCAAGCGCTACGCGAACGTCAAGACCGAAGCGAACAACGCTTAGCGTCGTACACACGGCTCCCGTGGCGGACTCACACGTCCGCTCCGGGAGCCTGTCTTTTTCCCGGAGACCCGCATGCCCTTCCTGCCCGTGGGCGGACAGGCCGTCATCGAAGGCGTCATGATGCGCTCGCCTTCGCGCATCGCCGTGGCCGTGAGGCGCGCCGACGGCAGCTTCACGACGATGCAGCGCACGTTCGAGTCCGTGACGCGCCGCGTGAAGCCGCTGTCGCTGCCCGTCGTGCGCGGCGCGGTGTCGCTCTTCGAGACCATGTTCATCGGGATCACGGCGCTCAACTTCAGCGCCGACGAGGCGGCGAAGGACGATCCGAGCGAAGCCGCGAAGGCCGAGGGAGGCAAGCCGGCCGAAGGCGGCATCCCGCCGCTCGTGCAGGCGCTGACCGTCGCGTTCTCGCTGACGCTCGGCATGCTTCTGTTCGTCGTCATGCCCGCGAAGGTCACGCCGCTCCTGCAGAACCTGTTCGGCTGGCACGGGCGCATGGCGTTCGGGCTCGTCGACGGCGCGCTGCGCCTCATCGTGTTCGTCCTCTACCTGCTGCTCATCTCGCAGTGGAGCGAGATGGCGCGCGTGCTCGGCTTCCACGGCGCGGAGCACAAGGCCATCCACGCGCTCGAGGCCGGCGTCGAGCTGACGCCCGAGAACGTGCAGAAGTTCTCGCGGCTGCACCCGCGCTGCGGCACGACGTTCCTGTTCATCGTCGTCGTCGTGTCCATCGTGCTGTTCACGTTCATCGGCAAGCCCGCGAACATCGGACAGCACCTGCTGCGCATCGCGTGCATGCCCGTCATCGCCGGCATCGCGTTCGAGTTCATCCGCCTCGGCGGGAAGTACTTCGGCAATCCGGTCGTGCGCGCGGTCATGTGGCCGGGCATGCAGTTCCAGCTGCTCACGACGCGCGAGCCCGATCTCGACATGTGTGCCACCGCGATCGCCTCGCTGAACCTCGTGAAGGACGAC
>JACRIW010000077.1 GCA_016215625.1 Candidatus Eiseniibacteriota bacterium | reverse complement strand
TATTCGTCGCTCGGCCGTGGCGCCGTGCAGATCGACGACGTCGTGGTCAACGCCACGAACATCGGCGACTTCGAAGGTGTGGAGCAGGGCGGCGTCAACACGATCGACAACCGCACGGGCTCCTCGCCGCTGAACCACTGGAAGTCCACCGGCAAGCCGCCGGCCATCTACTTCCACCCGCGCGCGCTCGCGGACCTCACGTACAACGACCTGTGCGGGCCTCCCGAGTCGCCGGCCCGCTTCTGCAACATCTTCGGCACGGTCGTGTCCGTCGGGAACTACGACGACGGCGAACGCGCCGCGGACTCGCGCTTCGGACCCTTGCGCGAAGTCATGCACGGCATGTTCTCGCCGACCGTCAACCTCGTCACCGATCCGATCAACAACACCCCGAACGCGCAGGGCCTGACCGCGTCGATCGTGGACGTCACCGACGACCTCTACGTCTGGTACGACATCTACGCCGGCATGTTCAACCTGACGTTCACGGGCAACGCCTGGACGTTCGGCGCGCAGTGCTATCCGGCCCGCATGAACAACGGCGGCTACGCCTGGGGTGAACTCATGGTCTCGGGCGGACAGTTCTTCAATCCCGAGCCGCAGTGCTTCTGGGACATCGAGCCGCTCTTCGGCTTCGGACTGGTCGGCACCGTCAACCCGACGGGGCTGCCGGACTCGATCCGCGTGTGGATCGGCCACAACCAGCAGTGCTTCCGCTTCGGCGTTTCGCTCGGTTGCAACAGCGCCGACGGCTGCTACTTCGACAACATCTCGCTCGGCTTCACCGACACCCCGGCCGCCACGCAGGTGAGCAGCGCCTCGGGCGTCACGACCGGCACGATCGGCATCGACATCTGGCAGCTGTGGAACGACGCGTTCCCGTTCAACGAGGCCGCCGGGCTGCCCGGCACGTCGGCGTTCGATACCACCACTGCGATGGTCAAGGGTGGCATCAACAACGCTCCGTCCACGGGCAACGCCCTGCGCTTCGACGTGCCGGCCGACTCGCTCGTGATCCGGGCCGCGAACGTGACGGCGACGGCGCCCGACGTGAACACTACCCGGCTCGACCTCGTGTTCCGCATTCTGCCGGGGCCGGGTAACTACAAGATCTCGGCCGGCCGTTCGTATCCGCTCGTGAACACGATGCAGCTGCTGCAGCTCCCGTCGAACCAGGCGAACGTCGCGGTGTCCGGTGACGCCTCGTTCTGGGGGCAGTACCTGTCGGACCCCGGCCAGTTCGGCACGGCCGGCGGTCACTACGGCGGCACGTTCTGGGATCCGATGACGTGGAACTCGGCCCGCATGGACACCGTGGAGCGCAACATCTTCCCGGTCACGGGCTCGAAGCCCGGCGCCATCGGCACGTCGCTGACCGCAGGGCAGTACATGACGACCTACCACGAGCTCGATCCCAAATACTCGACGCTCGGCTTCAACAAGTTCTGGTGCTTCGTCGTCGACACGGCCCTCTCGGCGACGCAGCTGAACATCAGGTGCGACGGCACGGTCCCGGCCTGGCTGACGACGGTCCCGCCGTCTCGCACCGGCTGGAATGGCGCCACCGTGACCCGCGAGTTCACCAAGATCATTCCCGACGGCCTCCTGACGCCGGGCTCGCACGTGCAGTACTTCTTCCGCAAGTCGCAGTCGCTCGGCATCGGGACCGCGGTGCTCGCACCGGACACGAATACGGTCTCGCCGCAGAACAGCGAGGGCTCGACCGACGGCCACCGTTGGCAGCAGTTCGGCGTCCTGCCCGACCGCTGGAAGAACTTCACGGCTGCCGGAGCCGCCTGCATGCTCTTCGTGGACAACTGTGACCGCCGCGGCAACGAGCGCGTCTGGGTCTCGGTGATGGATTCGATCGGGGGCACGCAGGTGTCGAAGTGGGGGGCGCACAACGGCTGGCATCAGGCCGGCAGCGCCTCGATCAACGACCCGGCCGGCTTCGTGTCCCGCAACCAGCAGCCCGGAACGACGTGGGACCTGTACGGCGTCAAGGCTTCCGAGTCGCTCACGACGCAGGCGCACGCACTGGGCTCGCGCTACTCCAACCGCGCCAGCATGGGACTGCTCACGGGCAAGGAGGTCCGGACCGGCCCGACCAAGGAGATGCTGCGGCAGTTCTACCGCGTCGTGGTGCTCGCGACCGGCGACCTCAACTCGGGCGTGCTCGGGCCGTTCACGAACCGCTCGCAGAACGACATCGAACTGCTCGGCGACTACCTGCTCAACTCGGGCGGCACCGCGCAGCCGCGTGGCCTGTTCGTCTCGGGTGACGGTTTCGCCCAGTCGGAAGTGCAGTCCGGAGGTATCGACCCGGCGCACACCGCGTTCCTCTCGACCAAGCTCGGCCTTTCGCTCCGCAACGGTTCGTACCAGTCGGTCTCGGGCAACACGAACGATTGCGCCGACCTCGTCACGACGTCCCTCATCTCGACGAACGGCGACGTGTACGGCGTCGGGAACTCCTGTCTCTGGTCGAACGATCTCCTGCAGCGCAACCCGGCCATCACCGAGGCGTCCGAGGCCTCGTTCTACGAGCAGGCCGGAGTGAACGGGCCCTACACCGCGTCGGTGTACAAGCCGTCCACCGGCGTCCGCCCGTGGATCGCGATGACCGAGGGCTGGGACCTCGAGCATCTCTTCGGCCGCTACTGCGAGACGTCCTACGGCCGGCTGGCCTACTACTGGAACGCGCTCAACAACCTGTTCGGCTCGATCTGCTCCAGCGGCGGCGAGCCGGCGGGCCTGCTCGACGTCCCGCGCGCGGGCGGCGGCGGCAAGTTCGTGAACTTCATGAAGATCGGCAACAGCGTCCTGCGCTCGGGCGCGGCTTCCGTGCACTTCGGGGTCGCTTCGAGCGAGCGCGTCAGGGTCCGGCTGTTCGACGTGAGCGGCCGGCAGGTGCGCGTGCTGGCCGACCGCACGTTCGCGGCCGGGGAGCACACGCTCGCCTGGGACGGGGCCGACGACGGTGGTCGGGCGGTGGCGCGCGGCGTCTACTTCGCGCGCATCGAGTACGCGGCCTCCGGCGCCGCGATCAGCGGACGAGTGGTGGTCCTGCGCTAGAGCTTCCCGAACGAGTTCCCGGAGGACGGAGAGCAATCTCCGTCCTCCGTTTCGTTTGGAGGGGGGGGAGCGCCTCCAAAAGGACCGCAAATGACCCTGCGCCGTCGCGCCAAGTCCCAGCCGGATTTTGCCTTGACGCTTCGGATGGGGCGTTGCTAGGGTCCGCCCACTTCCCTTCGAAACGACTGGGCGTGCTGGGGGGCGCGAATGCGCTTGCGTGTCGGGCTATTGCTTTGCCTATTGACGGTTTTCCTCGGAGCGGGCTGCCGCAAGGCTCTCGAACCGACGGCAGATAACAATCAGGCACCGGAAACTTGGATCACCGCTGCACCGCAGGATTCCATCACGACGCGTAATCAGCTGGGGCAGCCGGTCAGCCCCGTGATCACGCGCATCCCGGTGCGCTTCCATCTCTACTGGGCTGGCTCCGACCGCGATGGAGCGGTGTCGGGCTACTACTGGGCCGTCGTGGAAACGCTCGCGACCCCGCCGGGTGACGGACTTCCGATTCCGAACCTGCCCGGCCCGAAGGCGAGCGACTACCACTTCACCACCCGCAGCGACAGCACGTTCATCTTCCGTGCGTCCGAGGACGTTTCCGAACGCGAGCACGCGTTCTACGTCTATGCGGTGGACAACAAGGGCAAGCCCGATCCGACTCCCGCGCGCTTCATCTTCCGCGCGTACGACCGATTCCCGCCGGAGCCGATCGTCGACATCGCTCGTGCGACGGGAACGATCTACACGCTCACGGGCGCCGGCGTGGTCGCTTCGACCGAGGTCAAGTTCATCCTCGACTTCTTCGAGATCGAGCGTCCGTTCCCGCGCGATACGGTCCCGACCGGCTCGGAGCTGTTCTTCCAGTGGCACGGTGAGCCCACGATCCCGGGTTCGCACGTGCTCGGCTACCGCTACCGCCTCGACGAGTCCTCGTTCAACGTCGTGGACTCCTCGGTGCACTCGGTCACGTACAACGGTGGCCCGGGCACGCCGGCCGTCGCCCCCGGCGTGAAGCGCTTCACGCTGCGCGCGGTCGGCGAGTCCGGCTGGCGCGGCCAGACCACGCGCTACTTCCAGATGAACTACGCCCCGGACAGCTGGTACTCGGGTCCGGACCCGAACGATCCCGTCGCCGGCTGGAGCACCTACACCGACGGCAACGGCAAGCGTTACTGGTACAAGGACGTGGCGAACTGGAGCACGTTCAACGGCATCCCCGGCACGCTCCTGGGAGCCGACTCCGCCCTGGTCCTGCCCGCCGCGCGCACCGAGCGCCGCACGTTCTTCGAGATCTACAAGGATCGCATCTGGGCGCACGAGGAAGGGGACACCGTCCACCTGAACTCGTGGGTGGTCTTCCCGGCCGGCGGCACGGACAAGGATTCCCCGTACCGCGCCAAGGTGGGCGTGGACCCGAACAAGCCCGTCGGACCCGTCACGACCGTGGCCACCGCGAACGGCTCGCCCGTCGCATTCCGCTCGCAGGTGCTCACCGTGCAGCTCGACGGCAACCCGGCGCGTCCGTCCGAGACCACGTCGTTCCCGGTCTTCGACATCGCCTCGGTCTACCACTCGCCGCACATCCTGCCGTACTCGGGCATGAGCGTCTCGGGCGCCGCCTACGCCTACGCCATCGCCGAAGACGGTGACGGCACGGTGGATCGCCGCATCATGCGCGTCTCCGGCCGCCAGGACTCGGTCGCCTACTACGCCGACGTCCTCGGCATCCAGTCCGCGCAGCAGGTGCGTTCGAAGATCCTGAAGTTCTACGTGAATCACGCGCCGTTCCTGAAGACCGGCGACCCCGCGTTCCGTCCGGCGATTCCCAACGGCGCCGGCACGCGCGCGACCATCGCCCGCACGAGCACGTTCAACATCCTCGCCGACGACCTCGACCCGATCGACTACAACGTGACCATCCAGCGCGTCGGTGGGCCGCAGAGTGGCGTCTCCCCGGTGCTGATCCGCACGATCGACATCTGGGGCAAGAACTCGGCGGGACGCGACACGTCGTACAACGTGGCCACGGACCTCGACGTCGCCAGCATCTCGGTGACGATCCCCACGTACATCGTGCCGGGCATCATCTACGTCCGCATCAGGCTCGCGGACAACCGCACCAGCGACGTCGCCCACGGCGCTCGCCTGCTGCGCGCGCCGGACCGCAACGGCGTCGTGCAGAACTACTACGAGTATCCGGTCACCCTGAGTGCTCCGGGGCCGGAAGACGCTTCGATCGGAGCTGCGCCCTCGACCCAACGACCGGGGTCACCGCTTTCGAGCGGTAGGAGGCAGTGATCATGACCATCCGTAACCTCATGCGCGCGACCCTCGTGGTCGCGGGGCTCGCGCTGGCGTTGTTCGCCGGCGGCTGCGGGAAGAAGGCCGGCACGATCCGGATCATTCCCAACGAGCGCCCGCGCGTCACGCTCACCGCCGCTCCCGTGAACGAAGCGGACACCGCCTACTACGCCTACAAGATCAGCTGGTCGGGCTACGATCCCGACGGCCGCGTCTCGTACTTCCTGTACGCGATCGATCCCGTGGGCGGAGCGAATCCCGAGACGACCTGGATCCGCACGACGAAGAACGAAGAGACGATCTTCTTCCGTGCCTCCGTTCCCGACACGAACAGTGGACCCACGTACCAGGCGAACGAGCCGCACACGTTCGTGATCAAGGCGTTCGACGACGACGAGTACCAGTCGGAGCCGCAGTCGCGCTCGTTCTTCGCGTACACGATGGCTCCGATCGTGAACATCGTGAATCCGCGCCCGTCCCACCTCGGCGCCAAGCAGGTGACGCCCTCCGTCCGTATTTCGTGGGAGGGCAAGGACGACGACGGCGTGTTCACGCAGAAGCCGGTCAAGTACAAGTACCGCCTGCTGGGTCCCGGTGACGCCGAGTTCCCCAGCGGCCTGGCCATCCTCGATCCGCGGGCGGCGCGCCGGCACTTCGCGGCCACGAACTTCGCGGGCTGGGATTCCACGAGCGCCGAAACCACGTTCGCGCAGTTCACGAACCTGACGCCTTCCTCGGGCGGAAGCGGTTCGTACCTGTTCATCGTCGTGGGCTTCGACGAGGCGGGCGCGTACTCGGCCGACTGGTCGCTCGACAACAACATGCTCGAGATGACGGTCGGCTACGCCGGCACGCTCGGGCCGCGCATCGGCCTGTTCAACGAGTTCTTCAACTACCTGTACCCGTCCGGCGGCTACGCTCCGAACGACGAACTGGCGTGGGTGAAGATCGAGATCCCGGCCGACATCCCCGTCACGGTGAACTGGTTCGCGATTCCGCCGGAAGGCGCCACGATCGAGTGGTATCGCTGGAAGCTCGACGGTGACGTGGCCGACGAGACGCCGCGCACGAACGAAAGCACCGACTGGTATCACTGGAGCCAGAAGTCCGTCGGCACGACGCAGTGCCGTATCGGTCCCTTCCCGGCGTCGCCGAACCTGCCGGTGGGCTCGTCGCACCTGTTGTACGTCGAGGCCATGGACAACACGGGCATCAAGTCCATCGGCACGCTGCAGCTCAGCCCGAAGCGCCCGACCTTCGAGAGCGACCTGCTCGTCGTGGACGACACGCGCCTCGAGCTCGACTTCAACTTCGCCAACGGCACGCGCAAGAACTACACGACCGACTGGCCGGCCGCGGCGGAGCTCGACACGTTCCTGTACGCCAAGGGCGGCACGACGTGGCGCCGTACGGTGACGGGACGTTCGGGCATCACCCCTCCGGGCATGTTCTCCGGCTACTCGTTCGACACGCTCGGTACGCGCCAGGGCTACGAGATCGCGACCGCCGGCGTGCCGCTCAGCCTGCTCGGCAAGTACAAGCACGTGATCTGGCTGGTCGACCGCAGCGCCTCGACGAAGCTCGGCTCGACGACCGACATCGTCAACGGCATCTCGACGATGCGCTACATGAACACGCCGGGCCGCGCGAGCACGCTGGCGTCGTACATGTACGCCGGTGGCCGCGTGTGGCTGGCCGGTGGCGCCGCCGCGTACACGTCGCTCATCGAGTTCAACGCGACCGGTTCGCGCGTGAACGACAACATCTATGGTCTCGGCAACACCGTGTTCTCGAGCAGCGTCGGCGAGCTCGCCGGCGGCCGCATGATGTTCGACTACGCGAAGTGGCAGTCCGAGATGGTCGTCTCGGTGCTGGTGACCAACATCAACAAGTCGAGCCGCGCCATCGGCGGCTGGACGAATCCCGGCCGCGACTACGTCGGGACGATCACCGCTCCGGACTACTCGGCGCTGCCGCCTTCGCTCCGCCGCCGCTCGCTGGCGCTGGGCGACACGCTGCCGCCGACGCGTACGACCGGTCAGGGCAACACGTACTTCCTCACGGGCTCCATCCCGGTCGAGTACCTGACGCAGGCCAACGCGATCACCGAGGACCGCGACCCCGATCCGCTCAACACGGTGGAGTTCGCGGCGCTCGACACCCTGTACGAACTGCAGGGCGGCTCCCTCGCGACCAACATCACCGGGTACAAGCCGGTGACGATGACCTACTACCACGGAACGGTGAGCCCCGAGTTCGTCTTCACGGGCTTCAGCCTGTGGGACTGGACGAAGGCGGACTGCATCGGCCTGATCGACTTCGTGCTCCAGCGCATCTGGGGCATGCAGCGTCGTCCCGGTGCACCGGACCGTCTGGCGAACCCCGCTCTTTCGACGCGTCCGGGCGCTGCGCCCGCCCTCGCCGGCCAGAAATCCAACACTGCGCGCCTGCCCGTCGGGCGGACGCGGGAGTAAGGGATGAACTCGAAGATTTCCGGGTGGTCGTTCCCCGTGCTTCGCGGCGTGATCGTGGCGCTGGCCCTCGTGGCCGGCGCCGTCGCCGCTCCCTCGCCGGTTCACGCGGCGAGCGCTTTCCCGTCCATCCGCAGCTGGACCATCGCCGGCGCCTTCCAGGACAGCTCCTCGGTTCCGGGGCAGTTCGTGCGCTGCGTCGGTTCGATGAAGCCGCGCCCCGACAGCATCCGCGTCGAGGCCCGCGCCGCCAGCCTGCGTTTCCTTCGTGACCGCGCCGCGGAAGCCCGCCCGGATTTCGGCGGCTACCGCATCTACCGCATGGTCAACGCGCCCGACACGAACTACGCCGTGCTCGTGCGCCGCTTCTCGATCAATCCCGGAAGCGAACTGACCTGGTCGTTCTCGCGCGTGGACGCCCAGGGCGTCGACCTGATCTGCAAGAACACGGTCGTGCACGACAGCGTCGTCACGTTCGTGGACCCGGACTCGAACGGCTCGTGGCAGAAGGTCTGCCGCCGCCGCGACAGCCAGGGCCGCTGCCTGTCCGTGGGCGACTCGGTCTTCGCGCTGATCGCCCCTCCGGGACCGCACGACGGCTTCAAGACGTGGTACTCGATCACGTACGAGAAGCTGAACACGACCGACCAGGACTACGAAGACCTGTTCGTGCCCGACACGCTCGACGACTTCGCGCGCTGCGGCACGCACGGCGACCGCAACACCTGCCCGAACCTGAACAACAAGCTGCGCAATCTCGCCGGTCCGGTCGAGCCGACGGGAGGCCCGACCGCGAACCTCGAGCGTGTCGGCGTCGTCCCGAATCCTTACCGCGGCGGCGAAGTCTGGGATCCTTCGGGCGCGAACGAAGTGCACTTCATCAACCTGCCGACCACGGCGACCATCAAGATCTACACGGTGGCCGGCGACCTCGTGCGGGAGCTGCACCACAGCGACACCGTGCGCGACTTCGAACGCTGGGACCTGCGCTCGGGCGCGAACCAGCAGGTGGCCTCGGGTATCTACATCTACCGGGTCGAGTCGAACGTGGGGGGCCGGGAGTTCACCTTCCAGAACCGCATGGTGATCATCCGCTGACCGCGGCAATCGCAGTGACCAGGGCCCGCCCACCGGCGGGCCCTGACGTTTTTCTGGCCTTTTTCCCGGTGTCGTCCCTGTAGAATGAGCGGCCGATACACCCGGTGCGGGCCTTTCGGACGCGCCGCCGGTTCGCCAGACGACCCTCGGGAGAGCCTCCTCGTGAAGCAGTCGCCCCTTCGCCGGATCGCCGTCGCCTTCCTGCTCGCCGTCGTGTCCGCGTCTGCGGCGCCAGCCGCGGGCGCCGCGCACGCCGCCTCCGCGAAGCTCGACCCGCGCCTGAACGGCGCGCTCGCCGCCGGCTCCGAGCCCCTGAGCGTGTGGGTGGAGTTCGCCGACAAGGGCGAACAGGGTCCGACCGACCTCGCGGCGCGACTCGCCGAAGCGGAGCGCAATCTCTCGCCCGCCAATCGCGCCCGCCGCACGTGGGCCGGCGTCACGCCGATCGTGGACTACCTCGACCTGCCGCTCGAACCGTCGTACGTCGAATCGCTGCGCGCGCTCGGCTACGCGCCGTACGGCCAGTCGCGCTGGCTCAACGGCGTCGCGCTGCGCGTCTCCGGGGACGCACTCGCGCGCCTCGCGAACTTCTCGTTCGTCCGCCAGGTCGCGCCCGCGCCCGTCGCCGCGCGCCGCGCGCCGGTCGTGCCCGCCGAAGAGCTGACGTTCCCCGAGGCGCCCGCCGGCGCGCTCGCCTCCGGAAGCACGCAGGTCGCCTACGGCCAGACGGCCACGCAGCTCGCGCGGCTCGGCGTGCCAGCGATGCACGACTCGGGCTACATCGGCACGGGCATTCTCATCGCCGTGCTCGACGCCGGTTTCAACTACTACAAGAAGCACGAGGCCACGCGCCTGATCTCGGTGCCGCCGGGACACATCCGCGACTTCGTCGAAGGCGACTACTCGATCCAGGACACGGTGAACTTCGGCGCCGATTTCTCGCACGGCCAGTACGTGCTGAGCTGCGTCGGCGGCAACAGGCCCGGACGCTACGTCGGCCCGGCGTACGGCGCGTCGTACGCGCTCGCGCGCACCGAGGACACCGCGACCGAGACCACGAGCGAACTGGTGAACTGGGCGATGGGAGCGGAGTGGGCCGATTCGCTCGGGGCGAAGATCATCACGTCGTCGCTCGGCTACAACCTCATGGACAACCCGTCCGAGACGCTCACGTACCCGATGCTCGACGGCCACACCACGCTCATCACGCGCGCCGCCCAGATCGCGGCGAGCCGCGGCATCCTCGTGGTGAACTCGGCCGGCAACGACGGCAACAATCCCGCCGTGGGCTACAAGATCGCCGCGCCGGCCGACGCCAACGGTGACAGCGTGCTCGCGATCGCCGCCGTGGACTCGAACGGCACGCGTGCGGGCTTCTCCTCGAAGGGGCCGACGTACGACGGACGCATCAAGCCCGATCTCGCGGCTCAGGGTGTCGCCGTGCTGCTCGCATCGGCCTCCGGCAACCCCAACAGCTACGTGCGCCTGAGCGGCACGTCCTTCTCGTGCCCGCTCACGACGGGCCTCGCCGCCTGCCTCATGCAGGCGCGCCCCACCTGGCCGCCGGCCATGATCATCCACGCGTTGCGCCGGTCCGCGTCGCAGTACGCGCACCCGGACACGCTCCTGGGCTACGGCATTCCCAACGGGCTCGTCGCGCTGCGTACGGGCGGCGACGTGCTGCCTGTGCCCGACACCGTGAGCCGGCGTCTCTCGCTCCGGTTCTCGGGTCCGAACCCGATGCGCTCCGACCGCTGGCCGCTCACGCTCACCTTCGCGCTCGCGGCGGATGCCTCGCCTGCGGCCGGCCGCATCCGCGTGTACGACACGAGCGGCCGCCTGGTGGCGACGCCGTGGTCCGGGCCGCTCACTCCCGGCGCCGAAACCAGCGTGCCGTGGGCGGGCACGGAAGTGGGCAACGGGCTCTACTTCGTCTCCTTCGAGGCCGCGGGCGACCGCATCACGCGCCGCCTCGTCGCCATCCGCTGATCCCCAGTCGCAGTATTCCATCCCCCGAAAGGATCCACCCGGCATGAAACTCCGTGGCTCCGCCGTGCTCACGGCAGCCTGGCTCGTGCTGTGCGTGGCGAGCGGCGCTCCGCGCGCATGCGCCGCGTCCGCCGCGCCCGCGCCCACGAGCGTCACGCTCAAGAACGGACTGCGCGTCGTGCTCGCGCCCGACTCCGCCGCGATGGCCGTGGACGTCGCGGTCTGGTACCCGGCCGGGACGCGCGCCGAGCGCGCGGGACTCGCCGGCGCGTCGCATCTCGCCGAGCGCCTCATGTTCCGCGGCTCGACCGGCGTGCCGGACGGAGAGCACGTGCGCCGCGTGCTCGCCGAGGGCGGCAGCGTGAACACGCAGATGTCGCCCGACTACGCCTGCTTCTGGCAGACCGTGCCCGCCGAGGCGCTGCCGCTCGCGCTGCGGCTCGAGGCCGCACGCATGGGCGGGCTGTCGTACGGGCCGGACGCGTTCGCGGCCGAGCGCCGCGCCGCGCGCGCCGACCTGCGCGGCTGGCGCGACCGTCCCGTGGTCACGCTCGCGCTCGCGCAGCTGCGCGCGACGCTGTTCGAGGGCCATCCCTACGGGCGGCTGCTCTACGGCACCGACGCCGACCTCGCGCGCATGACCGCGAAGGACGTCGAAGCGTGGCGCCGCGGCGCGTACGCGCCCGGCTCCGCCGTGCTGACGATCGTCGGCCGCTTCGACGCCGAGGCGGCGCTCGCGCTCGTGCGCCGCACGTTCGAACCGCTGCCGAAGGGTTCTCCCGCCACGCTGCCCGCGCTCAAGGAACTCGCGCCGGGCGAGCGCCGCAACTGGGCGCGCGAGCAGACGCCCGCGCGGCTGCTGCTCGCCGGCTGGCGCGTGCCGCCGGCGTCGGACCCCGACGCGCCCGCGCTCGAGCTGCTCGCGCAGGTGCTCGGCGGGGGAGAGGCGTCGCGCCTGAACGGCGCGCTCGTGCACGACTGGCACGCCGCGCTCCTCACGCAGGCCGGTGTCGTGCCCAATCGTGAAGCCTCGATGTTCTGGGCGATGGCCGCGCTCGGCGCGGACGCCGATTCCAGCACCGCCGAACGCGCGCTGCTCGACCAGGTCGGCCGCCTCGCGCGCGAACCCGTCCCGGGCGACGAGCTCGAGCGCGCCCGCGCGCAGCTGCTCACCGGCGAGCTGTTCCGCCAGCAGACCGTGCGCGCCCGCGCGCAGGCGATCGGCGAGGCGCAGGTGTTCGCGGGCGATCCCGCGAACGCCGAACGCCGTCTCGCGCAGCTCGCCTCGCTCACCCCCGCGGACCTGCAGCGCGTCGCGCAGCGGGTGCTCGTCGAAACCGCGCGCGCCATCGTCTGGCTCGCTCCGCGAGAGGAGGCCGGACGATGAAGCGCTTCCCGATGACGTTCGCCCTGGCGGCCGCCTTCGCGGCTTCCGTCCTGTCCGTCGCCGCTCCGCACGCGGCCACGCCCGCGGCGGCGACCGCCGTCGCCGACCCCGCGCCGCCCGCACCGCGCTTCCCGGCGCCGGTCGTGCGCACGCTCGGCAACGGCCTGCGCGTCGCGGTGTTTTCCGACGCGCGCGCCCCGATCGTGCAGATGCAGCTCCTCGTTCCCGCCGGCGTGATCGCCGAGCCCGATTCGCTGCCCGGGCTCGCGCCGCTCACCGCCATGCTCGTGGACGACGGCACGTCCTCGCGCACCGCCGAGCATTTCGCGGCCGAACTCGCCGCGATCGGCGCCACGTTCACCTCGAGCGCTTCGCGTGACTACGCGCAGGTCGCCTGCGGCGTGCGCACGAACGCGTTCGAGCAGGCCGCCGAACTCGTGAGCGACGCCGCCACGAGCGCGATCTTCGCCGACGAGGCGTTCTCGACCTCGCGCCGCCTGATCGCGCAGCAGCTGGGCCTGCAGCGCCAGAGCGCCGGCTCGGTCGCGGACGACCGCGTCTGGGGAGCGGCGTTCGGCAAGCACCCGTACGGCCACTCGGCCTCGGGCGACATCCAGTCGCTGCTCGGCACGACGCGCGAGCACGTGCAGTCGTTCTACCGCAGCCGCTGGCGGCCCGATCGCGCCGTGCTCACGATCTCCGGCGACGTCACGCCCGAGCGCGCGTTCGCGGTGGCCGAGGAAGCCTTCGGCCGCTGGTCGGGCAGGACCGCGCCGGACCGCGCGGTCGAAGCGCCGAAGCCCTCGCCGGGCGTGCAGATCGTGGACCTGCCGGGCGCGCGGTGGAGCGAAGTGCGCCTCGCGTGGATCGGCGCCGGCCGCGCGTCCGCGGACGCCGCGGCGTGGCCGCTCGCGGCCGCCGGGCTCGAACGGTCGAACCTGCCCGCCGCCGCGCGCGTGTCGCTGCAGACGCTGCGCGACGCGAGCCTGCTCACCGTGGCGTTCGGCGCACCGACCGACTCCGTGCCCGCCGTCACTCGGCGCGTGCGTGACGCGGTGCGCGCGTTCGCGTCGCATCCGCCCGCCGGCGCCGCGCTCGAAGGCCTGCGCCGTCACGCCGCACAGGGCTTCCCGCTGCCGCTCGAGACGCTCGGGGCGTACGCGAGCCAGTGGCAGGCGTTCGACTTCGCCGGCCATCCCGCCGACGCGATCGCGCGCCAGTACCAGCGGCTCGTCGCGGGCGTGGACCTCACGCCCGCGCTGCAGGCGCTCGCGCAGCCGCCGGCGGTGCTCGTCGCCGGACCGGGCGACGTGCTCGGCGAGAAGCTCGCGCCGCTCGGCGCGGTGAACGTGGTGCCGTATCACCGCACGCCGATCGCGCAGGTGGACACCCTCGCCGCGCCCACGGCGGAGCAGGCCCGTCGCGGCCGCGCGGCGATCTCCGCCGCGGTGCTCGCCCACGGCGGCGCCACGAAGCTCGGCGCGGCGCGCGTGCTCGTGAACGAGGGCGAGATGATGCTGTACGCCGGCCAGCAGGAGTTCAGCGGCCAGTTCAGCATCGTGCGCCAGGATCCCGACCGGCTGTCGTTCGCGACGCGCATGCTGCAGTTCGAGAGCCGCCAGGTGCTCGTGGCCGACTCGGCGTGGACGCTCGCGCAGTCGGACACCGCGGCGCTCATGGAAGTCGACTCGGCCGGCGTCGCCACGCTGAAGGCGTCGCTGACCGGCGACCTCGTGCACCTGTTGCGCGCCGCCAACGCCTCCGGCTCGCGTCCCGCGCGCCGCGGTTCCGAGGTGATCCGCGGACGCACGTGCGACCTCGTGGACTTCGTGGGACCCGGCGGCACGCGCTGGCGGTTCGCGATCGACGCGGTCAGCCATCGCGTGCTGGCGATCGACGGCGTGCTCGGCGCCGACCTGAAGTGGCACGAGCGCCGGTTGTACTCGGAGTTCAAACCGGTCTCGGGGCTGGTCCTGCCCACCGTGGAGGAACGTTTTGCGGAAGGTGAACGTGTGTCACGTTTCACCACGACGCGCGCTTCCGTGAACCAGGACATCGATCCGGCCTTGTTCCGCAAGCCCAAGGTGATTCGAGGCATGCTCTTCCCGGGCGACTGACGCTGAAACCACGCTGAAACAACGCGGGGCCGATGGCTTGTGACGCCATCGGCCCCGCTCTATTCTGGCGCCGAGTTTCCCCTGAAGGAGGTTCCTCCACATGAGCACCATCGACAGCGAATCCGCCGTCTCGGACGGCACGAAGGACTCCATGAGCGACAAATACGTTTACTTCTTCGGTGACGGCGCGGCCGAAGGCCACGGCAACATGAAGGACGTGCTCGGCGGCAAGGGCGCGGGACTCGCCGAGATGACCAACGCCGGCGTCCCGGTCCCCCCGGGCTTCACGATCACGACCAGCGTCTGCCGTCACTACTACGCGAACAACAAGCAGCTCCCGCACGACTTCCGCGCGCAGCAGGGTGCGGCGCTCGAGCGGCTCGAGGCTTCGATCGGCCGCAAGCTGGGCGACGCGAACGATCCGCTTCTCGTCTCCGTGCGTTCCGGCGCGAAGTTCTCGATGCCGGGCATGATGGACACGATCCTCAACCTCGGCCTGAACGACCAGTCCGTCGAGGGCCTCGCGCGCAAGACGGGCAACGAGCGTTTCGCGTGGGACTGCTACCGCCGCTTCATCCAGATGTTCGCGTCGGTCGTGATGGACTTCGAGAAGAACCAGTTCGAGCACCTGATCGAGGCGCTGAAGCACAAGCGCAAGGTGAAGCTCGACACCGAGCTGACCGCGGACGATCTCAAGACGCTCGTGCTCGACTACAAGCGCTTCGTGCGCAAGAACGCCGGCCGCGACTTCCCGCAGGATCCGCTCGAGCAGCTCGCGCTCTCCCGTGACGCCGTGTTCCGTTCGTGGCAGAACGACCGCGCGATCTACTACCGCCGCCAGAACGGCATCCCCGACGACATCGGCACCGCGGTGAACGTGCAGGCGATGGTGTTCGGCAACATGGGCGATTCCTCGGGCACCGGCGTCGGCTTCACGCGCAATCCGTCCACGGGCGAGCGCCACTTCTACGGCGAGTACCTCACGAACGCGCAGGGCGAGGACGTCGTCGCCGGCGTGCGCACCCCGCACCCGATCTCGGACCTCAAGCAGGAGATGCCCGAGGTGTATCACCAGCTCCGCGAGATCACGTCGCGGCTGGAGCAGCACTACCGTGACATCCAGGATTTCGAGTTCACGATCCAGGAAGGCACGCTGTACCTGCTGCAGACGCGCAACGGCAAGCGCACCGCGCAGGCGGCCGTGAAGATCGCCGTGGACATGGTGCACGAGAAGCTGATCACGGAAGAAGAAGCCATCCTGCGCGTCGATCCGGCGTCGCTCGACCAGCTCCTGCACCCGCGTCTCGACCCCAAGGCGAAGGTGAACGTCATCGCCACGGGCCTGTCGGCGTCGCCGGGCGCCGCGGTCGGCATCGCGGTCTTCGACGCGGACACCGCAGCCGAGATGGGTCACGCGAAGAAGAAGGTCATTCTCGTCCGCAAGGAAACCACGCCGGACGACATTCACGGCATGGACGCGGCGCAGGGCATCCTGACCGCCACCGGCGGCATGACGAGCCACGCGGCCGTCGTCGCCCGCGGCATGGGCAAGCCGTGCGTCTCGGGCGTCAGCGCGATCCACGTGAACGACAAGACGCGCACGATGACCGTCGACAAGCTGGTCGTGAAGGAAGGCGACTGGATCACGATCGACGGTTCGACGGGCCGCGTCATCCTGGGCGCCGTGCCCACGATCGACGCCGAAGTCTCGGGCGAGTTCGGCGCGTTCATGGCGATCGCCGACAAGCACCGCAAGCTCAAGGTGCGCTCGAACGCCGACATCCCGCGCGACGCGATCAAGGCGCGCGAGTTCGGCGCCGAGGGCATCGGTCTCTGCCGCACCGAGCACATGTTCTTCGCCGAGGACCGGCTCCCGTACGTGGTCCAGATGATCATGGCCGCGCCGGTCGCCAAGTCGATCTCCGAGAAGCTCGCGGCCAAGGAGAAGGCGCTCGCCGGCTCCATGGGCGGCGACAACAAGGCGCTCAAGGCCGAGATCGCGGCGCTCAAGAAGGAACTGGCCGCCCCGATGAAGTCGTACAAGGGCGCGCTCGCGAAGCTGCTGCCGTTCCAGCGCAAGGACTTCTACGGCCTCTTCAAGGCCATGAAGGGCTATCCCGTCACGATCCGCACGCTGGATCCGCCGCTCCACGAGTTCCTGCCGAAGCGTGAAGACCTCATGGTGGACATCGCCACGTTCTCGCGTGCCACGGCCGCGCAGAAGAAGGAGATGGCCAAGAAGTACCGCATGACGGTCGCGCAGCTGAAGAAGGGCATGCCCGAGATGCTTCGCCGCGTCGAGGACCTGCACGAGTTCAACCCGATGATGGGACACCGCGGCTGCCGTCTCGGCATCACGTATCCGGAAGTGACCGAGATGCAGGCGCGCGCCATCTTCGAGGCGGCCTGCCAGATCGTGAAGGAAGGCGGCAACGTCGTTCCCGAGGTCATGATCCCGCTCATCGGCACGGTCGAGGAGCTCAAGGACCAGGCCGCGATCGTGCGCCGCGTCGCCGAGGAGACGAAGAAGGCGAAGGGCGTCGAGCTCGAGTACCTCGTCGGCACGATGATCGAGATCCCGCGTGCGGCGCTGACCGCGGCGCGCGTGGCCGAAGAGGCCGAGTTCTTCTCGTTCGGCACGAACGACCTCACGCAGATGACCTACGGCTACTCGCGTGACGACGCGGGCAAGTTCCTGCCCGAGTACGTCAACCGCAAGATCCTTCCCGGCGACCCGTTCGTCTCCGTGGACCAGGAAGGCGTGGGCATGCTGATGGACTGGGCGGTGAAGAATGGCCGCTCGACCCGTCCGAAGCTCAAGGTCGGCATCTGTGGTGAGCACGGTGGGGATCCGGCCTCGGTCGAGTTCTGCCACCGGACGAACCTCGACTACGTGTCGTGCTCGCCGTTCCGCGTGCCCCTCGCCCGCCTCGCGGCGGCGCAGGCCGCGGTGCGTGGCACGGCCGCGGAAGCCGATCGCCGCTAGTCCGAAGCATCGCCGCACAGGCAGTCGCGAATCCGGCCGGGGCTCGAAAGAGCCCCGGCCTTTCGCGTGAAGGGGAGCGGGCGTCGCCGTCGTTCACGGAATCGGCGAGGCGTGGACACCCGGCCACTCCGCATTCCAGTGGCGCACCTGGAGCGCCATGAGCTTGCGTCGTGCGAACACCGGCACCCCGCGTGCTAGTGTCGCCCCGAGTGAGCCCGACGATTTTTCGTGCAGGCGAACTCCGCTTCTTCTTCTTCTCCCGAGAGGAGCCCCGGCTTCACGTGCACGTGGAGGGGCAGGGAGGAGAAGCCAAGTTCTGGATCGCACCACGCCTCGAACTGGCCGGCAATCGTGGACTGTCCGCTCCGGCTCTCGCTCGCGCCCGGAGGTTGATTCGCAAACATGAGTCCCAGATCCGTGAAGCGTGGCGTGCGCACTTCGGCGCCTGAGGTCACGCGGATTTCGGCGCAGGGCTTCTGGCTGAGCCTGGATGGTGCGGAGTACTTCGTGCGCTTCGCGGAGTTCCCCTTCTTCCGAGCGGCCCCCGTCCGGTCGCTGTTCCGTGTGCGCCGTCCCAGCGAAAGCCACCTGCGCTGGCCCGAGCTCGACGTGGATCTGGAACTCGACAGCATCCGGGAGCCCGCCCGCTATCCACTCGTAAGCAAAGCAGCTGCCGCGCGCGTGCAGGAGGCCGCACCGACGACTCGGCGTGTGCGTACGCGGTCGACCGAGCAGCAGGGCCCGCGGGAGGGCTCCGCGCGCCGCGCACGCCGCCGGCCGCGGTGACGTGCGGCCATGCTCACCGTCGACGTCGTCATTCCGGCACTGAACGAAGAGGCCGCGCTCGCGCGCGTGCTCGCCGACCTGCCGCGCGCCGGTGACGCGCTGCCGGGAGGCGCGACGCTGCGGCGCGTGGTCGTCGCGGACAACGGTTCGACCGATCGCACCGCGGAGGTCGCGCGCACGCACGGCGCCGAAGTCGTGCACGAGCCGCGGCGCGGCTACGGCGCGGCCTGCCTCGCGGCGCTCGCGCACCTCACGCTCGCACCACCCGGCGTGGTCGCGTTCGTGGACGCCGACCACTCCGACGATCCGCGCGAGCTGCCGCTCGTCGTCGCGCCGGTCACCGAAGGCCGCGCCGACCTGTGCGTGGGCTCGCGCACGCTCGGTGCGTTCGAGCCGGGCGCGTTCACGAGCGCGCAGGCGTTCGGCAACCGGCTCGCGCCCGCGCTGCTGCGCCTGCTGTGGGGCGCGCACGTCACCGATCTCGGGCCGTTCCGCGCGGTGCGCTGGGACGCGCTCGCCGCGCTCGGCATGCGCGACCGCGACTACGGCTGGACGGTCGAGATGCAGGCGAAGGCGTTCCGCGCGGGCCTGCGCTACACCGAAGTGCCCGTGTCCTACCGCCGCCGCCGGCTCGGGCGCAGCAAGGTGAGCGGCACGCTCCGTGGCGTCTGCGGCGCCGGCACCAAGATCCTCGGGACGATCGCCCGCGTCCGTTGGGGCCGGAGCGGCGTTCACACCCCTCGCGGTTGAGGGTGCGGAGCGTGGCCCGTATCCTCGCACCCTCTCGTGGGAGGAGCGCCGGACCGTGTTCATCGAGGAACATCTTCGCGAACTGAGGGAGCAGCGCTACGCGCCCCGCGCATGGCTCGTGTATGCGCGCCGCGTCGGCGCGTACGCGCGCGCCGAAGTGCTCGCGAACCCCGGTGCGGTGCGGTCCATCTGGACCGCGGCGCTCGCGTTCTTCGCGGCCGCGTTCGTGACCGCGATGGTCATGTCGGTCGTCTGGGACCGCGACCTCGCGTATCACTTCTTCGGTGGCACCGCGCTGTGGATGGGCGGCGCGTTCACGCTGGTCACGCTGTTCGTGAGCCTGCTGCGCGACGAGAACGGCTACCGTCTCTCGTCGCTCAACGTGCCGATCCTGCTCACGCTGCTGCGCGTCTCGCTCATTCCGGGCATCTGCCTGTTCCTGCTCGAGCGGCACTTCATGATCGCGCTCGTCACGTACGTGCTCGCGGCGACGTCGGACGTGCTCGACGGCTTCCTCGCGCGGCGCTGGCGGCAGATCACGCGGCTCGGCACGGTCATGGACCCGGTCGTGGACATCGTCTTCAACCTCGCGATGCTGTCCGGGCTCACCGCCGCCGAACTGCTGCCGCGCTGGGTGTTCTGGGCGGGTGCGGCGCGCTACGGCATTCTCGTGGTCGGCGGCGCGGGGCTCTACCTGTTCGTCGGTCCGGTGCGCATCCGGCCCACGTCGTTCGGGCGCGCGGCCGGCGTGGTCATGACCAGCCTCATCGCGCTCTACACGCTGCTGTGGGCGCTGCGCAGCGACGTCGCCATGGGGCTCACGCGACTCACCGAGATCGCGCTCGGCTCGCTGCTGCTCGCGACCACCGTCCAGATCGTGCTCGTCGGCTGGTACAACCTGCGCGTCATGACCGGCGCGATTCCCGAGAACGGGCGCATCGTCGAAGACGTGCGCTGGAGGCAGCGATGACGTTCGTGGCGCTCGAAGGCGACCTCGCGCACTTCTTCCCGTCCGAAGTGCTGCAGCTGCTCCAGCTCGCGCAGGCGAACGGCCGGCTCGAAGTGACGCGCGACGAGGAGCGCGTGGACCTGTACTTCGACCGCGGGCGCCCGGTGTTCGCGCGCACGAGCGGCCTCGCGGTGCGCGCGGGCGAGATCCTCATGCACCGCGGGCAGGCGCAGCCGCAGGCGGTGGCGCGCGCGCTCGAGCGCCAGCGCGCCGAGCCCGGCAAGCGCCTCGGCCAGATCCTCGTGGACCAGGGCGAGGCGCGCGCCGAGCACGTGCGCGACGCGGTGCACGAGGTGCTGCGCCGGATCGTGTACGGGCTGCTGTTGTGGCGGAACGGGAGCTTTCGCTTCGTGCCCGGCGACGTCGCGGTGGGCGAAGACATCCAGCTCGACCTCGATCTGGACCGGCTGATCCTCGAGGGCCTGCGGCTCGCCGACCAGGAACGCGCGGAGCGTGCCGAGCGCGTGCGCACCACCGGCGGCGCGTGACCGACTTCACGCTGCACTTCGCCCCGCGCGCGCCGTGGGTCCTGCTCGCCTTCGGCACGCTCGCCGCGGTCGCGCTCTCGTGGTGGGCGTACCGCTTCGCGATGCCGCCCGTGCCGCCGCTCTGGCGCCGCGCGCTCACGGTGGCGCGCGCGCTCGTGCTGCTCGCGCTGCTGTGGCTGCTCGGCCAGCCCGTGCTCGAGCGCGCGCTGCCCGCCTCGGGCCGGCGCGTGACCGTGCTCGTCGACCGCTCCGCGAGCATGGATCTGCCCGAGCGCCGCGGGGGCGCGCCGCGCGCCGAGACGGCCTCGCGCGTGGCCCGCGACGTGGCCTCGGCGCTGCGCGCGCGTGCGCAGGTGCGCGAGGCCGGTTTCGCCGCGGCGCTGCTCGGCGATTCGGCGAAATCGGGCGAGGGGCGTGACGCGAGCGCGCTCGGCGACGCGCTGGCGGCGTTGGCGGCGCTGCCGGTCGAGCGCCGTCCCGACGGCGTCGTGGTGGTGAGCGACGGCGTGGTGAACGCGGGCGCCGATCCCGTCGCCGCGGCCCGCACGCTCGGCGTGCCCGTGCACACGGTGCTCGTGGGCGAGCCGCTCGGCGCCGACCGCGCGATCGCTTCGGTCGAGACGGGCGCGAGCGCGCGGGTGGGCGAGCCGACGCCGGTCGTCGTGCGCGTCATGACCAGCGAGCCGCGCGGCGCGGCGGTACCCGTGCGCCTCATGGACGGCGAACGCGAACTGGCGCACGGCACCGTGACCGCTCCGGGCGCGGGCGCCGAGGCGAGCGTGACGCTGCGCGTGACGCCATCGCGCCCCGGGCTCGCGGTGTGGACCGCGCGCGTCGGCGCGCTCGACGGCGACGCGGCGCCGCTCAACGACGCGCGCCAGGTCGCCGTGCCCGTGCTGCCGGGCAAGCTCGGCGTGCTCGTCGTCTCGGCCGGGCTGCAGTGGGACCTCGCGTTCCTGCGCCGCGCGCTGCTCGGCGACACCACGCTCACGATCTCGACCCGCGTGCGCGAGCGCTCCGGCTGGCGGGAGATTCGCGCTTCCGGCGCCGGTGGTGCGGGAAGCGCCGCGCCTTCGGCCGCCGACCTGCGCGGCATCGCGGTCGTCGTGCTCGACGGGCTCGCCGCGTCCGACGTGAGCCCCGCGTTCGACGCCGCGCTCGCGGGCTTCGTGCGCGACGGCGGCGGGCTGCTCGTGCTGCCGGGCGCTTCGCCCGGGCTGCTCGGGCTCGAGCGCGGCAAGCTCGGCGCCTCGCTGCACGTGGACGGCGTGGACGCCGCGGTCAGCGAGGAACGCCCGAAGCCGTCCGCCGCCGCGGGCGAGCTGCTCGCGTGGGACGACGATCCGGCGCGCTCGGCGCAGGCCTGGCGCGCTGCCGGACCGCTCGCGCACGTGCAGCGCATCCAGCCCGGCGAGGGCGACCGCGTGCTGCTCGAATCACAGGAGGACGGCCCGCCGCTGCTGCTGTCGCGCCGCATCGGCCGCGGTCCGGTGCTGATGCTCAACGGCGCGGGCTTCTGGCGCTGGTCGCTGTCGGCGAACGACGATCAGGCCGCCGAGCGCGCGAAGAGGCTCTGGCGCCGCGTGGTGCGCTGGCTGAGCGAGCCCGTGCAGGGCGAGCCGCTGCGCGTGCAGCCCGAACGCTGGCTGTCGGCCGGCGGCGAGCGCGTGCGGCTGCTCGCGACGCTGCAGAACGACGCGTTCGAGCCCGTCGCGGGCGCGACGCTGACGGGCAGCGCGAGCGACGGCGCGGGGCACTCGCGCGAGCTCGCGTTCACGCCCGGGGAAGCCGGCGCCTACACCGCGACGCTCGAGGGGCTGCCTGCGGGCACGTGGCAGGTGAACGTGCGAGCCGAGAGGTCGGGCCGCGAGGCCGGGCGCGCGCGGAGCGAGTTCGCCGTGGACCGCTGGAGTCTCGAGGCGCTGCGCGCGGAGCCCGACAGCGCGACGCTCGCCGCCGTGGCCGCCGGCAGCGGCGGCGCCGTCACGCTCGCCGCCGACGCGAAGCGCTGGGCGGGGGCGATCGAGACGCGCACGCTCACGCGCCGCCGCACGGCGAGCACGCGGCTGTGGGAGTCGCCGTGGCTCTTCGCGGCGATCGTGACGCTGCTGAGCGCGGAGTGGATCGCGCGCCGCCGGCGCGGGCTGGCGTAGGCACACCGCAGGCGCCGCAGGCGCCGAAGGCCGTCAGGACGACGGCATCTTCCCGAACGGCGTGCGCGGAGCGTCCGCGACGAGACCGTCCCCTCGGCGCGCGGGCGGCAAGTCCTTGCCCTGGCCGATCAGCTCGATCCGCCAGCCGGCCTGGAACTCCTGCATCTCCTCGATCGTGCGGAAGCGATGTGCGCCGGGCGGCCGATGGACGCGCACGACCGCGCCGGCGAACGCCATGATCCCGCAGAAGCGCGGCCAGTTCTCCGGATCGCCGGGTTGCGCCCAACGCCAGCGCTCCATGTCCTCAAAGTTCTTCCAGCGAAGGACCGGCATGTCACACCTCCTCGAGTCCGAAGTGCTGGCGGAGCTTCTCGGCGTCGGCGTGGTCCTGCATGCGCGGCGTACGCGCCTTCATGCGCTGCAGCGTCCGCGGGGTCGCGACGTGTACACGCATGTCCTCGAAATCCACCCAGTGGGCGACGAGATCGTCGTACGCGAACGCCTCGCCGAGTCGGGGAAGGAAGTCCACGGAGAGCCCGCCGTCGGGCGAGACGTATGTGACGGCATAGAGTTCGTCTCGTTCGCCGAAGAAATCCACCTGCGGAATCCGCTCGTCATCCCACACGTCGCGGAGGGCCGCGTGGAGCCGGAACATGTTCTCGCGCGTCGGCCGGATGAACAGATCGGCGTCGTCCGTGCCGCGCACGAGCCCGTTGAAGACCAGCCCGACGGCGCCGACGACGATGTACTCGACTTCGTGTGCGTTCAAGGCGCGGAGGAGCCGTTTGAGTGCTTCGTAATCCAAGCGTCCTACCTTCATGCGCGCATCCACGCGGGGGCGGATGGCGGGGAGCCACTGCACGGTCCTGCGGCACTCCCCGCATGATGCGTGCCCCGCCGCGCGGCCGACAAGGACGAAGACGCCCGTGACGCGGCACGTGCCTTGCGGGGGACTGCGTGTGCGCGCCGCGTCCTCGAGCCGCGCTCGATCCGCCCCCGTGGGAGCAGGACTATGGCACTGGCGCCCTTGCTCGCCGCGCTCGCGATGCTCGCGTGCGCGCCGGCCGGAAAGCCGATCGTCGCCGAGGTGTACTACGACGCCAACGGTGACGACACGGGCTGGGAGTTCGTCGAGCTGTTCAATCCCGGCGCGGCGCCCGTGCCGCTCGCGCTCGCGCGCCTCGAAGCGGGCGACGGCTCGGCGGCCGCGCGCTGGACCACGCGCTGGACCGGAGCCGCACGCGACACCATCCGTGCGCACGGGCGCTTCGTGGTCGGTGGCGCGAAGGTCGTGCCCGCGCCCGACGCGCTCGTCACGCTCGACCTGCAGAACGGCCCGGACGCGGTGCGGCTCGTATGGCCCGACGGCGCCGTCGAGACCGTCGGCTGGGGCGTGCACGAGTTCGCCGAGTACGCCTGCGGCGCGAGCGCGCCCGACGCGCCGTCGGGTTTCTCGCTCGCGCGCATTCCCGACGGCGCGGACACGGGCGGCAACGCGGGCGACTTCCGCGTCGCCGCGCCGACGCCGGGGGTCGCGAACCAGCCGGAACGCGACCTCGCGCTCGTGCGCGGCAGCCTCGCGCTTTCGCCCGCGAGTCCGGAGCCGTCGGCCGAGGCGACCCTCGCGCTCGCGGTGATCGACGCGGGCAGCGCCCCGGTCGCGGAGGGCGAGGGGGCGCTGCACCTGGACGGCGATGCGCTGGCCGCCCCGGTCACCGCGGCGCTCGGCGCGCTCGAGAGCGGCGACACGCTGCGCGTGCGGCTGCCGGTGCGCGCGGGCTTCGCCGGTCGCGCCACGCTGCGCGCCCGCGTGGCGCTGCCCGGCGACGAGGCGCCGGGCAACGACGCCGACACGCTGCACGTGCGTGTGGGCGAAGGCCCGCTCGAAGTGACGGAGATCCAGGTCCATCCCGCGCAGGGCGAGGGCGAATGGATCGAGGTGCGCAACCGCTCCGGCGCGCCGCTCGCGCTCGGTGGCATCACGCTCGGCGATCGATCGAGCGCGCCCGCGCGGGTGACGCTCGCCCAGCCGCTGCCCGCCGAAAGCCTCGCGGTGATCGCGCAGGACCGCGAGGCGTTCGCGCGCGCGTTCCCGCAGCTCGACACCGCGCGCGTCGCCCGGGTCGGCGCGTGGGCGAGCCTCAACAACAGCGACGGCGCGGACGGGATCGCCGACGTGGTGACGTTGCGCGAACTCGACGGGCTGCCGGTCGACGTGGTCGCGTACTCGGCCGCGGGCGTGCCCTCGGGCGTCCCGATCGAGAAGACGGACGGCGAGTGGGCTGCGGCCTCCGGAGCGCCGGGCTCGCCGCTCGCGCCGCCGCGCGCGCACGCGGCCGTGCTCGAGTTCGAAGCCGCGCCGCGCCGCGTGACGGCCGCCGCGGACGAAGTGCAGCTCGCCTGGCGGCTGCCGTGGGCGCGCGGCCGCGTCACCGTGGAGCTGTTCGACCTCGAGGGCCGCCGCGCCGCGGTGCTGCTGCACGACGTCGCGAGCACGTCGTCCGGCGAGCGGCGCGTGAAGCTCGACACCGCGCGCGAGGGGCTGTTCGTCGCCCAGCTGCGCGCGCAGTCCGGCGCCGGGACGCTGACGCGCGCGGTGCTGCTGCGCGTCTCGCGGGGGCGCTCGTGAGCGCCCGCGCCGCCGCACTCGCGCTGCTGTTCCTGGCACTCGGTGGCGGCGCCGGAGGCGCCGCACACTCCCAAGACCTCTCGCCCGCCGCGGGCGCCGGGCCGCAGCCGGGCGCGGCGGCGCTGCTCGATCGCGCGCTGCCGCTCGCGAGCGCTCCGGCGTTCACGATCGAGGGGGGCACGACGCGCTGGTTCGCGCTGCCCGAGCTCGAGACGCCCCCGCTCGCCGCCGCCGCGCGGGTGCGCCGCGTGAGCGCCGGCGCGGGAGTGGCGCAGACGGGCGAGCCCGAGTTCGGCTGGAGCACCGCGGCGCACGCGCTCGGCAGTTCGGGCGCCGACGGCGGCATGGCGCGGCGCGTGGCGGCGCGGCACGAGCGGCGCGACGGAGCGCTCACGGGTGGCGCGCTGGCGCGTTCGGGCGACCTCGAGGGTGGCGCGGGCGCGTGGCTCGCGCTCGGCGGCGCGTGGCGCGCCTGGGCGAGCGCGCCGCACG
>JACRIW010000075.1 GCA_016215625.1 Candidatus Eiseniibacteriota bacterium | reverse complement strand
TCATGATGCTGCCGTGGTTCGTGATCAGCATGTTGTACTGGCCCGGCGAGACCACGCCCCAGCCCGGCACGGACTGGCCCGGGAATGCCAGCTGCATGCGGAACACGTACGCCATGAAGGCGCCGACCAGAGCGAGCAGCATGCCGGTGAACATGTACTGGAAGCCGATGATCTTGTGGTCCGTGGACCAGAAGTACTTCTTGAACCAGCCTTCGTCGTGGTGCGCGTGCGCCCCGGCGTGGTGGTCGTGCGTGTCGTGATGGTTGGCCATGTCGCTCCCCGTCACTGCTGCCCGGCCGCGGCCGAGGTGGAATCCGAAGAAGTGGCGTCGGTCGACGCGGCATCCGTGGCGGTGGCGTCCGTGGCGGTTTCGTCCACGGCCGGCGCGTGCGCGGCGAGCCAGGCGGCGCGCTCCTCGGCGCTCTCGACGACGAGCTTCGCGCCCATCACGCCGTGGCCGATGCCGCAGATCTCGGCGCACAGGATGTCGTAGTCACCGGCGCGCGTCGGCTTGAACCAGCCCGTGTAGATGCGCCCCGGGACCGCGTCCTGCTTCATGCGGAAGGCCGGAATGAAGAAGCTGTGCAGCACGTCCTTCGACTCCAGCTTGAAGTGGTAGGTCTTGTCCTTCTCGACGTGCAGCTCGTCGGTCGTGAAGACGTCGTCCTCGGTGTCGAGCGAGTCGTCAGCGCCCGGATCCTGGAACGTCCACGCCCACTGCTGCGACGTCACGCGCACGGTGCGGTCGGCGGGCGGAAGCGTCTGCTTGATGTGCACCCACACGCGGATCGCCGCGATGATGATGAACACGTCGAAGACGAGCACGAGCGCGTGGGGAATGTTGATCCACTGCTTGAGGTGCTTTTCCTTGCCGGTGATGTACTGGGCCTTGACCCCTTCCTTCTTGCGGAAACGGAAGATGAGCCAGAAGAACATCGCTTCGGCGGCGATGAACCAGAAGCCGACGAGAATGGTGACCAGCCAGACCAGCTGGTCCACATCGCCGGAGTAACTCGCGGCGGCTGGGATGAAGCGTTCGAGCATCGGGTGGCGTTCCCTCTCTCAGCGGACGTAGAGGAGCACGGCGCCGACGTACAGCACCGTGAGAATGACGGTGAGGATGAAGGTCCACTTGCCGACGGTGTTGCCCCAGTCGTCGGACGGACGATCGCTGTGGTCAGCCATGGGCGCGTTCTCCTCGGGTCACTTGACCGGAATGCTGCGGATGTAGGCCACGACGTCCTTCATGGCCGTGCTGTCGGCGAGGGTCAGCGCCATGGCCCGCATCTGCGCGCCGTAGGTGTCCTCGGGGTGGGTTCCACGCATGCCGCTGTGGAACTTCTGGAGCTGCAGGTACAGGTACCAGTCGGCCTGGCCGGCGATGCGCGGCGAACCGACCGCCTCCATGCCCTTGCCGTCGGCGGCGTGGCACGCGATGCAGACCGACGTGTACGTCGTCTCGCCCGCGGCCTTGTCACCCTCGGTCATCGTCTGCGCCTGCGGCACGATCGGCAGCCCGGCGACGTACTTCGCGACGCCCTCGAGGTCGCCCGGGTGGTAGAGCGACCGCGCCATGGGGCGCATGCGGTGCCCTTCCATGTCGTCACGCTGCGCGCCGCGGACGTCCTTCTGGAAGTTCTGCAGCTGCCGGACGAGGTACCACTCCGGCAGGCCCGCGATCGCCGGCGCGCGCAGGCGGGCGTTGCCCCCACCGTTCTCGCCGTGACAGGGCACGCAGGTGTTGAAGACGAGCTTGCCCTGGGCGGCTCCGGTGGCCGGGGCCGTTCCGCAGCCGGCGAGCACCGCAGCCAGCGCGGCGACGGCCAGCAATCCGATGTAGGCCTTCTTGAGCAATGCATCCTCCATGTCCCGGGGTCGCTTCCATTGGGGAAACGGGGACGGATATCCCCTGTCGGCTCGCGGAAACGGGTCGGCTGGGGCTTCCGCCATCACACGGACGGCGCGTTATACATGATTTGGCGGGGCTTGACTACCCCTTGACTATATCCACATCGCGCCCGTCTCCCGCCGGAGTCCGGATGGATGGACCGTGTCGGCCTAGGCAGCTCGAAGACCGAGGAAGGCATCCACGGTCATGGCCAGGAACAACACGAACAGGTATGCGATGGAAAAGCGGAACAACTGCACGGCATGCACGGTCTCGGGCCGCCGGTACAGGCGGATCGCTCCCGCGAGGAACAGCCCCCCCAGCACTGCCGCGGCACCGAGGTAGAGCGGGCCGAAGCCCGAAAGCGGGCCGGCCACGAGCGTGAGCGGCACGAGCCCGATGGTGTACAGCAGGATCTGGCGCCGAGTCTCCGGCTCGCCGTGCGTGACCGGGAGCATCGGGATGCCCGCGCGGACGTAGTCGTCGCGCCGGTAGAGCGACAGCGACCAGAAGTGCGGGGGCGTCCAGAAGAACACGATCGCCGCGATCAGGATGGCGGGTAGCTCGATCCGGCCGGTCACCGCGATCCACGCGATGATGGGCGCCGAGGCGCCGGCGCCGCCGCCGATCACGATGTTCTGCGGCGTGCGCCGCTTGAGCCACACCGTGTAGACGATCGAGTAGTAGAAGATGTTCAGCATCGCGGCCATGGCCGCGAGCGGATTGCAGGCGACGGTCAGGATCGTCCACGACAACCACGCCAGCAGGAGTCCGAACGCGGCGGCGGCGGGCGGCTGCAGGATGCCGGAGGGCAGCGGCCGCGTGCGCGTGCGCACCATCAGGCCGTCGATGTCGCGGTCGAAGTAGTGGTTCAGCGCGGCGGCGGCCGCGGCCGCGAGCGAGATGCCGATACCGGCGCCCCAGAACACGCGTGCAGGCGGCATGCCCTTGGCGGCGAGCAGCACGGCGGGCAGGCCCGTGATGAGCACGAGCAGCACGATGCGCGGCTTGGTGAGCTCGATCCACGCTCGCAGCGTGCGGGTGGCGGAGGGCTGCATCACGGCGACACTCATCGTGCCACGGCCCCGGCGGGCGTCTGGTGCGCGACGGGCAGCGCCGCGAGGCGCAACGTGGCGACCAGCATCACGGCCAGGATCGCGGCGGCGTTGCCCAGGTGCAGCGCCGAGACCCACACCGGGACGCCGAGCAGCACGTTGCCGACGCCGATCGCGATCTGCAGCAGCACGAGCCGGCCGGCGAGCCGCCCGAGCCAGCGCACCTGCAGGTCGCCCACGCGCTCGGCGCTCACCGCCACGGTGAGAAGCACGATCGTCAGCGCGTACGCGCCGTAGCGGTGCAGCACCTGGAGGCCGACGAGGCCCTCGAGGCGCGGGAACCACTCACCGTTGCAGGTCGGCCAGTCGGGACAGGCGAGACTCGCGTGGTTCGTGCTCACCATGCCGCCGAGCACCGCCTGGAACCAGACGAGCAGCGTCGCGAGCGCGAACAGCGGCAGCAGTCCGGCGGGCCGGGCGCCCTCTCCCGGTTCGCGACCCTCTCCGTGCGCGAGCGTCGCGAGCGTGACGAAGGTGGCGAACAGCAGCAGGCCCACGGCGAGGTGGCCGCTGACGACCGACGGGTCGAGCAGCTTCCACACGGTCAGCGCGCCGAGCAGGGCCTGCGAGAAGTAGAGCGCCACCGAGAGCGCGGCCAGCCCGCCGTACCGTGCGCGCGCGTCGCGATTCGCCACGACGAGGGCAACGGTCGCGGCCAGCAGCAGGCCGACGAGCAGCGCGAGCAGGCGGTGCCCCCACTCCATCAGGATGTTGAACTGCATCGGCGGGATGAGCTGCCCGTGGCACAGCGGCCAATCCGGGCACGACAGCCCGGACCCCGTCGTGCGCACGATGGAGCCCACGACGATCAGCAGGAACATGAGGATGGCGGTGAGCGTTGCGGTGCGCGCGACCATGCGGTGCGCGCGGGGGGACGGCATGCGCTGGACCTCGGGTTGGATCGGACCGGTTCGGCGAGCTGGGACCTGCCCGGAGCGGCGAGGGGCCGCAGTCACGAGAGATGCCCGAAACGGCAACGCGACCCGGAAATACTGGTCGCGGCGCGGCGAAAAAACTAACACACGCCCGCGCCCGCGTTCGACCTCTTTTCCGACCGGCCCCGAGCTCGGGGCGGCGAGCCTGCCCTCTTGTCAGGGCACCACGCGGACGTCGGTGATCGCGGCGGGCGGAATCACGTCCGTCCCCGTGGAAAGCAGGAAGATCGCGTCGCTCGGGCCCACCGACACGGTGCCGGCGACCACGCCGTCGTTCACCGACGGCGCGACCGTGCCCAGGATGCGGCGCCACGCCGAGCCCATGGGCACCTGGAGCGCCGCGTCGCTGGGATTGACCAGCACGGTGCCGTGCTGGAAGTCGCGCCGCCAGAGATTGGTGGCGCCCTGCTGGAAGTGCACGTCGTCGAACCAGACGTCGCCCGCCTGCGTCCCGAGGAAGAACTCCAGCGACGAGTTCGCCGCCTCGCTCGGCTGCAGGATGACCTGGAAGTGCGTCCACTCGGTCCCGATCGTGACGTTGCGCGTCGCGACCGCGCCGCCGCCCGGCCGGGTCGCGGTGATGGGCATGACGCGGGGCGAGGACGCCCTGGCCCAGAAGGTCACCGAGTAGCTCACGCCCGGCGAGACGGGAATGCTGCCCACGCTCGTCAGGTTGACGTGCCAGTCCACCGTGCTCGCGGTCGTGATCGAGATTCGCGCCGACGCGCGCCCGACGACGGCCGTGGTCGTGTCGCGCGTAAAGGTCGCGACCGCCGGTGCGAAGCGCCCGAAGCTCCATCCGCTCGACACGTTCGCTTCGAAGTCAGGGTTGGACACCGCGTCGGCGTTCGTCCCGGCCCAGATCATCTGGTACGGCGCACCGAGCGGCTGCCCGAGCCAGCCCGTGTGCTGCAGGCTCGTCGAGGCGCGTCCGGTGGCGCGGTCCACGGCGTACTCGTCGTACCACCACGCGTGGTAGTTCGCGGTGCGGATGCTGCGGTCGGAGGGCCCGAAGACCCCGAAGCCACCGCCGAGCGCGGCGGTCGCGAGGCCGAACCGCACGCGGCGCGCGTTCTCGGCGGTGTACTGCGCGCCGTCGGCGCCCTGCACCGCGCTGAAGATCCAGTTGTGCGCGGGCTGCACGAAGTTCGCTTCGTCGGCGAAGTAGCCGTGCGGCTGGCTCAGCACGTTGTCGTACCACGTGCCGCCGTTCTGGAACGGGAAGTTCTCGCGCATCCAGCCGTTGAACACGCCCTGGTGCGCGCTGCCCGCGCAGTTGCCGGCGAGGATCACGTTCGGGCCGGTGAGCCGCCGCAGGCGGTTCGCGAGCGTGTCGGACCCGGCCTGCCACGCCGACTCGAAGGCCGCGAGCGAGGGATATCCGGCGCGTGCGTAGTCGATCTGCCGCGTACCGTCCTGCGACCACGAGATCGTGTAGCAGTAGACGTCGAAAAAGACGCCGTCCCACTCGCCCGTCGAGACGATCGCGTCGTACATGAGGTCGGCGAGCCCCTCGGCCACGACGAAGCGGCCGTTCGCGTCGCGGCGCGCGAGGTTCACGTTCGCACCGGGATACTCCTGGCCGTCGAGACGGTTGTAGAGGAAGCCCCCGAGGTCGCGCACGAGCCGGCGGTAGCGCGTCGGATAGTGACGCAGCGAATCGGCGTCGGCGGCGGGCCAGATGTCGTGGCCGAGCACGTAGGCGAGGATGCGGATGTCGGGATTGCGCGCGCGCAGCGCCGCGGCGATGTCCGGCCGGTACGGCGTCAGCGGGTTCACGTCGAGGATGACCTCGTCGTAGCGCGCGACCTGCGCGATCGCCGTGGTGTCGAGCGAGCCGTCACCCTTCACGAACGGCGTCCCGTCCCCCGTCACCGAGCCGTAGAGCCCCAGCCGCGGATAGTCCTGCGCGCGGGCCGCGCTCACGAGCGGGCCACACAGGGCGATGGAAAGCACCGCCGTCAGGATCGGGAGGATGCGCCGCGACACGCCGCGGTTATCGGCTCCAAGTGCCGGTCACTTGATGCGCCCGGCGAAAGACGAAGCGGCCGCCGGAGCCCCCGGCGGCCGCTGGAATACGGGCGAAATCCCCCGATCACGGTCGGAGGTTGACCTGCCTCAGGTCCACCACCTGCGCCGGCGGCGTGATGTCGTCACCGAGCAGGAAGAGCGAGGAGGCGACGGGCAGGTACTGCGTGGCGCTCACCGAGCCGTCGTTCGTGATGGGATCGACCGCGCCGAGGATGCGGCGGTACGGACGCTCGAGGGTCACCGTCGCGTCCGACCATTCGGACGGGTTCACGAGCACCGTGCCGTTCTGGAAGTCGCGGCGGTAGATCGTGGACTCGCCCTGCTGCACGTGCACGTTGTCGAACCACAGCGCGCCGGTCGCCTTCGCGAGATAGAACTGCAGGTAGGTGTTGCCCGAGTGATTGAGCGTGTTGAACGGCACCTGGTAGGCGCGCCACACGTCGTCCACCCACACGAGCCGCGCGTCCCACTGGCCCTGCCCCGGCGTACCGATGATGACCGGCACTTCGCGCGGAGGGGACGCCTTGGCCCAGAACGTCACGGAGTAGATCGTGTTCGGGTCCATCGAGATCGTGAGCGGCGTGTTGTAGTTCACCTTCCAGTCGATCGTGTTCGACTGGATCACGTCGATGCGCGTGGACGCCCGGCCGTGCCCGGCCGTCGTCGTGTCCCGCTTGATCGTCGCCGGGGAGCCCGCGTTGAAGCTCCAGTTCTGCGTCGAACTGGTCTCGAAATCCCAGTTCACGACGCCGTCCGGCTTGTTCGGCTGCACCCACACTTCCTGGTACATGTCGGTGAGCGGCTGGCCGAGCCAGCCCGTGTGCTCGCGCGACTGCGAGGACTGGCCGGTCTCGAGGTTCACCGCGTACTCGTCGAACCACCAGTTCCACCAGTCGGAGTGATACGCGTCCCGGTCCTGCCCGCCGAACACGCCGAAGCCGTCGCCGAGCGTCGCGGTGCCGAGCCCCCAGCGCGCGAGGCGCTGGTTGAGCGGGGACGTCCAGTCGGAGCCGGTGTTGAACGTGAAGATGTAGTTGTGGCGCGGCTCGCGGAAGTTGGCCTCGTCCGTCATGTAGCCGCCGGGACGCCAGAACATGTTCGTGTACCAGGTGCCGCCGGTCTCGAACGGGAAGCCTTCACGCATCCAGCCGTTGAACGTGGAGTACTTCGTGCCCAGGGCGCAGTTTCCGACGAGGATGAAGTTCGGCCCGCCCCAGTTGCGCATGAGCGCGGCGATCGTGTCGGTCGCGGCGTGCCAGTTGTTGTTGAAGTCGGTGCGGTTCGAATAGCCGGCCGCGGCGATGTTGATGGACTCGCCGTGCACTTCGGACCAGTACATGTCGTCGCAGAGGATGTCGTAGAACAGGCCGTCCCAGATGCCGGAGTCGATCGCGACGTCCTTCCACAGCAGCGCGAGCGAGTCGGCGACCACGTAGCGGCCGTTCGCATCCTTCTTCGCGAGGTTCACGTTGCCCGCGTAGAACTTCAGGTTGCGCTGGTTGTAGAGCCAGCCGTTGTTGTGGTCGAGGATGCGGCGGAAGCGCGTCGGGTAGTGGTTCAGCGAGTCGAAATCCGCCGGATCCCACATGTACTGGCCGACCACGTACGCGAGCATCTTCGCGTCGGGATTGCGCCGGCGCAGTTCGCGCAGCACGTCGGGGCGGTACGGGTAGATCGGGTTCACGTCGAGGATGATCTCCTCGAAGCGCGAGACCTTGTCGAGCACCGAGGCGTCGAGCGTCGTGTCGACCGGATAGTTGTAGAAGGGGTACCCGTTGCCACGGATCGAGCCGTAGTACGCCAGGCGCGGATAGCCGTGCGGCGCCACGGGCTGCGTGGCGGTGGCGACGGCTGCGGCGAGTAGTCCGATCACGCCGAGAGCAAGCAGTACTCGGCCGAAACGCTCGGTGAACATCGCTGGGGAACTCCTCATCTCGCGGTTGCGCCCCGGCGTGAAACCGGGGCGGCCAAGTAAAGTGGGCACGAGTATAGTGGGGCCGGCCTGCGACAAGAAAGGGTGAACCTCACGAATGCCGCTCGATTCCCGCACGCGCGAAGCCCGGGAGTACTGCCGCCACGTCCTGCCGCGTGTCTCCCGCACCTTCGCCCTCAACATTGGGTGGCTCGACCCGGGCCTCCGTGAAAGCGTGCGCACGGCCTACCTGCTCTGCCGGGCCGCGGACGCGCTGGAGGACTCCTGGCCGGACCGGCCGGACCGCATGCGCGAACGATTTGCGGCGTTTCTCGCAGCCGTGGGCGGGGACGATGGCGTCGCCGCCGGGCTCGCGGCCGAGGCCGCCGGACGCGCCGGGGACGAGGAGGACCTGGGCCTCCTCACCCGGCTTCCCCTCCTGCTCGTGGGCATGCGGGCCTTGCCGGAAGGGGACCGGGCGCTCATCCACCGCGCGGTGACCGTCATGGCGCAAGGTATGAGCCGTTACGCTTCCCGTGCCGCGGAGCGCGGACCGGCCGTGCCGTACGTGGACGACGAGGCCGAACTGCACGACTACTGCTGGGTGGTGGCCGGATGCGTCGGGGTCATGCTCACGGGCATGCTCGAGGCGCGCCGCCCCGGCGGCGCTCCCGAGGTGCGCGCGCGGCGGCTCGCACTCGCGCCGAAGGTCGGTGAGGCGCTGCAGCTCACGAACATCCTGCTCGACTGGCCGTCCGACGTGCGCCGTTCGCGATGCTACGTGCCTGCGTCCTGGCTGGCGGAGGCCCGACTCGCTCCGGAAGCGCTCGTCGGGAACGACACGCCCGAGGTGCGCGCGGTGGCCGCGCGGCTGGCCGCACTCGCGCACGAGGCGCTCGACGGCGTCGCCGACTACCTCGAGGCGATCCCGCACCGCCACCTGCGCTACCGGCTCTTCTGCCTGCTGCCCGCGGTGTGGGCGCGAAGGTCCCTGCAGCTCGCGGAGCACACGCCCGGATTCCCCGCCGTCGCCGCACGGCCCAGGCTCACGCGGGCCCAGCTGTGGTCGTCGGCTGCGCGCGCGGTCTGGTCGGTGGCCGGGGACGGCGCGTCGCGCCGGCTGCTCGCCGCCTCGCCCGCGCGCGAGTGACGCGCGACTGACGCGCGACGGGCACGGGCGGCGAAGACTCAGCTGGGCTGCTCGGCCTCCGCCTCGTTCTCGCTCTCGAGCGCCGCGGCCTCCGCGACGTCGCGCGCCTCGATCTGGCGCAAACGCCGTGACACCCAGAGCGCCCCTCCGAGCAGCATCACCGCGCACAGGCTCGTCGCCACCGGCGCGCCGAATCGCTGCGCGATCGTGCCCGCGAGCAGCGCGCCGTACGGCGCGGTGCCGACGAACATGAGCGTGTACAGGCTCATCACCCGGCCGCGGAAGCGGTCCTCGGTGGTCATCTGGATCAGCACGTTCGTGCTCGACACGTAGAGGATGAGCCCGAACCCCGCGAGCGCGCCGCCCACGAGCATCGCGGGCAGCCAGTGCCACCACGCGAACAGCAGCAGCCCGAGCCCGCCGAGCACGAGCCCGACGAGCAGGTGGCGGCGCAGCGCCCAGCGGTCGAGCTTCTGCGTCATGCGCAGCGCCGCGACGAGTGAGCCCGCGCCGAACGCGGACAGCAGCGCGCCGTACTCGCGCGGGCCGGTGTGCAGGATGTCGCGCGCGTAGACCGGGAGCAACACGTTGTACTGGAAGCCGAGCCCGGCGCAGACGGCGAGCAGCACGAGCAACTGGCGGATGGACGGTGTGCCCCACGCGTAGCGCACGCCCTCCTTCAGCGTGGTGCCGATCGGGCGCGCGTCGGCCGGCTCGGTGCGCGGCGGCAGGCGCAATGCCGAGAGCGCCGCGAGCACGGCGGCGAACGACAGCGCGTTGATCCAGAAGCAGCCGCGCTCACCGAAGGCCGCGAGCATGAGACCGGCGGCCGCGGGGCCGAGGATGCGCGCGACGTTGAACGCGGCGGAGTTCAGCGCGATGCCGTTCGAGAGATCCTCGCGGCCCGTCAACTCGATCACGAACGACTGGCGCGCGGGCAGGTCGAAGGTGTTCACGCAGCCGTAGAAGAGCGCCAGCAGGAGCACCATCCACGGCTTCACGACGCCGGTCGTCACCGCGACGGCGATCATCACGGCCTGCACGAGCAGCAACGTCTGCGTGACGAGCAGCAGCTTGCGCTTGTCCGTGCGGTCGGCGAGCACGCCCGCCCACAGCGCGAGCGGCAGCACGGGCAGGAACTGCGTGAAGCTGAGCAGTCCGAGCATGAACGCCGAGGCCGTCAGGCGGTGCATGAGCCAGCCCTGCGCCACGCTCTGCATCCAGGTGCCGACCAGCGAGACCAGCTGGCCGGACCAGTAGAGCCGGAAGTTGCGATGCCGCAGGGCACGCAGGCCGGGCGCGAGGCGAAGTGCGGGAGAGTCGGAGGGCATGGACGCGCGCAACGTAGCATCCGCGCGGCGCGCACATGTCAGACGCGTGTGGCGCGCCGCCGGGGCGCTCCGCTAGCGTGGCGCGCATGCACGACGCCCGAGAGCTCCGCTTTCCCGACGGCTTCCGCTGGGGCGCCGCCACGTCCGCGCACCAGGTCGAGGGCGGCAACACGCGCAACGACTGGTGGCGCTTCGAGGGCCGGCCCGGCGCGATCCGCGGCGATCGCGGCAGCGGCGACGCCTGCCGGCACTACGCGCGCTTCGCGGAGGACTTCGCGCTCGCCGCCGCCGACGGCCACGACGCGCACCGGCTGTCGCTCGAGTGGAGCCGGATCGAGCCCGAGCCCGGCCGCTTCGACCGCGCCGAGGTCGCGCACTACCACGACGTGCTCGGCTCGCTGCGCGCGCACGGACTGACCCCCGTCGTCACGCTGCACCACTTCACCAATCCGCTGTGGATCGCGGACGGCGGCGGCTGGGACTCGCGCGAGACGATCGAGCGCTTCGTCGCGTTCGCGCGCTTCTGCGCCGGGGAGTTCGGAGCCGAGGTGGACTGGTGGTGCACCGTGAACGAGCCCGAGGTGTTCGCGTTCCGCGGCTGGGCCGAAGGCGTGTGGCCGCCCGCCGTGCGCGACCGCTCGCGCGCGCTGGTGGTGATCGCCCACCAGCTCGAGGCGCACGGCCGCGCGTATCGCGCCATCCACGAGGCCGACCGCGTGGACGCGGACGGCGACGGGCACGCGGCGCGCGTGGGCTTCGCGAAACACCACGTCCAGCTCGAGGCGCTGCGCGCGTGGCACCCGCTCGACCGGATCGTCGCGCACTTCGAGCGCCGCGTGTTCAACGAGGCCGTCGAGCGCGCCACGGTGGACGGCCGCATCGCGCTCGGGATTCCCGGTGCGACCGGCGTGCGGCGCGACGTGCCGGAACTGAAGGGTGCGCTCGACTGGTTCGGGCTCAACTACTACACGCGCTGGCGCGTGCGGGCGTTCGCCGATCCGCCGCACGTCGCGACGCCCGGCGCGCGCGTGAACGACCTCGGCTGGGAGGTGTGGCCCGAGGGCTTCCGCCGCGCGCTGCACGCGGCCGGGCGCACGGGCGCGCCGGTGCTCGTCACCGAGAACGGCTTCGCCGACGCCCACGACACGCTGCGCCCGCGCGCGATCGTCGAGTTCGCCGAGGCGATGCACCGCGCGATCGCCGAGGGCGTGGACGTGCGCGCCTACCTGCACTGGTCGCTGCTCGACAACTTCGAGTGGGCCGACGGCTGGCACGGCCGGTTCGGACTCTACGGCGTGGACGAACGCGATCCCGCAGCGCCGCGCGTGCGGCGCACGAGCGCCGAGGTGCTCGCGCGGCTCGCGCGCGCCAACGCGGTCACGCCGGCGGTACGGGAAGCGGCCGGGCTCGGCCCGGGGGGCGCCCGCGTGGCGCCCGGCGCGGCGCGCGATTAGACTGCGCCCGCCATTTCCAACGGAGGACTCCCCGATGTGCCCGATGTGCAAGGACCCGAAGTGCCAGGTGAACGAGCAACCCGACGGTAAACTGGTGTGTTCGTGCGGCAAGCACGCTTGGCCGAACGCCGCGGTCTACGCCGAGGCCTGCCGCAAGGCCAGCCTCACGGTCGTGAAGGCCGTCCACAACTGGACCCAGTCGTTGTAGGAGAAGACGCGGCGGCTCAGGCTTCGCCGGCCGGCCCGCCGAGCGCGCGCAACTCGGACGCGACGTCGTCGAGGTCCACGAGTTCCGGGATCAGCCCGTGCGCGCCGTGTTCGCGTGCGAAGCGCACGCCTTCCTCGAGCGACACGACGCCGCCCGCCCGCAGTTCGTTCGCGAGCACCGGAATGCCGTCGCGCCTCAGCGCGCCGAGCGCTCCCGCCGCGTCCGGCTTCATCGCGTAGCCGCGGGGGTTCACGGGCGCGATCACGAAGTCCGGCTCGATCCCCCATTCGTGCAGCCGGCGCACGAGCAGCCCGAGGTGCGCCGTCTCGAAGCCCGCGAGCCCGTCGAACCGCGCGCGGCCCCACGCGAGCATGCGCTCGAAGAAGCGCGCGTTGCCCGCGGCGAGCGCGAGGTCGGTGGCCTGCGCCGCCACCGCGAGCCCGCGGCGGTCGCGCGGCGCGAGGAAGCGCGCGCCGTGTTCGCAGCGCGCGGCCACCGAGGCCGACAGTTCGCCCGAAAGCATCGCGGGCACGAGCGCGAAGGCCCCGAACCCGGCGCCGAGCGTTCCCGCGCCGTCGCGCTCGCCTTCGCGCGCGAAATCCGGTTCGTAGTGCAGGTCCGCCGACGGCGGCGTGTGCGGCAGGCGCGCGAGCACGGGCACCGCGCGGCGCAGTTCCGCGAGTGCGGCGCGCATGGTCGGAGACGGCACCGCGTACACGGCCTCGGCGCCCGCGGCGAGCGCCTTCACGAGCGTGACCGCGAGCGACTCGGACTCGCGGAAGCGCCCCGCCACCTCGAGCGCGCGATCGCGCGTCGTGCGCGGCGGCAGGTCCACGCACGTGGCGCCGAGCAGGAGGCGCGGCGCCGATCCGGGGCGGCTCACGCGCCACACTCCTCGGCGGCGCCGCTCGCGAACGCGCGTCGCATGCCGTCGATCACGCCGAGCGCGCGCAGCGAGCGGTCGCCCGCCAGTTCGCCGACGGCGGCACCATGGAGCGAAGCGACGAACGCGTGCAGCGCGCGCGAGCCCTCGCCCGCGTCGAACGGCAGCGGGTCGGGCAGGTCGGCGGGCAGCACGCGCGTGACGCCCGCAGGCATGCCGCCGGCGGGATCGGCGAGATCCACCTCGAGCGCGTCGTCCGACGCGATGAGCGAGCCGGCTTCCCCTTCGACCTCGATCACGACGGCGGCACGCGGATAACCCGGCACGCTCCACGACGCGTCGAGCCCGGTCACGACGCCGTTCGCGTGCACGAGCTCGGCGTGCGCCTCGTCGATGCGCTCGCCGTACAGGCGCTGCGCGGCGCCGCTCACCCGTACGATCGGACCGAGCACGTGGTCGAGCAGCACGAGCAGGTCGCCGACCGCGAAGTCGAGCACGTCGTCGCCGTGCGGCGGCGCGCCGTGCGAGAACACGCGCGAGACGAAGACCGACGCGCGCACGGTACGCGGCGTGCCGAGCACGCCGCTCGCGAGCACCGACGCGCCTCGCCGCAGCAGCGGATGGAACAACGACGGCGTGGCGCAGCGCAGGCGCGCGCGCACGTCCGGCGGCAGCGCGGCGATCGGCGCGGCCCCTTCGAGCGTGCGCGCGGGCAGGCCGTCGACGAGCACGTCGTGCCCGGCCGCGAGCGCGTCCGCGGCGACCCCGGCGCGCGAGTCGAACGGCGCGCACACGACGAGCGCGTCGAACGGCGCCCTTTCACGCAGGCGCGACAGCGAGCCCTCGAGCGGCGCCGCGAAGCCGGCGCCGCGCGCGAACCGGCGCAGGTCCGCGCGCGGCGCGAACGCACCCGCGAACGTGCAGGCGTCGTGCTGCGCGATGGCCATCGCATGCGCGATGCCGGCGCGGCCCCGTCCGGCCACCGCGAGGCGGTGGACGGCGGGGCCGGCGCCGGCATCGGGCGCGGGCGTCTCGGGAACTGCGGTCATTGCGTCGGGTTCCGGAAGAGGGCGCTGCGTGCGTGAACGGAGCCGCACGCTACAGGCGCACTCCCGGCGGAGCAAGACGCACGCGATCGCGCGCGGCGCGTGCGCCGAGCGCGCGGTCGCGGCACGGCGTCAGGCGGACATCTTGAACGAGATCGCGACGTCCTTGCGGTCGGACTCGTCGATCTTGAACAGCTCGGCCGCCTGCAGGTTCATGCCGTCCGCGATCCACGAGTCGGGAATCTGCTCGAGGCGCGTGTTGAAGAGCGTCACGGTGTCGTTGTAGAACTCGCGGCGGTCGGCGATCGCGTTCTCGAGCTCGCTGATGCGCGCCTGCAGCGCGGCGAACGACTGGTTCGCCTTGAGCTCCGGATAGCTCTCCGCGACGGCGAAGAACTGCCCGATCGCGCGCGTGATCTGGTTTTCGGCGTCCGAACGCTGTGCCACGCCGGCGGCCTTCGCCAGCGCCGCGCGCGCCTCGCTGAGCTTGTCGAACACCGCGCGTTCGTGCTGCATGTACGCCTCGCACACGCTCACCAGCTTCGGCAGCTCGTCGTGCCGCTGCTTGAGCAGCACGTCGATGTTCGCCCAGGACCGTCCGATGTTGTTCTTCATCTCGATCAGGCTGTTGTAGATCGACAGGAAGAAGCCGACCGACCCGACCAGCACGAACCCGATCACCACGGTCCAGAGAATCTCACTCGCGTGCATCGCGACCTCCTCGGTGTTGCGTGTGCGTGGACGGTCCGTTCGCCGTCCACGGTGCTTCTACAGACTCCATCCACCGGTGCGCGCGAGTTCGAGCGCGCACCACAGGCCGAACAGCGTCAGCAGCGGCCCGGCGATCAGCCCGCCGAACGCCCGCACGCCGTATTCGAGCTGCAGCTCGGCCTCCGAGCGCTGCCCGATCAGGAACGTCTCGCCGCCCGAGCCCTGGCGGATCACGCCGCGCACGTCCTCGTCGCGCTCGCCCTGCCGGGTCGCGCCCACGCTCGTCCGCGCACCGCCGTCGGTGCCCGTGACCGCCAGCTCGATGTCCGAGAACGACACCTCGCGGGTCATGGCGCGCGGGAACGCGCGGCCGAGCACGAACACGCGCGAGGGCGCCTCGAGCACGCGCTCGCGGAACCGCATCGCGCCGAGCGCCCACATGCGGCGCAGGCCGAGGCCCTGCTGCTCCATGTACTCCATGTACGGCTCGGGGACGCCGAGTCCGTGCGTCATCTCCTCGGCCGTGAAGTTCACCTTCACGTTCGCGCCGTGCGGGTAGACCAGCGCCACGCCGGTCTCGTCGCGCAGGTAGAACGGCTGTCCGGAGGTCTTGCGGTGCACGACGCTCCAGCCCTGCCGGCCGCGCGAGCGTCCGGAGAGCGTCGAGATCTCGACCTCCCACCACACGCACTCGCGGCCCGAAAACGGCGAGCGGAGATCGCTGCGTGTCTCGACCTGACCGCAGAGTTCGACCATGCCCATCGCCATCGAGCGCACGCGCGCGGTCGGCGTGTCGAGCAGCACGCGCCACGTGCGCAGCGCGCGGAAGCCCGTCACGAACGCCCAGGTGCCGCCGAGCGTGCAGGCGATCGAGAGCAGCATGCCGCGCGGGTCGCCCACGTCAGCGCACCACCATCACGGCGCCCGCGAGCCGCGCGAGCACGAGCAGCCCGGCCAGCGAGAGCAGCGGACCGAGCGCGACACCCCACGTGCGCGCCGCCGCGGGCACGCACGCTGCGGACGCGGGCGCGCCTTCGGCGAGCACCTGCATCGGCAGATCGTCGGGATCCGACAGTCGCCAGTCGCACGCGGGAACGGCCGGCGCCCCGGCGCCGAACGCATGCGTCACCACCGCGCCGTCGGTGCCGGTGCGCAGTTCCTGCTGGTAGCCGGCGGCGTGGAACGCGGCTTCGGCGTACTCGGCGTGCGCGATCACCTGCACGGCGTCGCGGTGGTGCAACGCGCGTTCGACCAGCCGCAGCGCGCCACCACGCCGGCGCAGCCACGCGAGCTCGGGATGCGCGTCGAGCAGCGCCTCGACGTTCGCGCCGAGCGCCTCGCCGGGCGCGAACGTGCGCTCCCACGTGACGGGCAACGCCCACTCGCCGTGCGCGGCCTCGACCCGCGCCGCGTGGGCGCCCTCGCGCAGCTCGAACGCGCGGAACTCACGCACGCGGCCGCGCACGGGCACGTCCACGCCGTGGGCCTCGAGCACGAACCCGGCGCACGGCCGGCCGCCGAGAGGTGAGAACAGCGGCCCCGCGAGCGCCACACGCCCACGCACGCGCACGAGTCCCTCGCCGAGCGCATCGAGCGCGCGGGCGCACAGCCCGTGATGGGCGCGGCGCACGCGCAGCGCGCGATAGGCGTCGGCGAACCACGCGGCGCCACCCAGCAGGGCGGCGAGCGCGATGAGCACGGCCGGCAGGCCGGGCGCGAAGGAGAGATCGACGGACATGACGCCGTGGTTATCGGCGCGCCCGCTTTCTCATCTGAGCGGGATTTCCGCCCCAACTGCCCGGAAAGCCGGGGGTTCGCCCGGGGTTCCGGGCGCCCCCTCGCGGCAACCGTCCCGGACTACCGCGCGCTGGCGAGCGCCCGGCCGCCGTCGATCGACACGTTCGCGCCCGTCACCCAGCCCGCCTCGTCGCTGGCGAGGTACAGGATGAGCGTCGCGACCTCCTCGGCGTTGCCCACGCGGCCGATCGGGTGCGTGGTCTTGCCGCGCTCGAGGAACGCCGGGTAGTCCGCCACGGCGTTCGTCACCGTGTGCAGCTCGGTCACGACGACGCCCGGGGCGATCGCGTTGACGCGCACGCCGAACGGCGCGAAGTCGAGCGCCGAGCAGCGCGTGAGCATGTCCACCGCGCCCTTGCTCACGCAGTACGACGCGAGTCCCGGGTACGGGCGCACGCCGCCCGCGACGCTCGAGACGTTCACGATCGCGCCCTTGCGTGCCTTGAGCGGCTCGGCCGCGGCGCGCGTCATCCACAGGATCGAGTCCACGTTGCTCGCCATGACGTGGCGCCAGTTGTCCGCGGTCGTGTCCATCACCGAGCCGTTGCCGATCACGCCCGCGGCGTTCACGAGCACGTCGAGCCCGCCGAAGGCGTCCACGGCCTGCTTCACCCACGCCGCCGCGGTCGCCTCTTCCTTCACGTCACCCGTGAGCATGAGCGTCTTCACGCCCTTCGCGTTCAGCTCGGCCGCCACTTCGTCGAGACGATCGCGCCGGCGTCCGCCGAGCGCCACCGCCGCGCCCTCGGCGCCCAGCGCGCGCGCCGTCGCGCGCCCGATCCCGCTGCTCGCTCCCGTCACCAACGCCACCTTGCCCGTGAACCGCATGCGCTCGCCCATCCGTTCCTCCGATGAAGTGTCGTTCCGCTGCACTCGTGCGCGCAGGGTAGCAAACGAGTGGTGCGCGGCGCTTGCCGCGCACCCCCCGAAGTGTTGAGATGCGCGCGTCGTCACCCGGCGCGGCATCGTCCCTCTCGCCCTGTCGCGCCCCGAACGGAACCCCTGACCACGGATGGCTCATGGTTCTCGCCGGACTCGAGAGCGCCCTGCTCGCCGGATCCGTGTGGGCGCTCGTTGCCGCGTTCCTGCTCCCTGCGATCGCCGCGCTCGTGCCCGCCGCACCCGCCGCGCTGCGCCACGCCGTCCCGCGCGCGCTCGCGGCGGCGGCCTGCGCCCTGGCGGCGGTCCTGGGCGGCGTGCAGCTGGCGGGTTCGTCCGGCGCGCTGCTCGCGTGGTGGCCGGGGCTGCCGAGTGAGCCGTTCACGCTCGCGGCCGACGCGCTGTCCGCACCGTTCGTGCTGCTCTTCGGGCTCGTGGGCGCCGCGTCCTTCGCCGCGCACGCGCCCTCGGGCACGCCGGCCGGCGCCGCCGCGCGGCTGGCGCTGCACGCGGGCTTCGCGCTCTGCCTGCTGTGCGTGTTCCTGTCGCGGCACGCGCTGCTGTTCCTGTTCTGCTGGGAGGGCATGACGCTCCTGTCGGCCGCACTCGTCGCGCACGACCTGCGCAGCGCCCGTGGCCGCACGGCCACGTACGTCTACCTCGCGCTCTCGCACCGCGGCGCGGCGTTCGTGGCCTACGCGCTCGTCACGCTCGCCTCGCACGCGGGCTCGTTCCAGTTCGGCGCGCTCGCCGAAGCGTTCTCGCGGCTCGAGCCGCACGCGCGCGAGTCGCTCGCGTGGTGCTTCACGATCGGCTTCGCGGTCAAGCTCGGGCTCGTGCCCGCGCACGTGTGGCTGCCGCTCGCGCACCCGGAGGCGCCTGCGCCGGTCTCGGCGATGCTCTCCGGCGTCATGGTGAAGGCCGGGCTCTACGGCATGCTGCGCTTCGCGTGGCAGATGCCGGGCGCGCCGCCGGAGCAGTGGGGCACGGTGCTGCTCGTGCTCGGCGTGGCCTCGGCGCTCACGGGCGCGCTGTATGCGGCGGTCGAGAGCGACGCGAAGAAGCTGCTCGCGTGCTCGACCATCAAGCACGCGGGCGTGCTCGCCCTCGCCACGGGACTCGCGGCGCTGCTCGCGGCGAACGGCCAGCGCGAGATCGCCGGCGTCGCGCTCGCGGGCGCGCTCTACCACGCGATCGGGCACGGCCTCGCCAAGGCGCTCGCGTTCCTCGCGGTGGGCGAAGCCGTGCACGCCGCGGGCACGCGCCACCTCGAGTCGCTCGGCGGGATCGCGCGCCGGATGCCGCGCGTGTCGTTCGCCGCGCTCGTCTCCACGCTCGCGCTCTGCGGGCTGCCGCCCTTCTCGTGCTTCGCGGGTGAATGGCTGGTCTTCCAGGCGCTCATCCTCGGCTTCTCGGCCGGTGCCGGGCAGCTGCGGCTGCTCGCGCCCTTCGCGGGCGCCGGGCTCGCGCTCGCCGGCGCGCTCGCGGTCGCCGCGCTCGTGAAGCTCTACGGCATCGGCTTCCTCGGACGCCCGCGCACCGAGCCGGCCGCGGCCGCGCACGACGCGGCGCCGCGGACGGCGGCCGCGATCCTCGCGTTCGCCGCGCTGCCGTTCGCGTGGGGCGTCGGCGCGCCGCTGCTCGCCGGTGCGCTCGCCGCGCCGCTCGCCGTGCTGCTGCCGGGCTTCGAGGCGGCGCAGCTCTCCGAACACGCGGGCTTCGTGCTCGTCCCCGCGGGACTGCAGTCGAGCCGCATCGCGCCCGCGGTCGCGGCGCTCATGCTCGGCGCCTTCGCCGTACTCGCGCGCGTGTGGCTGCGGGCGCGCCGCGGCGGCGCGCCCGGCCTGCGCATCGCGCCCTCGTGGGCGTGCGGCGCGAAGCTCGACGCGCGCATGCAGTACTCCTCGCTCGGGTTCACGAAGCCGCTGCGGCTCATCTTCGAACCCGTGCTGCGCGGTGAGCGCGAACTGCAGGTGCTCGAGGAGGGCTCGCCCTACTTCGCGCGCAAGTACCGCTACCGTTCGGGCCTGCCCGAGCTCGTCGAGAAGACGCTGCTCGCCCCGCTCGTGCAGTCCGTGCTCTGGACCTCCGAGCAGGTCCGCCGCCTGCAGACGGGCAGCCTCCACCTCTACCTGGCCTACCTGCTCGCGACGGTGGTCGGCCTGCTGCTGTGGGCACGCTGATGCCGGCCGCCCTGCTCGTGATCCTGCAGACGGCGCTGCTCGTCGCGCTCGCACCCGCGTGGAACGGCGTCGTGGGCGCGATCAAGGCGCGCCTGCAGATGCGCCGCGGCCTGCCGGTGCTCCAGCGCTACCGCGATCTCGCGAAGCTCGCCGGCAAGGAGACGGTGCTGAGCGAGGACGCCTCCCCGCTCGCGCGCGTCACGCCCTACCTCGTGCTCGGCGCCGCGCTGGCCGTGTGCACGTGGACGCCCGTGCTCACGACACGGCCCGGCATGGGCTTCGCGGGCGATCTCGTGATGACCGTGGCGCTGCTCGCCGTGATGCGCGTGCTGCTCGCGCTGCTCGCGCTCGAGGCCGGCACGACGTTCGGCGGCATGGCGGCGAGCCGCCACCTCGCGCTTTCGGCGCTCGCCGAACCCGCGCTCATGCTGTCGGTGTTCACGCTCGCGATCGCGGCGCGCAGCACCGACCTCTCGCGCATCTCCGCGGCCGTCGCCGCGACGCCGGACGCGTGGATCTCGCCGTCGCACCTGCTCGCGCTCACCGCGATGTGGATCGTGGTCGTCTCCGAGACCGGCCGCGTGCCCGTGGACAACCCGGTCACCCACCTCGAGCTCACGATGATCCACGAGGGGCTCGTGCTCGACGTGTCGGGGCATCACCTCGCGCTGCTCGAATGGGCGGCCGCGATCCGCCAGATGCTGCTGCTCACGCTCGTGGCCAATCTCTTCCTGCCGTGGGGCATCGCGGTCGAGCCCTCGCCGCTCGCGCTGCTCGTCGCGCTCGGCGCGTGGGTGGGCAAGCTCGCGGTCTTCGCGGTCGTGGTCGCGGTCACCGAATCGGTCACCGCCAAGATGCGCCTGTTCCGCGTGCCGGAGTTCCTCGGCATGGCGTTCCTGCTCGCGCTGCTCGCGCTCACCTCCGACTCGCTGCTCCGCGGCTGACATGAACCTCCAACTGCCCGACTGGCTCCCTCGCAGCAACACGGTGAACCTCCTCGCCGGCGCGTTCCTGCTGAGCGCGCTGTACGCCGCCGCGCAGCGGCGCACGCTCGCGGCGATCACGGCCTACCGGTTCAACTCGCTCGCGCTCGGCGGCATCGCGCTCACGGTCGCGCTCGCCACCGGAACGCGGCACATCGCGCTCGCGGCGCTGCTCGTGATCGCGGTGAAGGGCGGCGTCATCCCGAGCCTGCTGCGCAAGCAGGCGCTGCGCGGCGGCGGCGCGCTCGAGACCGAGCCGTACTTCGGCGTGCCCGCCGGCATGCTCGTGTGCGGGGCGCTGGTCGTCATCGCGTTCAGCCAGACGCGCGCGCTGTTCGGCTCCGGCGTCAGCATCCTCGCCTCCTGCCTGCCCGTCTCGGTCGCCACGACGCTCGTCGGCATGTTCCTCATGGTGAGCCGCAAGCAGGCCCTCATGCAGGTCGTCGGGCTCGTGATCCTCGAGAACGCGATCTTCCTCGCCGCCGTCTCGCTCACCTACGGCATGCCGCTCGTCGTCGAAATGGGCGTGCTGCTCGACCTGCTCGTGGGCGTGGCGCTCCTCGGGCTGTTCGTGTCCCGCATCGAGCAGACGCACGGCTCGGGCGACACGACGAAACTCTCGGACCTGAAGGGCTGACCATGCTCGTGCTCCTTCCGCTGCTCCTGCTCGCGCCGCTCGGCGCCATCGCGTGCCTGGTGCCCGCGCTGGCGGCGCGCGCGGGCCGGATCGCGACGATGGTCACGGCCGCGGCGTTCGCCCTCGCGCTCGTGCTCGCGGCGCGCGTGCTCGCGGGTGGCCCGGTGGCCGGCGCGAACCTGTGGTTGCGCGCGGACGCGCTGTCCGCGCTCGTGACGCTCGTCGTCACCGCGATCGCGGCCGCGTGCGCGTGGTACGGCGAGTACTACATGCCGGTCGTGCTCGCGCGCGAGCGCGAGCAGGACCGCTGGCCCGCGGGGCGGTACGAGGCGCTCTACCTCGCGCTCGTCGCCGGCATGCTGCTCGGCGCCCTCGCGAACAATCTCGGTCTGCTGTGGATCGCGATCGAGGGCGCGACGCTCGCCTCGGCGCTGCTCGTCGGCTACTACCGCCGCCCCGGCGCGGTCGAGGCCGGCTGGAAGTACCTGCTGCTCTGCTCGGTCGGCATCGCGCTCGCGCTGCTCGCCACGGTGCTCCTCTACTACTCGGCCGTGCACGTGCTCGGCGACGGCAGCCGCGGCCTGCACTGGAGCGTGCTGCGCGACGTCGCCGGGTCGCTCGACCCTCGCTTCGTGAAGCTCGCGTTCCTGTTCGCGCTCGCGGGCTACGGCGCCAAGGCGGGACTCGCGCCGATGCACTCCTGGCTGCCCGACGCCTATTCGCAGGCGCCGACCCCGGTCGCCGCGCTCATGTCCACCGGGCTGCTAGCCACCTCGCTCACGGGCCTGCTGCGCTTCCACGCGGTCACGGCCGCGTGCGTCGGGCACGAGTGGTCGAGCGGCCTGCTCGTGTCGTTCGGCGTGCTGTCCATGCTCGTCGCGACGCCGTTCCTGCTCGTGCAGGGCGAGTACAAGCGCCTGCTCGCGTACTCGAGCATCGAGCACACGGGCATCCTCACGTTCGCGATCGGCGTCGGCACACCGCTCGCCGTGTTCGGCGGGCTGCTGCACCTGTTCGTGCAGTCGTTCGCCAAATCGCTCGCGTTCCTCGTCGGCGGTTCGATCGCGCGCGGCGCGGCCTCGCGCCGCATGGACCAGTGGTCGGGCGTGCTCGAGGCGAGCCCCGCGCTCGGCACGCTGCTCGTGGGCGCGGGCCTCGGGCTCGTCGGGCTGCCGCCCGCCGCCACGTTCCTGTCGGAGTGGCTGTCGCTCGCGGGCGCGTTCGCGAGCCCGCACCGCGGCGCCGCGGTCGCGGCCGTCGTCGCGCTCGTGATCGTGTTCGCCGGACTGACGTTCCACTGGGGCCGCATGGTGCTCGGAAGAGCGCGCCCCCGCTTCACCGACCTGCTGCCCGCCGCGTCGCACGCGCCGCTCTGGGCGCTGCTCGCGGCGCTCGTGCTGCTCGGCTTCTGGCTGCCCGCGCCGCTGCGCGCGCTGCTCGACCGCGCCGTGGAGGTGCTCTCGTGACGCTCCAGCCCGGCGAACTCTTCCCGCTCGACAGCGCGCTGCGCGGCATCCGCGAACGCTTCTCGGACGCGGTCATCGACGCCGACCGCACGAGCCTGCGCGAGCGCACGGTCGTCGTGCCCGCCGAGCGCCTCGCGGAGGTCGCCGGCGCGATCGTCGGCGAGTGGGGCGGCATGCTGCTGCAGCTCTTCGCGCTCGACGAGCGCGAGAGCGCGGGCCGCTACCGCCTGCACGTCATGTTCACGATGGCGCCCGAGGACGCGATCCTCACGCTCGTCTCGGCCGTGCCCGAACTCGCGCCGGCGTATCGCTCCATCACCACGACCGTGCCCGCGGCGCACTGGCTCGAACGCGAGATGCGCGACCTCATGGGCGTCACGCCCATGGACCATCCCGATCCGCGCCCGCTGATCGCGCACGAAGGCTGGCCGCGCGACTTCCATCCGCTGCGCAAGGACTTCGCCCCCGGCGACGCCGTCGAGTGGGCGCCGCGCTGGAAGTTCCTGCCCGTCGAGGGCGACGGCGTGTTCGAGATTCCCGTCGGCCCCATCCACGCCGGCGTCATCGAGCCCGGGCACTTCCGCTTCTCGACCGTCGGCGAAGCGGTGCTCAAGCTCGACGTGCGGCTCGGCTGGAAGTGGCGCGGCCTCGAGAAGCTCGCCGAAGGCGCGACGCTCTCACGCGGACTCGAACTGGCCGAGCGCGTGTGCGGCACGTGCGCCTTCTCGCACGCGCTCGCGTTCTGCGGCGCGGCCGAAGAGATCGCCGGCATCGTGCCGCCGCCGCGCGCGCGCGCCCTGCGCAGCATGGCGGGCGAACTCGAACGGCTGCTCAACCACCTCACCGACCTCGGCGGCATCCTCACGGACGTCGCGTACGTCGTCGGCGCCGCGGAAATGGCGCGGCTCAAGGAAGCCGTGCAGCAGACCGCCGACGCGCTCTTCGGTCACCGCTTCCTGCGCGGCGTGTGCGTGCCGGGCGGCGTGCAGCGCGACCTCGACGACGCGCAGCAGCTGTGGCTGCGCCGCGCGCTCGCCGACGTGCGAGCGGACGTCGCCGGGGTGCTGCGCTCGGCGCGCGCGAATGCCGCGGTCATGGACCGCCTCGCGACGACGGGCGTGCTCACGCCGCAGGTCGCGCGCGACTTCGGCGTGACCGGCGTGGCCGCGCGCGCGAGCGGCAGCGTGCGCGACGGACGCAAGGACCATCCGTACGCCTTCTACCGGGAGCTCGACTTCCAGGTGATCTCGCGCACCGGCGGCGACGTGCTCGCGCGGCTCGACGTGCGCGCCGACGAGATCGTCGAGTCGCTCAACCTGATCGACCAGATGATCCTGCGCCTGCCCGGCGGCCCGCTCGTGCAGCACGTCGGTGAACTGCCGCCCGGCCGCTGGGGCTTCGGGCTCGTCGAGTCGCCGCGCGGACTGCTGTCGCACTGGCTGCGCGCCGACGACCGCGGCCTGATCGGCGAGTGGCGCATGCGTTCGGCCTCGCACGCCATCTGGCCCGCGCTCGCGCTGTGCGTGCCGGGCAACATCGTTCCCGACTTCCCGCTCATCAACAAGAGTTTCAACCTGTGCTACGCGTGCACGGACAAGTGAGGCCCTGAGATGTGGGAGATCCTGCGCCGCCCGCTGCAGCGCGGCTCGCTCGCCGGCGAGCCGGCCGCGACGCTGCCCTCGGGGCTCGCTCCCGCCGCACGCGCGGCGGAGTCCGAGCACGAACTGCTCGGCGAGGCGCTGCGCGAGGAAGTGCGGAGGCTCTTCCGCGGCTCGCTCAAGCTGCGCCACCTCGACGCCGGCTCGTGCAACGCGTGCGAGAGCGAACTGCTCGCGCTGCTCAACCCGTTCCACGACCTGCAGCGCTTCGGCATCGACTTCGTCGCCTCACCGCGCCACGCCGACGGGCTGCTGCTCACGGGGCCGGTGACGCGTCACCTGGAAGAGGCCGTGCGCCTGACCGACCAGGCGACGCCGCGCCCGCGGCTGCTGATCGCGGTCGGCGACTGCGCGTGCGACGGCGGCTTCTGCCGCGATTCGTTCGCCGTGCACCGGGGCGGCGAAGCGCTCCTGCCGGTGGACGTGAAGATCCCCGGCTGCCCGCCGCACCCGACCGCGATCCTGCGAGCGCTGCTCGCGGCGCTCGGGCAGGACGCGGTGCGCGCGCTCGCCGCGCGCGGCTGACGCGCGCCGCCGACCACACGCGATCGCGCGCTCCGGCCCGGGCCGCTACTTGCCCTTCGCGATCTCGCGCTGGCGCGCCTCGCGCTTCTCGTCGCCACGCCCGCGCGCGTAGCCGAACTGGTACGCGAGCAGGAACGCCATCACGTGCACCACCCACCAGCCGAGCTTCAGGAACTGCAGGCCATCCGGCAGAGCCATGGTCGTTCTCCTCCTGTCCTAGTCGGTGGCGCCGAGGGAGCGCAGGAAGTCGCGGTCGCCCTCGAGCACTTCGGAAAGGTTCACGTCGCGCGGCTCGACCCAGCGCCACGCGTGCACCGCGTGCGCGGGCGTGAACGCGTGCGAATCGAGCGTGCAGCGGACGAAGTACAGCTCGACGTGCACCCCGTGTGCGTAGTCGAACTCGTGCACGGCGAGCGTGTCGTGGGCGACGGACCCGACGCCGAGTTCCTCGCGCACCTCGCGCACGAGCGCGGCCTCCGGCGCCTCGCCGGGCTCGAGCTTGCCACCCGGGAACTCCCACTGCAGCCCGAGCGGACCGCCCGGCGGGCGCTGCGTCATGAGCAGGCGCGGACCGTCGAACACCACGGCGGCGACCACGCGGACGCGCTTGCGGACCGGCGCCTCGCTCACGCGAAGCGCTCCGCGATCTCGGCCTCGAAGCGCTTCAGGTAGCGGCGATCGCCCGCTACGCGCGCGGCGATCGCGCGCCGGGCCGCCTCGTACAACGCCAGCGCCTGCTCGTAGCTGAGCGCGCCGCGGCGCAGCGAGCGCGGCACGGCGAGGTAGTTCGGCGCGTGGTCGATCAGGTGCGGCGAACGCGCGAGCGCGTACAGGTCGCACTGCCGCTCCCCGCGCGGCACGAGCCCGCGCGCCTGCAGCAGGTGCGTCATCTCGTGCGCCACGGTGAACAGCTGCAGCTTCCGCGGGCGCACCCAGATGCCGGGGCGCTCCGGGTCCATGCTGCCCCAGCCGAGCACGCCGCGCTTCTGCGCGAGCCCGACGCGGATCGTGACGCCCTCGAGCTCCGGGAAGTGCCGCCGGGCCGCCTCGATGTACTCGACGATGCGCGCGTGGTTCGGGCTGTTCGCCGCGAGCCGCGAAAACGTCCAGCGCGGGCACTCAGGTCCGAGATCGAGCGCGGTCTGCTCGAGCAGCACCGGCTTGCGCGGCTTGCGCCGACGCCGCGCCGGCCGCGGCGTCGCGTCGTTCGCGGAGCGCGTGAAAGGAAACAGCAGCTCGAGAAGGGCGGCGAAGCGGGACATGGCGCGCGAGTCTCGGGGAAGTGCGCGGAGTGGTCAACCGTGAACGCGCCGTCACGACGGCTGCGCGAGCAGGACGATCGCGGCGAGCGCGAGCGCGACGCCCGCCTTCTGCCGGACCGACAGCCGTTCGTGCAGCACGAGCTGCGCGAGCACCACCGTGCTCGCGGGCGCGAGCGACACGATGGTCGCCACGAGGCTGAGCGGTGCGCCGGCCGCGGCGAAGCGGAAGCACACGTTGGCCGAGACGTCGAAGAGCGCGCACGCGAGGATCGGCGCCCATGCGAACGCGGGAACGCGTGGCGACTCGCGGCGCGCGAGCGCGGCCATCGAGATCGTCAGCGTGCCCGTGGCGCGCGCGATCGCGAGCGGCCACAACCCGCCGCCCGCGGGCAGCCGCCCGATGCCCACGAGGAAACCGCCGATGATCACGCCACTGACGATCGCGAGGAACATCGCGCGCCCCGCCTGCGCCGCACCACCCCTGCCCTCCCCGCTGCCGACCAGCGCGACCGCGACCGGCGCGAGCGCGATACCGGCGATCGGGAGGAGTCCCGGCCGGTCGCCCCACGCGAACCCCGCGATGACGGGCACGCAGAGCGACACGGCGGACGTGACCGGGGCGACGATGCTCACGGTGCCGATCGAGAGGGCGCGATAGAAGACGAGCACGCCCGTGCTGCCGAAGAGCCCGGCGCCGATCGCCCACGGCCACGTTTCGGCAGGCGGCGTGCCGCCCACGACGAGCGCGGCGATCACGAGCGCCGCGAGCCCCACCGCCTGGCTCAGCAGCGTCACCGCGAGCACGCGCGCGCGCCGCGATGCGATGCCGCCGAAGAAGTCCCCGGTGCCGTAGAGCACCGACGACGCGAAGGCGAGCACGAAGGCGATCGTGGTCGCGGAGCCTGGCGATGCGGACATGCCGGAACCTCCGAGGGTCGAGTGGCCGCGCATCCTCACCGCTCCGCGCGGCCCCGGCAAGCGCGCGAGGCGCCCCGCTGGCGCTCCCCGCCCGGCTCGGGCATTCTCCCCGGCCTGCCATGGACACCCGACCCGACCTTTCCGTCGTCGTTCCCGCCTACAACGAGGTGGACAACCTCGCTCCCCTGTTCGCCGAGCTGCGCACCGCGCTCGAGGCGACCGGCCGCACGTGGGAACTGGTCCTGATCGACGACGGCAGCACCGACGGCACCGCGCAGGCGATGCAGGCCGAAGCCGCGCGCGATCCGCGCGTCGTGGCGCTGCTGCTCGAGAAGAACGCGGGCCAGAGCGCGGCGCTCGCCGCCGGGCTGTCGCGCGCGCGCGGCGAGGTCGTGGTGACGCTCGACGCCGACCTGCAGAACGATCCCGCCGACCTGCCGCGCGTGCTCGCGGCGCTCGAACACGCCGACGTCGTGAGCGGCATCCGCACCGATCGGCAGGACACGTGGGTGCGCCTCGTCTCGAGCCGCATCGCGAACACCGTCCGCCGGAACGTGCTCGGCGATCCGGTCACCGACATCGGCTGCTCGTTCAAGGCGTACCGCCGCGAAGTGCTCGTCGGCCTGCCGATGTTCGTCGGCGTGCACCGCTTCCTGCCGGCGCTCTGCGTGTTCCGCGGCGCGCGCTTCGCCGAGGTGAAGCTCTCGCACCGCGCCCGGCGCCACGGCGTGTCCAAGTACGGCGTCGGCAACCGGCTCTGGCGCGGCATCGCGGACCTGATCGGGGTGCAATGGCTGAAGACGCGCCTCGTGAAGTACCGGATCCGCGGCGATCGCTGACCGGTCCAGGGGCCGGGGCGTCCCGCCCGCCCGCGCACGCGAAGACGCGACATTCCCCGCTCGGCGACCGCCGGCCAACGCGTGGCCGGCGCACCGGGGCCGGCTGGCCAGACCTGCGCCATCGCGTCCCACCGAGGGTGCGACAATCGCGTCGCGCGATCCCGGGTCATGCCCCGCCGTCGGCGTCGTGCGAAATACCCAACCCGTTGCCATCGTGGCCGTTTTGCCCCAACGCCACGCAGTGGTGGGCATTTGTGTCGCACCGCTGCGACTCCTTGGCACCGGTCCTGCAAAGTGTCTTCGACGTCGGCGGCCTCGGAACCGTCGATGAAGTGACAACTGAATAGCTGTAGCAGCGCTGACCCCTCGGGGCAGCTTCGAACAAACCCCTCGGATTCGAAGATTGCCGTGAAGCGCTTCCTCAGGACGTCCCACGTCTCATCGTGGGATCCCGCCCTAAGGCGCGCCGCGTGTGCGAGACGCTTCGTACGCGCACGAATCATCCTCTGGTTCGTGAGCCGCCACTTCACTGCACCCCTTCCGTATCTGCAGGGCCGCGTCCTTCGAACTCGCATGACCGATCCCCCTCGATCGCCATACGAACTCGGAGCGTCGCATCGGAATCCGGTTCACCGTGTTCGTCACTGATGCGTTCCGGCCCCCCTCGCTGGACTCGTCACGACGTGCACGACGCCGGATCCCGTATCCGCCGTCACCACGCGCGTGTCGCGTGTCCCCCTCGGCAGGCTTCACGCCGTGGTGAGGCGGAGACCCTGACCGTTCGAGCTGACACCGTTCGGCCCGCCGCTCCCGCCCCCTCGCGAGAACGGTTCGACCGCACGGTGCCCCAAGTTCGCCGTGCCTTGCTGGGTCGACCGTCCCCCTCGGCGGAAGACTCGGCAGCACGGCGGCAAACGTCTCGCCCTCATGCCGCTTCGGTCCCCCTCGGCCGTGCGGCCCTCGCGAGGCGCTGCGAATCGCCGCCGTTCTCTCGCTCGCGTTCCCGACGCCCCTCGACGGGTTCACGACAGAGGCGGCGGCATTCGTTTATCCTGCGCGCGCTTCCCACCGCAGCTCCACCTGGAGGAATCGCATCGTGCGCGCATTCGTCGTACTCGCGGCCCTGGCGGCCGCGCTGCTCTGCTGCGTGGAGTCCGCGCAGGCACAGGGCACCACCGGCAGCCCGCTGACGGGCTTCGACTTCTATTCGTCCACCGTGTTCCAGGAAGGCCAGACCTCGTTCTCGGGTCTCGGCGTCCGCGGACGGATGCAGCACTCCCGTCTCGTGAAGGAAGTCGACTTCCTTCCGGCGGTCGAGTACTGGCAGACGAACGTCAGCGCGCTCGGCTTCCGCACCACGCGGCGCGACGCGACGCTCGGCGGCTTCGCTCGCTGGACGTTCCCGACCAGCCGCGCGTACCACCCCTATCTCGGCGCGGGCCTCGGTGTGCACTTCCTGCACAATGCCGTCGAATCGCCGGAGATCTCGCGCGACAACGACGTCGTGCGCGGCGCGGTCTCGGCGCTCGCGGGACTCTCGTTCGGCACCGATCAGCGCTTCGGCAATTTCTTCGAGCTCGAGTTCCACGACCTCACCGGCGAGCGCCAGCTGAAGTTCAACATGGGCATGAGCTGGAACATGCGCGTGACGCCCGCCGCGAACTGATCGCACGCGGCGCATGCGAAAACGGCGGCGGGGCTGCGAAGCCCGGCCGCCGTTTCGTTCCAGCTGCGTGCGTCAGTACGAGAAGCCGAGCAGGCCCGGGTCCGGCATCATGTCCGGGCTCCACGCGTCCGGCAGCATGTCGACTTCGCACGGCTGCGGCACGACCGACTCGGTCGCGTTCTTCACGTCGGCCATCATCTGCGGAGCGTAGGGACAGAACGGCGTCGTGAGCATCATGCGCACGAGCGTCTTGCCGGGCAGGAAATGAATCTCGCGGATGAGCCCGAGGTCGATCACGGACAGCCCGATCTCGGGGTCCATGACGGTCTCGAGCACCGAGCGCACCGCGAGTTCCTGCTGGCTCGGCATGCTGCTGAAGGCCGGCGGACCGGTCTGCGCGGCGGCGGGCGGAGCCTCGCCGGACGCGGCGGCAGCGGGCGCGGAAGCGGCCGGCATGGAGTCAGCGGGGCCTTCGTTCGCGGGCACGGCCGCCTCGGCCGGGTACGGCTGGCCGGTGTGGGGATTGATCGCGCCTTCGTTCTTCGTTTCGTCGCTCATGATCAGGGGCACTCCACCTGGATGTCGTCGCCGGTCACGCGCACGGCGTACGTGGGAACCGGCGAGGTCGCCGGGAAACGCACCACACGGCCGGTGCGCACGTCGAACTGCGCGCCGTGGCGCGGGCACTCGATGACGCCGTTCTCGAGGCAGCCTTCGGCGACCGGGCCGCCGTCGTGCGTGCAGACATCCTCGATCGCGTAGTAACCGTCGTCGAGATGGAACACGGCGACGAGCACGTCGTTCAGGCGCACGACCTTCACGCCGTTCGGCGCGATGTCGCCGACCTTCGCGACCGTCACGAACTCTCCGGCCGCGGGGCTCACGCTTCGTCCTCGTCTTCGCCGGGCCACTGGTTCACGCCGTAGATGCCGGCCTTCAGCGTCTTGAGCGCGAGCAGCGCGCACTTCAGGCGCACGGGCCCGAGCTCGATGCCGAGCATCTCGAGCATGTCCTCGCGGCCGAGCTTCTTGATGTCCTCGAGCTTCCGGCCTTCGACGAACTCGCAGAGCATGGACGCCGCGGCCTGGCTGATCGAGCAGCCGTGGCCGCTGAAGCGCACCTCGGCGAGCGTGTCGCCGTCGAGACGGAAGTCCATGCGGATGCGGTCGCCGCAGAGCGGATTGGCGTCCTCGAAGGACAGATCGGGATCGGTGATCGTGCCCTTGCAACGAGGGTGCTGGTAATGATCGAGGATGTGTTCCCGGTACAGTTCGTCCATGTGCGGCCCCTAGCGGGCGAAGATCTTCCGCGCGCGATGCAGGCTTTCGACGAGCGCGTCCACTTCCTCGCGCAGTGAGTAGCAGTGGAACGACGCGCGCGCCGACGCGGGAATGCCGAGCTGGTCGTGCAGCGGCATGGCGCAGTGGTGTCCCGCACGCACGCAGATGCCGTCCGAATCGAGCACGGTCGCGACGTCGTGAGGATGCACGTTCTCGAGCGTGAACGCGACGACGCCGCCGCGCTTGTCCGCGGCGGGCCCGAGCACGCGCAGGCCCGGGATCTCCGTCATGCGTTCGAGCGCGTACGCGGACAGGTCGCGGTCGTGCGCGAACACCGCGTCCATGCCGAGCTTCTCGAGGTACGCGATGGCGGCGCCGAGGCCGACGGCCTCCGCGATCGCCATCGTGCCGGCCTCGAACTTCCACGGCAGTTCGTTCCACTTGGACGACGTGAGGTGCACTTCGCGGATCATCTCGCCGCCGCCGAGGAACGGCGGCATCGCTTCGAGCAGTTCGCGGCGCCCCCACAGCATGCCGATGCCCGTGGGCCCGAGCATCTTGTGCGCGGTGCACGCGACGAAGTCCGCGCCGATCGCGCGCACGTCGAGCTTCATGTGCGCGGCGCTCTGCGACGCGTCCACGAGCACGGTCGCGCCGTGCTCCTTGGCGACGCGCGTGATCTCGGCGGCGGGGTTCACCGTGCCGAGCACGTTCGAGACGTGCACGAACGACACGAGCTTCACCTTGCCGTCCGCCATCAGGCCCGGCAGCGCCGTCACGTCGAGCTGGCCGTCGCCCGTGAGCGGGATGAAGCGCAGCTCGATCCCGCGCTCCGCGGCGAGGATGTGCCACGGCACGAGGTTCGAGTGGTGCTCCATCGGCGTGAGCACGATCGCGTCGCCGGCCTTGAGCTGCCAGCGCCCCCACGCGTACGCGACGAGGTTGATCGCCTCGGTGCTGTTGCGCGTGAAGATCACTTCGCGCGGGCTCGCCGCGTTCACGAACTTGGCGAACCGGCGGCGCGCGTCCTCGTACGCCGCGGTGGCCTCCTCGGCGATGCGATAGACGCCGCGGTGGATGTTCGCGTTGTAGTTCCGGTAGTAGCGGTCCATCGCGTCGAGCACCGCGAGCGGCTTCTGCGAAGTCGCGGCGCTGTCGAGGTAGATCAGGCGCTTCTCACGCGGCGTGGAGATCAGCGGGAAGTCCGCGCGGATCACCGCCGGGTCGAAGGCCGCGACCGGCGCGGCGGAGGAGGACTCCGCCGCGCCCGCGAGGCCGGTGCGTGTGTCGGTCATGACGTCAGCCGATCTTCCGTTCGATCTCTTCGCGAAGCTGCTCACGGAGCGATTCGAGCGGAATGCGCTCGAGCACGGGCTCGAAGAACGCCTCGACGACGAGACGCTCGGCTTCGACGCGGGGCAGGCCGCGCGCCATGAGGTAGAACAGGTGCTCGGAGTCCACGTGACCCAGCGTGGCGCCGTGCGTGCAGCGCACGTCGTTCGCGAGGATCTCGAGGCCCGGGATGCTGTCCGCGCGCGCCTGGTCCGACAGCAGCAGGTTGCGGTTCGCCTGGTAGGCGTTCGTCTTCTGCGCGCCCTCGGCGACCTGGATGAGGCCCTGGTAGACGCTGCGGGCCTTGTCCTTCAGGCAGCCCTTGATGAGCAGGTCGCTCGTGCAGTTGGGCTTCAGATGGCGCTGCAGCGTGTGCAGGTGGAAGTGCTGGCGCGAGTCCCCGAACATGAAGCCGTGCACGAACGCGTTCGCGCCTTCACCGTCGAGGTTGAACCAGATGTTCGTCTTGCTCATCCGGCCGCCGACCATCACCTGGATCCACTGCAGCTCGGAGTCCTTCGCGAGCTGCGCGCGGCCGTTGCCGTAGTGATAGACGTTGCGGCTCCAATCCTGGAGGCTCGCGAACGTCAGCTTGGCGCCCTGACCGACGAACAGCTCGGTGCCGCCGAGGTACATGGAGGCGCCCTCGGCGTTCTCGGAGAGCAGCTCGTCCACGACCGTGACCGAGCCGCCGTCACCGACGGCGATCACGGTGCGCGGCGCCGCGAGACGGCCCGCGCCGCTCAGGAACTGCATGAGGCGCACGGGAATCTCCGCGTGGACGCCCTTCGGCACCCACACGAACGCGCCGCCCTGGCGCAGCGCCTCGCCCACGGCCGTCCATCGGTCGTAGTCGGTGGCGATGAGCGAACCGAGCAGCGCCTGCACCTTGTCCGCGTGCTCGCGGATCGCGCGGTCCATCGAGCACACGATCACGCCCTGCTTCACGAGCGTCGGGTGCGTCTGCTCGTACACGACCTCGGAATCGGTCTGCGCGACGAGCGCGGTGTTGGCGCCCTCGCCGGCGAGCCGCGTGAGCAGCAGCACCGGAAGGTCGTCGATGTTGCGCGCCGGAGTCACGGCCGCGAACGGCTCGAGCGAGTCGAGCGGCAGGCCGCCGAAATCCGTGCGGCGCCACAGCTCTTCGTCGCGCGCGGGGAACGCGAGCGACGACGCCACGGCCGCGGCGTGCGAGCGCTTCGCGAGCGCCCACGCCGGTTCGTTCTTCTGGGTCGCGCGCGTCTCGGCGGTCGCGAGCCAGCCCGCGAGCGCGTTCGAAGCGGGAGAAGTGACGGGAGTCGTGTTCATCCGACCGAGCCCTCCATCTGCAGCTGGATCAGCCGGTTCATCTCGACGGCGTACTCCATGGGAAGTTCCTTCACGACCGGCTCGATGAAGCCCGAGACGATCATCGCGGCGGCTTCCTCTTCGGGGATGCCGCGGCTCGTGAGGTAGAAGATCTGCTCGTCGCCGATCTTGGACACCGTCGCTTCGTGGCCGATCGAGACCTTGTCCTCCTCGATCTCCATGTACGGGTACGTGTCCGAGCGCGAGTGCTCGTCGAGGATCAGCGCGTCGCAGTTCACCGTGGAGCGGCAGTTCTCCGCGCCCTTCACGACCTTCACGAGGCCGCGGTAGCCGGCGCGCCCGCCGTCCTTGCTGATGGACTTGCTGATGATCTTGCTCGACGTGTTCGGCGCCATGTGCACGGCCTTCGCGCCGGCGTCCTGGTGCTGGCCCTTGCCCGCGAACGCGATCGAGAGCACTTCACCGTGCGCGCCCGGCTCCATCATGTAGATGGCCGGGTACTTCATGGTGAGCTTCGAGCCCAGATTGCCGTCCACCCATTCCATGGTGGCGTCCTGGTACGCGACGGCGCGCTTCGTGACGAGGTTGTAGACGTTGTTCGACCAGTTCTGGATCGTCGTGTAGCGGCAGCGGCCGCCCTTCTTCACGATGATCTCGACGACGGCCGAGTGCAGCGAGTCGCTCGAGTACGTCGGCGCGGTGCAGCCTTCGACGTAGTGCACGTACGCGCCTTCGTCCACGATGATGAGCGTGCGCTCGAACTGGCCCATGTCCTTCGTGTTGATGCGGAAGTAGGCCTGCAGCGGCACGTCGACCTTGACGCCCTTCGGCACGTAGATGAACGAGCCGCCGGACCACACGGCGCTGTTGAGCGCCGAGAACTTGTTGTCCGAGGACGGAATCACCGTGCCGAAGTACTGCTTGAACAGCTCCGGGTGATCCTTGAGGCCCTGGTCGCAGGACAGGAAGATCACGCCCTGCTTCTCGAGGGACTCCTTGATCTTGTGGTAGACGACCTCGGAGTCGTACTGCGCGCCGACGCCGGACAGGAACTTCTGCTCGGCCTCGGGAATGCCGAGGCGATCGAAGGTGCGCTTCATGTCGGCGGGCACGTCGTCCCACGACTTCGCCTCTTCGTTCGACGGCTTCACGTAGTAGTAGATGTCCTGGAAGTCGATCGCGCCGACGTCCCCGCCCCAGTTCGGCATGGGCTTCTTCTCGAACTGCTCGAGCGCCTTCAGGCGGTACTCGAGCATCCACGCGGGCTCGCCCTTCATGCGCGAGATTTCTTCGACGATCGTCCGGTCGAGGCCCTTGCGCGACTTGAAGACGAAGGAGTCCGGCTCGTGAAAGCCGTACTTCTCTTCGTAACTGTCACGAAGGTCCATGTTGGCTTCGGTGCTCACTGCGCCACCTCCTCGCGGACCCAGTCGTAACCCTTCGCCTCGAGCTCGAGCGCCATCTCGGGACCGCCGCTCGTGACGATGCGTCCGTCCACCATGACGTGGACCTTGTGCGGCTTGATGTAGTTGAGGATGCGGTTGTAGTGCGTGATCACGAGCACACCCATCTCCGGGCCCGCGAGCGCGTTCACGCCTTCGGACACGATGCGCAGCGCGTCGATGTCGAGGCCGGAGTCGGTCTCGTCCATGATCGCGATCGTGGGCTTGAGCATCGCCATCTGGAGGATCTCGGCGCGCTTCTTCTCGCCGCCCGAGAAGCCGTCGTTCAGGTAACGCGTCGCGAACTTCTCGTCCATCTTGAGCACCGCCATCTGCTCGAGCATGAGCTTGCGGAACTCCTTCGGAGCGATGCCCTTCTTGGTCGGCATCTTGCCGTCCTCGCCCGCGGCCGGCGCGATGCGCGCGTTGAGCGCGGCGCGCAGGAAGCTCGCGAACGTCAGCCCGGGGATGGCGACCGGGTACTGGAAGGCCATGAAGAGGCCGGCGCGCGCGCGCTCGTCCGTCTCCATCTCGAGGATGCTCTCGCCGCGGAACAGGATCTCGCCGCTCGTCACTTCGTACTTCGGGTGACCCATGAGCGTGTTCGCGAACGTGCTCTTGCCCGAGCCGTTCGGGCCCATGATGGCGTGGATCTCGCCCTTCGCGATCTCCAGCGACAGCCCCTTGAGGATTTCCTTGCCCTCCACGGAAACGTGGAGGTCGTTGACGATCAGTTCGGACGTCTGGCTCATGTCGTTCGTCACCCGTGCGCCGCTGCTACGAGCGGAGCGGTCGATCGCGCCTCCGTGCCCGCGCCCCGTCCGGGGCGCCGCCGTGCGCGTGTGTGTGTGCCTAAGCCGAGAAGCTCTCGCCGCAAGCGCAGTTGTGCTTCACGTTCGGGTTGTTGAACTTGAAACCCGCGCCCATCAGTCCCTCGACGTAGTCGATCTCGGTGCCGCCGAGAAGCACCATGCTCTTGAGGTCCACGAACAGCTTCACGCCGTGCGTGTCGAGCGTGTCGTCGCCGTCCGTGCCGCTCTCGCAGAACTCCATGAAGTACGAGTTGCCCGAGCAGCCGCCGCCACGCACACCGATCCGCAGCCCGGATTCCGGGGTGCCACGCTGCGTGAGAAGCTCCTTCACCTTTTCCGCGGCTGCGGGAGTCATCGTGATCATGTGCCTCGTGCTCCTTTCGTGGTGACGGTGCGCGCGGGTCCCCTGGGGCCCGCGCCGTGCTATGAAGTGGAAATGTCCTCGACCCGGACGAACGCGGGGCGCGACGACTTGCGCGCGTTCTCGGGGCTGGTCTTGATGCCGGCGACGAGCGGGGGCGGCGACTTCACGCCGTGGTCCTGCGCGCAGTTCACGCACTCGTGCACCGGGCCGGGCGCCGCGCAGTTCTCGCACGTCGCCAGGTAGCGGAGTCCTTCCTCGAGCTCGTGCTCGAGCTGCTGGTGGCGCCGGATCAGGTCCCGCGTCTCCTCGAGCTTGCGCGAGAACAGGTCGCGCAGGCTGGTCATGGCCGAGGCGCCCTCGTCGGCGCTCCACCAGTTCTGCAGCACCTCGCGCATCTCCTGCAGCGAGAAGCCGAGGCCGTGCAGCGAATCGATCCAGCGCACGCGGTCCACCGCCGAGTGGTCGTAGAGGCGGAAGCCGCCGCTCGACCGGGTGGCCGGGCGCAGCAGCCCCAGTTCCTCGTAGAGGTGGATCGCACGCACGGTCTTGCCCGTCGCCTTGGCGATGTCGCCGACGCGAAGGAGCGTGGAGTTCGGGGTGCCCGGCGTGGCCGGAGCCTGGGAAGGAAGAGAAGAGGAAGTCATACCCTTACGCTAGCGTTAGAGTGAGGCCGCAAGGTATGGGTTCGAATGAAGTTGGTCAATGCCCGAGGGGCCCGGGCCGGCAAAGTTGACCTCGCTATTGCACTGAGCGGCCGAAGTGCCTAGCGTGGCCGCCGCGACAACTCCGCAAACCGTTGCGGCACCGACATTCGACCCTCACCGAGGTCCTCATGGCGACCCCTGAAACCTCCACCCCCGCCGCGGACAATGGCGGGCTGCCGTACCTGCCGCCGCTCCCGCCCGACGCCACGCCCGAGCAGAAGGACCTGAACTGGTACACCCACGCCTACCAGGGTGACCGGATGCCGCAGCTGACCCTGCGTGCGGTGCTCATGGGCGGCGTCCTCGGCATGCTGATGTCGGTCTCGAACCTCTACACCACCCTCAAGGTGGGCTGGTCGTTCGGCGTCGCCATCACGTCCTGCGTGATCTCGTACGTCATCTGGAACGCCTTCCGCGCGCTGACCGGCGGCAAACTCTCCCAGATGTCGCTGCTCGAGACGAACTGCATGCAGTCCACGGCCTCGGCGGCCGGGTACTCGACCGGCGCCACGATCGCCACGGCCTTCGGCGCGCTGCTGCTGCTCGACCCGCAGCACCGCCACCAGCCCTGGCTGGTCGTCGCCTCGTTCACGCTCGCCACGGGCGCGATGGGCGTGTTCCTCGCGATCCCGATGAAGCGGCAGATGATCAACCACGAGCAGCTGCCCTTCCCCTCCGGCATCGCCGCCGCGACGACGCTCCAGTCGCTCTACAGCAAGAGCGGCGAGGCGCTGCAGAAGGCCTACTCGCTCGTCATCTCGCTCGCGATCGGCGCCCTGGTCGGCGTCATGAACACCGCCGAGGACCAGTTCGTCGCGCTGGGCAACTTCTTCACGATGATGCGCACGCGCTTCTTCGACGTGCACCTGCCCGAGCAGATCCCGGCCGCGGGCTTCTCGCTCGTCGGCGGCAAGCCCCTCGTCGGCTTCGGCTTCGAGCCGAGCGTGCTGCTCATCGCCGCCGGCCAGATCGTCGGCCTGCGCGTGTCGCTGTCCATGCTCGCGGCGTCTTCGCTGCTCTACTTCTTCGTCGCGCCGTGGCTGTACTCGCTCGACGCGGCGCAGGCCGGCGTCGCGAACGCCGTCGTGAACCTGCCCGCCGTCGGCGGCGGCACGCTGTTCCACCCCGTGCGCTGGGCGCTGTGGGGCGGTACCTCGCTGATGGTGTTCTCCTCGCTCACCTCGCTCGCGCTGCAGTGGAAGACCGTCGCGAGGTCGTTCACGTCGCTCAAGCAGGCGAAGAGCGCCGCGACCGGCGCCGACGCGGACATCGAAGCGAAGATGGCGGCGATCGAAGTGCCGAACTCGTGGCTCGTCGCCGGCTTCATCCCGATCAGCATCGCGATGCTCGCGGTGCAGATGCTCGCGTTCCAGATCCACTGGTGGGCCGGCCTCATCGCGATCGGCATGTCGTTCGTGCTGACGCTCGTGGCCTGCCGCGCGACCGGCGAGACGGACACGACCCCGGTCGGCGCGATGGGCAAGGTCATGCAGCTGATCTTCGCGCTCATCTCGCCCGGCAACGTGACGCACAACCTCATGTCGGCCGGCGTCGGCGCGAACAGCGCTTCGAGCTCCGCGGACCTGCTCACGGACCTGAAGAGCGGTTACCTGCTGGGCGCGAACCCGCGCAAGCAGTTCATCGCGCAGTTCGTCGGCATCTTCTTCGGCACGCTCGCGGTGGTGCCGGCGTGGTACCTGCTGATCCCGAACGACGCCGCGCTCGAGAAGTTCCCGCTGCCTGCGACGCGCACCTGGGAAGCCGTCGCGCGCGTGCTGTCGAACGGCATCGACAGCCTGCCGGTGTCGGCGCGCTGGGCCATTTTGATCGGCTCGCTGATCGGCGTGTTGCTGCCCGTACTCGAGAAGTCGTTCCCCAAGGCGAAGCAGTGGCTGCCGTCCGCCATGGGCCTCGGCCTCGGCTGGGTCGTGTTCTTCAGCAACGCGCTCGCGTTCACGATCGGCGCGACCATCGCGTGGGTGTGGAGCCTCGTCCACAAGAAGAGCCAGGACACGTTCAACGTGCCCATCGCCTCGGGCCTCGTCGCCGGCGAGTCCATCATGAAGGCGCTGCTCGCCATGCTCGCGACGGCGCTGGGGCTGCTCGCGGGCAAGTAGGCGTCGCGAAATTCAAGACGTCGGCCGTCTGGCGGAAGGCGCGCCAGACGGCTTGTTCGTGGTGGTCGAGTCCCTACCGTGCGGGACGCTGCGGGCGCCGGGCGGCATTCCCTCACCCTGCATTGCCAATTGCTGCGGGCGATCAGGCGAGCTTCAGAGCAAGCCAGACGATCAGGCCACCCCAGCCTGCGACTCGCAGAATTCCCGATCTTCGTCGCCCAACCGAGACTGCCGTGACGAGAATCAGCGCCAACGCGAAGAATCCGAAGAGGGTGACGCGCTCCACTCCACCCAACGGCAATGGCCCCCGCGCGGCAGAAGTGACTGTAGGTAAGTTGGGCGCGCTCAATGCAAGCACCACAATCGCGAGCGCACCGGCCCCAACCTCCTCCATGAAAGATGGCCCTCGCATTTCCACTCCTTGTGGGTTCGCCTCGCTCAAACATGTCAGCCTTCCCCGCGATCCCGACATCACTCCAGTACGCGCCATTCACCCCGCCAAGGGTCAAGGACAATTACAGGGTCGCTCGGGTTGCTGGAGCGGGCTGTGAGCCAGAAGTGATTCCCAGTTAAGCCGAATCCCGGCTCCCACTGAGGCAAGTAGCTGCCCTCTACGACAAACGTCCAGTTATCGCGAGTCCGCAATTTGTACATGTCATTCTGGACGACAGCGGCTTGTTCTCCGCACCCCAGATAGGCGTGTCCGATTCTGCCACCCGAAGCCATGTGTGCGCTGCGCACGATGTTGTTCACCACAGGCGGGCCCCTTCGCTGCTTATCGCGCGTCATCCTCCCTACGCTTGCTTTCATTTGTTTCACGATCGCCTCGACGTCGTCGCGAGATGTCCCCGCCGGGTCGCAACTATTCATCGGATCCTCGGCGCAATAGGCGAACAGATTGGGATCGCGCGAAGCGAACCCCACCGGATCCTTGCACGTCCACACGCCCGCGTCCGGGTCGTAGTCGCGCGCGCCGAACCGCACCAGCGCCGTCGCCGCGTCGTACAGCCCGCCCGCGTACCCGAACGGCGTGAACCCCGGACGCGTGTCCTCGGTCACCACGCCCCAGGCGTCGTAGTTCAGGCGCTGCGCCACGTACCCGGTGTTCGCGTTCACCACCAGCCGCACGCTGCCCAGGTGGTCCGTCACCAGCCGGTACACGCTGTCCGCACCGCTCGCGTTGCGAACGACCATCACGTCGGGCACGTGGCCGCGGCTCGCGTACACGAACCGCTTCGCCAGCGCGCCGCTCGCGTCCAGTTCGCCCACCACCGCCAAATCGCTGCCGTACACCCAGCGCGCCGTCAGGGTGCCGTTCCACTTGCGGCCCACGCGGCGGTTCTTGCCGTCCACCACGTACTCCACGCTGTCCCCGCTCGAGAGCCGCACCTTGAGCAGGTTCCCCAGCGGGTCGTACGTCGTCGTCATCGTGCCCGCGGCGCTCGTGCGCGTGACGCGCTCACCGGCGGCCGTGTACGTGTAGCTCGTGCTGCCCAGCGACATCAGCCGGTCCTGCGCGTCGGGCGCGCCGATGCGGCTGCCCTGGCCATCCACGACCGTGGTGCGGTTCCCGTTCGCGTCGTACGCGTAGCTGCCGAGCACCACGTGCGCGAGCGAGTCACGCACGACAAGCAGCCAGCCGCGGTTGTCGTCGTAGCGGTACGCGCGATCCGTCGTCACACCGCCCACCGTCTCGACCAGCCGCGTGATCCGGCCCAGCAGGTCCCGCTCGTGGCGCGCCGAGTACAGCGTGTCCGTGCGATACCACGCTGCGCACGACGTCAGCTCCGCGTAGGCGTTGTGTCCGTAGCGCATGGCCAGGCCGGAAACCCGCGTGCTGTCCAGCACGCTCGTCACGTCGTGCGGCGCCAGCTTGATCGTGACGCTCCCACCCGGCAGTGTCACGGACGTCACCAGTCCGTCGAGGTCGAACCCATACACCGCGTCGCTCACCGCGCCGACCGCTCCCGTCACCTTCTGGCGCGTCGGCCACAGGTTCGCGTCGTAGACGTACTCCGTGCTCGCCGTGATGCCGCCGCCGAAGTTCCACGCTTCGCTCGTCGGCAGCGGGCCGTCGTGGCCGAACGTCAATCCGACACCGTCGGGCGAACTCAGGCTCGCGACCTGGCCGACGACGTTGTAGCCGAGGATCGAGCTGCCCCGCGGCTGCGTCACGCTCGTCAGTCGACCTGAACTGTTGTCGTAGCCCAGGAACACCGACTGGCCGTCCGGGCGGTCCATCCGAGTCAGCTCGCGGTCGGCGTCGAACTCGTAGTGCGTCGTGTCCACCGGAACTCCGGGCTCGTTCGGCGGATCGTACAGACGTGTCAGCTCACCCGGCGTCAGCGCGAACCGGTGGTACTCGCGGCCCGGAGGCTGCAGCCCGGTGAGGTTGCCGTTCGCGTCGTGTTCGAAGTGGACGATGGCCGTGCCTCCGGGGAAGGTCTGCGAAACCATCCGATCGGCCGCATCGTACGCAAAGCTCGTCTCGCGGTTCAGAGGATCCACGATCCGCGTGAGCCGGCCGCGGGCGTCTTCGTAGTGGTACTCCCAGCGTCGGCCACCCACTCGCAGCGTGTCCACTCGGCCTCGGGAGTCGTAGTGCGTGAAGACGTCGGCAAGAGCGCCGGGCGTGGTGACCTTCAAGGGACGACCGACGCTGTCCACGATCATGGAGACGGCGCGCGTCGTCTTCGGAGGCGTGAGGGTCACGGTCCGGTCGGCGCCGATGAGCTTGTAGTGCGTCACGTACGCTCGCGTCGTGTTCACGGTCGTCGTGGTCGTCAGCTCACCTGCGACTCCCGCCGTTCGATCCATCGTAACACTGCTGTTCTGCGTCGCGCCCCCGTTGATGCCGCCCCAGTCCACCGTCACTTGCCCCGCGTAAGGAGCCTGCATGCCGAATCGCGGATCGGACCTGGCGACCGAACTCGTGGTGGTCCCGTCGGGCGCGGTCGTCGTCACGCGCTCATCCGGGCTGCGCGCCGTAGTGGAGGCGAGGCCATCCGGCCCAGTTGCAGTTCTGACTTCAGCCGGCAGCCCGTCGAGAAAGTCCACGGCGTAGGAGGAGGTCCGGAACAGGGCGCTGGTGGCCACGACTCGCCGGTCCGGGAGTGAATCATCCGGAACCATTTCAGCCGACAACGTCGTCGAGAACCCGTCGCCGGCCAGGTCCCGCATGAGCTTGCCGTCGCCGTCATATAGGAAGTGATGCGAGACCCCGCGCGCATCGCGCAGCGAATCGAGCAGCCCGCTCGATGGGTGAGCGAACAGCCGAGTGACCTCGGCGGCGGGGTTCGTCACCGATGCAAGGCGCGCGCTCTGGAACTGTAGCGTCGTGATGTGACCATCGGTTGAAGCGATGCTCGTCGCAGTTCCGTTCGCGTCGCGGTAGATGACTGTGGAGTCGCCGTTCAGGTCGCGAATCGCGTGCAAACGGACTTCGTTGGGCCCGAAACCGAGGTACGTGAACGCCTCCCGGGTGCCGCCGGTGAGCACGTCGAGCGTGCGCAGGTGGCGTCCGGTGACGTCGAAGACGTACTTCTCGCTCGCATCGCGGCTCGGCACGACGTACTCCGAGAGCGAGTAGCCGGGCATGGTCGGCTCGAGAATGGAGAGGTAGCTGGTGGTAGTCCACATGCCGGTCACCATGCGTCCGTCTTGGTTGATCGCCAGGGCGGACTGGAAGTCGAGTGCGATGCTCAGCGCGGAGACGGCCGGCGAGGAGCCGTACCCGGCCGACCCACCGCCGGCGATTCGGACGGGGTTCTCGCCGGGCACGATTCGGTAGATGCCGCCGGCGGTCGGGTTCGAGATGAGTCGATACCCGGTGGCCGCGTACAACACTCCGTCGGGACCGAACGTGACATCGGCGACCCTGAACCCAAGCGTGGCCACCGTGCTGAGCATGCCGTCCTTCGCTACTCGCCGCACGCGCTTCGTGCCACCCTCGGCGAAATACACCACGCCATCTGGACCGACGCGAAGGTGTCCTTCGGCAGGGTCGATCGGAACCTGGGTCGCGACACCAGCAATGTCGTTGGAGTTCGGGGGCGATGAGCCCGTACCGGCAAACCGTGTGATGATCCCGTCCGGAGAGATTCGCCTCACGGTCAGGGCACCCTGATCGACCACGTAGATTGTTCCATCGCGATCCAACGCGATTGCCGAGGGCGCCTTGAGGTGCGCATTCACGGCCAATTCGCCGTCGCCGGATTCTCCATTGAACTGCGCATCGCCAGCGATGCTTACGATCTGGCCGTTTCGCTTCAGCAGCCGAACACGATGCTGATCGGGCTCCGCAACATAGATGTCTCCCGAAGGCGTCAGTGCGAACCGGGCATGCGCGCCGAGTCCACTGGCGATCGTGGTCACCGTGTTCGAGTCGAGGCTGAATCGTTGAATCTGACTGCCGCCCGAAACCGCCTCCGAGTAGTAGAGCGCACCGTCTTCCGCAAATGCCAGATCAAAGATGGCGGCGGACGACAATGGTCGCGAAAGCAAGCGAATCGTCGGTCCCATCAGGTCGCCAGGCAGGCTTCGGCCATCGCCAAGGTACAGCGTGCCCTTGCCCGCGAAGTCGTAGAAGTGGTTCGGCGTGATGCTCCAGTCGCCGAGCCCCGCGACTTCGTTGCGCATGGTCCCGAGTGGCAGGTCGAACTCGACCCAGCGAATGCCCTCGTCGCCGCGGATCGATGAAGACGTCCGCGCGCCGGAAGGCGGGCTTCCCCAGGCGCCCGAGCCTCCGTTGGCGTTCGCCGTGCCGTACACGCCCGCGTAGGCGTAGCCCACCTTGATGTGGGCGTTGGTCGTCCCGATGACATCGCGACCGTAGGCATCCCGGCCGTCCCACTCGACGTCCACGTAGCGAGGCGTTGCCTGCTGAGCATTGCCCTGTTCCCACGACGCGTAACGGCCCTCGAATCGTCGCCCGGCCACATCCATGGTCCACAGTACGGCGTTCACGCTCGCAGGCAGCGGCTGCTTCCAGAGCGGAATCCTGACCTGGTAGGGGCGCCGGTTCCCCGGAACGCGCGCGCTGCTGTAGTGCAGTGCGTACGGAGTACCCGTGAGCGGAATCTCCTCACGAAGTGTCTGGTTCTCCATCTCGATCACCGAGCCCGGGCATTCCCGACACAAGCCGAGCATCAGTCCGAGCCAGAAGGGCCAGCCGGCGTCCGGGTCCCTTGCATCGGCGGGCCACCAGAAGGGGAAGTTCCAGTCCCAGGTGCTGAAGTGATCCACGCGACTGCGCCAGAGCGTCTGGCCGACGGCGTACGCCTGCCCGAGGCGTTCGAGCTCGGGCGTGTCGATCCCGCGCTTGGAGAGCGCCGTGTCGGTCTCGGCCACCCCGTCGCCGGTCAGGTCGAGCGCCGCGACCCCGCCAGTGATGCTCACGATCTTCACCACCAGACCGTTCTGCTCGGCCTTCCATCCGCTTCCCGGCTGGTAGCTACCGACCGGCACGACTGTCCCGACGGGAAGCCCGAGGAAGTTCTCGACGTAGTAGGCCGCCGGCGGCGAGAACTGAACGTGAGAACCCGCCGCGACTCCGGGCACGGACAGGTCCACGCAATGCGTGTAGGCGCTCGACGCCGGCAGGGGCGCCGGCATGCGCCGCGGCCCATCGGAGCCGACCGTGAACTCGGTCGCACGCACCTCGATGCTCGACGACATCGGCGTGGAGTTCCCGTTGGCGTCCACCACGGTGGCCTGCGTACCTGCCTTGAAGATCAGGGAGGGCGTGCGGAACGCACCCGACTCGTCCACGGTCGAGCCCCGCGCCATACTCGACTGGGTGAGGTCCACCGAGACCACCCGCGTGTCGAACCCCTTGAGCGCGACATCTTCCACGCGGGCGTAGTCACGCCACGGCACGTTGATCGTGCGATACGCGGTGAAGAACCCTTCGCGTTCGAATACGAGTGTCAGTTGCCCGCCACCGTTCACGGCCAGGTCGTAGTTCCCGCTGGCGCGGCTCTCGGTGTAACCGTACTCGTCGTGCCCGACCACGGAGACCCGAACGTGCGCAAGGCCGATCGCTTCCTCCGACTCGACCGACTGAACGATCCGCCCGCGGATCACCGCTACCCGGTCCGGCTGGAAGTCGCTCGTGTCCGGAACGATCTGCACCCCTCCGGGGCCGTAGAGGAACTCCGTGGTGGAGCGGAAATCCTGACGGTGCGTGGCCGCGATCGGCGGCGCTGAGGGTTCCGGTGCACCGGATCCGAGGGGCTCACGAATCACCGTCCGGATGCAAACCGTGCTGCTGTCGAACGTGTCGCGCGCGCGAATGGTGAACGTATTCGCGCCGATGGCGAGGGGATACGACTGCTGGAACGACCCCGACGAGGCATTCGAGGAGAGGATCTCGCCGTTGACGGTGAGGCGAACGTTCGTGCGCCCCTCCCAGTTGCCGGCGATCGTCACGCTCGAGGCGCTCGTCGTCAGCAGCTCTTGCGTGGGGTTCGAGACGACGAGCCACGGCTTGGCGAGCGTCCGGATCACGTGCAACGTGTCGGCTGCGGTCAGGCAGGCGCCGTTGACCGCCGTGAAAAGGAACTGCGTCGTGCTCTCTCCCGAGGGGAGCGATAGCGAATCAGTCCAGGTGCCGTTCGTGAGCGGGCGTTCGATTCCATCGAGGTAGAGCCGCACTCCGGTCTGGGCGTCTTCGACGTGCACGGAGACGGGGATCTTCGCTGCCATCGTCACCGTGGATTCCGAGGGCGTCTGGACGATGACCGCGGGCGCACTCTCGTCCGTGCCGAAGACGTCGATGCGCACCCTCTTGTTGGCGTTGCCCTGGGGAATCGTCACCTGCAGCGTGTTCTCCGCGTCGAGGGTCACGCTTCGCGTGAGGAATGCCCGGCCCGTCGTGACCTCACCCGCGCTGATGACCGGCGTGCTGTTCAGCCACACTTCCGTGTTCTGGGTTCGGAATGCCCCGGTCGAGTCGGCGTTGCCGTTCGTCATCAGCAGGGTGTGGGGTGAAGGCGGCGCGCCTTCGGGGTAGCTGAAGTACTTCGTGTACGTCTTGGTCCCGCCGTAGCTGGTCGAGCCCGTCAGAGCCCCCGAGGCATAGACTCCGTATTGCGGTTCGGGGACCTGGGTGACACGGAGGACGAGCCGTCCGCCAGCAGGCCCGGTGAGGGACACCTTGAGCATGCCGGCGCCCTTCGCTTCGACGACACGACTGACGAGCGTGTTCGCCACGGACAGGTCACCGGCCCCGAAGTACTCGACGCCCCCGTATGCAATGCGTGCCGTCCAGACCTGTGCGCTGCTCGGCGTGATGGCCTCGATGAGATACCGACGCCCGGAGATCACGCTCAGCGTACATGGCTCGTAGAAAGTCACCGCGCTCGCGCCGGGGATGGTGAAGGTCTTGGCCGCCTGAACGATCACGGTGTCGGCGCAGGCCGCGGACGCCGGTGAAGGCTGCAAGAACCCGTGCGAATGCGAGAGACCAAGCGCGAGCAGAGTGGCGAACAACAGCAGTCCGGCACGCGGACGATCGGCGCGCAGCGTCTTGAACACCAGTGTACGCACGACCGTCACCTCCCCAGAACGAATCGGCGCGTCCTGCTCTCGCGCCCCTGTGAGAACCGAGCGAAGAACACTCCCGCGCGCACGCCGTCCGGCACCGGCCAATCGATCGCGACGTCTCCGGCGTGCTCATACGTTCGAACGTCGCGCAGCAGCCGTCGCCCCTGCACGTCGAAGAGCTCGAACTGGCTCGCAGTGCGTGAGGGAACCGAACCGCGCATGTACAGGCGTCCGTTCCGAGTCGTGAGCCCGTGCAATGCCAGAGGTGCAAGGGCGGGAATCTCGACACGGACGTCCGCCAGCACGACGTCCTGCTGGGGAGCGACCAATCGCAGTCGGTAGACGATCACCGCGCCGGCGGCGACCTCACGGTCTTCGAGGATCAGGCGGCCGCTCTCGTCCCCGGCCAGTTGTCGGATCGGCGCCCAGTCGCCGTCGGCTTCCAGGCGCTCGACGATCGTCGAGTAGTGGAGCACTCCGCCGGTCTTCCAGGAAATGCGAACGAGGTCCGGCCACTTCTCCAGTGACTCGAGTTCGGGCAGCGGGCCGAAGTTCGCCATGGAAGCGCTCAGCATCGTGCCTTCAGCACTTCCTTCGCTCTCACCCCACGAGACGACGACACCGTCTGAGGTCGGCAGCAGTCGTGGATGGTGCGCTCCGGCGGAACTCGTCGCGGCGATCAACCCGCCGTTGGGCCAATCGACGGCAGCCGCACCTGTGCTGGTCACGCGGAGCACGCGTACACCTCCGGGCTCATCGGCGGTGCCCGGCCCGACCCACGCGAGGTACGCCCCACCCGAGCCGTCTGCACAGGCCGCCGGGTGCGAAGCACCACCGAAACTCGACAAAGCCTTTCCTTCTGAGGGCCATCCGGTCGAGCTCCCGCCATCGAGTTCGATGCGCGTGGCACGCGCCGCAGAGGAGTCTTCGAACAGCTCGCTCCACGTGACGAAGTACCCCGAAGCAACTGGAACGACGCTGACGGGAAGAAGTAGGCCGGCGGTGGTCGCAAGGTGTCGGCCCTCCGGGGACCAGCCCATCGCGACAGCGCCATTGCCTTCGAGCCGGAGCAGACGAAGTTCACTCGAAGCACCGTTGCGCTGAGACCAGGCCACGGCTAACGCGCCGGTCGAACACGCCGCCGCAGTGGGGTGCACGGCATCCACCGAGGAGTTCGTCAGGGGATGTGCTTCCGAGAGGCCGCCCGCAGGACTCAGTCGTCTGACCCAAAGCCGATGGGAGCGAGCCGCGCCCTGTTGCCAAACCAACCACACGCCGCCTTCAGCCGCCGGAATGAGTTGCGGGTCAGAAGCCGGAGCCTCGGAGGAACTGGCCCGCGTGCCGCCGGGCGGCTGACCCGTGACCGGCTCTCCCGAAGCGGCGAGCTCGATTACGTAGATGGCGCTCTGCCTCGCATCACGATAGTCGCGCCAGGCCGCCCAGATATTCCCATTCGAGGCCCTCGCCAGCACGGGCTGCGTCTGAGTTCCGACCTCCGCGCAAAGGACCCGTCCACCCACAGGCCAATCGCTGGCCGGGCTGCCGTCCGAGTCCACGTGCTGAATACGCAGGTCACAATCTTCGGCGGCCGGTTCGATCCAGACGACGTACGCCCCTCCCGCACCGTCGGAGAGCGGAACGGCGTACGTTGCACTCAGGGCGCCGACGCACAGGTGGTCAAAGAGCCCGAGTTCTGGAATCAATGTGCCACTGGCGGTGAATCGTTCGGCCGGAATGCTGAATGGTCGCCCGGTTCGCACGTCCACGCAGTCCTTGGTCGCCGCAACGCACAACTGCGGCACCGTCGCGAGACACAGGATCCACGCACGACTTCCCGACGTTACGCCGACCATGCGGCGCAAGATGGATCGAAGACCCAGGAGTGTCCGGCTCGAGCTCACGAAGTACGAGCACGCGACCGTAAGAATTCGCGCCAAGTGGCGCGAACACGATGTGACCATGGCAGGGCCCCAGATGAGGTGGAGTGCCCACTGCAAGGCACGGAATCATCCCCGCAAGCAGAAGGAGATCGAATCTGCGCCCTTGCGACTGGTCGGCATCGGTCGGGGGAAGCGCGCCGATCGGGGGATAAACGCACCTTTGGCGGCCTGAGGAAGGGATGCGAGCGATAAAATATCAACGAGTCGCGGAGGGTCAAGATATTCTTCAAGATATTCGTCAGGCCACCCATCGCGTCGGGCCTCGTCGCCGGCGAGTCAATCATGAAGGCGCTGCTCGCCATGCTGGCGACCGCGCTGGGGCTGCTCGCGGGCAAGTAGCCGAACCAGCATCCGAAAACGAAGGCCGGACGGCGTCGAGTACGCCGGACGGCCTTTTCGTGAGCTGCGAGTTTGCTGCCGGGAGCTACTGCAGGATCAGGATGTCGATCCGGCGGTTCTTCGCCTTCCCTGCCGGCGTGTTGTTCGGGGCGATCGGCTTCTCGGCGCCGTAGCCGATCGAACGAATGTGGTCGGCGGGAATCGCGAGCGCCTGCCGCAGGTACTGCATCACGGCGAACGCGCGCTTGTCCGACAGCTGCTGGTTCGCGGTGCCGTCGCCGGTCATGTCGGTGTGGCCTTCGACCACGACGCTCGAGTTCGGGAACAGCTTGAGGATTTCCTGCACCTTGCCCAGCAGTGGCATGTGCGCGTCCTTCAGGTCGGCCTTGCCCGCGTCGAACGACAGGCCGCTCAGCCGCAGCACGACGTCGCCGGTCGAGTTGACCAGCACCTCGCCCTCGGACGGGTTCAGCATCGTGCGCGCCTTCGTGAGGCGCTCGTCCTTCGCCTGCCGCGCCTGCAGTTCGGCGCTCGTCTGCTGCTGGGACGCCGACAGCTCGGCGATGCGCGCGTCGGCGGCCTTGAGCCGCTCGTCGAGCGTCGCGCGCTCGGCGAGCAGTTCGGTCGCGCGCTGGTCGAGCTGCTGGAGCAGCGCGCCGGGATCGGTCTGCGTGCTCGTCACCGAGAGCCGGCCGAGCACGCCCTGCAGGCCGCGCCCGAAGTCGTCGCGCATCTTGTCCATGTCCGCGCGCAGCGTGGCGGTCGCGGCGTCGCGTTCGCCCTGCGTGCGCGCCGCCTCGCCGCGCGCCTGCGAGCTCTCGCCCTGCAACCGCACATGCTCACCCTGCAGGCGCGCGACGCCCGCGAGCACGGAGTCGGCCGCCGCGATCGGGCCGTTGTCGAACGGCAGCGTCTCCCAGCCCATCGCCTTGCCGATCCGGTTCATCTGGATCTCGTACAGGAGCATGAGCTTTTCCCACGCCTGGTCGTTGCGGTTCAGCGAACGCACCGACATCGCGATGTTCGACGCGTGGCGCGCCTCGTACTCGGCGCGCGCCGCCTGCTGCACGGCGGTCGTGCGGTTGTAGCGATCCTTGGTCAGCAGGTCGGCCGCGGCCTTGCGCGCCGCGCGCGCGGCGTCGAGCGTCGAGGGCGCGTACTGCTGCGCCTCGTCGGCCAGCGCCGTCGCGATCAGCTTGTCGGCGGTGCCCATCACGGTCACGCGGATGGCGCCGTCCTCGGCGACGTCGAACAAGGGCGCGGCCTCGGCCGCCTTCTTGATGCCGCCCTTCACGTCGCCGCTCTCGACCTTCGCGGTCGCCTCGAGGAACTTGTCCTCGGCGGCCTTCCACATCTCGGGCACGAGCGTCGGCGCCTTCGCGGCCTGCGCCTTGCGGCGCGGCTCGAGGTGCTCCTTCAGCGACAGCTTGCACACTTCCGCCGCCTTGATCGCGTTCTCCACGTACTCGCGTGCCTCGGCGACCATGCGGTCGGCGTCGTTCTGGCGCCCGCCCTGGTCGAGCACGGCCTTCGCCGTCACGAGCACGTCGGTCGCGCGCTCCCACGCCTTCGGCGCGAACACATGCACCTCGGACGCCTTGCTCGTGTCCATGAGCTGGATGAGCGAGTCGTACTTCGTGCGGTCCGAGGGCGTCGCGGCCCGCACGGGCGCCACTGCGGTCACGGCGGCGGACACGGCGAGCAGCAGCGCGAGCGCGAGACTCGCGAGGCGTGTCGTGAAGGGACTCGTGGAACGAAGTGGGGACGAGGCGGGCATGCCGGAATCCTCCCGGGAAGGGGATCGGGAAATGGCGGGGGAGCGCTTCGCGATGCGCGGCAGAGTAGCCACGGCGGCGCGCACGGAACAAGCGTTCGTATGCGCGTTCGAACGCGGCCGCTCAGGCGCCGGCAGCGGGCCTGAACTTCTCGACGTAGTCCTTCATGGCGGTCTCCATGCCGACGTCGCGCTGCGCGCGCTCGGACAGGAACCACTTGTGCTCGAGCACCTGGCAGTAGAGCTCGGTCGCCTCGACCTGCGGGCCGAGCAGCGGTGCGAGCGCCTTCATCGCCGGCTCCCAGCGGTCGCGCTGCCAGTGGAAGGCGGCGACCGACAACGGCACGCTGCGGTTGTCGCGCTGCGCGAGCGTGGCCTTCAGCTCGAGCACTTCGTTCAGCATGCGCTCGGCCTGCTTCTCCTCCGCGACGAGCCCCGTGAGGTTGTGGAACTGGTGCCGGTGGTAGTCGCGGTCGGTGACGATCGTGCGCATGCGCAGGCGGTCGCCGTCTCCCGTGGACTCGAGCTCGATCTCGCCCACCGAAAAGCCGAGCGCGTTGAGCTTGCGGATCCGGTCCTGGATGCGCCAGCGCTCGCCGGGGCCGAACACCTCCTCGCGGTTGACCTCCGCCCACAGCGCCTCGTAGCGCTCGCGGATGTGCGGCCCGGTCTCGTACGCACTCAGCGATCCCGGCAGCTCGGCGAAGATCTCGAGGTCGGCGAGGTCGCCCGTGATGTTCTCCTCGAGGATCAGCAGGTCCTGACGGCGCGCGCCGTTGCCGAGCGTGTCGTGGTGCTCGGTCGTCTCGGCGTCCACGAGGTAGGCCTGCAGCTCACCCGCGTCGCGGCGGAAGAGCGTGTTCGAGAGCGAGCAGTCGCCCCAGTAGAAGCCCGCCAGGTGCAGGCGCACGAGCAGGCCCGCCATCGCGTCGAGCAGCCGCTCGCGGTAGCGCGCGAGGCCGGGGTTCTGGAACAGCGTACGGTAGGGCAGCGACGCGTCGAGGAAGCGCGTGACGAGTGCCGCGCGCACCTCGCCGCCCGCGTGTCGCATGCGCGCGTGCCCCGCCGCGAACACCGACGGCATGCGCCGCTCCTCGAGCTTCAGGAGCATGTCGTACTCGTGCTCGGCGAGCCCTTCGGGCAGCTCCTTGATCGCGTACACCGCCGAACCGTACGCCACGAACACGACGTCGTGACGCGACAGGCCGCGCTGCAGCTCCACGAGCCGCTCGCAGCGCCCGCTCCACTCGCGCATCGGCTGCTGCCACGGAAGATCGAGGAAGTCGGGATTCCCGGGGCGCACCTGCAGCGAGAGCAGTCCCAGCCGTGAGTCGGTCATGCGTCCTTTCCGATCAGCCGCACGCCGCGCTTCGCGAGCTCGCCGAGGATGAAGCCGTGGGCCTTCGCGTCGCGTCCGACGTGCTCGAGCATGCGCACGCCCTTCTCCGGCACCCCCCCGTCCGCGAGCAGCTGCGCGGTCACGGACGTCGTGAGCGCGGTCGTGCGCGCCATGGCGGTGAGACCCGATGCCGCGTCGTAGCGGTCCACGAGCGTCGTGCGCGATTCGCGCCCGGACCGGAAGCGCGCGTACACGACCATCGCGACCAGATCGTTCTCGGGCTTGGTCACGCACTGTTCGCGCATCGCCTGGAGGAAGTGGCCGGAAGCCACGAGCGGACGGACGGCTTCGACGTGCCCGGGCCAGCGCAGCGTGCGCTCGGACATGTTCGGCACCTCGGGCATCGTCTCGAGCAGCGTGCGCAGGCCGTCGCTCAAGAACGACTCCATCTCGCCCGCGCCCTCGACCTGCACGCGCTTGAGGTCCGAGAACACGGGCACGGACGCCGGGCGCCCGTCGCGCATCACGCGCGCGTCGCGCACGTACTCCTCCAGCAGGTCCTCGACCGACCAGGTGACGACGTAGCCGTAGGGCCGCGATTGATCCTGCGCCACACCGCCGACCGAAATGTCGAGTTCGTCGAGCGGCCCCTGCGCGCCGGCGTGCCCGCAGCACAGGTGCGACAACCCGGGCGCGAGTCCGCAGTCGGGCACAATCGTCACTCCGGCCGCGACCGCCTCCGCGTGCAGCGTGAGCGGGCTCTCGGCCGAGAAGCTCACGTCGGCGAGCGGGCGCTTCGCCGCGATCGCCGCCTGCATCGCGCCGTAGCCGAACCGGCTCGGCAGCGCGCCGACACCCAGGTCGTGCGCGTGCAGCAACCGCGCGATCGCCTCGGCGGACGACAGGTCGGCCTCGACCGCCGCCAGGTTGGGAAGCGCGGGCAGCTTGGGCGGACGCAGGTCCGCGACCGTGATCCGGTCGGCGGGGCGCGAGGCGGCGAGATCGGACGCGATGACGCGGCCCTGCTGGCCACCACCGAGCACGAGGATGTTCATGACGACCTCCGGACGAGTGGAAAATCGCGGTCAGCATAGAATGCGCGTGCCTTCTTCCGCACGTTGCGCCGTTTCCCCTCCATCCGGGAGCCGACATGAGCAAGGTGTTTCCCGAGATCACGCCCGATCTGCGCGAGTGGATCGAGCGCCAGCCGATGTTCTTCGTCGCCACTGCGCCGCTCGCCGCCGACGGCCTGCTCAACTGCTCGCCCAAGGGGCTCGGCGGGCTCACCGTGCTCGACCCGCTCACGGTCGGGTACGTGGACTTCACGGGCAGCGGCGTCGAAACCATCGCGCACGTGCGTGAGAACGGCCGCATCGTCGTCATGCTGTGCGCGTTCTCCGGCGCACCGCGGATCGTGCGGCTCTACGGCCGCGGCGAAGTCGTGACGCCCCGCTCGCCCAGATGGGCCGACCTCGCGGAGCGCTTCGAGCCCGGGCCCGGCGCCCGCGCGATCGTGCTCGCACACCTCACGCGCATCGCGGACTCGTGCGGCTGGGGCGTGCCCGTGTTCGAGGAGCGGACGAGCGACCGCGACACGCTGCGACGCTGGGCGGAGTCGAAGGGCGAGGACGGCGTGAAGGCCTATCGCGCCGAGAAGAACCGCGTGTCCCTCGACGGCCTGCCCGGCGTCGACCCGGACTGACCCGCGAGGGTCAGCGGGAACGCGCGTCGCGCTCCATGCGCGCGACGATGCCGTAGAAGACGCGCGCGTTGAGCAGCGCCGCCGCCACGGTGAGCGTCACGCCCAGCGCGCGCATCGCGGCGACGGGCAGTGAAGGCCCGATCGCCTGCGCGAGGTTCGCGAGCAGGCCCGACCACGGCGCCGTGAGCACGGTCACCGCCACGGCGCCCAGCCCGTGCTCGCCACGCGCGACCTCGACGAACGGGAGCACGAGCGCCAGCCCCACGAGCGCGAGGTAGACGATCGCGACGCGCCGGCCCCAGCCGCAGCCGGCGGGCGTGGGCGCGAGGGTCTCGGGTGCGGGCTTCGGGGTGGATTCGGTCACGGAGGGTCGGGTCTCCCGGTCGGGTCCGGCGGATACGAGGGGCGCGACCCTAACAGATGGCCCGGCCCCGGACACTTTCCTGACGCGTGTTCCCGCACATTCTCCGCATCATCTTCAAAACCTATGCATCTACTGCTCAGGCTCCGGTGCGGCACATGCCCGAGCCCCCCACGGCCGCGCGAGTGCGCGGCGAGCCCACGCCTCGTACAGGAGGAACTTCCCATGAAGCGCATCATCTTCGCGGCCCTCGTCGCGCTCTCGGCCGCCACGCTCACCGGCTGCTCCAAGGACGCGGCGAACCCCGTCGCCCCCGTCGTCGGCGAGTCGTCCGTGCGCGACACGGACATGTTCAGCAAGGACCGCGCACGCGCGGAAGCCGGCCCCATGACCGGCAACACGCTCGGCTTCGGCGTCTCGCGCATCCTCTTCGTGCACGCCTCGCCCGACGCTCCGGCCGTCGACATCAACCTCGGCATCCAGCCCGTCGCCCGTGACCTCGTGTTCGCGAACAACACGCCCTACCGCTACACGTGGTCCGGCTCCCGCCGCGTGCTCGTGAACGTCGCCAACACGTCCACCAACGTGATCAACGCGGTCGCGACGCTGTCGCCGCGGACGTTCTACTCGGTGTTCGCGACGGGAACGGTCTCCGACCTCAAGCCGCTCGTGCTCGTGGACGACCTCCGCGCGCCGGAGATGGGCAAGGCGCACGTCCGCTTCGTGCACCTGTCGCCGAACGCGCCCGCCGTGGACGTCGCCGTCGCCGGCGGAGGCCCCGTGGTCTTCGGCAACAAGGCGTTCCGCGAGTACACGGCGTTCACGCCGCTGCCTGCGGGCACCTACGACCTCGAGGTCCGCGTGGCGGGCACGAACACGGTCGCGCTCCCGCTTCCCGGCGTCACGCTGCAGCCCGGCAAGATCTACACGGTGTACGCCAAGGGCCTTCTCGGTGGCACCGGCGCCCAGGCGCTCGGCGCGGGCGTGATCGTGAACTCCGACCTGGCCCGCTCGTGGTCGCTGTTCTCGGGATCGCGCGCCCCGATCGACATGCAGGCGAACTGACCCGCAGTTCCTCGGTACTCGACAGAGGGAGGAGTGGACCCACGTCCGCTCCTCCCTCTTCGCGTGCGGTGAAGCGCCCGCGGGAGTGGTGCGCGGCGTTCCGTGCTTGACGCCCCGCGCGCCGCGCTCCCATCCTGCCGCCCATGCTCAACTGGATCTGGACCGCGCTTTTCCTGATCGCCTTCGTCACCGCCGCGATCGCCGCCACGATCGGCGGCAAGCCCGACGTGCTCAAGGACGTCGTCGCCTCGCTGTTCGACTCGTCCAAGACCGCCTTCGAGATCTCGATCGGGCTCACGGGCGTCATGTCGCTGTGGCTCGGCTTCATGAAGATCGCCGAGAAGGGCGGCGTCACCGAGCTCATCGCGCGCCTCGTCGGCCCGCTGTTCGCGCGCCTCTTCCCCGGCATTCCCGCCGGACACCCGGCCTCGGGCGCGATCGTGATGAACCGCTCGGCCAACATGCTCGGGCTCGACAACGCCGCGACGCCGCTCGGCCTGAAGGCCATGAAGGAGCTGCAGTCGCTCAACCGGACGCCGGACACGGCGAGCGACGAGATGATCCTGTTCATGGTCATGAACGCGTCGTCGGTGACGCTCGTCCCCATCTCGATCATGACGTTCCGCGCGCAGCTCGGCGCCGCGAACCCGGCCGACGTGTTCGTGCCGATCCTGATCGCGACCTACATCGCCGACCTGATCGGCCTGCTCATCGTGGCGACGGTGCAGCGCATCAACCTCTTCAACGGTGTCGTGCTCGGCTGGCTCGGGGGCCTGAGCGCCGTGATGGCCGCGCTCGTGTGGCACTTCTCGCATCTCGACGCTGCCGCGGTCGCGACGCAGTCGGGCATCCTCGCGAACGTGATCCTGATCGGGCTGATCGGCTCGTTCCTCGTGGCGGGCGCGATCAAGAAGATCCCGCTCTACGAAGTGTTCATCGAGGGCGCGAAGGAAGGCTTCCAGGTCGCGATCGGCATCGTGCCCTACCTGGTCGCGATCCTCGTCGCCGTGGGCGCGCTGCGCGCGAGCGGCGCGCTCGACGCGCTGCTCGGCGCGATCCGTGCCGGCGTCGGCCAGCTGTCCATGGACGCGCGCTGGGTGGACGCGCTGCCGACCGCGCTCATCAAGCCGTTCTCGGGCGGCGGCGCGCGCGGCATGATGGTCGAGACCATGAAGACCATGGGCGCCGATTCGTTCGCGGGGCGCCTGAGCTGCGTGATCCAGGGCAGCACCGAGACGACATTCTACGTGCTCGCCGTGTACTTCGGCTCCGTGGGCGTCAAGAAGACGCGGCACGCGCTCGCGTGCGCGCTCGCCGCGGAGTTCGCGGGCGTGCTGGCGGCGATCGGGGTCACGTACCTGTTTTTCGGATGACGGCAGGGGCCGCGGCCGCTGGCCGCGTGTGATGCTCGGCGCGTCAGTCGCGGCGCAGTTCGACCAGCTTCGCCGACGGCGCCACGGCGCCAGCGCCTTCCCACGCCTCGTGGACGACGTCGTCGCCGTCGATCCACAGCATCAGTTCACCGGCGTCGGGCGTCGCGGGGTCGGTCCATTCGACGCGCTGGAGCGTGCGCGGCCCTTCGCACGTCTCACGCGTCTCGGCCGCGGTGCAGCGGATCGTGTGCTGTCCCGGCTCGACCATCATCCACGGCGGCCCCACGACGAGGGCGGGGAACGCGTGCTCCGCGCCCGGCGCGAGCGCGAACCGGCGCAGTACCCACGACTGCAGTACGGGCGAGCCGAAGACGACGTGCGCGCGCGAGGGGTAGTCGCCCTCCTGCGTGCGCGCGTTGCCGCCGTACTCGAGCTGCACCGTCCAGCGCTGCGCGTCGAGCGTTCCGCCGGCGGCGTGCTTCGCGTGCACGCTCATGGCGCCCACCTGCCAGCGCACCTCGAGCGCGGTCACGCGCTGCGACTCGTCGCACGCCGCGCTCCACTCGATCACGCCCGGCATCGGGTGCGGGGCGTGCGTCTCGGAGCGTCCGGAGGCGTGCTCGGCGCCGCGAGCGTCGCGCTCGACGCGCCAGGTCTCGTGGCCGCACGGATGTGCGGCGAAGAACAACTGATGGCGTCCCTGAAGGTTCATGGGGCGGCAGAATACCGGTGCGGCCTGCGCACGGCGAGGCAGGCGGTGCCGCGAAGGGGCACGCTGCGCTTGCGCGCCCGCCCCCCTCGCGGCCAGACTGCCGCCATGCTGTTCTCCGAAGACACCAGCCCAGAAGCGCGAGCGGTGCTCATCCAGAGCTATCGCGCCATGCCGCCCGAGCGGCGCCTCGCGATCGCGCTCGACGCTTCGGATGCCATGCGTGCCCTGGTACGCGCCGACATCGCGACGCGGCATCCGGAGGCCACCGAGGAGGAGCGACAAGTGCTGTTCCTTCAGCGCTGCTTCGGCGATGCCGTCGCCGAGGACATCGTGCGCTGGCGGCGCTCTGGGGGCGGGCCGCCGGCATGACCGAAGCCATCGTTTTCCTCACCTCTCTCACGGACGAGTTCGATCGACTCGGTATCGCCCACTGTCTCGGAGGGTCGTGGGCGAGCACGTTGCACGGCCATCCGCGCCAGACGCTCGACGTGGACCTGATCGTCGAGTTGGACGGAGCGCAGATTCCGATGCTCACGCGTACTCTCACCGGGCGCGGATGGTACGTGAGCGAAACCGCGATGCGCGAAGCCGTCGAACATCGGTCCTCGTTCAACGTGATCGCGCCGGAGTCCGGCATGAAGGCCGATTGCTTCGTGCTCGGAACTTCGGCCTTCGATCGCCAGGAGTTCGAGGGCCGAACCAAGCGCATCGTGGACAGCGCGAGCGGGCTCGAATTACCTGTGAAGTCGCCTGAGGACACCGTACTGAGGAAGCTGCTCTGGTATCGCGACACCGGCGGTACGTCGGACCGCCAATGGTCCGACGTGCTGGGAGTGCTCGCCGTTCGCGGACCGAGCCTCGATCGTGGCTACCTCGAGCGCTGGGCGGATCAGCTCGGAATCCGCGACCTCCTCGACCGCGCGACGAGCGAAGCACGGAGCTGAAAGAGACTGTCGCGGCATCGATGCCCGCGAAAAATCAGGCTCAGCCTCGCTTCGCCCATTTCCTCAGCGCCGCGAACAGCTCCGGCATGTGCTCCCAGGCGTACTCCGCCTTCATGCGCGGCAGCCGCGACAGCGGCACCCACTCGGCGCTCGCGGCGTCGTCGGCGCCCACGGGCACGCCGCGGCGCCACTTCCCGACGAAGTACCAGTTCATCGTCGGGAACTTGCCGAAGCCGGGCAGGTCGTACGTGTCCCAATAGAACCCGAGCGGCTTGAGCGCGCCGACCGTGAGCCCGGTCTCCTCGCGCAGTTCGCGGCGCGCGGCGCCCTCGATGCTCTCGCCCGCGTCCATGAACCCGCCGGGCACGTCGAGGCAGCCGAGGCGCGGCGTGTGAGCGCGCCGCAGCAGCAGCACGGCGTCGCCCTTCACCACCAGCACGCCCGCGGCGGGACGCGGATAGTCGTAGAGCAGGTAGCGGCAGCGCGGGCACGCGATCGTGCGCGGACGCTGCTTCGTCGCGGGTGCGCGCCGCACGGGTCGGCCGCAGCGCACGCACGGAAATGTCGGGCTCTTCGCACGCGCGGCGGTCACGGTGCCTCCAGCGTGATGACGGCAGGCAGCGGCACGTTGGCGCCCGGCGCGGTGCTCGCCCCCATACCGTCCCAGCTGCCGAAGCTCGCGTAGCGGAAGTTGCGCGTCTCGACGACCAGCTCGGCTTCGAGCCCGCCGTCCATGGACATCGCGTGCGTCAGCCCGAGCGGCGACTTGCGCAGCAGCGCGGCGAAGTCGGCGATCGTGTAGCCGCCCTCGGTCACGATCACGACGAGACGGCCCTTCTCGTCCTCGGCGACCGCCGTGCGCTGCGCGATCTTGTTCGAGCGCCGCACGCGCACACCGCCCGCGCGGTCGAACAACATGAACGACTGCGCGACCTGGCTCCAGCCTTCGTCGCGCAGCAGCGGCGTCGTCGCGAGGTCGAGCACGCGCGCGTCGAGCCGGCCGTCCTTCACACGTCCCACGAGCGCGCCCTGGAACTCGGGGTGGCGCCGCGACGACACCGTGTCGCCGTCGCTCACGAGCAGTCCCATGTAGCGCCAGTCGGGGTAGTACTGCCCGGCGTTGAACACCGCGATCGCGCGCGTCGCCTGGTGCCAGCCGAGGATGCTCGGCGGCGTCTCGACGCCCGAGCGCGACCAGTGCCGCACGCGCAGCTTCACGCGCGCGGGATCGCAGCGCAGCACCGCGATGGACGACGAACCGAAGCGGCACCAGGGGTCGCCCGCGAAAGTCGAGAACTCGACGCCGGGCCGCACGTCGTGCCAGCGCGGCCCGCGCGTGCCCTGCCACAGCACGAACGCCGTCACGCCCACGACCACGGGCAGGAGCCAGCGCGCGTGCAGGACGCGTTTCATGCCCACCGTCTACGCCGTACCAGCGTGGCGCTGGCGGGCCTCCTGCACCAGCAGCAGCTCGCGGATGTTCTCGAGCGTGAGCAGCCCCACGAGCCGGCCGCGCATCATCACCGGCAGCGCGCTCTGGCGTGCGGCGCTCATGCGCTGGAGCGCGGCGTCGAGCGGCATGCTCGCCTCGATCGGCGACACGTCGAGCCGCACGAGGCGCCCGACCGGCGAGTCCGGCCCTTCGGTGCGCATGCCGCGGAGCAGGTCGTCGCGCGAGAGCATGCCGAGGAACTGGCCGTCCTCGAGCACCGGGAAGTCCTTCTGCTCGCCCGCGAGCAGCAGGTCCACGGCGTGCGACAGCTCGTGGCGCGTCTCGAGGCTCAGGAACGCGGTGACCATCGCGGCGCTCACGGGCATGCCGGTGAGCGAACTGCGCGTCTGCACGAGCGCGCGCTCCTCGCGCGCGGTCAGGAACACGAACAGCGCGATCGCCACGAGCGCGAGGTTCTGCGTCACGATCGTGCCGACGACCGCGAACACGACCGCGAAGCCCTGCCCGACGAGCGAGGCGTAACGCGTCGCGCGCGCGAACGGCATCATCATGGCGAGCACGGCGCGCAGCACGCGTCCGCCGTCCATCGGGAACGCGGGCACGAGGTTGAAGAAGAACATGAACACGTTCACGTAGAACAGGAACTCGAGCGCGTGCCCGGCGAGGGCGGCCTCGGTGATGGCGTTCCACGACTCGTGGCGCTGCAGCAGGAAGATGCCGACCACCGTGGCGAGCACGACGTTCACCGCGGGCCCGGCGAGCGCGACGAGCATCTCGTGGAGCGGGCGCTCGGGCATGCGCTCGAGGCGCGCGATGCCGCCGATGCCCGTGAGCACGATCTCGCGCGTGTTCACGCCGAAGCGGCGCGCCATGAGCGCGTGCCCGAGTTCGTGCAGCAGCACGCACCCGAACAGCAGCAGCACGTCCCCGACGACCGTGAGGACCTCGGCGGCGTTCGCGGCCCGCGACATCGCGACGTACGCGAGCAGCAGCAGCAGGAAGGTGACGTGGAGCTCGATCCGGATACCCAGGATCGCGCCCAGGCGAAGCGACCAGCGCATGCGGAAGTCGTCCTCCGTGGATGGGCCGGCAGTTTCGCACAGGGACGGGCGAACCCGAAAACGCCCTGCCGCGCCGGCCCGCGCTCAGCTTTCGCGCAGGCGATAGCCCACGCCGGGCTCGCTCACGAGCCAGCGCGGGCGCGGCGGGTCGGGCTCGAGCTTCTGGCGCAGCTGCGCCATGTAGACGCGGATGTAGTGGTGCTGCCCCGTCGCCTGCGGCCCCCAGACCTCACGCAGGATCTGCTCGTGCGTGAGCACGCGCCCGGCATGCCGAGCGAGCACGGCGAGGAGCCGGTACTCGATCGGCGTGAGCCGTACGTCGTGCCCTTCCACCGACACCCGGCGCTGGCCGAGATCCACCCGCAGCCCCTCGACCTGGACGACGCTCGCCTCCGCGCCGTCGCGCGTGCGGTCGTGGTGGCGGAGCGCCGCGCGCACGCGTGCGAGCAGCTCCCCCATCGCGAACGGCTTGGTCACGTAGTCGTCCGCGCCGGAGTCGAGCGCACGGATCTTGTCCTGCTCCTGCCCGCGCGCCGACAGCACGATCACCGGCAACCGCGTCCATTCGCGCAGGCGCTTCACGACCTCGAATCCGTCGAGATCGGGCAGGCCGAGATCGAGCAGCACGACGTCCGGCGCGCGCGTCGAGGCTTCGCGCAACGCGTCGGCGCCCGTGGCCGCTTCGATCAGGCGGTAGCCCGCGCTCTCGAGCCCCGCGCGCAGGAAGCGCCGGATCGGCACGTCGTCGTCCACCACGAGCACCAGCGCAGCGTTCGTGCCGCTCACGTCCTCTCCCGCTCCACCGGGTCCTCCGCATCGAGGGTGCGATCCACTTCAGGAGCCGCTTCGGGCAGCGGCAGCCGCAGCAGGAAGCGCGCGCCTCCACCGTCGCGGTTACCCGCCACGATACGGCCACCGTGCGCCTCCACGATACCGCGGCAGATGGTCAGGCCGAGTCCCGCACCGCGGCGGTCGCGGCCGGCGCCACCCCGGTAGAACTTGTCGAACACGCGTTCGGCCTCGCCGGGCGCGAGGCCGGGGCCGTCGTCGCACACCTCGATCTCGAGCGCGTCGCCCGCCACGCGCAGCGCGACCGCCACGTGGCCCTCCGGCGCGCACGCCTGCAGTGCGTTCTCGACGAGGTTGTGCACGGCCTGTCCCATGAGCACGTCGTCGAGCGGGACGAGCGGCAGGTCCGGCGGCGCGTCGAGCGTCACGCGCCGCCCCGGGACGCTGCGCTCGAGCCGCACGAGCGTTCCGCCCACGACGTCCAGGAGCGAGTGCCACTCGCGCCGCAGCGTGAGCGCGCCGGCCTCGAGCCGCGTCATGTCGAGCAGCTCGCCGACGAGGCGGTTGAGGCGCTGCGCCTCGGTCGCGATCGTGTCGGCCATCTCGGCGCGCGTCTCCTCGCTCATCGAGTGTGCGGCGTCGCGCAGGCCGGTCGCGGCGCCGGTGATCACCGCGAGCGGCGTGCGCAGATCGTGCGACACCGAACTGAGCAGCGCGTTGCGCGCGCGCTCGGCTTCGGTCTCGACGCGCGAGCGCTCGGCGCGTTCGGCGAGCTCCGCACGTTCGAGCGCGACCGCGGCCTGGTTCGCGAACGTCTGAAGCAACTGCCGCTGCTCGGGATCCGCGAAGCGCCGCATGTCCTCGCCGCGCACCGAGAGCACGCCGATCGTGCCGGACGCGACGACGAGCGGCAGGTGCAGCGCATGCGAGGCGGGCAGCGTCGGCGTACCGTGCCCCGCGGGCTGCCCGTGATCGAGCGCCCACTGCGCGACGCCCATCTCGTGAGCGCCGGAATCGAGCAGTTCGCGATCACCCGCCGCCACCGCGAGGCGCCCCGCGGCGTCCGGCCGCAGGATCGCGGCGCGCGCCCCGAACACGTCGCGGATGTGCGTCACGGCGGAGTCGAGCAGCCCTTCGCGCGTGCGCCGCGCGCTGAGCTCGCGGCTGAGCTGGTAGAGCGCGGCGGTGCGGCGCTCGCGCGTGCGCGCCGCGATCGTCTGCTCGCGCATGCGCGCCGTGAGCGTGCCGATCGTCGCGGCCACGACGAGCATCACGACGAACGTGATGAGGTACTGCGTGTCGGAGACCGCGAACGTGAGGTGAGGTGGCACGAACCAGAAGTCGAACAGCGCCACGCTCACGAGCGACGCGAGAATCGCCGGCCCGCGCCCGAACGCCATGGCGACGACGACGACGCCGAGCAGGTAGATCATGACGATGTTCGAAAGGTCGATCCGGCCGTGCGCGAACGAAGCGAGCAGCGAGCAGGCGGCGACGACGGGCGCGACGCCCGCGTAGCCGCGCCAGCGTGGCGCGGCCGGCGCCGTGGGCACCGCGACGGGTTCGCGCGCGTCCTGCTCGTCCTCGCCCGCGAGCACGTGCACGTCGAGCCCGCCGCTGCGTCGCAGCACCTCGCTCACGAGCGACCCGCCGAGCCACTCCTGCCAGCGCGGCCGGCCGGGCTTGCCGAGCACGAGTCGCGACACGTGGCGCGCGCGCGCGAACGCGAGGATCTCGTCGGCAGCGCGTAGCCCGGTGAGCATCACCGCTTCGGCGCCGAGTTCCTCCGCCAGCCCCATCACGTCCACGAGCGCATCGCGCTTCCCGCGCGAGTCGCGCAGCTCCGCCGGAGTCTCGACGTGCGCGACGATCCACTCGGCCTTGAGCGCCGCCGCCATGCGCCGCGCCGCGCGCACGAGCCGAAGACCCTGCGCGCCGTCGCCGAGGCAGACGAGCAGCCGCTCGCGCACGGCCCAGGGCTCGGCGATGCCCGCGGCGCGCCGGTACGACTCCATCTGCGCGTCCACGCGCTGCGCCGTCTGCCGCAGGGCGAGCTCGCGCAGCGCGATCAGGTTGCCCTTCCGGAAGAAACCCTCTGCCGCGCGCTCCGCCTGCTGGGGCACGTACACCTTGCCCTCGCGCAGGCGCTGCAGCAGGTCGTCCGGCGGCAGGTCCACGACCTCGATCTCGTCGGCCCGGTCGAGGATCGAGTCCGGGACGGTCTCACGCACGGTGACGCCGGTGATCTGCGCGACGACGTCCACGAGGCTCTCGACGTGCTGCACGTTGAGCGTGGTCGCGACGTCGATGCCGGCCTCGAGCAGTTCCTGCACGTCCTGCCAGCGGCGGCGGTGGCGCGAGCCGGGGGCGTTCGTGTGCGCGAGCTCGTCGAGAAGCAGCAGTGCGGGGCGTCGCGCGAGCGCGGCGTCGAGGTCGAACTCCGTCAGCGTGACGCCACGGTGCGCGTCCGAACGCCGGGGCAGGAGCTCGAGGCCCTCGAGCAGCGCCTGCGTCTCGCGACGGCCGTGCGTCTCGACGAGCCCGACGACCACGTCGGCGCCGGCACGGCGGCGCTCGTGCGCCTCGACGAGCATCGCGTAGGTCTTGCCGACGCCCGCCGAGGCACCGAGAAAGATCTTGAGCTTCGCGCGCTTCGCGGTCGCTTCCTGCTCGCGCAGGCTGGCGAGAAGCGCTTCGGGGTCCGGCCGGCCGTCCGGCATCGTCTCGGTGGTCCTTTCGCCCGCGGCATCGTCCGCGTGGCCGTCGAGTAGTACCGCAACGTCCGCTCCGCGGCGAGGGCTCCCGGGAGCGCGTCGCGCGCGCGTCGCGCCGGCGGCGTGCGCGCCCTCAGCGCCCGCCGGTCATGCGCTCGAGCGCGAGGTTGAGCTCCAGCACGTTCACGCGCGGCACCCCGAGCAGCCCGAACTGGCGCGGCTCCGTGTGCCGGTCCACGAGCGCGCGCACCACGGTCGAGTCAAGCCCGCGAGCCCGCGCCACGCGCGCCACCTGCCAGCGCGCGGCGGCCGGCGAGACGTGCGGATCGAGCCCGCTCCCCGACGCCGTCACGAGATCCACCGGCACCGCCTTCGTGGAGTTCCCGGACGACGCGCGCTCCTCCTCCGCACGTTTGTGCACGGCCGCGAGCAGCGCCGGGTTCGTCGGCCCGAGGTTCGATCCGGACGAAACCATGGCGTCGTACGGCTTCGGCGAGGTCGCGGACGGACGGCCGTGGAACCAGCGTTCCCCCGCGAACTCCTGCCCGATGAGGCGCGAGCCGGCGGACCTGCCGGCCACGCGCACGAGGCTGCCGCCGGCCTGCTGCGGGAACGCGACGCGCGCCACCGCGGTGACGGCGAGCGGATACGCGACGCCGGTGATCAGCGTGAACGACACGAGCAGCACGAACGCGGGACGCAGCGAAGAGAACACGACCCCTCCTACGTGAGACGCAGCGCGACCAGCGCGAGGTCGATGAGCTTGATGCCCGCGAACGGCACGACGAGCCCGCCGAGCCCGTAGACGAGCAGGTGCTGGCGCAGCACCACGGCAGCGCCGAGCGGGCGGTAGCGCACACCGCGCAGCGCGAGCGGAATGAGGCACACGATCACGAGCGCGTTGAAGATGACGGCCGACAGGATCGCGCTCTGGGGCGTGGCGAGGTGCATCACGTCGAGCGCGCCGAGCGCCGGGTACGTGCTCGCGAACGCCGCGGGGATGATCGCGAAGTACTTCGCCACGTCGTTCGTGACGCTGAACGTCGTGAGCGCGCCGCGCGTCATGAGCAGCTGCTTGCCGGTCTCGACGATCTCGATGAGCTTCGTCGGGTTCGAGTCGAGGTCCACCATGTTGCCGGCTTCCTTCGCCGCCTGGGTGCCGGAGTTCATCGCGACCGCGACGTCGGCCTGCGCGAGCGCGGGCGCGTCGTTCGTGCCGTCGCCGGTCATCGCGACGAGCCGCCCGCCCGACTGCTTCTCGCGGATGAGCGCGAGCTTCGCCTCCGGCGTCGCCTCCGCGAGGAAGTCGTCCACGCCGGCTTCCGCCGCGATCGCGGCGGCGGTGAGCGCGTTGTCCCCGGTGATCATCACGGTCTGGATGCCCATCGCGCGCAGCTGCTGGAAGCGCTCGCGAATGCCGCCCTTCACGATGTCCTTCAGCTGGATCACGCCGAGCACGCGGTCGTTCTCGGCCACGACGAGCGGCGTCGCCCCCTTGCGCGCGACGTCCTCGACCGTGGCTCGCACTTCGGCCGGCAGCGCGCGGCCCTGCTGCTCGACGTGCCGCGTGATCGCGTCCACGGCACCCTTTCGGATGCGGCGTCCACCGAGGTCGACCCCACTCATGCGCGTCTGCGCCGTGAACGGCACGAAGTGCGCGTCGAGCGCCCGCACGTCGCGCTCGCGGATGCCGTGCTGCTCCTTGGCGAGCACGACGATGCTTCGGCCCTCCGGCGTCTCGTCGGCGAGCGAGGCGAGCTGCGCCGCGTCCGCGAGTGCCGCGATCGTCACGCCGGGCGCGGGCAGGAAGGCGACCGCCTGGCGGTTGCCGAGCGTGATCGTGCCGGTCTTGTCGAGCAGCAGCACGTCCACGTCGCCCGCGGCCTCCACCGCGCGGCCCGACATCGCGATCACGTTCGCCTGCGTCATGCGGTCCATGCCGGCGATGCCGATCGCGGACAGCAGCGCGCCGATCGTCGTCGGGATGAGGCACACGAGCAGCGCGGCGAGCACGGTGACCGTGATCGGCGTCCCCGCGCCGGAGGAGCGGACGGCGAACGTCGAGAACGGCAGCAGGGTCGTGACCGCGAGCAGGAACACGAGCGTGAGCGCCGCGAGCAGGATGTTGAGCGCGATCTCGTTCGGCGTCTTCTGGCGCTTCGCCCCTTCGACCATCGAGATCATGCGGTCGAGAAACGTGTCGCCGGGATCGGCCGTCGCGCGGACGACGAGCCAGTCCGACAGCACGCGCGTGCCGCCCGTGACCGCGCTGCGGTCGCCGCCGCTCTCGCGGATGACCGGGGCGCTCTCGCCCGTGATCGCGCTCTCGTCCACGGAAGCGACGCCCTCGATCACCTCACCGTCGCACGGCACGAGATCGCCCGTGCGCACGAGAACGCACTGCCCCTTCCGCAGCAGGGAGGACGGCACGACCGTGATGGACATGTGGTCGGCCGGGTCGATCAGCACTCGCGCCAGGACGTCGCTGCGCGCGCGGCGCATGGCGTCCGCCTGCGCCTTGCCACGGCCTTCGGCCATCGCTTCGGCGAAGTTCGCGAACAGCACCGTGAACCACATCCACGCCGAGACGCCGAGTATGAATCCCGCGGGCGCCTCGCCGTGCCCACCCAGCGCCTGCACGCCGAGCACCGTGGTGAGCGCGGAGCAGGCGAGCACCGTGAACATCACGGGATTGCGGACCTGGTGACGCGGGTCGAGCTTGCGCACGGACTCGACGAGCGCCCGGCGGACGATCGGCGGGTCGAAGAGCGGACGGCGGCGGTCGGCGTGCGACATGGGGCTCTCCTTCCGGTCAGTGCGTGGCCGCGGCGGCGGTCATCTGCAGATGCTCGACGACCGGCCCCAGCGCGAGCGCGGGCACGAAGGTGAGCGCGCCCACGATGACGACGATGCCGGCGAGCAGCACGACGAAGAGCGGCGTGTGCGTGGGCAGCGTTCCCGCTCCCTCCTGCGCGCGCTTCTTCGCCGCGAGCGAGCCCGCGAGCGCGAGCACGGGGATCGCGAGCAGGTAGCGCCCCGCGAGCATCGTGACGCCGAGCATTCCGTCGTAGAACGGGTTCGCCGAGCCGAGCCCGGCGAACGCGCTGCCGTTGTTGTTCGCGGCCGACGAGAATGCGTACAGCACCTCCGAGAAGCCGTGTGCACCCGGATTGCCGAGCGTGGCCGTGCCCGCGGGCACGCTCACCGCGATCGCCGTACCGACGAGCACGAGGGCGGCCGGCAGCAGCACGACGAGCGAGGCCATCTTCATCTCGTACGCCTCGATCTTCTTGCCGACGTACTCCGGCGTGCGACCCACCATGAGGCCCGCGATGAACACGGTGACCAGCGCGAACACGAGCATGCCGTAGAGCCCCGAGCCCACGCCGCCGAACACGACCTCGCCGAGCTGGATGAGCGCCATCGGGATCAGTCCCCCGAGCGGCAGGAAGGAGTCGTGCATCGCGTTCACCGAGCCGTTCGAAGCCGCGGTCGTCGCCACGGCCCACCATGCCGAAGACGCGGGGCCGAAACGCGCCTCCTTGCCCTCCATGTTGCCGCCGGGCTGCAGGAGTGAGGGAGCGGAATCCACGCCCATCGCCGCGAGCGCCGGGTTCGGCGAAGTCTCGACCCGCACCGCGGGCACGAGCATCGCGACGAACAGCAGCATCATGGCGGCGAACAGCGCCCAGCCCTGGCGTTCGTCGGACACCATGCGCCCGAACGTGTGGCACAGCGCGGCTGCGAGCAGCAGGATCGCGAGGCCTTCGAGGAAGTTCGTGAACGGGGTCGGGTTCTCGAACGGATGCGCCGAGTTCGTGTTGAAGAAGCCGCCGCCGTTGGTGCCGAGCTGCTTGATCGCGACCTGGGAGGCCACGGGCCCGATCGCGATGTCCTGCACCGACTGCGATTCCAGCGTGCGCACGGTGAGCGGCGGGCCGAACGACTGCACGACGCCCTGCGACACGAGCACGAGCGCGAACACGAACGCGAGTGGCAGCAGCACGTGCAATGTGACGCGCGTGAGGTCCGCCCAGAAGTTGCCGATCGTGTCCGACGACTTCCTCGCGAACCCGCGGATCAGCGCCGCGAGGACCGCGATGCCGCTCGCGGCCGAGACGAAGTTCTGCACGGTCAGGGCGGCCATCTGCGTGAAGTACGACATCGCGCTTTCGCCGCCGTAGCTCTGCCAGTTCGTGTTCGACGCGAAACTCACCGCGGTGTTGAACGCGACGTCGGGCGCGACCGCGCCGAGGTGACGGGGATTGAGCGGCAGCACGTGCTGGAGCCGCTGGATCGCGTACACCGCCAGCACGCCGAGCAGGTTGAACGCGAGCATGGCCGTCGCGTAAGGCTTCCAACCCGTCTCGTGCGCGGCGTCCACGCCCGCGGCGCGCAGGCAGGCGCGCTCGAGCGGCTCGACGGCGGGCGACAGGAACGTGCGGCGGCCCTCGAGCACGTCCGCGACGAAGTGGCCGAGCGGCCGAGAGGCCGCGGTGAGCACGCCGAGGGACAGCGCGATTTCGACGATTCCGGTCGCGGGCATCAGAAGCGCTCCGGCCGTACGAGTGCGTAGGCGAGATAGAGGAACAGCGCGATCGCGATCAGGAGTCCGACGGCGTGAAGCGTGTCCACGGCCGCCTCACCGCAGCCGGTCGCAGAACGACACGAAGCCGCGCGCGACCAGGAAGAAGACGGCAACCAGGACGAGCCACCACAGGTCCATGCATCCCTCCGCGAAACCCGGGGCGTCACCACGACGCCACGGTGGGATTGGAACACCGGATGCGTGCGCGGGCCCGTCAGGAGCAGGGCGCGGGGCATCAAGAACGCATCAATGCCGGCGCGGGCGGGCGCCCCCCGCGGGCACGCGAAACGGGGCGGCTCCGGTCACCCGGAACCGCCCCGCTCGTCTTTCGCGTGAGCCGGTCAGGCCGCGCGATCGTCCTCGTCGTCGAGCGGCTGGATCTCGCCGTCCTCCCCTTCGCTCGCGAGCATGTCCTCTTCCTCGGCCATGTCGAACGCAAGCTCGGGGTCGACCATGCCGAACTCGTGCGCGGCGGCGGCCTCCTCGGCCGTGCGGTCGCCGGGAGTGTTCCAGCGGTCGGTCATGTACGCGCTCAGCGCTTCCAGGTCGCGGCGCGCGGCGGTGTGGCCGGGGTGAATCCAGAGCGTGTGGCGCAGCAGACGGATCGCATCCTCCACGGCACCGAACTCGAAGCAGGCGGTCGCGGCGACGAAGAACAGGCCCGGGTGGTGCGGCGCGAACGACAGGCCGCGCAGTGCGCGGGCGAGCGCTTCACGCGCGTCGTTGTCTTCCATCGCGGCGTACGCGGCACGGGCGAGGAAGCGCGCGGCTTCCGGGTCCGGCGGCGCGTCGAGGCCGGGAATGTAGCGGCGCAGCTCCTCGCAGGCGCGGCGCAGCGACACGGAGACGAACGGATCGAGGCGCGAACTCGGCGACGCGGCGACCCTCTCCGCGAGACGTTCGAACGCGTCGAGTATGTCCTGCAGGCTGGGACGAGCGGTTTCGGACACCGGAGGCTCCCTGAATGACCGGCGGCATTCGCGTGAACCCGAGAGCGGGGGGAACCGGTTCACGGTGGTGCCGTCCATGGCGGACTCGCCCCCAATATCGGCAGACCACCTCGGGGGCTGAATGGACGATTCCCGCCGCAGGGCACAAAAACGCGTGGGAGCGGTGATATCCCGCTCCCACGCGTGAGGTTTCGTGCTGCCTAACCGCGGAAGCCCGCGTGACTCGAACGCAGGAATTGCGCGAGCACGTGGCGAGCGGCGCTCAGCCGGTACTCCGCGTCCGACCGGATGTCGTCGATCGGGACGAGGTCCTCGCCCAGCGCGACGTCCGCCCACGCGGCGGCCTGCGCCGAGGGCTTGTGCGCGAGCAGCGCCGCTTCGGCGCGCAGCGAGCGCACCGTGATGGGCGCCATGCTTCCCCACGCGAGCCGCACGTGCGACCACTGCCCGCCCCTGCCGGGCACGAGCACGCCCGCGAAGACGACCTTCGAGATGCTCTGCGCCGCGCGCGTGCCGACCTTGCGGAAGAACTGCTTCGCGCCCGCGGGCACCTCCGGGAGCTCGACCGCGACGATCAGCTCGTCGGCCTCGAGCGCGAGCTGGCGGTAGCCGGTCTGCAGTTCGCGGAACGGGATCGTGCGCTCGCCGCGCACGCTCGCCACGTGCACGAGCGCGTCGTACGCGAGCAGCACCGGCAGCGAGTCACCGGCGGGCGACGCGTTGGCGATGTTGCCGCCGATCGTGCCGCGGTTCTGGATCTGCGCCGCGCCGACGCAGCGCGCGGCCTGCACGAGCAGCGGCCACGCGGCCATCTTCGGATGGCGCGCGATGCGGTCGAACGTCTCGAGCGCGCCGATCCGGAGACGGCCCTTGATCGCCTTGATGCCGCGCAGTTCGGCGCACGGCGCGAGGTCGAGGAAGCGCGTGCCGCGGTGCGAGCCGGCGTTCAGGTACACGAACAGGTCGGTGCCGCCCGCAAGCGGCGTGAGGCGCTCGGTCGCCAGCGACTCGTGCAACAGCGTGAGCGCGTGCTTGAGGTGCTTCGGGCACTCGACGGCGAGTGTGGAGATGGCGGTCTTCATCGACGACCTCTCCGCTGAGAAGCCGCGGGCCTCCGGGCTTGCTTCGAAGCCCCGGGCCTCCGGCCCGCCCTGCTTGCGGCCGCCTTCTTCTGGGCGACGGCTTTCTTCTTCGCGACGACTTTCTTCTTCGCGACGACCTTCTTCTTCGCGACCGGCTTCGCCTTCTTCGCGACAGCCGCGGCCTTCTTCTTCGCGGGCGCGGGCGCCGCCGCGGCCTGCACGGCCTCGACGATCTTCTGGTAGCCGGTGCAGCGGCAGAGCGTGCCCGAGAGCGCGTCGCGCACCTCGGCGTCGCCCGGCACGCGGCCCTTCGTGCGCGCGAGCAGCGCGGCGGACGTCACGAGCATGCCGGGCGTGCACATGCCGCACTGCGCGCCGCCGAGTTCGATGAACGCGGTCTGCAGCGCGGAGAGCTTGCCGTTCTTCGCGAGCCCCTCGACCGTCGTGATCTTCGCGCCCTCGGCGTGCACGGCGGGCACGAGGCACGAGTTCACGGGATCGCCGGCGATCAGCACGGTGCACGCGCCGCACTCGCCTTCGCCGCAGCCTTCCTTCGTGCCGGTCATGCGGCAGTCCTCGCGCAGCACGTCGAGGAGGCGCTTCATGGGCGGCACCTTCACGCTCTGCGGGCGCCCGTTCAGGGTGAAGCGGATGCGTACGAGCTGGCTCATTCCTCGGACTCCTGCTCCTCGATCTCGAGATTGGCGAACGGCAGCGCGTCGTAGCGCTCGTCGAACGCCTTGAAGACGCGGTTGAAGAGTTTGTCGGACTCGCGCTTGTCGGTCGGGAACCACGCGAAGCGCAGCGCGCTCGCGCCCGACATCTGCCACAGGTAGCGGCCGCCCCAGTGCGCGACCTGCTTGCCGGAACCGAAACGGATCATGCGCTTGATGCGCTGGTGCAGCCGGTGCCGCACGCCGGGACCGTGCGCGTGCCCGATCCACAGCACGCACGCGCCCTCGATCCACTTCTCCTGCAGCGTCTCGATCGCCACGCTCGGCGCCTGCCCGCGCAGGAAACCCGCGGGGCTCTTCGGCATGAAGCGCGGCGGCTCGGTCCAGTCGCGCACGACCAGGTAGACGCCGGTCTCGGCGGGCACCGAGGCGCAGTCCTCGTCGCGCAGCGTACGCACGGTGAGGAAGCCCTCGAAGCCGTACTCCTTCAGCCCCTCGATGGTCTCGAGGTTCAGCTCGCTCGTCGGCAGGCTCACGCGCCCCTCCGCTGCAGCGCGCGCATGAGGCGCTCGGGCGTCGCGGGAATCTCGTCGAGACGGCAGCCGGTCGCGTGCGCGATCGCGGCGATCACCGCGGGCGCGGGCACGTCCATCGGCAGCTCGCCGACGCCTTTCGCGCCCCAGGGACCGTTCGAGTACGGGATCTCGACGATCTCCACGTCGATCGGCGGCGCGTCGGCGGAGGTCGGGATGATGTAGTTGGTCAGCTGGTGGTTCCAGACCTTGCCGTCCTTGTGCCGCACCTCTTCCATGAGCGCCCAGCCGAGTCCCTGCAGCGTGCCGCCCTCGATCTGGCCCGCGCACAGCACGGGGTGGATCGCTCTTCCGATGTCCTGCGCGGTCGTCACGTGCAGCAGCTTGGTCTCGGCGGTGTCGAGGTCCACCTCGACCTCGACCGCGATCGCCGCGTACGCGAACACGCCGTAGGCGTCGCCCTGGTACGTGTCGTCGTCCCACTCGATGCCCGTGGGCTTCTGGTAGCGCTGCTCGACGCGCAGGGGCCCACGCTCCTTGAGCCAGCGCTTCGCGATGCGCGCGAAGTCCGCGCCGCCCTCGATCGGGTGCTCGGCGAACAGCTCGAGCTTCTCCTTCATCTTCTTCGCGCACTTCTCGATCAGCCCGCCCACGACCATGAGCGTGCGCGACGCGACCGTCGGACCGCTGTCGGGCACGTGGTCGGTGTCCGGCACGTGCACGAGCACCTGCTCGTGCGGGATGCCGAGCACCTCGCCGACGATCTGCCCGAACACGGTGTTCGTGCCCTGCCCGATCTCGGTGTTCGAGATGCGCACGCACGGCCGGCCGTCCGGCGTCAGGTCGAGCGCCGCGAGCGAGTTGAGCTTCGACTCGCCGCTGCCCGTGAAGCCGGCGCCGTGCATGGCGAGCGCCATGCCGATGCCGCGGCGCAGCCGCCGCCCGTCCTTCGCACCCTTGCCCGCGCGCTCGGCCGCTTCGGCCGCGGCGTTCTCGCGCTCGTAGCGCGCGCGCTTCTCGGCGTACTTCGCGCGCTTCGCGGTGCGCTCGAGCACTTCGTGCGAGCCCACGCTCTCCTTGAGCACCTGCCCGGTCGGCGTGACGTCGCCGAGTTTCACCGCGTTCTTGCGGCGCAGCGCGAGCGGATCCATGCCCAGCTCGGCCGCGATGCGGTCCATGTGCGACTCGATCGCGAACAGCGTCTGCGGCGCGCCGAAGCCGCGGAACGCGCCGTTCGGCGGCGTGTTCGTGGCGACCGCGCGCGCGAAGATGCGCGCCGCGTCCCAGCGGTAGCAGCCGCCGGCGTGGATCGCGCCGCGCGACAGCACGACGGGCGTCAGCGTGAGGTACGCGCCGCCGTCCATCACGACGTCGGCGTCGAGCGCGACGAGCGTGCCGTCGTTCATGACGCCGGTCTTGATGCGCACGCGCGCCGGGTGGCGCTTGGTCGTCGCCGCGAGATCCTCGAGGCGGTCGTACACGATCTTCACCGGGCGGCCGCTCTTCCACGCGAGCAGCGCGGCGTGGCCGCCGATCACCGACGGGTAGTCTTCCTTGCCGCCGAAGCCGCCACCCGTGACCGTCTGCTCGATGCGCACCTTCTCGGGCGGCAGGTTCAGCAGGACCTGGAGCGCGCCGTGCACGTAGTACGGGCACTGCATCGAGCCGCGGATGTGGATGCCGCCGTCCTTCGTGCGCTCGGCGAGCATCGCGTTGTTCTCGATGTACAGCTGCTCCTGGTGGCCGCACCAGTACTCGCCCTCGATCACGCGGTCGGAGCGCACGAACGCCTCGTCGAGGTCGCCGCGCTCGATGCGGATGGTCTTGAAGACGTTGTCGTCGCCGCGCACGAGCGCCTTCTTCTCGAGCGACTCCTCGAGGTTCAGCGCCGGGGTGAGCGGCTCGTACTCGATCTTCACCGCGCTCACGGCGGCCTCGACGCGTTCGGCGTCCTCGTGCGCGAGCAGCAGGATGGGCTCGTCCACGTGCCGCACGTGGGTCGAGGCCAGCATCGGCTGGTCGCGTTCGATGACGGCGACGCAGTTCTCGCCGGGAATGTCACGGTGGTCCACGACCGTCATGCCGGTCCAGTCGAACGCCGGATCGAGCGTGACGCTCACGATGCGGGCGTTCGCCACCGTCGAGCGCACCGTGCGTCCGTGCAGCACGCCGGGAACGCGCAGGTCGTCGAGATAGAGGGCGGCGCCGGTGACCTTGTCGCGCCCGTCCTTGCGGGGAACATTCACGCCGACCGAAGCCGGCAGGGTGATCGTCTTGCGCGCGGGGCGCTCGGGTGAAGCCGTTCGGGAGCGAGCCATGCGGCAATGTAGCGCGGCGCCCGCGATTCCGGCCAGTCCGCAGGGCTACTCCGTTGGTAGTGGTGCGGGTGGACCGTCGCCGCTACGCCCGCGCGGCCACCTCCGCCCGGGCGCGCAGCCCCGCCGCTTCCATCGCCATGTAGCGCCGCGTGAGAGCGGCCGCCAGCATGCCGACCAGCGGGCCGAGCAGCCCCTCGTAGCGCACGATCATCTCGACCTCGCACCCTCGCGCCGAAGGAGTGACCGTGTGCACGGCCACCGCGACCATGCCGGTGCGGCGGGACTCCCACGTGAACGCCCGGCCCGGCTCCCACGCGGTGATCGTCCACTCCGCGGGCTGCAGCGAAGGCTGCTCGATCCGGTAGCGCGCGCCCAGCCCGGGAGGCGAGCCGCCCAGCGGGGCAAGCGCGGCCACGCTCGCCGTCCATTCGGGCCACCGTTCGAAGCGGGTCATCACGTCCCACACGACTGCGGGCGGCGCGGCGATCTCGATGCGTTCGACGAACGTGCTCATGGTGCTCTCCGTGATGCGGGCGCGGGCGCCCGGAGGACTCGGCTGCGGCCGGCGCCCGGTCTACGCGCGGCCCCACCCGCAAGGTTGCGGATGCGCACGAAGTGCGCACGAAGCGCGAGACGGAGCCGCGCGATGCTCTGCTATCTTCCCGCGCCGTGACCGCCCAATCCCGATCGCACGCCCGACCCGGCGTCCGTCTCGCCGCCGCGCTCGTCCTCGCGCTGGCCGCGGCCGCCTGCGCGCCGGAGCGCGACGCGCGCGACGCGCGGGACGCGCGCTGGTTCGGCTCGATCCGCCCGCCGGCGGCGAACGTGCTGCGGTTCAACAACGGCACCGAGCCCGAGACCACGGACCCCTCGGTCATGTCGGGCCAGCCCGACGGTATGATCGCCCGCATTCTTTTCGAAGGACTGACCGAGTACGACCCGCAGACGCTGCTGCCCGTGCCCGGCCAGGCATACCGCTGGGAGACGAGCGCGGACGGGCTCACGTACACGTTCCACCTGCGGCCGAACCTCGTGTGGTCGGACGGCTCGCCGCTCACCGCGCACGACTTCGTGTGGTCGTGGCGCCGCGTGCTGTCGCCGTCCACCGCGTCGCGCGCCGCGGCGCTCATGTACCCGATCGTGAACGCCGAGGCGTTCAACAAGGGCACGCTCGCGGACTCCACGCGGCTCGGGCTCGCCGCGCCGGACGACAGCACGTTCGTCGTCACGCTGCGCGCGCCCACGCCCTGGCTGCTGTTCCTCACGTCGTACTACACGTTCGTCCCCGTGCCGCGCGCGTGCATCGAGAAGCACGGCGCACGCTGGACCGAGCCCGGGAAGATCGTGAACAACGGCGCGTTCTCGCTCGTCTCGCACCGCCAGAACGCGAAGTACGTGTTCGCGAAGAACCCGAAGTACTGGGCCGCTTCCGAGGTGAAGCTCGACGGCATCGAGGCGTACTGCGTGGACGACCTGAACACGTCCACCAACCTCTACAAGGCCGGCGTCATCGACTGGAACCCGAGCGGCTACATCCCCTCGCCGTTCCTGCCCTACGTGCGCGGGTTCGCCGACTACACGACCGGCGAGTTCCAGGCGACGTACTTCTACGGCGTGAACTGCACCCGGCCGCCGTTCGACGATCCGCGCGTGCGGCGCGCGCTCAACATGGCCATCGACCGCGAGGCCATCGCGCGCGACCTGCTCAAGGGCACGCGCCGCGCGTGGGGACGGCTCACGCCGAGCGGCTACCCCGGCTACGACGGTCCGCCGCACGTGCCGTTCGCGCCCGACTCGGCGCGCGCCGAACTCGCCCGCGCGGGCTTTCCCGGCGGCCGCGGCTTCCCGAAGTTCACGATCCTCTTCAACACGAGCGAGGACCACCGCCGCATCGCCGAGGCCGTGCAGGCCATGTGGAAGCGCGAGCTGAACGTGCCGGTCGAGCTGCAGAACATGGAGTGGGCGAGCTTCCAGCAGGCCTCGACGACGCTGCGCTACGACGTCGCGCGCCGCTCGTGGATCGGCGACTACCTCGACCCGAGCACGTTCCTCACGCTGCTCACGACGGGCAACGGCAACAACCGTTCGGGCTGGTCGGACCCCGAGTACGACCGGCTGCTGCGCGAGTCCGAGCGCGAGGTGGACCCGGTGAAGCGCGCCGCGCTGCTGCGCACGGCCGAAGCCCGCGCGCTCGCGTCGAGCCCGTTCCTGCCCATCTACCACTACTCCACGCACGAGCTGATCAAGCCGTACGTGAAGGGCATCTTCCACACGGCGCTCGACGTGCATCCGCTCTCGCGCGTGTGGATCGACCGCGACTGGCGCCAGCACGAGCCCATCGCGAGCGGGGCGCGCCGGTGATCGCGTTCCTCGTGCGGCGCGTGCTGCTCGTCGTCCCGACGCTGTTCGTGATCGGGTCGCTCACGTTCTTCCTCGTGCGCCTCGCGCCCGGAGGGCCGTTCCAGTCCGAGAAGGACGTGCCGAAGGCCGCGCTCGAGCAGATGCAGCGCGCCTACGGACTCGACCGCCCGCTCGGCGAGCAGTACGTGCGGTTCCTCTCGCACGCGGCGGTCGGCGACTTCGGGCCGTCGTACAAGTACCCGCAGCGCCAGGTGCGCGACATCATCGCCGAGGGCTTCGCGGTCTCGGCCGAACTCGGCGGCTGGGCGCTGCTGCTCGCCGTGCTGATCGGCGTGCCGCTCGGCGTCGTGGCGGCGGTGAAGCAGAACCGCTTCGCCGATCACGCCGCGATGGCGTTCGCGCTCGCCGGGGTCTCGATCCCGAACTTCGTGCTCGGGCCGGCGCTCGTGCTCGTGTTCTCGCTCGGGCTCTACTGGCTTCCGCCGGCGCTGTGGACCGGCCCGTCGAGCCGCGTGCTGCCGGTGCTCACGCTCGCCGCCGCGTACGTCGCCTACATCGCGCGCCTCACCCGCGCCGGCATGCTCGAGGTGCTCGGCGCCGACTTCGTGCGCACCGCGCGCGCCAAGGGCCTCGCCGAGCGCACCGTGGTCGTGCGGCACGCGCTGCGCCTCGGCGTGCTGCCGGTCGTGTCGTACCTCGGGCCGGCCGCGGCGCGCATCCTCATGGGCTCGATCGTGGTCGAGCAGATCTTCGCGATCCCGGGCCTCGGCCGGCAGCTCGTGAACGCGGCGTTCAGCCGCGACTACACGCTCGTGCTCGGCATCGTGCTCTTCTACGCGTCGTTCCTGCTCGTGCTGAACCTCGTCGTGGACGTGCTGTACACGCGGCTCGATCCTCGCGTGGAGCTGTCGTGAGCGTCGGCCTGAACCCGCCCGCCAGCGTGCTCGCCGAAGAGGCCGCGGGCCCGCCGCGCAGCCTGTGGTCGGACGCGTGGCGGAGGCTGCGCCGCAACCGCGCGGCGACGCTGGCCGGCGCGTTCCTGCTGGTCATGTGCGCGATCGCCGCGGTCGCCCCGTGGCTGCCGTTCGTGCAGGACCCGGCGGCGCAGGACCTCGCGCTCGGCGCGGTGGGCCCGTCGTGGGCGCACTGGTTCGGCACGGACGACCTCGGACGCGACCTGTTCGCGCGCGTGCTCTTCGGCGGCCGCATCTCGATGCTCGTCGGCGTCGTCGGCACGCTCGTGAGCCTCGTGGTCGGCGTGTCGTGGGGCGCGATCGCCGGATACTTCGGCGGCCGCGTGGACGAGGCGATGATGCGCGTCGTGGACGTGCTGTACTCGCTGCCCTACCTCTTCCTCGTCATCCTGCTGCTCGTGTTCTTCGAGCGCTCGCTCGTCATGCTGTTCGTCGCGCTCGGTCTCGTGCAGTGGCTCACCATGGCGCGCATCGTCCGCGGGCAGGTGCTGTCGCTCAAGTCGCGCACGTTCGTCGAGGCCGCGCGCGCGCTCGGCGCGTCCGACGGCGCGATCATCGTCCGCCACCTCGTGCCCAACACGCTCGGGCCCGTGATCGTGTACACGACGCTCACCGTGCCCGCCGTCATCCTGCAGGAAGCCTTCCTTTCCTTCCTCGGGCTGGGCGTCCAGCCCCCCGGGGCCTCGTGGGGCACGCTCGTCTCCGACGGCGCGCGGGTGCTCGCCATCTTCCCGTGGCTCGTGCTGTTTCCCGGGCTGGCGCTGTCGCTGACGCTCCTGGCCTTCAATTTCCTCGGCGACGGGCTGCGCGACGCCCTCGATCCCCAGGGCCGGCGCGACGGGAATTGACCGTTCCGCGACCGCCCGCCGGGGCAGATTTCGGAGCTCCGGCTTTACACACTCGAAGCGCAGGCGCATGCTGGACGCGGCCGCAGGACCTGCAGCACCCGGATCGCTCATGTTCGCGCCCCAGCGAGGGCCTGGAGTCTTTGCCGTGAAGACACTTCCGCGCAGCCGTCGCACCTCGAACCGGCCCACGAGCCGGACCGCCACGCCGTCGGCCACTGCACGTGGCGGCGCCCCGACGATCTGCATGGTCGTCGCCGACGGCGCCGCGATCGACCGCGCCGCCATCGCGGCGCTGCTCCGTGCCGAGTCCGACTTCCTCGTCGTCGGCGAAGCGGCCGACAGCGCGGAAGCGATCGCACTCTGCCGCAAGCTCGACCCCGACGTGCTCGTGCTCACGCTGACGCTTCCGAGCGCCGCCGAGCAGAGCGCGCTCGCCGAGATCCGCCAGGCGCTTCCCGACCTCGGTGTCGTCGCGATGTCCGAGCGCGGATGGAGCGACTGCCTCGTCCTGAACCCGCCGCTCGCGAGCCACACGCCGCACGCGCCGGGCCGCTCGCTGTGCAGCGGCGGTTCCGACTGCCTGCAGATCGCGGCCGCGTTCGGCGCCATGGGCACCGTGCGCCGCAGCGCCGATCCGAAGGCGCTGTTCTCGACGATCCGCTCGGTGGCGTCCGGCCGCGCGTCGTACGAGCCCGGCACGATCGCCGCGATCGCGGGCGAGAAGACGCTTTCGGGCGAACCCATCCGCGAACTGTCGCCTCGTTTGCTCGAGGTCGCTGCGCTGCTCGCCGACGGTCACTCGAACAAGGAAATCGCCTCGGCGCTCGGGATCTCCGAGCCGACGGTGAAGAAGCACGTCGCCCAGCTGCTGCACCGCCTGGGACTCGACGACCGCCTGCAGGCGGCGCTGTTCGTCGCGCGCCACCCGCTGCTCTTCACGCCGCGAGGCGTGGGCGCGATGCGCTGAAGCACCCACCACGCACACCACGGGCCCGGTCGAGTGATCGACCGGGCCCGTTTCTGTGTCTCGGCCTTCACTACTTGACCAGCACGAGCCTCCGTTCCGCGCGGAACTCGCCCGCGGTCATACGGCAGAGGAATACGCCCGCCGCGACCGGGCGACCGTCGGCGCCGACGCGGGCCCACTCGACCGAAGGCCGACCCGCGGCATACGAAGCATCCACTGGCGTCGCGACGCGGCGCCCGGTCACGTCGAACACTTCGAGCCGCACCTTGGCGCGCACCGGAAGCTCGAACGCCAGCCGCGTGCTGCCGTGGAATGGATTGGGACTGCCGGGCGCGAGTGCGAACCGGGTCGGTGTCGCTTCGTCCGCTCCCGACATGCGCGCCGCGATCGCCGCGCCTCCGCCCTGGAAGTGCGAGCCCGTCACCTCGAGGTACCAGTCGCGCACCGTGTCCACCGGCGCCTCGCTGTACGGGAACTCGGCGTACGCGCTCTCGCCGCCCTGCAGCGGTAGACCTTCGCCCGAAGCCACCATGCTCGTGACGTCGCCCCACTGGGAATGCGTCACTGACGTCGGTGCGACGTGTTGCACTCGCACGCCACCACCTGGCACGAGGCGCGCGACACCTTCGAGCTTGTGCTCGCCCATGAAAATGAGCCGCACGTGATCGAGCGCCGGGGCCGCGAACGCTTCGTCGGAGACGCGCTTGCGAGGGTTGTGGTGGCCGATCTCCACCCAGCCGCTGCTCGTTTCGGTGGAGATACGAATGCCGGTCACGTCCGGGAACTTGACCAGCTGCGACTTGCTGCTGGACAGCACGAGCGTGCCCGGCTCGTGATGTTGAACGTCGACGTACAACGTGTCGCCGTCACGGCCTTCGAAGCCCTCGCCCGACGCGAGGCTTGCGGTCAGGTCGCGACCGTCCGCGTGGTGCACCGACACGACAGGCTCGACCGTGCCCGCGACAAACTCGCCGCCGCGGACGAAGACCTCGTCTTCGGTCGCGTGATCCACGGCCACGAGCTGCACGCCTTCGAACTCCGTGCCCAGCGTACCGGCGCGGCTCAACCGCACGCGACCGGTTGCGCCCTCCCACTTTGGTCCGTTGGGCAACCGCACGCGGTCAGTCGCCATTGAGCCGAGCCGGATAACCGGCAGCAGTGTGTTCTCGACGAAGCTGGTGTCGGTGCTACCACCGCCGGGACGACGCAGTGCGACGGTGCGGCCGGTACGGTTCGCCGTGAACCCTCCATCGTAGAAGCCGCCACCGCCACCACCAGCGCCACCGCAGTCCTCGTCGTGCTGTGTGAAGACGAGCTCGTTGCTCAGCGCGGACCACACGCCGCTGCCGCTGGAGTAGTTCCTCGAACGAATGCGGAAGCGGTACGTCTTGGGCTGGGCGAGGTTGCCGAGCGTGATCCCGACTCGGCGATCAGGATTCGACGCCAGAGGGTCGCCGGGCTCGTCCAGTCCCGCGACCAGCGTGCCTGCAGTCGTGAAGTTGCCGTCGGTCAGCGGCACTGTGGTCGAGTAGCGCAGCTCGTATTCTGCCGCAGGAGCGCCAATCGCTGCGCCCGCGTCGGCCGCGGGCGGGCTCCACTGCAGGTCCAGAGTCACACCATCGCTGCAACTCTTCGTCAGGTCGGTGATGGCCGAAGGGGGCATCGTCTGACCGTTGCGATTGTTGATTCGCAGCCAGCGCGCGATGGAGGGTGTTCCGGCTTTATTGAGCACGAACAGCATGTACTCGCCGGGAGGCGCGACCGCAGAGTCGGCTGGCAATGTCACGTGATGGACTCGTTCACCCGAGGCATTGGTGAAGTCGTAGTGAAATGCCAGCTCGATGAATCGCTGATTCTCGTCGAAGCCGTGCGTGACCGCGCCCGGACGAACGAGCGTCATCCTCGAAGCGGATCCGTTGCCCGACTGAGTCACGACGATCCGCTCGCCGAACGCGGCACGACGCGGCGCGGAGACGATCGTCGGCCGCGGAGCCGGCTGCCCGGAGAGAGTGAACAGGTAAGGCGGCGAATAGAGGTCGAGCTTGTGCTGATCGCCGTGGTGAGGATCGCCGATGAGCGCGTTGGACGTCGTCGCGTTGCCACCCGCACAGAGGATCCGGCCGTCCGGAAGCAACAGCGCACTCGAGTGGTAGCCACGAATGATGCTGCTCGCGTCGAGGTACCAGCGCCTTCCCACGCCCCCGCGCCATTGTTCGCATCGGGGTCCCATATTTCGGGCTGGGTGCGCGGCAGATCGTTTCGGCCGTTCGTGATGTAGCCCGTTCCGCCGACCACGATGACCTTGCCGTCGGGCATGAGAACCAGGTTGTGGTTCACACGGGAGATCATGGAGCCAGATGCGGTCCATTTCGACGCGCCCGTCCACGCAGGGGTCGAGGGATTGAGCGCGTTCAGGTCGAGGAGGCGCGTCGTGCCGACTGCGTCGCCGATGCCGTCCGTGTCCCTGCTGCCGCATTTCAAGATCTTCCCCGGGCGGTACATGACCGAGGCCCCACCGCGGATGCCGGCCAGCGAGTCCGAGACCAAGGGGGCGCTCCACGCGCTGCTCGCGCCGTTCAACGTCAGCCAGCGGCAGTCACGAAGCACGGGCCCCGCGAAGAACACGCGATTCGGTCCACCGGCCGCACTCGGCACCGTGAACATGTGCGGGTACCAGTCCTGCGCGAGCGGAGCCGACGGGAGCGCCTGGAACTGCTGTGCGGCAGTCGTGGCCGTCGGATCGCAGATCTCCGAGACGCGTGTGAACAGTTCGACCTCGTGCGGGACGAACGTGTGCCCCCAGACCGGCTGTGCCGCGTCGGATCGGTGGGCCCAGGTCGCGGCTAACGTGTTTTCGCCGTTCGCGCCGAAGTAGACGTGCGAGTCGAACGAGAAGACCTCACGTTTCGCGGTTCCATCGGCCGTCTTTCCTCCCGACAGCCAGAACTCCGCCGAGTTCTCTGTGGCCGCGCCTCCCGCGTTCTCCAGCCCGGGGGGGGCGCGTGCCGGACTGTGCGACTGGCTGCCAGCGGACGGTTGTCGGCCCAGTAATCCAGAGCACGAAGAGCGAGTCGGACACCTGATTTTCGAACGTGCGTCCACCGTACACGACCATACCGTTGATCTCGGGGCCGTTCGCAACTCGAGCACGATTGATGAGCCCGGTCGCCATGAACATGCGCGGACCGGGGCCGACCGTCGGGTTCTCGACCGTGCACTTCGTCCATTCCACTTGATCGGTCCCGACGAGTTTCATTCGGTAGACCGCGTTATCTGTCGGCAGGCTCCCGAGGTTACCGCTTCCGCCGTAAACGTACGCGCAGTCATTCGCGACCACGTTGCTTGGGTCCTTGTGCCAGACCACAGCCTGACCAAAGCGAGCAGGGAATGGTTCGCTGGAGGCGGTAGGCAGGCGATTGATCCAGTACGCCTCCGTGCTGTTGTTCTTGAGCGTCACGCCCCAGACATCGTTGAGAGCCTGCTGCGTAACCGAGAGCCCGCCGAAGATGACCATTTCGCCGTCGTTCGGCGAGACCGCCGAATGAAAAGCACGAGCCGTAGGCGACACAGGCGATTCAGTTGCCGGCGTGCGACGGTGCCAGAGGTACTGGTAGTTTGAGCCCCCTTGGTTTTCATCGCGCGCAAGAAGCCACAGGTCGTTCAACATGCCGCTGCCATCTGACTTCTGCCCTCCAAAGATGGCCTGCCGACTACCGAGTGAAAAGCTCGCCGTGTGCCCTCGCCTGGGCACGGGAGGAACGCGCGCGGCCCATGACACGTAGGAGTCGAAGCTCGGAATCACTCCCAGCTCCCAACCCTTCGTGTGCGATACGGGCATACGTTGAAGTTGGATGTCGTTCTCGGCGCCGCCGAACATCCAGACGTGGCGATACTGGCTGCCGGAAGTAGTGATGAGCATGCGGCCGTCCGGCAGCGTCGTGGCAGTCGGGTACCAGCGCCCGGCCTGCATCTGTCCGGTCAGGACCGTCCACTGCTTCGTCACCGGGTCATAGGTTGCCGCCCTCGTCTCGCCGTTTTCTGCCTCCGTCGTACCGCCCACGACGAACCCTAGGCCAGACGGGAGATGTCCGAGACCGCTACAGAAGATGTTGAATCCCGTCTCTTCGAGGACGTCTGACACGAACGTTCCACTGGGGCCATGAGTGGTGTCCGGGAAGTTGCCTGAGTTGAGCGAGGCGTCCGAATCCGGCCACCAGTCGAAGCGGCCGCCATGGTTTCCATCTGGCTCACCAACGATGGGCGCTGAGTGGTCGTCGGCCCACCATAGGATTTGGCTCTGGACGGGGTTCGTGGGATCCGTGCCCGGTAACAGCATCAGGTTCACGGCGGTCGCGAACACGCGGTGGACTTGAGCGTTCTGCGTCCATTTGCCCGGATGCAGGATCGTCGCGGAAACACTGGCGGCGGTGGCAAGACCAGCCAGCAGGCAGGCGAGAACAACGCGGCGGCGGGGCATTCGGCCCTCCCCAACAGAGGTGCAATACGAATCAGCGTTCGATTGCAGGCCGGGGGAAGGCAGCCCTGCGCGGCGGGAGAAATACGAGATGTCATGGGGGGGGGTCAAGAGAAAGTTATGGACCCTGCCTCGGAGCACCCCCTACACTTTCCTCATGATCAACCTCCGGCGCTCCATCCCGCCCATCGGTTGCCTGTTGCTCCTGCTCGCCTTCGTGGCCTCCGCCCGAGCGGAGTGGCCCGCGAATGGACTTCGACTGAGCACTCTCGTTGAGAATCGCTACCCCGTCATGACGAGCGACGGCCACGACGGCGCGTTCTTCGCACTTGCTGATGGATCTCAGTACGGCACGATGTCCTGGAATCTGCGGATCTTCCGAGTTGCTGCGGACGGGAGTCGGCCCGTGGGTTGGCCCGTCGATGGGATACCGATCTCCCAATCAGCTTGGGCGGATTTTCCAAACGCAGGTATTGGCAACGCAGATGGCTCCTTCACCCTTGCCTACATCGTCTACGATCTCGACGCTCGCGCTCATGTCGCGCGCTACACTTCCGCGGGAGCACCAGTCCCCGGCGAATGGTCGGGTGCGCCAATACTAGCGGCGTTCGGTTCACACCAGGGGGTCACAGGCGTGATTGCCACGGCGGACGGCGGGAACCTGTTCGCCTTTCTACAGAGCGTCGGCAACAACTCGGACATCTGGCTTCAACATCTTGACAGCAGTGGTAGGGCGGCATCGGGATGGCCGACAACCGGCCGCACCTTTGTGGCCGGCACTGGGCAGCAGGTGCAGGGGCAGAGACCAGTGCTGGTTTCCGATCGAGCCGACGGCGCATGGACAACCTACGTCTCCGATCAGATCGGCGCCGAGGCGAACGTCTACGTCGCTCGCATCGACGGTCTCGGTGATCCCGCCGCAGGCTGGCCCGCCCAGGGCTTCTCGATCACTTCCGCGCCCGGCATCCAAACGCAGCCCGCGATCACGACCGATGGTGGCTCCGGCGTGTACGTCGCATGGGTGGACGCACGCAGCCGCGCGGGGCAACCGTGGGACCAGGCCGAGTTCGGCGCGGATATCTATCTCCAGCGCGTGAATGCGGACGGCTCTCTTGCGGCCGGATGGCCGTCGCTGGGGCTGCCCGTCTGCGTCTGGGACTACCCGCAGGAAGTGCCACACGTCGTGCCCGACTCTACTGGTGGCGTCTTTGTCGTCTGGGAGTACTCAGGGCCGCAGGGATTCACGGTGCACGCCCAGCACGTCCTCGCGGACGGCTCTATTGCGCCCGGCTGGCCGCTGAACGGCAAACGAATGTTCGGCATCGATGGCTACGCCGACCTCTCCGAAGTCGCGAGCGACCAACTCGGTGGGCTCTTCGTCTCCTGTGAGATCCAGACAGCGAGCGGTTGGCGTGTGTACGTTCAACACGTCAATGCGGCGGGAGACTTCGACTCCCCGTCTGGGCCGACAGGCTTGCTCGTTTGCCCTCCTACGGGACCTTTCGACAGCCAGGAGAACCCGCACCTGATCCAGTCACTGCCGGGCAGCGCGATCGTGTGCTGGGATGATTCTCGAAACGGTTATTACAACACCTACGTTCAGCGCATCACCGCCAACGGCATCGTCGCCACGGAGCTGTCGCTCGCCTCGCACGACGCGCAGCCTGACCGCGTGACGCTCGATTGGGCGGGCGCTGATGCATCGCTGTCGTCCGCATCGCTCGAACGCCGCGAGCCCGAGGGCTTGTGGCGACGACTCGCCGATCTGACCGCCGACCGCGAGGGCCGCCTTCACTACGAAGATCGTGACGTCTCGCCCGGCGCCACGTACGAGTATCGAGTGCGCTACGCGAGCGACGGCCAGTCACGCACCACCGCCGTCGCGACGATCACGGTGCCCGCGGCAACGCCTTTCGCGCTCAAGGGCGCCACGCCGAACCCCTCTTCGCGCCGCAAGCTCGCGATCGCCTATTCCCTCGCCGAGCGCGCCCCCGCCAGGCTCGAGCTGTTCGACGCGCAGGGCCGCTGCGTGGCCGTGCGCGACCTCAGTGCGCTCGGCCTCGGCGCGCACACGGTCACTCTCGACGAAGCGCACGAGCTGCGTGCTGGGCTCTACTGGGCGCGGCTCACGCAGGGCACGCATCAAGCCACGTCGCGCGTCGTGATCGTCGACTAGGCCTTCGCCGGCGTGATCAGCGCCGCGCGTTCGTCGCGCGACATCGGGCGCGCTTCCACGATCAGCGCGCGCGCCCACTCGAGCCGCTCGGACGCGTTGCACAGCAGCACGCCGCGCACGACGTCGTCGCGCAGGTAGAACACGATGCCCTCGCGCCCTTCCTCGACCCACACCATCTCGGTGTCGAGCCGCGCGTGCAGCTCGCCCACGCCCTCGAACTGCTGCTCGCCGATGCGGAACCACTTGAGCGGCAGGTGCGTGTACGGCACGCCCGCGCCGGCCATGTTCGCGCCCACGCAGAAGCCGTGCTTCTCGGCGTGCTCCGCGCCCTCGACGCGCTCGAGCTGCCCCAGTGCGAGGTACGGGAACTCGGCGACGTCGCCCGCCGCCCAGAAGCCCGGGCGCGAGCAGCGGCCGTACTCGTCCACGACGATGCCGTCGTCCGTGTCGAGATTGGCGGCCTCGGCGAGATCCACCTGCGCCTCGGAGCCCTGGTCCACGAGGATCACCTGCGTCGCGAGCGTGTTTCCGCCGTACGTGCGGCCGCGCACGATGCCGTTCCCTTCCTCGGTCACCTCGACGATCGTCTCGCCCGAGACGGTCTCGACGTCCATGCTCCGCAGGTAGTCCACGACGGCGAGCCCGAGCTCGCGCGGCAGGATGCGGTGCAGCGGCCACTCCTCGGGGAAGATCATCGTGACTTCCTTGCCGAGCCCGCGCAGCGTCGCCGTGAGTTCGAGCGCGACGAAGCCCCCGCCGACCGTGGTCACGTGCGAGATGTGGTCCATGGACTGCTCGAGCGCGAGGAAGTCCTCGAGCGCCCGGAAGTAGCGCACGCTCGGGCTGTCGGCGCCCTGCGCCTGCAGCCGCCGCGGACGGCAGCCGGTCACGAGCAGCGCGTGGTCGAAGCCCACGCTGTCGCCGCGATCGTCCCAGAGGATCTTGTGCTCGGAGTCCATCTCGACGATCTCGCGGCGCAGCCGCACGTCCACCTTGTTCGCCTCGTAGAACCCCTCCGGGTGCACGGCGAGGTCCTCGAGCTTCATGCCGCCGGACCACATCTCCTTGGTCAGGGGCGTGCGCCGGTACGGCAGGTGGTTCTCGCGCGAAAAGAGCAGGATCGAGCCGTCGGCATCCTGCGAGCGGATGCCTTCGATGGCGGAGGCGGCCGCGAGGCCTCCTCCCACGATCACGTAGCGATAGTGCATGCCGTCCTTTCCGGATGCGTGGCCCGGGCTGCGAGGGCGGGGAGTCTAGTCGGGAGTCTCGGGCTTCCGCCAGCCGGGCGCGACGGGCCGGTGGTACCGCTCCGTGGGGCCTACAGGGCCTCGCCCGGGGCGTCCGGGGAGCCCAGTTCGGCCGGGCCGTGCAGCTCGCCGCGCAGTCCCTGCTTCCAGGTGCCGCGCCGCGACCACAGGAGGATCGCCGCCGTGCGCACCCAGCAGCTCACCGTGATGAGCCAGACGATGCCCATGGCCCCCGAGTGCGTCCACGCGGGGACGGCGAACGCGAGCGGGATGCGCAGCAGCGAGACCACCGTGAAGATCCACGAGATCGCGGTCGTGTGCCCCGAACCCATGATCGCCTCGGCGGTCGCGATCTCGAGCCCGGTCGCCACGACCGTGAGCGCGAGCACGCGCAGGTAGGGCACGCCGAGCTCGAGCACGCCCGCGTCGGCCGTGAACATGCCGAGGAAGAACGTGGGCACGGCGTACATCGCGACCATGAAGACGGCGGCGAACGCCACCGACCAGCGCTGCGACGTGCGCAGCACCTCGGCCGCGCGATCCGGGCGGTTCGCGCCGATCGCCTGGCCGAGCAGCGTCGCCGCCGCGAGCCCGAGGGACGCCGAGAACACGAACTGGATCGCCTCGATGCGGTTGCCGATTCCGACCATCGCCGCGGCCGCGGGACCGTGCGCCGAAGCCGAGCGCACGAACGCGATGTACACGACCGAGAACAGCGAGCCGATGAGCGCCGCCGGCAGCCCCACGCGCGCCATGCCGAGCACGCGCACCGGCGGGCCGTCCGCGCGGCGCGCGAGCGGGAACGACGGCATGCGCCGCGCCGCGAGCGCCATGTAGGTGGCGAACATGAGCGCCTGCGCGCACACGGTCGCCCACGCGGCGCCCGCCACGCCCATCGCGGGGAACGGCCCGAGCCCGTAGATGAGCACGGGCGCGAGCGCGGCGTTGAGCGCGACCGCGAGCAGGTCCACGACGAACGGCGTGCGCGTGTCGCCGCACGCGCGCAGCACGTTCTCGCACGACAGCGACACCATGATGAACGGCGCGCCGAGCATCACGACGCCGAGGTACGACGCGCCCTCCTTCACGATGCGCCCGCTCGGGTCCATCGCACGGAAGATCGCCTCGGCGCCGAACAGGCCCAATGCCACGCCGACGAGTCCCATGAGCGCGCTCGCCTGCAGCCCCTTCCACGCCGCGACGCCCGCGCGCGGCCGGTCGCCCGCGCCCATCAGCTGGCTCACGTAGGCGCTGATGCCGATGCCGAACACGTCGTGCAGCGAATACACGGTCCACATGACGAACACCGACGTCGTGATCGCGGCCGTGGCGTTGACGCCGAGGTCGCGCACCCACAGCGCGTCCACCCACTGGAACGCGAGCCGCAGCGTCTGCGAGGCGAGCACGGGCAGCGCGAGCCGCACGAGCGCCGACGGAACGGAACGCCCGAGCGTGTCGGGCGTGGTGGCCGCGCCGCTCACGCGCGCGCCGCCCGGCCCTCGCGTGCGTCGAGCGCCTTCACGCGGATCGCGAGGTCGCCGGCGTTCAGGTCCATGAGCGCGTGGATGAGCATGGCCACCCACAGCGTGCCGGTCAGGTGCACGACCACGGTGAGGAACACGCCGACCATGCCGGTGGTCCACACGCCGCGCGGGCCCTGGTAGGCGTGCGCGAGCCCGAACAGCGCGGCCTGCGCGAACGCGGCGATCTCGTACGACGGCAGCACGTGCGTGAGCGCCCACGTGACGAAGCCGCGGAAGAGCAGTTCCTCGCACACGCCCGCCGTGACCGCGAGCGCGGCGAAGTGCGGCCATTCGGCGCGCGTGTCCGGCATGAGCCCTTCGACCGGCATGAGCCGCGCGCGCAGCTTCGAGACCACCTCGGGCTGGCGGTCGAGCTCGGCGCGCTGGCGGTGCAGCAGGATCGCGAGGAAGGCGATCCCGATGAGCATGCCGATCTCCATGGGGCCGATGCGCGCCACGACGTTGAGCGCGGTCCACCAGCGGCGCTGCCACACCCACAGCGCGAGCACGCCCGCCACGAGCAGCCACTGCGACAGGATCGCGCGCGTCCACAGCCGGCGGCGCAGGGACGGCAGCTCCGCGGCAGGCGCGGCGCGAAGCGCCCGCATGGCGAACCAGGCGCGCAGCGGCAGGCCGACGAGGATCAGGACGAGCAGCAGGATGTCGAACGGCAGGAGCATGCGGGGCTTTCGGCGGAAGTGGAGGGCGGACGGTAGGCGGCGCGCGGAAACGCGGTCAAGCGCGGGCGCGCTCGCCGCGGATGGTTGTAGGATGCCCGCGTCCCGCGCCCTCCCCGGCCGGCCGCTTCCACCCGAGGTCACCATGCGCCGTCTGCTTTCTTCGCTGCTGCTTCTCGCCGCGCTCGCCAGCGCCGCGTTCGCCGCTTCCGCTCCGCCCGCGCTCGAACTGGGCGAGTCCCGCCCCGCCGGCACCACGCTCGGCAACCCCGCGCTGCCGGAGGCACGCGCCGTATGGCTCGAGATGATCGGCTCGGCCAGCCGGACGCTCGATCTCGAGCACTTCTACCTGTCGCACTTCCCCGGCGAGTCGCTCGGCCCCGTGCTCGACGCGATCGGCGCCGCGGCGGCGCGCGGCGTCCGGGTGCGCTTGCTGCTCGACGCGCGCATGTCGAAGACCTACCCGCAGCCCGCCGACTCGCTCGACGGACTGCCCAACGTCGAGGTGCGGCGCGTGGACTACGGCCGCCTCGCGGGCGGCGTGCAGCACGCGAAGTTCATGATCGTGGACGGGCGCGACGCGTGGCTCGGCAGCCAGAACCTCGACTGGCGCGCGCTCACCGAGATCCATGAACTGGGCATCCGCATGCGCGACTCGCGTCTCGCGGCGGCAGCGACGGCGGTGTTCGAGACCGACTGGAACGGCGCCGACACGACGCGCACGTTCGCGCCCGCGAAATCGCCCGCCACGCGCTGGCCGATCGCGGTGAAGCAGGCGAACGGCCCGGTGAACGCGTGGTTCGGCGCGAGCCCGGTCAAGACCAACCCCGCCGGGATCCCGTGGGACCGCGACCTGATCCTCGAGCGCATCCACCGCGCGAAGCGCGAGATCTGCGTGCAGCTGCTGCAGTACGGCGTGAAGTCGCACGGCTACGCCGACTCGACGATCCACCGCGCCCTGATCGCCGCGGGCGAACGCGGCGTGCACGTGAAGCTGCTGGTCTCGGACTGGGCGATCGGTGGCGCCAACGAGCCCGTGCTGCGCGAGCTGAGCACGCACGCGAACGTCGAGGTGCGCATCTCGCGCGTGCCGTTCCAGGGCACGAAGTACATCCCGTTCGCGCGCGTCGAGCACTGCAAGTACATGGTCACCGACGGCGAGTGGCTCTGGATCGGCACGAGCAACTGGGAGCCGAGCTACTTCATGAGCACGCGCAACGTCGGGCTCACGGTGCGGGACACGGCGCTCGGGTCGCAGGCGCGCGCGGTGTTCGAGAACAGCTGGACGGCGCCGAGCGCGATCGTGCTCACGCGTGATGCGCGCATCGAGCCGCGCGCGCACGCCGAGAAGGCGCCCGAGGGCATGACGTCGTACGGCAACTGACCGAGGTTCGGTGGACGCGGATGGAGGTGGTCAGCCCCCATCCGCGGGTCGGTGATGCGAGCATCACCTTCCGGCGAACGCCGAGCGAGACGCTCGCCTCCCATGAACGGTGGGGGGGCCAGACGAAGGTCCCTGAGCCGTCGAGGAGTACCAGAGGCCTGCCTGTTGAGACACGCTTCCCATCTGAAAAGTTGCGGCCCGGGGGTGTCCTTCCCCCGGGCCGTTTGCTCTTCCGGAACCCCGTGTTCAGCCGCCCAGCCCGTACCGCTCGCGCAGGAGCGCCACGTGATGCAGTTCGTGCCCCGCGATCATGGCGACGAGCGAGCGCACGGTGACCGGATGCCCGCTCGCCGTGCCGCGGCGGCCGATCGCCTCGGCGTCGAAGCTGCGGAAGAGCGCGAGCGAGGCGGCGCGCACCGCCGCGAACTCGGCGGCGACGTCCGCGAGCGTGCGGCGCTCGGCGCCGCAGTTCGCGGCGAACAGGTTCTCGTCGAAGCCGGGCAGCGGCGTGCCGTCGCCGCGGCCCACGCGCAGCGCGCGATAGGCGAACACGCGCTCCGCGTCGCTCAGGTGCACGACCACCTCGCGCACCGTCCACTTGCCTTCGGCGTAGCGGTGGGAGGCGAGCGACTCGGGCGTGGCCGCGAGCAGCGCCGCGGTGGAGGCCGCCTGCGCGACGAGCGCGGCGAGCGGATCGGGTCCGACGCGATCGATGTACTTGCCGTAGTACAGCGCGTACTCGTCGGCGGCGGGCAGCGTGTAGAGGGGCATGGATCCTCCGGTGTCGGGGAGCGACGGGGTCAGGGAACGATCCGCAGGCGGGCTTCGCCGCCGCGGGCGGTCAGTGCGGGGTCGTACATGCCGCTCACGACGGCCGGGAGCGCGGTCCACGCGCCCGGCACTTCCGGGCGCAGCAGGTACTCGATCACGGTGTCCCCGCTCTCGAGCGATTCGATGAAGAACACCGCCCGATCGTCGCGCGCCTCCGCGGACAGCGTCCACGGGCGTTCGACGCCGGCCGGCAGCACCTGGTCGATCTCGAAGCCGGCCGGGCGCGGGTCCTCGAGCAGCAACCGGTCGAAGTCCGCCGACGCCGACAACGTGAGCCGCACGAGGATGCTCTCCCCCACCTTGATCGGCGTGGCGGGATCGAGCGCCGTCGTGAGCCAGCGCGGGCGGCCGCGCCGGTCCGCCGTGCGCGACGCGCGCAGGTACTCGCGCTTCACCTTCAGCGGCGCGTTCGCCGCCGCCGCCGGGCCGGGGCTCGGCACGTTCGCGCGCGCCGACCACGCCCACCACAGCGCGCCCGCGCCGGTGCGGGAGAGCGCGAGCGTGTTCGCGCCCGGGTTCAGCTTCGCCGGCGGCACGGCGATCGTCACGCCCTTCGAGAAGCCGCCGGCGGCGCCGAGCGCGCCGTCGTGCAGGGCTTCGCCGTTCCAGCTCACGCGCGCCGCGCCCGCGCCCCGCAGCTGCTCGGGATGGCCTTCGAGCCAGCGCGCGATCGCGGTGGCGGCCTGCGACGTGGCGAGCGTGTTGCGCCAGCCGCGGCCCGTGCGGCGCATGGCGAGCGCGCGCACGATCTGCTCCGCGCGCGCGTCCGCGGGCGCCACCGTGGCGAACGCCTCGAGCGCGAACGCCGGGTTCGCGAGCGCGTCGCCGTACCACGCCTGCGGCGCGTCGGACGGGAACGACAGTCCGTTCGCGTCGCTCGCGCCGCGCGCCGCGAGCGACGCGAGCACGATGTTCGCGTCGGGACCACGCCCGGCGCGCGCGAGCGCGATGGCCGTACACGCGAGACCGCCCGTGCCGAGTTGCGCACGCTGGTCGAACGCGTCGGCGACGAGCCGCGCCTGCAGCGCGCGGAGCTCGTTCAGGTTCGAGGCCTCGTCTGCCATGGCTGCGAGCGGCGACAGCAGGTAGGCGCAGTACGCCTCGCCGTCCACGGTGCGCACGTCGGCGAGCACGCGCGGCATGGACCACTGCGCCTGGCGGATCGCGCCGAGCGCCGCGTCGGACTGCACGCCGGCGTTCGCCGCGCGCGCGAGCGCGCCGATCGCCATGCACGAGAGGTACGGGTCGGCTTCGCCGCTCCTCCACCAGCTCCAGCCGCCCAGGTCGAGCTGCAACGACGCGAGCCGCTGCACGTAGGGCGTCAGCCGCTTCCCGGGATCGTCCCAGCCGGGCACGCTCACGTTCGCCGTCCGCGCCGAGGCGAGCAGCGCGAGCGCCGGCGTGATCGCGCTCGCCGTCTGCTCGGTGCAGCCGTACTCGTAGTGCATCTGGTTCTCGACGCCCGCGAGCGCGACCGCGCCCGGCGAGGGCGACAGCTCGATCGACAGCGCGCTGCCGCTGCGCACGAGATCGGCGGGCAGCGTCACGGTCACGTTCTGCGGCGCGTCGCCCCTGGCCACGCCCGCGCCGCCCGAGAACAGCGGCACGGCGCGCGGGCGCACGGGCACCTGCTGCTCGAGCGCGTCGGAGTCGGTCTTTCCCTTCGCACGGAACAGGAAAGTCGCCGAGGCGTCGGAGCCGTCGCGCGGCGATTCCGCCGCCACGGCCACGCCCCAGGCGTTCCGCGACTCGCCGTTCGCCGGCAGGTTGCTCGTCGCGGCGCCCGCACCGCTCGAGCGCGCGGCGCCCGAAACGGCGAGCGCTTCGCCGACGCCGGTGAGCGGCGCCGCCGAGCGGTTCGTCACCACGCTCACGAGCGAGGCCTCGTCGCCCGCCACGAACGTGCGCGGCACCGCGAGCCGCGCGACGAGCTCCTTGCTCACGCGCGTGCGCGCGACCGCCGTGCCGACGAGCGTGTTCGCGGTGAGCCCGCGCGCGGTGGCGCGCCAGGTCGTGAGGTTGTCCGGCCAGTTCAGCTTCACTTCGGCGCGGCCGTCGGCGCCCGTGCGCACGACCGGCGCCCACGCGGCCACGTCGCGGAAGTCGCGGAGCACGTCGCCGGCGTCGCCCTTGTCGGCGCCGGCGTAGTAGAGCGTCGGGAAGCTCACCACGGTCGTCACCCAGTTCGGGCGGCGGCCGTAGAAGACGTCGTGCGGATCCGGCGTGCCGTCGGCGCGCAGCGAGTAGATGGCTTCGTCCACGACGCCCACCGCGACCTCGGCGCTCACGGGGCGGCCCGCGCCGTCGCGCGTCTCGACCGTCCACGACGCGGCGTCGCGCGGCCGGTACTCGGCCCGGTCGGGCGTCAGCGTGATCGCGAGGTCGTGCCGTTCGCCGCGCACGGCCAGCTCGAGCACGCGGGAGTGCACCTCGCGTCCGCGCCGCACGTGGACCGCGACGAACAGGTTCGGCGCGTCGGCCGCCGTGACGGGCACGCGCACGAGCCCGGTGCCGCCGAACAGGTGCTGCACGCGCACGTCGCGCAGCGTGCGGCCCTCGACGCTCACGAGCACGCTCGCGTCCTTCACGTCGGTGTTCACGAGGATGCTCGCGGTGTCGCCGGGCGCGAACGTGTCGCGGTCGGCGATCGCCTCGAGCGACGGGTAGCGGTAGCCGTACGACCACACCTTCTCGTCGAACACCCACACGCCGGTCTCGGCGCCGATGCGGTTGCCGCGCGCGTCGTCGGCGAACGCGCGCAGCTTGAGCCAGCCGGCGCGCGCGACCGCGGGCGAGAGCGTCACGCGGCCGAAGCCGCGCGCGACGCTCGTCTGCGACTTGAGCGACGCGAGCGGGCGGCTCGAACGCGTGTAGCGCCGCTCGAGCGGATTCCACACGTCCTGGTCGAGTTCGATCGTGACCGCGGCCGAGACGGGCTTGCCTTCGTGGTCGCGGGTGAACACGTCCACCTGCAGCGGCGCGCCCGCGGTGAACACCCCGCGCAGGGGCCGGAGCTCGATCCGGAACAGCCCGCGCCCCACGATCGCGGTGCCGCGCGAGGACACCACGCGCTGCGCGCCGTCCACGACCTCGACCTCGAGCGACAGCCGCCGGTCGTACGCGACGCGCTGCGGCGTGAACGCGACCGAGACGCGGCCGTCCACGTCCGTGCGCGTCTCGCCCGATTCGAGCAGGCGGCCGTAGCCGCTCCCGCCGCCTTCGGAACCGTCGTCGCCGTCCTCGCTCGCCTCGGACTCGGCGCCCTGCAGGCGCGACTCGAACAGCGTCCAGCGCACCTGCGCGCCCACGACCGGCGCGCCGAAGAAGTAGTTCGCGGCCACGCGGAAGCGCACCTCGTCGCCGTTCACGTACACGGCGCGGTCGGGCGTGACGTCCACCTTGTACTCGGGCTTGCGATACTGCTGCACCGCGACGGTCGCCGCGCCCGAGGCGCGTCCCGCGCGCGCGGTCAGCGTCCAGTCGCCGAGCGCGACGTCGGCCGGCAGTTCCACCTTGCCGTCCGCGGCGCCCGTGTCCGACAGCCGCGCCGAGCCCACGTCGAGCGTCGAGCCGTCGGGGCCGGAGAGCTGCAGCGTCACGTCCGCGCTCGCGGGCACGTTCCAACCCTGTTCCGCCGCGTCGCGCGCGAACAGCTTCCAGAAGAACGGCTGGCCCGGGCGGTAGATCGGGCGCTCGGTGAACAGGAACAGCTGGTCGCCGCCCTGCTGCGCCTCGCCCGACAGCGGTGACTCGACCACCGAGACGCCGTGCTTCTCGCTCAGCGCCACGAGCCGCAGCCGCGCGCCCTCGGCGCCCGTCGCGAGGGACGCGAGGCCGTCGGCGTCGGTCGCCATGCGGCGCGCACGCGCACCCGCGAGGATCGCGGACCACTCGCGCCCGTCGCTCGCGGGGTCCTGCCCCTGTGCCGCGCCCACCGTGTACACCGCCACGTCGCCGAGCGGCAGCCCGGTCTTGAGCGAGCCCGCCCACACGACCGTGCGGTCCGGCGCGCGCTTCACGACGAGCGACAGGTCGCTCACGAAGAACAGCGTGCGGCGCGTGAGCGTGCCCGCGCGCCCCTGCAGCACGTACACGCCCGCGGGCAGCTCGTGCGGCAGTGTCATCTCGGATTCGCGCCACGAGAACGGCGGCCCGTCCTCCACGCGCTGCGCCCAGCGCTCGACGCGCTCGAGCCCGGTGGTGTCGGCGCCGCGCACGCAGGCCTCGCGGAAGTCGCGCTTCGCGTCGAGCAGCCGCGCGATCGGCAGCCGCCACAGCGTCATCTCGATCTCGCCGATCCGGAATGCGCGCAGCCCCACGCGCTGCTTCTCGTCGGGCGGCATCACCTCGCGCTGCAGCACGAACGAGAACGCGGGTGCGAGCGGGGTCACCTTGAACTGGGGCAGTTCGCGCGATTCGCCTTCGCGCAGCACCAGACCGTCGCGCGCCGCCGTCGCCTGCAGGCCGTCGTGCTGCACTTCCACCCGCCAGCGGCCGGGCGCGAGGTCGCCGAGCGACCAGTAGCCCGAGCCGTCCGTCGTCGCGGTCGCCTCGCCGGGGCCGCGCGCGATCACGCTGACGCCCGCGACGCCGGTGCTGTCCGCGAGGCGCACCGCGCCCGACAGCGACGCGGGCCGTGCGAGCGCGAGCGAGACCGGAGTGCTCTCGCCGCGGCGCACGGGGACGCGTCGCAGTTCGTCGGCGCGCAGGCCGGCGGCGTCCACGAGCACGGTCCAGTAGCCGGCCGCGAGGCCGGTGAAGTCCACCTCGCCCGCGCCGTTCGTGAAGCGCGGCTCGGGATCGCGGCTCGCGTTCTCCCACCACATGCGCTCGCGCTCGTTGCGCACCGTCACGCGCGCGCCCGCGACCGCCTTGCCGCCCGCGGCGCTCGCCACCTTCACGCGCACGACGCCCGCACGCTCGAGCGGCACGACGATGCGCACGTCGCGCTGCGACGCGGGGAACTGCCAGCCCTCGAGCGCCCAGTCGGAATACCCCTCGCGGCCGACGGTGAACAGGTAGTAGCGGCTCGTCTGCACGTTCTCGAGCACGAACTCACCCTTCGCGTCCGCCTTCACGCGGAAGTAGCCCGGGCCGCCGCCCGAGTTCTGCAGCTCGATTTCGGCGCCGGCGACGGGCTGCTGCGTTTCGGCGTCGAGCACCTGGCCGGTGACGCGCGTGACCGCCCCTCGCGCCGGAGGCGCGAAGACGAGACACATCGAAAACACGGCGAGCAGCAGCGGAGAGAGGAAGCGGTGCGCGGCGCGCGGCATGACGGACCTCATGGGGAGACGGCGGACGTGCGGCGAGTGTTCGAAGCGGCAGGACCGGAAATCGTGACGACGGTGAAACGCGAATAGGACACGGCAGCAGCGGCGCCGGCACCCGCCATGAGACCCAAGCGGCGTGCTTCCCGCAGCGCCCAGCCGATCGTGCGCGCTTCGCCCGGCAGGAACGCGACGGCGCCGCGCTCGCTCTCGATGCGCAGCCCTTCGCGCGCGGGATCCACGCTCATGGGATCGCGCACCGCGACGGGGTCGCTCGCGAACGCGACCACGAGGCGCAGCGTGTCGAGTTCCTCCGCGCGCACGGGCGGGCGGCGCAGGTCGGAATCCGCGAGGCGTTCGCCGAGGCGCGTGAGCGTCGCGGCGAGCGAGCCGCCCAGCGGGGCGTCCGAGCCCACGCACGCGCGGCTCGCGCGCCCGCGCACGAGCGTCACGTACACCGGGCGCGGCGAGCCCGGCCATTCGGGCACGCGCAGCAGCGGCGGCGCCTCGGCGGTGCCGAGCGCCATGCCGAGCCCGAGGCGCGCGGCGGC
>JACRIW010000076.1 GCA_016215625.1 Candidatus Eiseniibacteriota bacterium | reverse complement strand
GTCGGATAGCGCTCGTAACGCTCGTCCGTGTAGAGCCCCGAGGCCGAGTCGCGCTCGATCGCGCGCCGCCCGGGCTGTGGCACCGCCGCGACGGTGAGCAGGTCACCGTCGCCCTGGAACTCGACGTCGTACGGAAAGCTCGTGCGCGCGAGCGCGACCGAGCCGGCGAGCGCGCCGGGCCGCGCGCGGTCGAACCAGTTCCAGAGCGAGGGGTCCTCCGAGCCGAGCACCCACAGCGCCTGCCCGCGCACGCCGTGCGCGAGCGCGATCGTACGCTCGTTGGCGGCCGTGACGGCGTCGAGCATCCACACGTCGTGCTCCCGGCCCTGTTCGTCCTCGTACTGGAACGTCGGGTTCAGTGCAGCGGCGTCGAAGTCCACGACGTTCGCGGGCCATTCGTCGGGATGATTGTCGGCGGCGAGGTAGACCGCCTCCTGGTAGGTGAGGTTGTCCGCCGGCGCGCGCCCGCCGGTCCAGTCGTAGGCGTAGTTGCCGACGCCGAGCACCAGCTTGCTCGCGGGGACGTGCTCGAGCGTGCGGTCGAGCGCGTCGCGGAACCAGTCCACGCCACACAGCGGCCCCGAGTCGCCCGCCATGTAGTGCTGGTCGTAGGCCATGAGCACCACGAAATCCACGGCGCGCGCCACCGCGCCCGCGTCGGGCACGGTGCCCTCGACCTCGAGGTCCGCGGACAGCACCAGCCCCGCCGGATGAAGCACGCGTGCGGCACGCCGGTAGAACGCGGGCACCAGCCGGGCATCGGTCTCGCTCAAGTTCTCGAGGTCGAAGTTCACTCCGGCGAACCGGTGCGCGAGCAGCCAGTCGCGCAGCGACGCGAGCAGCACGTCCTGGCGCTCCGTCGAGCTCAGCAGCGCGTGCGCGAGCGCCGAGTCGAAGCGTCCCTCGTGCGCGTTGCTCAGCACGGGCATCACGCGCAGGTGGTGCGTGTTCGCGATGCGCAGCACGTCGCGGTTGTGCGGCGTCCATTCGGGGTTCCAGTCGCGCGTGTCGAGGTTCGCGGCGTCCGAGCCGATCCGCAGCCACAGCGGCATGAGGTGGGTCAGGTGCGAGGCGTTCGCGCGCAACGAGTGCAGCCCGGTCTCCTGCCACGTCGCGTAGAACGCCGCGACGACCGCCGTGCTCGTGTCCCGCGCGGTGGAGGCGACGTGCGCCCGCGCGCGATCCTCGCGCGCGATGCTCGCGAGCAGACGCCGCCGCTCGCGGGCGAGCAGCCAGCGTCCGAGCCGGGCGTCGTGGCCGGCCGGTGTGGGCAGGTGGGGGCGCAGCGCGCGCCGCATGGGCTCCGAGAGCCCGGCGGTGCGCGGAAGCACGGGGACTGCGACGAGGCTCACGAGGAAGACGGCCGCGAGCGCGAGGAACGCGGCGCCCAGCGTGACGGCCACGCGCAGCGTCCAGCGCTGGCGGCGGCCGGAAGGATCACGGAAGACGGGCCGGGACGGGGAAGGCGTCACGCCGGAGAACCTAGCGGCTCTCCGCGCGCGTTTGTTCGGGGACTGTCGGGATTCGTTCGAGAGCCGTCCCGAATGCGACAGGTTTTCGTGTATCGTGCGCGCGGTTTCGACGACCTCGGGAGGTGTCATGGACAAGGCGATTCTCGAAGCGGCGCAGGCCGCGTTCCGTTCCGGTGGTTCCACGCTCACGCTCGGCGCGCTCGTGCACGCCGGGGAATGCCACGCCGACCCGATCGCGGCGCTGCCCCTCGCCATGGCGAATCGCCACGGGCTGATCGCGGGCGCGACGGGCACGGGCAAGACCAAGACGCTCCAGCTGCTCGCCGAGCAGTTCTCCGCGGCGGGCGTCCCGGTCTTCCTCGCCGATCTCAAGGGCGACCTCTCGGGCCTGTCCATGCCCGGCGAAGCGAGCGAGCGCGTGAACCAGCGCGCGAAGGACACCGGCTACACGTGGAAGGCCTCCGGCTGCCCGGTGGAGTACCTGAGCCTCACGGGCAAGGGTGGCGCCCAGCTGCGCGCGACGGTGTCGAGCTTCGGGCCGCTGCTGCTCGCGCGTGTACTCGGCCTCAACGAGACGCAGTCGAGCGTGCTGTCCATGGTGTTCAAGTACGCCGACGACCAGAAACTCGCCCTGCTCGACCTGTCGGACCTGCGCGCCGTGCTGCAGTACCTGAGCGGCGAGGGCGCGGAGCAGCTCGCGAACTACGGCGGGATGAGCAAGGCGAGCGTCGGCGTGCTGCTGCGCGAGATGGTCGAGCTCGAGCAGCAGGGCGCGGGCGCATTCTTCGGCGAACCCGAGTTCGACCTCGACGACCTGCTCGTGCAGCGGGACGGCAAGGGGCTCGTCAGCGTGCTTTCGCTGCGTGACGTGCAGGACAAGCCCGGGCTGTTCTCGACCTTCATGATGTGGATGCTCGCGCGGCTGTACGCCGAGCTGCCCGAGGTGGGCGACGTGGACCGGCCGAAGCTCGTCTTCTTCTTCGACGAGGCGCACCTGCTGTTCGACGACGCGAGCAAGGAGTTCCTCGACCAGGTCGAGCAGGTCGTGCGCCTCATCCGCTCGAAGGGTGTCGGCGTGTGGTTCGTCACGCAGAGCCCGAAGGACGTGCCGGCCGACATCCTCGGCCAGCTGGGCAACCGTGTGCAGCACGCGCTGCGGGCGTTCACGCCGGACGACGAGAAGGCGCTGCGCGCCGCCGCGCGCACGTTCCCGAAGACCGATTTCTACGACGTCGAGGAGACGCTCACGACGCTCGGCATCGGTGAGGCGTTCGTGACCGTGCTCGCGCCCAACGGCGCGCCGACGCCGCCGTTCGCCGTGCGCATGATCCCGCCGGCCTCGCGCATGGGTCCGCTGTCCGAGGGCGAACTGGTCAGCGCGCTCGCCGCGTCCGAGCAGGTGCGCGAGTACGCGAACGCGGTGGACCGCGAGAGCGCCCGCGAGCTGCTCGCGCAGCGCATGGGCGGAGCTCCGGCGGCCGCCGCGCCCGCGCCGGTGCAGCCCTCCGGCGTGCCTCCGGTGGCGCCCGATCCACCGGACCCGGGCGCGCGCGCGGCCGAGACGGTCGCCGGAGCGGCCGCCATGGTGGGGGCCGCGCTCAACTCGCCGCTCGGGCGGCAGGTGGCGCGCACGGTCGTGAGCAGCGTCACGCGCGGCCTGCTCGGCGCGCTGCTCGGCTCGCCGCCGCGCCGCCGCCGCCGCTGACGCCCGGCGCATGAAGGCGAAGCTCGCCGCCGGCGTGGCGCCGGCCGGCGCCGCGCTCGTCGCGCTCTGGCTGCACGCGCGCGACGTGCGCGCGCCGTTCCTCGGCGAGGACTGGGCGCTGCTCGACGCGACGCGCGGCCGCTCGCTGTTTGCCGCGCTCGCCGCGCCGGACCCGCTCGGGGACGCCGTCCGTCCGCTCGGCCGGCAGGCGTGGTTCTGGGCGCTCGACCGCCTCGGCGGGGGAGCGCCGGAGGTGTTCCACGCGGCGAACCTCGCGCTCTTCTTGATCGCGGTGCTGCTGCTGGCCGCGCTCGCGCACCGCGTCGCGGGACCGCGCGCCGCGGCCGTGGCGGCGCCGCTCTTCGCGCTCACGCACGCGGCCGACGTGCCGCTGTTGTGGGCGAGCGGCGCGCAGGACCTGCTCGCGCTGACCCTCGCGCTGGCGGCGCTGCTCGCCCTCGAGGCGAGCGCCGCGCTCGCCGCGGCGCTCTTCCTGGCGGCGCTGCTGGCCAAGGAGACCGTCGTGCTGCTGCCGGTCGTGGCGCTCGTGCTCGCCCGGCGCGGCCACGACTGGGGAGCGGCGCTGCGCCGCACGCTGCCCTGCTTCGGCGTGCTCGCGCTGTGGGCGTTCACCGCCGGCGCCCGCGCGATCGCGCACGGCCTTCACCTGCCGGCGGACTCGGGGCCGTGGCCCACGCACGCCGCCGCGGCGCTCGCGGCGTTCCTGCGCACGCTCGCCGGCGCCGAGACGGGCGCCACGGCCACGCTGCGCCGCGGCGCGATCGTGGCGATCGCGCTCGCCGCGCTGCTCGCCTGCGTACCGGCCGTCTTCGAGCGCGGAGCGCCGCCGCACGCGCGCACTCCGGATCGCCCGGCGATCGCCCTCGGGGCGCTCTGGGCGATCGCGGGGGTGATGCCCGTCGCCGCCGTGGCGCCGCGCTGGAGGGCGCATCACTTCCTGTTCGCGCTCGCCGGTGCCGCGCTCGCGCTCGGCGCCGCCTGCGCCGCCGCGCCACCCTGGGCGGGGGCCGTGCTCGTCGCGGCGCTCGGGCTGGGATCGGCGCAGGCGCGCACGCGCAGCACACATGCGCCGCGGCCGGACGCGTGGAGCACGCTCTCGCACGTCAATCGCGCCGCGCTCTCGGCTGCCGGCTCCGCGGAGCACCAGGTGCTCGCCGAGCTGAAGCGCCTGCACCCGGCGCTCGATCCCGGAACCGTGCTGTTCGGCTCGGGGCTGCCGCCCGAGGCGGGGTTCGCGCTCGGCGGCGGCGCGCTCGTGCGCGTGGCCTACGCCGACACCAGCCTGCGCGCCTACGCCCTCGAGGACCTGAACGTCGCGCGCGTGCGCCGGGGGCCGGTGCGCATCCTGCGCTGGTCGCCGCAGTCGAACTCGCTCGAGGACACCACCACGCGCCCGGGCACGTTCGTGAGCGTCGCGCTCGCGATGCTCGTGCGCGACGAGGGCGATGCCGTGGACGGCGCGCTCGAGGCCGCACGCGCGAGCGGGACGCTCACGAGCACGGGCGAGTATCTCGCGGCGTGGCGCGCGTGGGAGCGGGGCGAGCGTGTGAAGGCGGGTGAGGCGCTCGCGGCGCTCGGTTTCGCCGCGAACGGCCCGGCGGACGAAGACGTGCGAGAGGCGGCGGCCATCGCGCGCGGCGACTCCATCGCCGCGGGCTCGCGGCTGCGCACGGCGCGCCAGGGGCACGTGCTCGACGCGGCGGTGCAGGGGTTGTTCGCCGACTTCACGCTTCCGGACGAGTCGCTGCGCACGGAAGCCGTGCTCGCTGCGTACGCTTCGCGCGTGCTCGCGCCGGAGTTCCCGTACAGCTGGCGGCGCTGGGCTTCGGTGCAGCTGCTCGGCGGCCACTACGCGCTGGCGAAGCGCTCGCTCGAGCGCTATTTCGAACTGGCGCCCGAGGCGCGCGCGCAGGACGCGGAGGCGCTCGTGTGGCTCGAGCGCCTCGCGCAGGGCACGGCCGGTCCCGCGGTGCCCTGATCGCGCTTCGCTCGGAACCGCCGTGCGGTGGACGAGCGTCCCGCCGCGCGAGTTGACGATGCCGCCGTCGCTGGTGTAGAAACACCCGGCCCGAAACGACTTCGGTGGGGCTGTAGCTCAGCTGGGAGAGCGCTTGACTGGCAGTCAAGAGGTCGACGGTTCGATCCCGTTCAGCTCCACCATTTGAAACACCGCGCGCCCGGGACCTCGCGTCCCGGGTCTTGCGCACCCGGCCGGTTGCCCGCGGTCCATCCCGCGAGCGGAAGGGGCGACGCCCCGCACCGGATCGACAGGAGGTCTCGCCATGATGGTCGTGTTGCTGATCCTGCTGGCCGTCGCATCGCGCCTCTTGCCGCATGCTCCCAACTTCGCGCCGGTCGCCGCGCTCGGACTGTTCGCCGGCTCGGTGTACTCCCGCCGCGCGGGCTGGCTGGTTCCCTTCGCCGCCCTGCTGCTGAGCGACCTGGTCATCGGCTTCTACCACCCGATGAGCATGTTCTGGAACTACCTCGGGTTCGCCGCCTGCCTGTTGCTCGGCAGCGGCATGATCGGCACGCGCCGCACGGTCGTCCGCCTCGCGGGCGCCACGCTCGCCAGCTCGGTCGCCTTCTTCACGCTCTCGAACTTCGGCATGTGGGCGAGCGGCTACTATCCGCGCACGCTCGCCGGCCTGACCGAGTGCTATGTGGCCGCGCTGCCGTTCTTCCGCAACACGCTCGCGAGCGACGTCGTGTACACGGCCGCGCTGTTCGGCGCCTACGCGTTGTTCACGCGCCTCGCTCCGCGTGGCGAAGGAGCCTCGGCCCGCGCCTGAGCCGACCGGCCGACGTTCGAACGCCCGCCTCCAAAACTGCGGAAGCGGGCGTTCTCGTTTCGTGCGAGGCCCCGCGCGGCGCGGCGCCGTTCACAGCACGACGGGCTTCGGGGCGGCGGCATCCTTCAGGGGCACGGTGGGCGAGGGCTCGGCGCCCAGCGAATCGAGCACCGCGCGGGTCGCGAGCGACAGCCAGTCCACCTCGCCGGCCTGCTTCGCCGCGATGCGCCCCTCGCGATCGATGACGTACGTGTAGGGGATGCTCGGGCAGGGCAGGCCCGCCGCGAGATCCTTGCGCAGGTCGAGCAGCACCGGCAGGCGCAGCCGCATGCGAGCCACGTAGCGCGAGACGCTGGGGAACGGGTCGAAGCACACGAGCGCGACCTCGATCGCGCCGGGCGGGAGCGAGCGGCGCAGCGAGTCGAGCGCGAGCGCCTGGGGGCCGCTGTGCCGCATCCACGGAGCCCAGTATTCCACGACCAGCACGCGCTGGCCCGGCATGAGCGTGCGTACGCCGACCGGCACCATGGGCAGCGACGCGTCGAACTTCGCCTCGGCGCGCTCGGCGGCGGGAATGAGCACCAGCGGCGCGGGCGTGGCGTCGGATCGCTGCACGGTGAACAGTTCGGCCTTCCAGACGAGCGCGCCGAGCACGGCGAGCACGGCGAGCCCCGCGAGCAGTCCCTTCACGCGCGCGGTCATCGGGCCGCCCCCACACCGAGCGCGCCGCCGGGCTGCGCCTCGCCGCGGGCGTGCGACCACCAGTGCCGCGCGCAGTCGCCGACGATCACGACCATGAGCGCCATGACGACGAGCGTGACGACGCACTGGATGCGCGCGGGCGTGGGCGCCTCGGCGAACGCCGACCACAGGTCCGGCGCGCCGGCCGCGATCGGGCCGCGCAGGTAGTTCACCGACAGGTTGAGCCAGCCGGCGACCAGGGTGTTCACGCACATGAAGCCGAGCGGCACGAGCGTCGCCCACGCGAAGCGCGCGCGTCCGTGGTTGATCATCCACGAGGTCGCGATCGCGAGCGCGATGGCCGCGAGCAGCTGGTTCGCCACGCCGAGCAGCGGCCACACCGTGGTCACCGTGCCCGTCCACACGAAGTAGCCCCATGCGCACACCGAGAGCGCGCTGAAGAGCGCCGCGGGAGCGAAGCCCGTCCATCCTCGAAGCTGCGGAAACGCCATGCTGCCGACCTCCTGGAACATGTAGCGCGTGACTCGCGTGCCCGTGTCGATCAGCGTCATGACGAACATGGCTTCGAACATGATGACGAAGTGGTACCAGAAGCTCATGAGCCCGCCGAGCGCGGGCAGCTTCGAGAAGATCTGCGCCATGCCGACGGCGAGCGACACCGCGCCGCCGGGACGCCCGGTGATGTTCTCGCCGACCTGCGCGGAGAGCGCCTGCAGGTGCACGGGCGTGAGCCCGAGCTTCGCGAACACTTCGGGTTTCGTGTTGATGGCGAAGTAGTCCGCGGGCTCGAGCGAACAGGCGGCGACGAGCGCGATGATGCCCACGAATCCCTCGAGCAGCATGGCGCCGTAGGCCACCGGGAGCATGTCGCGCTCGCGCTCGACCATCTTGGGCGTCGTCCCCGAGGCGATGAGCGAGTGGAAGCCCGAGATCGCGCCGCACATGATCGTGATGAACACGAAGGGGAAGACCGGCCCCGGGATCACCGGGCCGCCGCCGTGCACGAACGGCGTGAACGCCGGCATGTGCAGCGGTGGGTTGACGACGAGCACGCCCGCGGCGAGCACGAGCATCGCGCCCACCTTGAGGAAGCTCGACAGGTAGTCGCGCGGGCAGAGCAGCAGCCACACCGGCAGCACCGACGCGACGAACCCATACGCCATGAGCGCGATCGTGAGCTGGCGGTCCGAGAACATGAGGAAGGGCCGCAGCGCCGAATCGTGCACTCGCGCGCCGCCCGCGACCGCGAGCACGAGCGCGACGATGCCGAACGTCGTCGCGGTCTTCACCGCGCCGGGGCGGATGCGGTAGGTGAAGAGACCCATGACGAGCGCGATCGGGATCGTGCATCCGATCGAGAACACACCCCATGCGCTGTCGCGCAGGGAACTCACGACCACGAGCGCCATGGCGGCGAGCGCGACCACCATCACGAACACGATCGCGATGCTCGTCGCCGCGCCGGTGAGCGGGCTCACCTGCTCGCGCGCGATGTTCGCGAGCGAACGCCCTCCACTGCGCACGCTCGCGGTGAGGATCACGAAGTCGTGCACTCCTCCGGCGATGACCGAGCCCAGCAGCAGCCACAGGAATCCGGGCGCCCAGCCGAACTGCGCGGCGAGCACGGGACCCAGCAGTGGCCCGGCGCCCGAGATCGCGGCGAAGTGGTGGCCGAAGAGCACCCAGCGTTTCGTCGGCACGTAGTCGTGGCCGTCGCGCGCCGTGTGCGCGGGCGTCGCGCGCAGGTCGTCGAGCGTGGCGACGCGCGCGGCGAGGAACACACCGTAGGTGCGGTAGGCGATCACCGCGACGAGCGCGGCGCACGCGACCAGGTAGAGCGCGGGCAAGGGATGGATCCTCCGGCGTCCGTGTGGAGCGAGTCGAGCGCGCGGAGTCTACGCAGCGCCGCCGGAAGGCGCCACGAAAAGAACGAGCGCCGGGTCCCGGGGACCCGGCGCTTCATCCGGCGTGTGCCGCGGTCAGGAAGCCTTGCGCACGTTCGGCGGCACGGGCATGAGCTTCGAGTCTCCCTTGCGCGCCGGCGCGCGGTGCGCGAGGTGACCGGCGCCGCACGACGGGCAGTGCTTCCACTCGGGGCGGAGCCGCTTCTGGCACTTCTCGCAGTGCTCGCCCACGAAGCTGCCGCAGGCGGTGCAGTATTCGAAGTCCTGCGACACCACGTGCGTGCAGTGCGGGCAGACCTTGACGTGCTGCTCCGCGAGGTAGACGACGCGCGTGATCTCGTCGAGCGTCGTGTGACCGGTCAGCGCCTTGTCGAGCCCGTCCTCGCCGATCGGGGTCATGCCTTCCTCGATGGCGACGCGGCGGATTTCGTGGTCCGAGGCGCTGCTGTTGATGAGCCGGCGGACGTTGTCGCTCACTTCGAGCAGCTCGAAGATGCCCGTGCGGCCCGCGTAGCCGCTGCCGTCGCAGGCCGGGCAGCCCGCGCCGCGCCAGAGCTCGATCGGTTCGTCGTCGGCCGCCGCGGAAGCGCTGAGGCGGGCGATCGATGCCGGGTCGCCGGCATAGGACTCCTTGCACTTCGGGCACAGCGTGCGCACGAGCCGCATGCTCACGACGCCGACGAGCGAGGTGGCGACCATGAAGGGCTCGAGGCCGAGGTCGATGAGGCGTGTGACGGCGCCGGCGGCGTCGTTCGTGTGCACCGTGCTCAGCACGAGATGGCCCGTGACCGAGGCGCGGAAGGCGATCTGCGCCGTCTCCTTGTCGCGGATCTCGCCGATCATGATGATGTCCGGGTCCTGGCGCAGGATCGCGCGCAGCGCGCCGGCGAACGTCTTCTTCGCCTTCTCGTCCACGTGCACCTGGTTGATGCCCGGGATCTGGTACTCGACCGGGTCCTCGACCGTGGTGATGTTGCGCGAGACGTGCTGCAGGTGGCGCAGCGCGGCGTACAGCAGGGTGGACTTGCCCGAGCCCGTGGGGCCCGTGACGAGGATGATGCCCTGCGGGCGCGACAGGAACTTCTTGAGCCGCGTGAGGTCGCGTTCGGTGAAGCCGATCGAGTCCAGCTCGACGCGCGCGCGCGACTGGTCCACGACGCGCATGACGACCTTTTCGCCGTTCGTGATGGGCAGCGTCGAGACGCGCATGTCCACGCGGCGGCCGCCGATTTCGGCGACGAGCCGGCCGTCCTGCGGCTGGCGCTTCTCGGCGATGTCGAGGTTCGCGAGCACCTTGATGCGAGACACGATCGCGCCCTGCGTCCACTTGGGCAGGCGCTGTTCCTCGCGCAGCAGGCCGTCCACCCGGAGGCGCACGATGAGGTCGTTGTTCTGCGGCTCGATGTGGATGTCGCTCGCGCGCGCTTCGACGGCGCGGTGCAGCAGCCAGTTCGTGAGCCGCACGATGGGGCGGCCTTCCGCCTCCTTCATGAGCTCGTCGATCGCCTGGCGCTCTTCGGTGTCCTCGACCGCGCTCACGACGATGTCGTCCTCGTTCGAGATGATGCTCTGGATCACCTCGTTCACGGACGTGTCGATGTGGTAGTAGCGCTCGATCGCCTCGAGGATCTGCGACTGCGCCGCGAGGACGGGCTTGATGAACATGCCCGTGTGGAAGCGCAGGTCCTCGATGCCGTTCACGTTGAGCGGGTCGGCCATCGCGACGACGAGCGTGCGCTTGTTCTCGAACTCGACGGGAATCGCGAGGTACTTGCGCGCCTGCTCTTCCTTGATCAGGCCGAGCGCCTGCTCGTCGGGCGCGACGGTGTCGAAGTCGAGGACGGGAAGTCCCAGCTGCCGGTGCAGCCAGCCCACGAGGACCTGTTCGTCGAGAAGCCCGAGCCGGACGAGCGTCGCGCCGAGCAGCTGACCGGTGCGCTTCTGCTCGGTGACGGCGCGTTCGAGGTCTTCGGGAGAGACGAGCTTGTTCTCGACGAGCAAATCGCCGAGACGGCGGTGGTTGCTGGCCATCCTTGGTTCTCCGCGAGTGGGGGAAGTCGATCCTGGGACGGGTATCGGCCCGAGGGGCGAGGCCATTGAGCACTCATCTCGCCGAGGGGGGCTTTGCGTGGCGCCCGGCGGCGCGCGCGTGATAGCGTGCCCGCCGTGACTTCCGACTCCTCGTCCAGCGCCCCGCCGGGGCCGCGTCCGGCCGCCGAACACGCCCTGCCGCGCATCTCCGCCCAGTCGCTCCTCGGGCCGGAGGGCATCACCGGGCCGGGGCACTTCCACGAACTCCTGCGCTCGGCCACGCGCCAGTGCCGCAAGCTCGTGGATTGCGAGCAGGCTCGCGTCTGGGTCGCGCGCCGGGGTGGACGGCGCCTCGTCGCCCGCGACTTCCCCGAGGACGGCGCCGGCACGCAGCCGCAGGAGCACCGCCTGCCGCGGGGCGAAGGCCTCGCCGGCTGGGTGATGACGCAGCAGCGCACGCTCCGGCTCGGCACCGGCGAGCCGCCCCCGGCGGACGTGAAGGGCGCACGGCCGGCGTTCCGCAGCGCGCTTGTGATCCCGCTGCTTCGGCGCGGCGAGCCGTTCGGCGCCATCGAGTGCCTCGACAAGCGGGGCGGCGACTTCACGGACGCCGACTTCGACCGGCTCGAGGTCGCGGCCGAGAGCGTCGCGTTCGCGCTCGATTACGCGCTGCTCTACCAGGAAATCGAACGCCGCGCGCTCGAGAAGGAAGTGCTGCTCGACATCACGCGCGCGCTCGCCTCGCCGTTCGACCTCGAGGAAGTGATCGAGGAGATCTTCAAGTCGCTGCGCCAGGTCGTCGACTACGACGCCGCGGCGATCTACCTCGTCCAGCGTGGTACGGGCGTGCTCGAGATGGTGAGCGAGCACGGCTACCCGACCGGCTCCGAGCACGCGTTCGAACTGCAGATGGGGCAGGGCATCGTCGGCTGGGTCGCGAAGACGGGCGAGAGCGTGATCGTGCCCGACGTGAGCACGGACAAGCGCTACGTCGCCGCGCGCCCCGAGACGCGCAGCGAGATCGCGACGCCGCTCATGCTGCAGGGCCGCGTGTTCGGCGTGTTCAATCTCGAGAGCGAGCACGTCGACGCGTACCACGAGGGCCATCTCGAGATGCTCGCCGCGTTCGCGGCGCAGGCGGCCGTCGCGGTCGAGCGCGCGCGTTCGGCGCGCGACCTCATGGAGCGCCGCCGGCTCGAGAAGGAACTCGCCATCGCGCGCGAGATCCAGCGCTCGTTCCTGCCCGCGGGCGCGCCGAGCATCCCGGGCTTCGACCTCGCGGGCACGTCCATCACGCACGACGAGGTGGGCGGCGACTACTTCGACTTCATCCCGGTTTCCGAGACGCGCCTCGGTCTCGCGGTCGCCGACGTCTCGGGCAAGGGCATCCCGGCGGCCCTGCTCATGGCGGGCTTCCGCATGAGCCTGCTCGCCGAGATCCGCAACGAGTTCGCCATTCGCGCGGTCATGCGCAAGGCGAACAGCCTGCTGCACGAGAGCACGGAACGCGACAAGTTCGTCACCGCGTTCTACGGCGTGCTCGACTGGCGGAACAGCATCCTCATCTTCAGCAACGCCGGCCACAATCCGCCTCTGGTCATGCACCGCGACGGCACCACCGAGCACCTGCTCGACGGCGGCCTCGCGCTCGGCGTGCTGCCGGATTCGAGCTACGAGGAGCGCCCGATCGCCCTGCGGGAGGGGGACGTGCTCGTCTTCTACACCGACGGCGTGTCCGAGGCCGAGAACGAGCACGGCGAGCAGTTCGGCGAGGAGCGCCTCGAGCAGGTCGCGCGCGAGAACGCCGACCGGCCCGCCGCGGACCTGCTGGCGGCCATCGTCGACGCCGTCGTGGTCTGGACGGGCGAGCGTGGGCCCAGCGACGACCTCACGCTGATCGTCGCCCGCAAGACCGGCCCGACGCCCTGACCAGGCGCCCCGTCCCGGGGCGGGGCGTGCGCGGGAAGAATGCTCCCGCTTCGGAGTCCGCGCGGCACCGGAACTCCAACTCGAAGTTCAAGCATTACTTGAAGCGCCTGATTCTTGACCGCTCCAAACGCGTTCGATAGTCTGCGGCCCGACTTTTCAGCCGCTTCGGCCGCCCCGGTGTGTTCCGCCGGCCCATCCTCGAGGGCCCGCGAGCGCTCGTTCGTCCCGGTCCCGGCCGCCGCATTCCAGTCCCGTTGCCGCAAGTTCGGAGGCCTGTCCATGAGCGCCATCCCCAAGGTCGGACGCATCCTGTCCGGCATGCGTCCCACCGGTCGCCTTCATCTGGGCAACTACGTGGGGGCGCTCGAGAACTGGGTGCGGCTCCAGGACGAAGGCTGGACGAACTTCCACATGGTCGCCGACTGGCACATGCTCACGACCGGCTACGAGCACACCGAGCAGCTCCAGCAGCACACGTGGGACATGGTGCTCGACTGGCTGGCCGCCGGGCTCGACCCGGCGAAGAGCGTGATCTTCGTCCAGTCCGCGGTGAAGGAGCACGCCGAGCTGCACCTGCTCTTCAGCATGCTCGTGAGCAAGGGCCGGCTCGAGCGCATTCCGACCCTCAAGGAGCAGATCCGCGACCTGGGCATGGACGAGCAGACCATCTCGTACGGCCACCTGGGCTACTCCGTGCTGCAGGCCGCCGACATCCTGCTCTACCGCCCGACGCACGTGCCGGTCGGTGACGACCAGGTGCCGCACGTCGAGATCACGCGCGAGATCGCGCGCCGGTTCAACTTCCTGTACTGCCCCGAGGACCGTCCCGTGTTCCCCGAGCCCGAGGCGGCGGTCACCGCGTTCGGGCGCCTGCGCGGCCTCGACGGCAAGCGCATGAGCAAGTCGGTCGGCAACACGATCATGCTCGCCGAGGATCCGGCGGACATCGAGCAGAAGGTGCGGCAGGCCTACACGGATCCCAAGAAGATGCGCAAGGACGATCCGGGCCGCCCCGAAGCCGACGAAAGCGATGGACACCCGGGCTGCGTGGTGTGGGAATATCACCGCAAGTTCAACCCGTCCGAAGCGGACGCGATCGCGGTCGAATGTCGCGCGGGCCGGCTCGGCTGCGTCGCCGACAAGAAGCGCCTCTCGGCCGTGATGGCCGAGGTGCTCGGACCGATCCGCGAGCGCCGCGAGAAGTGGGCCGCCGATCCCGACGGCGTGCGCGACGTGTTGTCCGACGGCACGAAGTGCGCGCGCGCCGCCGCGCGCGAAACCATGGATCTGGTCCGGAGCGCGATGGGCGTGAAGTCCGTCGTGGAGCCCGAGTGAGCGACACGCACGACGAACTCGACCCGGCCGCCGCGATCGGCACCGAACCCGAGTCGGCCTACGAGCCGGCGGAGGGGGAGGACACCGTCCTGATCGCGGGCGCGGACCACGAGGTTCCGGCGCCCGAGGCGCCCGAGGCGCCCGCCGCGATCGCCGTGGACGCCCACGTCGAAAGCCCCGCCGCGCGCAAGCGCGAGGGCGAGGCGCTCGTGCGCGCGCCGCGCGCCAGCGTGAACATCAAGCTCGAGCGCTTCGAAGGCCCGCTCGACCTGCTGCTGCACCTGATCAAGCGCGACGAGATCGACATCCACGACATCCCGATCGCGCACATCACGGGGCAGTACCTCGAATACATCGAGCTCATGCGCCAGCTCGACCTCGACGTGGCCGGCGAGTTCCTCGTCATGGCCGCGACGCTCATGCGCATCAAGGCCAAGATGCTGCTTCCCGTCCCGAAGTCGGACGAGGAGGAAGACGAGGCCGATCCGCGCGACGAACTCGTCCAGCGACTCATCGAGTACCGCCTCTACAAGGAGGCGTCCGAGACGCTCAAGACGCAGGAGGCCGTCCGCCGCTCGATCTTCGAGCGCGGCATGGTGCCGACCGAGGACGACGCGGGCCCGCTGCCGCTGGCGCCGGCGACGCTCTTCGATCTCATCGACGCGCTCAACCGCGTCATGGCGCGCAAGCCCGAACGCGTCGTCTACGAAGTGCGGACCGAGCTGTACGACATCGAGGACAAGATGTCGCTCATCTACCGGACCGTCTGCGAAGGCGGCCGCCTGCACTTCTCTTCGCTCATGAGCCAGGCCCGTGCCCGCATGGAGATCGTGGTCTCGTTCATGGCGCTCCTCGAACTCGTGAAGCTCGGTCAGGTCGTGGTCGTACAGGACGCGAACTTCGCCGACATCCTCATCATGCCCAAGCAGCCGGAAGGGAACGACACCGATGCCTCCGTCGAACCTGCGATCGGCGGTTGAAGCGCTGCTGTTCTCGTCGGACCAGCCGGTGACGCTGGCCCTTCTGAGCGACGCGCTCGAATCGCCCGCCGAAGAAGTGACCGCCGCCCTGCAGTCGCTGGGCGAGGAGTATGCCTCGCGCTCGGCGGGAGTGGAGCTGCGTGAGATGGCCGGTGGCTGGGTCTTCATGACCGCGCCCGACCAGAACGAATGGGTCACGCGCATGCTGCGCGGCAAGCGCAAGATGCGCCTGTCCCGTGCCGCGCTCGAGACGATGGCGATCATCGCCTACAAGCAGCCGGTCACGAAGAGCGAGGTCGAGGCGATCCGCGGCGTGGACGCCAGCGGCGTGCTCGCGACGCTCCTCGAACGCAACCTCGTCACGATCAAGGGCCGCTCGACCGTCGTCGGCCGCCCGCTGCTCTACGGCACGACGGACGAGTTCCTGAACTACTTCGGCCTGCGCGACCTGTCGGAGCTGCCGCGTCCGGAGGAACTCCGTGCGCTGGTCGCCGCGCGCGAGCCCGAGCAGATGGAAATGATGGAGCTCGATCCCGCGAGCGGCATGCCGCTCGCGCTGCCCGAGGGCGCCGAAGGCGCCGAAGGCGCCAAGGGCGAGCCCGATGCGACGGCGCTCCTCGACGCGCCGGCCGGAGGCGCGGCGGGCGGAGCGCACGAAGACGCCCTCGAGGCCTCGTCGGACGACGAAGACGAAGACGAGTACGACGACGATGACGACGACGAGGACGAGGACGAGGACGAGGACGAGGAAGAAGCGCAGCTGTCGGACGAAGAGGAAGACGAGCGCTTCTCGATCGCCGATGCCGACGCCGCCATCGCCGCCGCGAACGCGGCGCGTGGCGAGGCCGTGCTCGCGATGGCCTCGGACATGAACTCGGCCGTCGCCGACTTCTCTTCGCCGGACGACGACGAAGAAGAAGAGTCGGACGAAGAAGACGAGTTCGACGACGACGACGAAGAGTTCGAAGGGGACGACGACGACGAGTTCGACGACTCCTACGACGATGACGACGACGAGGACGACGAGGACGAGGACGAAGAAGAGGAAGACCGTCCGACCGCCTCGCTGACCGAACCCGAGGGCGCCTGAGCGGCCGCATGCCGCTCGTCGCCGCTTCACGCGCATGACCCGGACCGCGGATCACTGGATCCGCACGCTCGCCCTGCTGCCGCACCCCGAAGGGGGATGCTTCCGCGAGACGTGGCGCAGCCCGGAGAGCGCGGGAGAGGCCGGCCTGCCGGAGCGCTTCGCGGGCCCGCGCGCGCTCGGCACCTCGATCTTCTACCTGCTGCGCGCCGGTGAGCGTTCGCGACTGCACCGGCTGCGGGCCGACGAAGTCTGGCATTTCCACGACGGCGGCGGCCTGCGGCTGCACGTGCTGGGCCCGGCGGACGAGTACGTCGAACTCCGGCTGGGGCTCGACGTGGACGCGGGGGAACTGCCGCAGGTGGTGGTGCCGAACGGCTGCTGGTTCGCGGCCGAAACGGCGCCGGGTGTGGACTACGCACTCGTCGGGTGCGCGGTCGCCCCGGGATTCGAGTACGGTGATTTCGAACTGGGCGATCGCGAGGCGCTGCTCGCCGCCCATCCGCGGCATCGCGATCTGGTGCTGCGTTTCACGTGAGGCGGGAGAGCGACATGTCCATCCGGTTGAACAAGCTTCTGGCGAATCGCGGCATCGGTGCACGGCGCAAGTGCGACCTCCTCATCCAGGAAGGGCACGTGCGCGTGAACGGCCGTGTGGTGACCGAGCCCGGCACCACCGTCGAGGAGCAGCGCGACCGTGTCGAGGTGAACGGACGCCCGCTGCCCGGCAAGCAGAAGCTCATGTACTGGGTGCTCAACAAACCCGTCGGCGTGATCACGACGCTCGACGATCCGCACGGCCGTCCGACGATCGCGTCGTTCCTGCCGCGCGGCGCGCGGTTGTTCCCGGTCGGCCGTCTCGACGCCGACACGAGCGGCCTGCTGCTGCTGACGAACGACGGCGAACTCGCTCACAAGCTCATGCACCCGCGCTACGGCGTGCAGAAGTTCTACCGCGTGCGGCTCGACCGTGAGCCCACGAAGGGCCAGCTCGCGAAGCTCGAGCGCGGCGTCGAGTTCGAGCCCGGTGTCACGAGCGCGCCCGCGCGCGCACGCCGCATCGATCCCGGCTTCGACGCGATCATGATCGAGGTCGTGATCCACGAGGGACGCTTCCGCCAGGTGCGCCGCATGTGCGAGGCCGTCGGCATGCGCGTGACCGGCCTGCACCGCACGGGCTACGGCCCCATTCGTCTCGGTCCGCTCTCGCGCGGCATGTTCCGCGAGCTGTCGGAAGAAGAAGTCGCGCGCCTGCAGCGTGCATGCGCCCGTCCGGTGCGTCGCGACGGCGCACCCGGCCGCGGCGCCGCCGCCACGCCCGGCGCGCCCGCGGGTGCGTCCGCGGCTCCGTCACGCCCGAAGCCGGCCGCCGCGCGCAAGGAACTCGCGCCGCCGATGAGCGAGGAGGACGACGACGAGGAGTTCGAGGAGACCTGGATCGCGGGTGGCGGGTTCAATCCCGCCGGCGGCGACGACGACGACGGCGACGACGCGGCGGAGTCGGTGTGGCCCGCGCGTGCCGGAGGGCGTCGCGGTGACGCCGGCTTCACGGGCGGGCAGAGCGCACCGCCGGCCGCGTCGCGGCCGGGCACGAAGCGCGCGCCCGCGACGACGCCGCCGATGAAACCGCGCGATCGTTCGACGCGCGCGGACGGCGCGATGCCGTGGCACTCCGAGGAATATCGCCGCGGTCCCGCCGCGGCCGCGCCCGGCGAGCGCGCCGGCGCGGGCAAGGGCCGGCGCGCGCAGAAGCGCGAAGCCGAGCAGCGTCGAGTCGAGCGCGAGGCCGCGCCGCCCATGGACACGCGCGATCGCGATCGCGCGCTCGAGCGCGTGCGCCTGAAGGGCCAGCGCCGTGCCGACCGCAAGGAAGGACGCGAGCGTTCCACTCCGGCCGAGGGGCCGCGCCGCCGTTTCGGTGATCGTCCGGTGCCGGGTCGCAAGCCGCGTGGCCCCGAGGAACGCGCGCCGCGCAGCGGCGGCAGCAACCGCCCGTCGCGCCCGACCGGTTCCGATCGTCCGGTGCGTGCGTCGGTCGGGCGTCCCGCCGGACCGCGTGCCGGTGCGTTCGGGACGCGCGGGGGCGAGGGCCGCGATTTCGGCCAGCGCCGTCCCGAGACTCCGCCGCGCCGTGGCTTCCCGCCGCGTGGCGGCGAGGGTCGTCCGGCCCGCGGTGGATTCGCGCCGCGTGGTGGCGACGACCGTCCGCGCCGTGGTGGCTTCGCGCCTCGCGGTGGCGACGAGCGTCCCGCACGTGGTGGCTTCGCGCCTCGCGGTGGTGACGACCGTCCGCCGCGCCGTGGTGGACCGGGTGGACGTCCTGCGGGACGTGCGCCCGGCCGGCCGAGCGCCGGTCCGCGTGCAGGGGCTCCGGCTCCGCGCGGACGCTTCGGCGCCGAGCCCGGCCGCCGGGAGGGACCGCCGTTGCGCGGGCCTCGCGCCGGAGGGGATGCGCCTCGGCGCGGATCGTTCGGTGCGCCGGACCGGCCCGAACGCGGGGGTGCGCCGCGGGGCAAAGCACCCCGCGCCGGCCGCCCGGTTGGGGGCCGTGACGCAGGCAGGCCCGCGCGCGAGGCGGGACCGCGCTCGCGTGGCGGACGCGACACCGGCCCGGGCCGCCGTCGCAACTGATACAATGATTGAGGTTGCGGCTGTGCCCGCAACCATCGCGCGAGCGTTCCGGCGGGCTTCGGCCCGCCGGGCTTTCGCGGAACGATTCGTGCGGTAGATCTCGTTCGAGTGACACCCACCGGCGGTGCGCACGATGCGCCCGTCCTGATTCCCCTCGCAGGCCCTCGGAGCCCGGATGCTCCCGGCCCACTGCGAGTCACGTGCGCCTCGATCTCCTCAAGTCCACCGAGAAACCGGGAACGGCACCGCCCCCCGTCGGGGTAGTGACATCCGTCATGCACGATCCCGGTGCCGCGAACGTGGACGTCTCGCCGCGCCGGGCGGGGAATCCCTGGCGACGCACGCTGCTGGTGCTGCTGGCCGCGTGTTCGCTGCTCGGGCAGGGCGAACGCTTCCGGGTGGATCCGCGCTTCCGGTCTCCCAGCACGACGCTCCTCGCTTACTGGGAGGCGCTGCGCCAGGGGGACGGCGATTCCGCCTACGAGTGCTTCGTCGAAGGACGGCACGACCTGCCGATGCCCGGAGCGCTGTGGTTCCTTCCGCCGACGGACGACCTGTGGCTGACCGGTTTCCGGTCGCTTCCGGTCACCTCGGGCCGTGTCATGGTGACGTACGAAGTGCACTACCGGCCTCGGGGCTCCGGCGAGGAGCGCATGTTCAAGACGGGCAGCGAGCTCGTTCGCTCGCACGGCGAGTGGCGGATCTCGCAGCCGCTCGGCGAAGTCAGCATGCCCGAGTGGAAGGGTGTCCCCGGACCGATTGACACGTGACGAGCCGCACTCCTAACCTGCCGCGCACGAAATCCACGCCTGCGCGGCAAGCGGGACGGCATTTCGATCACACATCCGGAGCCCTCACGAGGAACTGCATGACGCGTTTGTTCGCCCGTGTTTTCGCGGCCGCCGCAGTCGTCGCCGCTCTCGCGTCACCCGCGAGCGCCACCAAGTACGCCGGCGAGTTCATGAAGATCCCCGTCGGCGCGCGCGCCGTGGGCATGGGCGGAGCGTTCACCGCCGTGGCCGACGACGCCACCTCGCCGTACTGGAATCCCGCGGGCATGGTCTACCTGCCGTATCGCGAGGCCTTCCTCCAGCACGCCGAGCAGTTCGGCTCGCTCGTGAACCACGACTTCGGCAGCGTCGTCATGCCGCTCCGGTCCGCCGACGAGCATCGCACCGCGCTCGGCGTCGCGCTCACGTGGGTGGGCGTCACGGACATCCCGATCACGCCGCGGCCGGGCGGTCTGGCGCCGGGGCAGTGGCTCGACTACGGCACCGACAACGACCCGAGCACGCCCGACGCCGACGGCACGCAGGGCAACGGCAAATGGGACCGCGGCGAGCGCCTGCTGCTGAGCGCCGAGGACCTCTACATGGCGAGCAGCACCGACCTCGCGCTG
>JACRIW010000074.1 GCA_016215625.1 Candidatus Eiseniibacteriota bacterium | reverse complement strand
GCGAGGCGGCGTCCGGTCGCTTCGAACAGGTCGAGACGTGCGCCGCCGACCTGCGGCAGCGTGTACGAGTCGTGCTCGTCGCGCGTGACCGATGGTTGCGCGCCGGCGATCGCCAGCGCGAGCGCTCCCGCGGTCGCGGACTCGTCGACCCCCGGGCCCGCTGCGTCCCGTGCGCATCGTCGGCACGGGCCTCACGGTCACGGCCACGCTGCGCATCGACGGCGCGCCGGTCGCGGTCGAGCGCTACCTCATGGGCGGCCACTCCTGGCTGGCGCTCGATCCGCCCCAGCTCGGCCTCGGACCGCACACGCTGCGCCTCACGCAGAACGGCGCGACGCGGACGGCGAAGGCGGTCGTGCTGCGCTGATTCAGCCCTCGATCACTTCCCAGCGCGACGTGATCGGCATCTGCGGATCGAGCGTGAAGTGCACCGAGCAGTACCTGCTCGCGGAGAGCTTCACCGCTTCCTCGACCGCGGCGACCGGAATGCCGTGCCCGGTCACGCGGTGCGTGAGCGTGATGCTCACGAAGCGCTTCGGCGGTTCGGCCGCGCGCTCGCCGCTCATCACGACGTCGTAGGCCGTCACCTCGAGCCGCTTCTTGCGGAGGATCGAGATCACGTCCATGCCTTCGCACGCGGCGAGCGCGCCGAGAAGCGCCTCGACCGGGCTCGCGGCCGAAACACCTTCACCGCTGTCGTACGTGGTTTCGTGTCCCGAAGAGAAACGGGCCCCGAAGCGGAGGCCCGTTCCTTCGACCGTCTGCAGTCGCAGAAGACCTTCGATGCTCATGCCGCCTTGCGTTCCTCGATGTCGACGGAGTGCTGCGTGTACTGCGACGCGTCACCGAGCGCGCGCAGCTTGTTGAATCCGTTCAGCGCGGCGACCTTGTAGCACTCGGCCAGCGTCGGGTAGTTGAAGACGTTGTTCACGAAGTAGTCGAGCGAGCCGTCCAGCGCCATCACGGCCTGCCCGATGTGCACGAGCTCGGTCGCCTGCGTGCCCATGCACCATACGCCGAGGATTTTCTTCGTGTCGATGTGGAAGATGATCTTCAGCATGCCGTTCTGGTCGCCCAGGATGTGCCCGCGCGCGATCTCCTTGTAGCGGGCGACACCGGTCTCGTAGGGCACGCCGGCCTGCGTGAGCTCGGCTTCGGTCTGCCCGACCCAGCTGATTTCGGGGATCGCGTAGATGCCGAACGGGTAGAGCGTCGGCATGTGACGGGTCTCGACCTGGAACATGTGGCACGCCGCGTGGCGGCCCTGCTCGGCGCTCGTCGAGGCGAGCGAGGGGAACCCGACGACGTCACCGACGGCATAGATGTGCGGCATCTTCGTCTGGAAATGCTCGTTCACCGCGACACGCCCGCGCGAGTCGGCCTCGAGTCCCGCCTTCTCGAGCTGCAGCCCGTCCGTCGCGCCCTGGCGGCCCGCCGAAACGAGCACGCATTCGGCGACCGTGCGCTTGCCGCTCTTCATGGTGATCACGGCCTGGCGGTTGGGAGTCGTCTGGATGCTCTCGACCTGCTCGCCGAGCCGGAACGTGAGCCCCATCTCGCGCGCGTGGAACGCGAACGCGTCGACGACCTCGCGGTCCACCATCTCGAGCAGCTGCGTGCGCATGTCGAGCAGCGTCACTTCGACGCCGAGCGCCGCGAGCATGCTGCCGTACTCGAGGCCGATGATGCCGGCGCCGACGACCATCATCTGGCGCGGCAGTTTCGGGATGCGCAGCAGGTCGTCGCTCGTGAGCACGACCTCGTGATCCACCTCGATGCCCGAGGGCAGCCCCGGTACGGTGCCGACGGCGATCGCGACGTTCGCGGCCTGCAACGTCGTGATCTCGTCGCCGTCTTCCACCTGGATGGTGTGCGGTGCGGCGAAGCGGCCGTTGCCCGACAGCATGTGAATACCGTTGCGCTTGAGCTGCTGCTGGATGATGTCGCGCTCGGCCTTGCTGACCTCGTGGACGCGTGCGAGAAGTTCCGCCGCGGTCGGGCGGCGCCTCGGCGCGAACTCCTCGCCGTAGAGCCGGCGCTGGCGCATGCCCGAGAGGTCGAGCACCGCCTCCTTCATGGTCTTGCTCGGGATCGTCCCCGTGTTGATGCAGACTCCACCCATCTCGTGACGGCGCTCGATGAGCGCGACCTTCTTGCCGAGCTTCGCCGCCTGCACCGCGCAGCGCTGCCCGCCGGGCCCGCTGCCGATCACGACCAGATCGAAGGATTCCAT
>JACRIW010000004.1 GCA_016215625.1 Candidatus Eiseniibacteriota bacterium | reverse complement strand
GTGATCTCGGCGAGCGCTTGCACGTCGAACTTCACGATCATCGGCAGCTCTTCCAGCTCGGCCGCGATCGCCTCCGCGCGAAAACCGTTCGCCTCACCTTCGAGCGCGAGGTCGATGTCCGACGTGGGCTTCGCGGTCCCCTTGGCGCGCGAGCCGTACAGGATCGCGGCGTGGACCCCGGGGAATCGCTCGAGCGTCTCACGGATCAGCGACAGCTCGCGCTCGGTGAGCATCACGTGCGTCATTCGCTCTCCCGCCGTTCGAGCAGCACGTCGTGCAGCGCCACGAACGCCGTAAGCCACCGGTCGCGCATCGCGAGAACGGCCTCCTCGAACCTCGAACCGTCGTAGGTGTGCGAGAGCCGGTTGCGCGACTCGAGCATGTCGAGCCACAGCCCACCGTGCTCGACCAGTTCCGCCGCGGCGGCTTCCTTGAAGACCTGACGCGGCGTGGCCGGGGACACGGGACGCCCCTCGTGCTCGAGGTAGTCCTTCAGCGTCTTCCACGCGAGCTCCAGCGCGACCTCGAACCGCTGGATCACGCCGCCTCTCTCGAGCGCGGAGAGCCGGGTCACGTCACCGGCGAAGGGTTCCTGCAACAGCACGAGGGCGCGCTCGAAGTTCTCGAATCTCTGCATCCAGCGGATGTCCTGCGTCACGCGAGTGCTCCTGTCGCGGGGGCGAGTGAGGGCGGCAGCCTATCGCAGGCCACCGCCCTCGTTCCACCGCGCGCGGACTAGTACCCGATCGCGCAGCCGTCCTTCCGCTTCTCGGTCGCGCCCGTGTACACGCCGGTCGTTGGGTCGCGCCAGATGGCCTGGTAGCCGCCGTACGCGCCGACCGATTCGGGCTCGATCCTGTGGCCGCGGCGGCGCAGTTCCGCAAGCACGCTCTCGGGCAGCCCGTCCTCGATGTGCAGCACGCCGCCGTCGGTCATCACCGTGCCCGTGGGCTCGGTCGAGCCGGTGTGATGGAACCGGATCGCGTCGCCGGCCTCCTGCAGGTTCATCCCGAAGTCCACGAGGTTCACGACGACCTGCGCGTGCCCCTGCGGCTGCATGTCGCCACCCATCAGGCCGAACGCCATGAGGGGCTTGCCTTCCCTCGTGAGGAACGCGGGAATGATCGTGTGGAACGGCCGCTTGCCCGGCGCGTACGAGTTCGGGCGCCCGGGCGTGAGGTCGAACAGGTTGCCGCGATCCTGGAGGCCGAAGCCCAGCGCGGGCACGACGTAGCCCGAACCGAAGCCGGTGTAGTTGCTCTGGATGAGCGACACCATCATGCCGTCCTTGTCGGCGGCGCACAGGTACGTCGTCTCGCGCCGGTTGAGCGCGGCGGGCTCGCCGGGCAGGTCGCGCATCGCGGCGTGCTGCATGTCGACGAGCTTCGCGCGCTCGGCGCCGTAGGGCTTGCCGATCAGTTCGGCGACCGGGACCTTCACGAACTCGGGATCGGCGTAGTAGCGCGCGCGATCGGCGAACGCGAGCTTCTTCGCCTCGGTCATCACGTGCCAGAAGTCGGCGGAGTTGCGGCCCATCCCCTTGAGGTCGAAGCGCTCGAGGATGTTGAGAAGCTGCAGCGCCGCGATCCCCTGCCCCGGAGGCGGCAGCTCCCACACGTCGTAGCCGCGGTAGTTCGTCGAGACCGGGTTCACCCACTCCGAGCGGTGCTTCGCGAAGTCCTCGAGCGAGAAGTAGCCGCCGTTCGCCTGCGAGTACCTCACCAGTTCCTGCGCGATCGGGCCCTTGTAGTAGGCGTCGCGTCCGCCCTTGGCGACCAGGCGCAGCGTCTTCGCGAGCGCGGGATTGCGGAAGATCTCGCCCTCGCGAGGCGCTCGGCCACCGGGCATGAACACTTCGGCGAAGCCGGGCTTGTCCTTGAAGCGCGGGATCGAGCGCTCCCAGTCGCTCGCGATCACGGGCGACAGCGGGAAGCCGTTCTCGGCGTAGCCGATCGCCGGCTCGAGATCGCGTGACAGCGGCAGCTTGCCGAACTTCGCGTGCAGCTCCGCCCAGCCGTCCACGCAGCCGGGCACGCTCCAGGAGAACGGCGAGTACAGCGGAATGGTGCCGTCGGCCTCGGGCTTGATCATCGAGGCCTGCAATGCGAGCGGCGAGCGCCCGCACGCGTTGAGCCCGTACATCTGGTTCGTGCGCGGGTCCCACACGATCGCGAACAGGTCGCCACCCATGCCGTTCGCGGTCGGCTCCATGAGCCCGAGGCAGGCGTTCACGGCGATCGCGGCGTCCACCGCGCTACCGCCGGCCTTCAGGACTTCGAGTCCCGCCTGTACGGCGAGCGGCTGCGCGGCGCACACCATGCCGTGCTGGCCGTAAACGGGCGAACGCGTGGCGGCGCCGCGCGCGGCGAACGTGGTCTGGTCGGTGGCCGCGCTCATGAGCAGCACCAGCGCGAGAAAGAAGGCGATTCGGCGCACGAGAGCACCTCCGGAGTGTGGGTCGGGCGGGTCATGGCGCCCACAGTATCAGCGAACCGGCAGCGGACAAGTCCCGAACATCGCGTGTTTGAGCGCCCTCACGGCCCGCGCCTATACTGCCCGCGTCATTCCTCACCGCACACCCACGCGCCGCACCGCGGCGCTTTCCTCTCGAAGGAGCCGGTCATGGCCCGCGCGACGCGCACCGATTTCTACGACTTCGACTCGCTGCTCACCGAGGAAGAGATTGCCATCCGGGACGCCGTCGGCGACTGGGTGGACGAGCGCTTCCTGCCGCTGGTCGAGAAGGCGTACGACGACGCGTACTTCCCCACCGAGGTGATCCCCGAGCTCGCTGAGATGGGCCTCTTCGGCGCGACGCTTCCCGAGAAGTACGGTTGCGCCGGCGTCGGCCCGGTCGCGTACGGCCTCACGATGCAGGAGCTCGAGCGCGGCGACTCCGGCCTGCGCAGCTTCGCGTCGGTACAGGGCGCGCTCTGCATGTACCCGATCTTCGAGTACGGCTCCGAAGAGCAGCGCACGAAGTGGCTCCCGCGCATGGCGAAGGGCGAAGTGATCGGCTGCTTCGGCCTGACCGAGCCCGACTTCGGCTCCGATCCGGGCGGCATGATCACGCGCGCCAAGAAGGTGGACGGCGGCTACGTGCTCAACGGCGCCAAGATGTGGATCACGAACGGCACGGTCGCCGACCTCGCGATCGTGTGGGCGAAGCTCTTCGACGAGGCCAAGGGCCGCGAGTCCATCGCCGGCTTCCTGGTCGAGAAGGGCACGAAGGGCTACTCGGCGCCCGAGCAGAAGCGCAAGCACTCGCTGCGCGCGTCGGTGACGAGCGAACTCGTGCTTCAGGACGTGTTCGTGCCCGAGGGCAACCGCCTGCCGGAAGGCAACGGCCTGAAGGCGCCGCTCGGCTGCCTCACGCAGGCGCGCTTCGGCATCGCGTTCGGCGTCGTGGGCGCCGCGATGGCGTGCTTCGAGAGTTCGGTCGCGTACAGCAAGAACCGCGTGATGTTCGGCAAGCCCATCGGCGGCTTCCAGCTCGTGCAGGCCGAGCTCGCCAAGATGCACACCGAAATCATCAAGGCGCAGCTGCTCGCGCTGCAGTGCGGCCGCATGAAGGAGCGCGGCGTGTGCAAGCCCGAGCACGTGAGCATGGCCAAGCGGAACAACTGCGAGATCGCGCTCGAAATCGCGCGCCGCGCCCGCGACATCCACGGCGCCAACGGCATCACGTCCGAGTACCCGATCATGCGCCACATGAACAACCTCGAGTCCGTGAAGACGTACGAGGGCACGCACAACATCCACACGCTCGTGCTCGGCGAGAACATCACGGGGATCGCGGCCTACCGGGGCTAGGCGATCACGGCGGCATCCACGAGGCCCGGGGCGGCGACGCCCCGGGCCTTCGTCCTTCGGCGGCCGGGCGCGGTCGGGATGCCCGCCTCCGGACCGGGGTGGCTGGCCGGCTCACCGGTCAGGAAACTGTGGCCTGAGGCGTACGGGATTGCCTATCCTCGAAGCTGGTCACCTCACGTCCCCCGGCGGCTCGCAACCGAGGTCCGGTGCTCCGGCCGGCGTCCGCGAGCCACCGGCCGCGCGAGTCCACGCATGGAGGGCTGCCCATGGAATCGTCGCACCTCGCTCGTACTCGCCTGCCCCGCCTGCTGGTGCTTTTCTCTTCCGTGCTGGTCTCGTTCGTGTGCCTGTCCGAGATCCCCGCGGCGAACGCATCGGTGCTCTCGACGACCGACGCCACCGCGATCGCCGCATTCCGCTCCGGCCGCACCGTGCTGAACTTCGACGAACTGACGGTTCCTCCGGGGCCGTGCTACGTCCCTTTCCCGGTCCACCAGTACTCCGGCCTGGGCATCTCGATCTCCGCCCGTGCGGACGGGTCCGCGCAGACCCACCTCGCGCGCTTGCCGGACTGCGGCCACTTCGGATCGACCTTGACGCTGCCCAACATCATCGGCGGCGGCACCGGCCCCGGCAGCCTCGCCTGGCGGGAAACGATCCGCTTCGACTTCCCGAGCGCGGCCGACGCCATCGGGGCCAGTTCCGACTGGTCGGGTTCGAACACCACGCTCACGGCCTATCGCAGCGACGGCAGCGTGATCGCCAGCGTGTCCGGGAACGAGGGCAACTTCATGGGCATCGCCGAACCCGGGATCGCCTACGCCATCTGGAAATGGAACTACGACATGAGTGTGGCCGGGTTCTCGCTCGACAACGTGACCTTCCACATCCCGCAAACCGACGTCCCCGAGCGCTCACCCTCGACGTCCTTCGGGATCGAGCCCAACCCCGTCCAGGCCGAGACGTGGCTCCGCTGGACGATGCCGAACGCGGGTCGCGTACGCGTCTCGGTCCAGGACGTGGCCGGGAGGCGCGTGGCGACGATCGTGGACGAACAGCGCCCGGCCGGTGAGGCCTCGGCGAGCTGGAAGGCCGTGGATGACCGTGGCGCTCGCGTCCCCGCGGGCGTCTACTTCGTCCGCTTCGAGATTCCCGGTGAGACCGTCACCCGGCGGCTGGTCCGGATTCGCTGAGTCCCGCGCACGACTCGACGACTTGAGCGGCCCGGGGCGGCGACGACCCGGGCCTTCGTGTGCCGGAAAGAGCCGCGCGGAGTTCCTGCACGGCATGAAAGTCCGACCGCCGCGCACCGAGTACCGCCTCGCACGGCTGAACGAGTCCGCCACGCCTGCAGCGTTCGCGTCCACCGCCCCGAGCGGGCGGAGCGCGGCCGTTTCGCATGCCGCGGCCCGCGGATGTAACGTGCGTGCCATGAAAGTCCGACCGCCACGCACCGACTATCGCCTCGCGCAGTTGACCGAGGCCGCCACGCCCGCCGAGCCCTTCTCCCTCTTCACGCGCTGGTTCTCGCGCATCCTGAAAGCCGGTGGCCCCGATCCACATGCGTTCGCGCTCGCGACCGCCGACGGCAAGGGCGCGCCCGGCGTGCGCATGATGCTGCTCAAGGAGTGGAGCGAGGCCGGATTCGTGTTCGCGACCAACCAGCAGAGCCGCAAGGGCCGCGACATCGCCACGACGGGCAAGGCGAGCATGCTCTTCTACTGGCCGCTGCTCCAGCGCCAGGTGCGGATCGAGGGCACGATCGCGCCCGTTTCGGATCGAGCGAGCGACGAGTACTTCTCCGAGCGCCCGCGCGACGCGCAACTCGGCGCATGGGCGTCGCGGCAGAGCCGCGTGATCGCCGGCCGCGAAGTGCTCGCCTCGCGACTCGCTCGCGCCGCCAAGCGCTTCGAGGGCATGCCCGTCGAACGTCCGGACTACTGGGGTGGCTACCGCCTCGCCCCGCGGCGCATCGAGTTCTGGCAGGGCCGGTCGAGCCGCCTGCACGACCGCATCCTGTACACGAAGCGCGGGCCCGGATGGACGAAGGCGCGTCTCTCGCCGTAGACCTTCGCCGACCACGCCGCCGATCCACGGCCAGGACGGTTCGTCGCACCCACGCGACCGTTCGTCGGGCATGCCGTCGCGCGAACGGCCGTTCTGCCGTTTCCTGAGGGCATGAACGCACCCGTCGTGACCCGCCCCGCGCGCTCGCCGCGCCGGAACCACCTCACGTACTTCCTCCTCACGCCACTCTGGGCGATCCCGTTCACGCTCTTCTTCGGGCTCCTCAACGGCAGCACGTGGGAAACGTACAAACTCTCCTTCGCGATCTCGCTCGTCTTCGCGTTCAGCATCCGCTACGCGCTGATCGCCGCCGAAAAGTGGGTCGTCCCGAACGTGCTCAGGGCGTTCGACACGCCGCACCCGCACTGGATCGTCGAGGGTGTGGCGTACACGCTCACGAGCATCCTCGGTTCGTACGTCGCGGCGTGGTTGGTGCAGCTGTTCGTGTGGCCGCACTTCCTCAACAGCTCCTCCGCCTGGGTCGCGACCGGGCTCTACTCGCTGCTCTTCGCGACGCTCTTCAGCGGCATCATCTACGCGCGCGTGTTCTACCGGCAGGCGATCGAGCGCGCGCAGCAGGTCGAGCGCATCCGTGCCGAACTCGCGCAGGCGGAACTGCGCGCCCTGCGTGCGCAGATCAACCCGCACTTCCTCTTCAACACGCTCAACGCGATCGCCTCGCTCATCTCCGAGAACCCCGACGCCGCCGAGGACGTCGTCACGCGGCTCGCGGACGTCTTCCGTTACGCGCTCACGTCGTCGAGCCGCGAACACGCGAAGCTCGCGGACGAGCTGGCGTTCCTGCGCTCGTACCTCGCGATCGAACGCGTGCGCCTCGGCGACCGCCTGCGCGTCGAGGAGCGGATCGAGCCCGGGGTCGAGAGCGCGCTGCTCCCGAGCCTGCTGCTGCAACCGCTCGTCGAGAACGCGGTGCGCTACGCCGTCGCGCCGCGAGAAGCCGGCGGCACGATCCGTCTCGAAGCGCGCCGCGTCGCCGACACCCTCGAGATCGTCGTCGGCGACGACGGACCCGGATTCCTTCCCGGCGCGAGCCCGAGCGGACACGGCGTCGGGCTCGAAAGCGTCCGCGAGCGGCTCCGCCTCGCCGGCCCCGGCCACGAACTCACCGTCCATTCCACGCCCGGGCGCGGCGCGCAACTGCTCGTCACGCTGCCCTGGCGCACCTGACGCCTCCCCTCGAAAGGACTCCACCCATGCTCCGACGTTTCCTGATCGCACTCCCGCTCCTCGTGGTGATCGCCTGCGCCGTGACCACGACGGCCCGCGCGGCCTCGCCCGCCGAGCTCGTGGCGGCCCAGCGCCAGCTCGACGAAGCCGTCACGAAGGGCGAACCGAAGGAGATCCTGCGGACGCGTGCGGTCTTCGCCGCCATGCTCGCCGCCGAGCCGGACTCGCCCGTCCTGAACTACTGGATCGCGCTCTGCGGCTGGCGCGCGCTGCCGATGCTCACCGAGACCGACAAGGAAGCGGCGAAGAAGCTGTGCAAGGAGAGCATCGCGGCGTGCGACCGCGTACTCGCCGCGAAGCCGAAGCATGCGGATGCGATCGCGCTCAAGGCGGCGCTGCAGGCGCTCTCGCTCGCGTTCAATCCGGCCGCCTCGATGTCGCTGGGGCCCGAGATGATCGAGGCGTACGGCAAGGCCGAGGCGCTCGAGCCGGAGAACCCGCGCGTGCAGTTGCTCAAGGGCATCAACACGCTGCACATGCCGGCCTTCGTGGGGGGCGGTCCCGACAAGGCGAAGCCGGTCTTCGAGCGTGCCATCGCGCTCGCCGACGCGGACGCCGCACGCGGCGCCGGGCCGGACGCCTGGGGCCGCGCCGACGCACACCTGTGGGCGGGCATCTGCGCGAGCCGCGCGAACGACTGGAAGACCGCCGCGGCGCGCTTCCGCGAAGCGCTCGCGATCGCGCCCGGGCACGCGTGGCTCTCGAAGCGGCTGCTCCCGGACGCGGAGAAGCACCTCGCCGAAGGCGGCGCCCGGTGAACGCGCGCACGCTGCTGCTCTCCGCGCTAGCGCTCGCGTGCGCGGCCGTGTCACCCGCCCTCGCCGCACGCGTGACCGGCGTCGTCGTGGACCGCGACGGCAGGCCGGTCGAGTTCGCGAACGTGCGCGTGCCCGCGCTGCAGAAGGGCGTCATCACCGACGATCGCGGCGCCTTCACGATCGAGCTGCCCGACGGCCCGTGCGTGCTCGAGTGCGCGCAGATCGGCTACCAGCGTTCGCGCATCTCGCTCGTCGTGCGCGAGGGTCTCGCTCCGCTGCGCGTCACGCTGCCCGACGAACCGGTGCCCGTGGCCGAAGTCAACGTCGAAGCGTCCGCGTTCGGCAAGACCGGCAAGAGCGAGGGCGCCGTCGTGCGCCGCGCCGACGTGCTCATGACGCCCGGCGGTGCGGCAGACATCTTCCAGTCGCTCCGCGCGCTGCCGGGCATCAACGCGCCGGCCGAAGGCGCGGCGCTCTACGTGCGCGGCGGCGATCCGTCCGAGACCGTCATCCGGCTCGACGGCGCCGAGATCGGCCATCCCTACCATTACGAGGGCGCCTCGGGCGGCCTCTTCAGCATCCTCGACGCCTACATGCTCAAGAGCGCGTTCTTCTCGAGCGGCGGCTTCACGAGCAAGTACGGCGGCGCGATGAGCGGCGTGCTCGACATCGAGACGCAGGACCCGATGAACCTGCGCGCGGTGAACGTCGGCGCGAACATGGCCGGCTACGGCGTCTCGACGACGTGGGCGCTCGTTCCCGACCGGCTGTCGCTCATGGTGACCACCGCGAAGAGCATCCCCGAGATGCTGCTGCGCGCGAACGGCGTGACGAACGACTACGTGCAGGCGCCCTGGAGCGAGAACGGCGCGGCCAAGCTGCTGTGGCGTTACTCGCCCACCGGGCGGCTTTCGCTGCTCGGGATCGGCTCGAACGAGCATCTCGCGGTCGAGGCGAACGCGCTCAACGTGAAGGAGCTCTACGCCTCGAACGCGCGGAACGGTTTCGGCGCACTCCATCTGCAGGACGCGATCCTCGGCCGCGTCGCCGTGCGCGCGAACCTCACGTCACAGGCGTGGCGTTCGGCGTGGAGCTTCGCGGAGTTCGTCCAGCGCACCGACGAGCGCACCACCCAGGCCGACGTGGACCTCACGTGGGCCGCGGGACCGCGCCACCAGTTCTCCGGTGGCGCCGTGTGGCGGCGCCGAGCCAGCGACCGATCCGGATTCGCCGCCGCCGACAGCACCGACCTCGCCTCGGGCGCCCCCGGGCGCGCGTACGGCACCGCGCGCGTGACGCGCGAGCCCGGCTTCTACCTCGAGGACAAGCTGCGCGTGGCGGGCACGCTCTACGCCACGCTCGGCGCGCGCGCCGACCTCGCCGACGCGAGCGACCGCTGGACGGTGGACCCGCGCGCGGCGCTCGCGCTGCTCGTGGACGAGCACCAGACGCTGCGCGTCGCGGCCGGCCGCTATCACCAGCTGCCGACGCTCACGCTGCTCGATGCGCGCTACGGCAACCCGACGCTCGAGCCCGCATACGCGGACCACTGGATCGCCGGCTACGAATGGAAGTCGGACTTCGGCAACGTGCGCCTCGAAGGCTACGAGAAGCGCTACCGGAACCTGCCGCTCGTGGATCCGGTCACGTGGTATCGCGCCGAAGGCACGGGGCGGGCGCGCGGCGCGGACGTGTTCGTGCAGGGCACGTGGAAGCAGGTGAACGGCTGGGTGTCGTACGGCTGGCTCGACAGCCGCCGCCGGCAGTTCGACGACCCCGAGGAGGTGCGCGCCTCGGGCGCGGTGAAGCACTCGCTCACCGTGGTCGGCAAGTACGAGTGGAGCGGACGCTGGCACACGGGCGCGCGCTGGACGCATTCGAGCGGGCGGCCGTGGACGCCGGTCGTCGGCGCGGTGTGGGACCACACGCGCGGCGTGTGGCATCCCGTGTACGGCGCGCACGGCTCGGCGACCATGCCCGCCTACGACCGGCTCGATGTCCGACTCATGCGGCTGTTCTCGCTGCCGAAGCTGGGCGGTCTGCGCGCGAGCAACGTGTGCGTCGCGTACCTCGAAGCCATGAACGTGCTCGACACACCGAACGTGCTCGAATACGTCTACAACTCGAACTACACGAAGCGCCTGCCGGAGTACTCGTACTTCAGCGACCGCATGCTGGTGGCCGGGTTCGGCCTGTCGTGGTAGAACGCGAGCCATGAACGCCCCTCCCCTGCGGCTGGTGCTGGTGGACGACGAACCGCTCGCGCGCGCCCGCGCGCGGCGGCTGCTCGAGCAGATCGGCGGCGCCGAGATCGTGGGCGAGGCCGGCTCGGCGAACGAAGCCGAGCGCGTGATCGTCGCGGCGAAGCCCGACGCGATCCTGCTCGACATCCAGATGCCGGGCGACGACGGGTTCGCACTGCTCGCGCGGCTCGAGCCCCGGCCGGCCGTCGTGTTCGTCACCGCGTTCGACCAGTACGCCGTACGCGCGTTCGAGGCGAACGCGGTGGACTACCTGCTCAAACCCTTCCGCGCCGAGCGTCTCGCCGAGGCGCTCGCGCGCGTGCGGACGGATCTGGCGAAGCCCGAGGAACTGTCGCGCCGGCTCGAGGAACTGCTCGCCGCGGTCGGGCGTTCGGGCGGAACGGGCGCGGTCGAGCCGCACCTCGACCGCTTCACCGTACGCGTCGGTACGAAGCAGCTGATCCTCAAGTCGGCAGACGTGCTGTGGTTCGGCGCCGAGGACAAGCTCGTGTTCGCCGCGGTCGAGGGCGACAGGCACTACGTGAACTTCACGCTCGACGAACTCGAGAAGCGGCTCGATCCCGCGAAGTTCACGCGCGTGCACCGCTCGGCCATCGCGAATCTCGACCGCGCCGTCGCACTGCGTCCGGGCTTCGCCGGCACCTGGCGGCTGCAGATGAACGATGCGGCGCGGACCGAGGTGCCCGTGAGCCGCGCCCGCGCGCGACAGCTGAGGTCGCGGCTGGGGGCATAGGCTCCGCGCATTCACGCGGCGTGTCGATTCGCATGCGCTGGCGCATGTTCGGTCGAGACCGCGTCACGCCCGCCCCTTTCACTCCACTCGCACCCGCACCTCTCCGCCTTCACGCAGTTCCGACAGCGTCGCGGACAGCAGCATCACGGTGCCGAGCATCTTGCAGGTCTCCTCCGCCACGCGCGCGAACACGAAACCGGCCTGATGCACGCCGCCGTGCCAGAACATCCAGCCGCCGAGCCGTGCGAATGCCGCGTGCCCTCCGAGCATCACGACGGCCGAGAGCGCGAAGAGCGCCGCGCGTCCACGCGGCCGCCCGACGAGCAGCGGCGCGTATACGAACGCCGCGGACGTGACGACGGCGAGGCCCGCCGTCCGCCAGAACCACTGTGGCACCTCGAACCGCCGTCCCGCCGCCGTGAACGCGATCGCGCGTTCGAAGAGCGACGCGTCCTCGAGCAGTGAGATGAACGCGACGCCGACGGCGAGCGCCCACCACCGCCAGACATTCGGCGCTTCCGGGTCGCCCACCCGCCCGGCACGCCACGCGACGAGCGAGATCGTGATCGCGGCGCCGGTGAGCAGCACGGTCGAGAACCAGGTGGGAACGTTGTTCTCGCCCGCGAGATCGAATACCGGCTCGAGCCCGTGGAATCGCGGCGACGGAGCGAGCCACGTGGACCAGCCGGCGAGCGCTCCCAAAATGGCGAGGACGAAGATCGTGCCGACCAGCGTGATGAGAATCGGGCGTGTGCGCAGATGCAGGGTCATGTCCCGTCCGGCGTCGTGGGCCGGCCCTTTCCACGGGCCCTTCCCGTGGTCGCGGCGCCGTTCCCACCCGCATGCGCGCCTTACCCCCGAACGTGCGGCTCGGTTCGCCGATTCCCGCGCACGGCCGCGCGCTTCCGGCAAGTCCCCGCGGGCTTTGCGTTCGCTTGACCGGTCCGGCTCCGGCCGCTACAAAGCACACTCCACGACTGATGAAACGAAGGATCCTGCACGCACGGAGGCCGCATGTCGGCTCAGCAGCCGATCCAGCATTCGAACGAGTTCCTGAAGCGCCGCACGCAGAACTGGCTGGTGCTCGGACTCACCTACGCCGCGATGTACACGGCGCGCTACAACTTCTCCTTCGCCAACAAGTCGCTCTCCGACGAGTTCGGATGGAGCAAAGCTCAAATCGGCGGCATCATCTCGTCCGCCACGCTGCTCTACGGTCTCGCGGCCATCTTCAACGGCCCGATCGCAGACAAGCTCGGCGGCCGCAAGGCGATGATCATCGGCGCGACGGGCGCATGCGTCTTCAACTTCGCGTTCGGCCTCGGCGCCTACCTCGGGATCGTGAACACCCCCGCGGTGCTGCTCGCCTACTTCACCACGGTCTGGACGCTGAACATGTTCTTCCAGTCCTACAGCGCGCTCGCGCTGATCAAGGTGAACAGCGGCTGGTTCCACGTGAAGGAGCGCGGCGTCTTCAGCGCCATCTTCGGCTCGATGATCCAGAGCGGCCGCGCCGCCGTGTACGCGATCGGCACCGCGGCGGTCGTCGTCGCCGCGCCGTGGCAGTGGAAGTTCTTCATCCCCTCGGCGCTCGTCGCGATCATGGCGGTGCTCACCACCATGGTCGTGCGCGACACGCCCAAGGACGCGGGCCTCGACGAGTTCGACCCGCAGGACGCCACGAGCGGCGACACCGAGAAGATCACGCTCGGCTACGTCGCGAAGAAGGTGTTCACGAACCCCGTCGCGATCACGATCGCGGCGGCCGAGTTCTGCACCGGTCTCGTGCGCAAGGGCTTCGAGGAATGGTTCCCGCGCTACATGCAGGAAGCGCAGGGCATGAAGCTCGACTCGCCCATCTTCAAGAGCGGCGCGCTCGCGATCGTCGGCTGCGGCATCCTCGGCGCGTTCGTCGCGGGCTACATGAGCGACAAGGTGTTCGGCGCCCGCCGTCCGCCGGTCGCGTTCATCGGCTACGCGATCATCGTCGCGTGCCTCGCGGTGATCATGGGCGGGCCGTCCCTCACCATGCTCATCGTGGCCTTCAGCCTGAACTCGCTCGCGATCTCGATGGTGCACTCGATGCTCTCGGGCACCGCGTCCATGGACTTCGGCGGCAAGCGTGCCGCGGCGACCGCCGCGGGCATGTTCGACGGCATGCAGTACGTGGGCGGCTTCTTTGCCGGCATCGGGATCGGCTGGCTCGTGGACAAATACGGCTGGGACGCGTGGGCGCCGAGCATGATCGGCTTCGCGGCGATCGCGATGATCCTGATGGGCTTCCTCTGGAACGCGCGCCCGAAGCCGGGAGCGACCGCGGGACACTGACGGCCCCGCATCTGGGAGCGGACGAACGGGCGGCATCGCGGAGACGCGAAGCCGCCCGCATCGCAACAGGCGGATCACGCATCCAAGCGGCGCCGCCTGACCTCCCCGGACTCCCCCTGCTCACAAGGAGCGCCCCATGGATCGACGCCACGCGATGAAACTGATCGCCCTCGGAGCGGCGACGCTGCCGCTCGCACCGCAGCGTGTCTTCGCCCTCGCGGGCGCGGCCGCGGCGCCCGCGGCGGCACCCGCCGCGGCACCGCCCGCACCCTCCGGCCCCTTCACGCTGCCCGCCCTCGGCTACGCCTTCGACGCGCTCGAGCCGCACTTCGACGCGCAGACCATGCAGATCCATCACGACAAGCACCATGCGGCCTACGTGAACAATCTCAACAAAGCCGTCGCGGGCCGAGCCGAAGTCGCGGGCTGGACGATCGAGCAGCTGCTGCGCGATCTCGGCAAGGTGCCCGAGGACATCCGCACCGCGGTGCGCAATCACGGCGGCGGGCACCACAATCACTCGCTGTTCTGGACGAGCCTCAAGAAGGGCGGCCCGGCCGCACCCACCGGCACGTTCGCCGAGGCGCTCGCGAAGACGTTCGGCTCGGTCGAAGGGTTCCAGTCGAAGTTCGACGCCGCGGCCGCAGCGGTCTTCGGCAGCGGCTGGGCGTGGCTCGCCGCGGACTCGACCGGCGCGCTCAAGGTGCTCTCCACGCCGAACCAGGACTCCCCGCTCACGCAGGGGCTCGCGCCGCTGCTCGGCCTCGACGTCTGGGAGCACGCCTACTACCTGAAGTTCCAGAACCGCCGCGCGGAATACGTGACCGCGTTCCACTCGGTCGTGGACTGGGACGTGGTGGCGGAGCGCCACGCAGCCGCGACCAAAGGCTGACCGGCCGCGCACCTCTCGAGCCGGAAGAGACGAAGCCGCCGCGTCCCGGAGCCTCGGGAAGCGGCGGCTTTCGCTTTCCCTCGCTGAGCGCCCCGGTACCGTGGCCGAGGGCGACGCCGACGCGAGGATCTCGAACCTCGTGCGCGAGATGTCGGCGTCCTGCGCGATCTTCTGCAGCGCCGCGCCCACGATCTGCGGACGCCTCGCGGCTCAACGGTACAACTGCTTCAGCCGTCCCCAGGTCGAGCCCTGTGCGGGCGTGTTGCATGCGAAGTCGACGAGCACGTCGTCGATGCCGATGCCGTCGCCGAAGTTCACGTTCGTGAAGTGCATCGAGACCTTCGCGATGCCGGGCGTCGTGAACTCGAGGTGGTCCACCTTGCCGAAGCCGTTCTGCGGACCGGCCGGGTAGCTCAGCGGGAACGACTGAAGCACGGCACCCGCACCGTCGAACGACGTCACGGTCACGGCGGACCAGCCGACGCTGATCACGTTGAGCGCCACGTGGCAGGCGCGCCACGCGGCCGAAGGGAGTCCCGTCGCCGGGTCCACCATCGTGACGTCGATGTCGCGGTACACGCTCCCGCCGACACCGACGAGGATGTTGGGCGAGGACGTCGCTTCGGCCGCGTCGAGAAAGATCGTGCACGGGGATCCGAAGCTCGAGAACTTCACGCCCTGCGCCAGGTACTGGGCCGAGATCGCGGTGCCGTTCGGATAGGTGTCGAACGTGATCGGGGTCGCCGCGCGCCCGATCGAAGCGCCGATCACGAGTGCACAGCCGACGACGAACGGCATCGCCAAATGACGGAGTGACAAGGTCATGGGTGCGGCCCTTCCGAGATGGGGTGAGCGCGGTGCCGGGTTGCAGGGCCGGCCGATGAGCCGGGAAGTCTACTGAACGCGGCCGACTGGCCGCCACGGCTTTCTCGCCGGGCGGCCCGCTCGCCGGAAGCCCCCCGGGGCAGCTGTCCCCGATCAGAAGAGCCGGTAGGTCAGCCCCAGCGACAGCGTCTCCTTGAACTGCCCCGCCTTGCGGACATTGCGGTCCACTTCGGCCACCTGCTCGGCGAGCGGCTTGGACGGATCCACGTTCGCCGCGGAGTCGAACTTGTCGTACACGAGCTGGGCGTAGAGATTGACCGAAAGGTATTTCGTGATCGCGGCCGAGAAGTTGTTCTGGAAGCTGACGTCCGGCGCGCGCCAGAAGTCGGCCACGGCCTCGCGCCCCGGGAAGGCGGCGAGCGCGGCGGCGTCGAACTGGTCGAGCGCGCCGGCCTTCGAGTAGAACACGGGAACGAACACGAGCAGCTGCCCCTTGTAGAGGACCTTCTTCTCGAGCACCGGCCGGGTGATGTTCGTCTGCCACTCGAGACCGCCGTCGTTGCTGGTGAAACCCTGCTTCTCGAGGGTCACCGCATCGATGCTGCGCGCGATCGTCTGGCGGAAGCCGAGGCCGAGCCTCATCAGTCCCTCGGAATCCTCACTCTTGAAGAGCAAGCGCGCGATGCCGCCGGTCTCCTTGAGCTTCACGGGGTTGAAGCGCACGACACCGAGCGGGCTGCTCTGGTCCTCGAACTGCGAGTCCATCCGGAGCGCGGCGTAGGGGTCCGCCCAGCGATCGAGCGTGAAGCGCCCCGTGGACTCGAACGCGATCAGGTCGGTCGTCTTGTCCGGCGTGTCCCAGACGAGGTCACCCGCGGCGTTCGCGGTCTGACGCGACGTCTGCCCATAGGCGAGCTGCAGCCGGTTGGCGAGGTTGAAACTCTTCGAGAACTGGCGCTCGGCGTTGACGTCGGAGTTGAGCACCCAGACGATCGAACCGCGATCGCCACCTGCCCAGTTGGAACTGAATGAACTCTGCGAGACGTTGAGCCCGGCGACCGCGCCGAGCTTCCACGGTCCCGGCTCGGCGGGCCTTGGAGTGTCGGCGTACGCCGAGGTGGCGACGAGCAGCAACGACGAAGCGAGGGTCCAGCGCAGGAGACGCATGGGTGACGACGAGTCCTTTCGGAGCGTGAGTGGGACGGTGACCAGGCGCGGAATCGGGCCCGGCGGGAGTTCTGCGAGACTACGGACCGTCCCCGGCCCCGAAAAGTCACTTCGCTCTCCGGAAGTTCACGCGCGGCGCCGCGCTCACCGCCGCGCGGCGATCGCCTCGTCCATTTCGGTGAGCGACGTGAACCGAACGCAGCCCGCGACACCGTCCGGGCTGCCGCTGCCTCCCAACCAGAGGGCGACCCGGCGCGGCAGCGCACGGCGCAGCGCGACGATTCCACGCCGCGCTCCCGCGGCGGGCACCGAGGGCGAAACGCTGACGGCCACCGCGTGCACGTTCGCTTCCTTCGCCGCCCCGATCACCTCGGCCGCCGGCGTGTCCACGCCGAGATAGACGACGCGAAAGCCCCGCACGGCGAGCAGCACGCTCACCATGAGAAGGCCTCCCTCGTGGCGATCGCCCGAGAGCAACGCCGCGATCACGCGCGGACCTTTCGCCTGGCGGTCGAAGGGTTCGCGCACCTCGCGAAGCACGTCGGTGAGGCAGGCCGTCGCGAAATGCTCGTGCCGGATCTCGAGCGCGCCGTCGCTCCACTGCTCGCCGATGCGCTGCAGGAACGGCCCCGCGAGGTCCTGCAGGAAGAGCAGCGGCCCGAGCCGCGACCACTGCGCATGCAGCCAGGCGACGATCTGCGCCCGATCGAAGCGCCGCACCGCCTGCAGCACGGGACCGAAGTCGGGCGCCTCGCCCGCGGGGCCGACACGCAGCGCGGGCACCGCGGTGGGTGTGTCGGCTCCCGCCGCCTCGAGCAGGCCGGCCCGCTCGCTCGCCGATCGCGGCAGCACGTCGGCGGCGCGATGACCGTTGGCCAGCAGTGCCGACACGGCGCGCAACCTCTCGATCTCCGTCACCGGATACAGGCGGTGCCCGGACGGCTTGCGTTCGGGCGTCGGCGCACCGTAGCGGCGCTCCCAGGTCCGCAGTGTCTGTACGGGGATCCCCGTCGCGCGCGAGAGCGCCCCGATCGAGAGTCCTCCGCCGTCTTCCTCGGGGCGCGCCGGAGCCCGCCTGGCCTTCTTCGCCGCCATGATTCCTCCATTCCGGTCCCGCCCGCTCACGCTTCGGATCCGGACGCACCCTAACGGATGACTGCAATCGTTTTGAAGAGGTTTCGCACGGCACACCGATCCGGGGCCGGGTCGAAACACCGGTTCGGTGAAGATGGAGGGAGGCGAGAGGGCGATTGTCCGATCTATTCAAATCCTCTTCATTTCCACTGCATACCATGAATCGCAGGAGAGGGACCGCCATCGAAGGCCACGTCGCTCGTCGCGACACCTCTTCCTCGCCGGGCCGGTGGATGCCGGCCGCACTCGCACAGCCCCGGAGACTCCCATGAACAAGCCCACTCGCTTCGCCGTCCTCGCGATCGCCCTCGCGTCCTCGTTCGCCCTCGCCAGCTGCAGCGACGACAACAACCCCGTCGCGCCGGTGTCGCAGTCCAGCGTCATGGTCGTGCACGCCTCCCCCGATGCTCCGGCCGTCGACCTGCTCGTGGACAACGCCGTCCAGGGCACCGGTCTCGCCTTCCCGGCCAACACGCCTTACCTCGGCGTCGCTTCGGGCACGCGCAACGTGAAGGTGAACGTCGGCGGCACCACGACCACCGTGATCGAGGCCAACCTGCCGCTGTCGGCGGGCGCGCACTACACGGTGTTCGCGACCGACTCGGTGTCGCGCCTCGCGCCGCTCGTGCTCACCGACGATCTCACCGCTCCGGCCACCGGCAAGGCGCACGTCCGGTTCGTGCACCTCTCGCCCAACGCCCCGGCGGTGGACGTGGCGGTCACGTCCGGTCCGACGCTCTTCCCGAACCAGGCCTTCCGTTCGGCGTCGAGCTTCACCCCGGTCACCGCGGGGACGTACGACCTCGAGGTCCGCGTCGCCGGGACGAGCACGGTGGCGCTGCCCCTGCCGGGCGTCGCCCTGCAGGCGGGCAAGATCTACACGGTCTTCGCCAAGGGCTTCCTCGGAGGCTCGGGCGCCCAGGCTCTCGGCGCCCAGATCATCGTCAACAACTGACCTTCCCCCGCACACGAACCCGCTCCGGCCCACGCCGGGGCGGGTTTCGTGCATTTCGTGTCGCCCCACGTATCAGGATTGTGTGGGAGCACACCTGTGGGGACGAAGGTGCCCGACCGCACCACCGTCTGGATCGCGAAGAGCCCGGCCCCTCCGGCCCCCCGAGCGATCCGCCCCACGAGTCGGAGGAGTCACGTGAACCCCATCGGGATGGCTGCAGCCTCGAACCCACTGCCCGGCGCCTCCCTGTCGCTCGCGCCCACCGTCGAGTTCGTCCGGCCCGACCTGCCGGCGCCGGCGCCCGAGCGCAAGGTGAAGTACTACCGCTCGGCGAGCCAGATCCCGAACCTCCCGCCCGAGGTCGCGCAGCAGATCGAGGCGGTCGCCCAGCGCTACGTGTTCCGCGCGAACAGCTACTACCTCGATCTCATCGACTGGAACGATCCCGCCGACCCGATCCGCCAGCTCGTGATCCCGCGCCGGGAGGAGCTGAACGACTGGGGCGCGCTCGACGCCAGCAACGAGGCGAGCAACTACGTCGTGAAGGGCGTGCAGCACAAGTACCGCGACACCGCGCTCGTGCTGGTGAACAGCGTGTGCGGCGCGTACTGCCGCTACTGCTTCCGCAAGCGGCTGTTCATGAACGACAACGACGAGACCATCCACGACCTGTCCGCGGCCTACGAGTACATCGGCCAGCACACCGAAATCACGGACGTGCTGCTCACGGGCGGCGACCCGCTCATCATGAGCACGGGCAAGCTGCGCGTGATCCTCGAGCGGTTCGCGGCGATGCCCCACGTGAAGACGATCCGCATCGGCTCGAAGATGCCCGCCTTCAACCCATTCCGCGTCACCGACGACGCCGACCTGCAGGCGCTGCTGCGCGAGATCACGTCCGGCCCGCGCGCGGTCTACGTGATGGCGCACTTCGACCACCCGCGCGAGCTCACTCCCGAGGCGCGCGAGGGCATCGCCTGCCTGATCGAGAACGGCGTGCGCGTCGTGAACCAGTGCCCGGTCATCCGCGGCATCAACGACGACGCGGACGTGCTCGCGGAACTGTTCACCGAGATGAGCCTGCTCGGCGCGCCGCAGTACTACCTCTTCCAGTGCCGTCCGACGGCCGGCAACCAGGCCTACGACATCCCGATCACCGAGGGCTACCAGCTGTTCCAGCAGGCCCAGCGCAAGGTCTCCGGCCTCAACCGCCGCGCACGGTTCAGCATGTCGCACGCGAGCGGCAAGATCGAAGTGGTCGGCCTCGACGCCGAGCACCTCTACCTGCGCTACCACCGTGCGCGTCACCCGCAGGACGAAGGCCGCGTCATGGTCTGCCGCCGGGACGACTCCGCGCACTGGTTCGACGACCTCGTCGAGGTCCGCTGAATCCCGTGACCTCACCGACCGCCATCCGCACGGGCCACGCCGTCGCCACGGCGCACCCGCTCGCCACCGAGGCCGCGCTCGAGATGCTGCGCGCGGGCGGCAACGCCGCCGACGCCGCGGCGGCCGCGGCGTGGACGCTCGCGGTGGTCGAGCCGAGCGGCTCGGGTCTCGGCGGCCAGGCGACGCTGCTCGTGCACGCGCCGGCCGGCACGTGCACCGTGCTCGACGGGCACTCGCACGCGCCGCGCGGCGCGACGCGGCGTGCGATCGACCGTGCCGCCCAGCGCAAGGGCTTCCGCGCGACGACCGTGCCTTCCATGCCGGCCACCGTGGGCGCGCTGAGCGAGCGCTTCGGACGCCTGCCGGTCGCGCGCGTACTCGAGCCCGCGCGCCGCGCGGCTCGCGAAGGCTTCGCCGTCTCGCCCCTGCTGCGTCGCCACGTACAGTGGTGCACGGACGCGCTCGCGGCGACCGGGTTCGGCGCGCGCACGTTCCTGCCCGGCGGCAAGGCGCCGCGCCGCGGCACGCTGCTGCGCCAGGCGGAACTCGCCGCGACGCTCGAACGGCTCGCCCGTCACGGCGTCCAGGACTTCTACACCGGCGGCCTCGCGCGCGAGATCGCGGACGACATGCGCGTGCACGAGGGGTTGATCGGGCTCGAAGACCTCGCGGCCGCCGCCCGCCCCGCGGAGCGCGAGCCGCTCTCGATGAACTTCCGCGGCCACGAGGTCGTGACCGTGCCCCCGCCCGGCGGTGGTCTGCAGCTGTTGCTCGGCCTGCGCCTCGCCGAAGCGCTCTCGCTCGACGAAACGGCCGGTGACGAAGCGCTCTGGTACGAGCGCTTCGCGCTCGTCGTGGACGGTGTCTTCCGCGAGCGCGCGCGCTGGCCGCTGCCCGCCGACCGCTTCACCGGCACATTCCTGGATTTCATGCTCGGCGCCGAGCACGCGGGCGAAATCGCGGCCGAAACGCTCGCGCGCATGCCGCGCCCGCGCATCGCCCAGCCCGAAGGCCCGGGCGACACGACGCACCTCTGCGTCGCCGACTCCGACGGCATGGTGGTCTCGCTCACGCAGTCCATCCAGTCGCTCTTCGGCGCCAAGGTCGCGAACGAGAAGCTCGGCTTCTTCTACAACAACTACCTCTGCACGTGCTCGCGCCGCCGCGGACCGGCGCGACTGCGCTCCGGCGCGCGCCCGCAGTCGAACGCCGCCCCCACGGTGGTGTTCCGCGGGCCCGCCGGGACCGCACGCACGCCGTGGTTCACGCTCGGCGCCGCCGGCAGCCGTCGCATCACGTCGTCGCTCCTCCAGGTGATCCTGCAGGCCACGCTGCGTGGCCGCACGATCGCCGAGGCCGTGGATGCGCCGCGCGTGCACCCCACGCTGCCGGGGCCGTACATGGTCGAGTCGCGCGCCTCGAGCCCGGCGCTGCTCGACCGGCTCGCGCGGCGTTTCCGTGGGCCGCTCGTGCCGCGCGCGGCGCGCAGCTACGCGATGGGCTGCGTGCAGGCGCTCGTGCGCGACGAAGCCGGCGCCTGGAGCGGCGTCGCCGATCCGCGCCGCGAAGGGGTCGCCCATGGCGAGTGACACCCTCACGCCCGTGAGCGCCGGCCCGTCGAAGCGCGAACAGCGCATCGCACGCCGCCGTGCGCTCCGCCGCGGCACCATGCTCGCCCTGCTCGCGCTCGCGGCGTTCGTGCTCGCGCTCAAGCTCGTGCCCTCCCCGCTCGCCGAGCCCGTGCGCCAGTTCGTGGCGCTCCGGCACGCGCACGGCCCGCTGTCGTCGCACCTCTCGCACGTGCTGCTCGTGCCGCTCGGCGCGCTCTTCGCCGTGTTCTTCCGCCTCACGCTCGGCGTACGTGTCCTCGGGCCTTTCCGCTCCGTGCTGCTCGCGATCGCGTTCCGCATGACCGGGCTCGTGGTCGGTCTGACGTTCGTCACGGTCGTGCTCGCGACGATCGTCGCCGTGCGGCCGCTGCTCGCGCGCATGAAGCTGCCCCGGTACGCCCGGCTCTCGTCCGTGCTCAGCACGGTCGCGCTCGTGATCGTGCTCACCGTGCTCGTCGGCCGCGCGTTCGGCTGGCACGCGCTGACTCGCGCGGGCTACTTCCCGATCGTCGTGCTGAGCCTGACGGCCGAGGGCTTCGCCTCGGCGCTGCGCCGCGAAGGCCCGCGCTCGGCGCTCTGGCGCGGCTTCGCCACCGTCGCGCTCGGCGTGTTCATCGCGCAGCTGTCGGCGGTGCGCGGGTTCGAGGCGCTGCTCTTCGACCATCCCGAACTGCTGCTCGTCGAGGTCGCGCTCATGTTGCTCACCGCCGAGTTCCTCGGCTTCCGACTGTTCGCCTCGCTGAATCCGCCGGTCAAGAAGCGCCGGCGCAAGAAACGCCGCAAGCGGCTCGAAGCGGCCCGCAAGGCCATGACCGACTCGTACGAACTTCCCTCCACGGTCACCACCACCACGCCGGAGAGTTCCGCGTCATGAAGATCGCCGTCGTCCGCAACCGCAGGAACGAAGGTGTCGTCGCCCGCTTCGGCGTGCCGACGGCCGAGAAGTACGGCCGCGCCGCCGTGCAGGGCGTCCTCGACGCGCTGCGTACCGCCGGCCACGAGGCCATCGTGCTCGAAGGCGACGGCACGCTGTTCGCGCGCCTGGCGGAGTTCATGCCGGCCGACCCCGCGACCGGACGACCCACGGGCATGGTGTTCAACATGGCCTACGGCGTGCAGGGCGAGTGCCGCTACGTGCACGTGCCCGGCGTGCTCGAGAGCATCGGCGTGCCCTACACGGGCTCGAGCCCGCGCGGCCACGCGGCATGCCTGGACAAGGTGCTCACGAAGCTGCTCATCGAGAAGGCGGGCGTACGCACGCCGCGCTTCTGCACGATGTGGTCGGCCGCGGACTTCGACGAGTCGCTGCGCTTCCCGCTCGTCGTGAAGCCGCGCCACGAGTCCACGAGCCTCGGGCTGTCGCTCGTGCACGATCGCGCCGAGGTCGAGGCCGCCGTGGCCGGCATCGTCGCCACGTACGGTCAGGACGCGCTCGTCGAGGAGTACGTCGACGGCCGCGAAGTCGCGATCGGCCTGCTCGGCAACGACCCGGTCGAAGTGCTCCCGATCGTCGAGCTCGACTTCGGCGGCCGTGCCTCGCGCATCGTCAGCAAGGGCGACAAGTTCCACAAGACGGACGACGAGCCCGAAAAGGTCTGCCCGGCCCCGCTCGACGTCGTACTCGAGCGCAAGCTGCATGCGCTCGCGCACAGGGTCTGGCGCGCGTGCGGATGCCGCGACTACGCGCGCATCGACGTGCGCATCGGCCTCGACGGCGAGCCGAGCGTGCTCGAGATCAACTCCATGGCGTCGCTCGGCGCGGGCGGCTCGTACATGCGCGCCGCCGGCGTCGCGGGCTACACGTTCGACACCCTGGTCGCGGAGATCGTGGACCGCGCCCACCGCCGCTACTTCGGCACGCCCGCTCCGCGCGAGTCCGCTCCGGTCACCGCGTACGCCGGCCACGCCTTCGCCTCCGAACTCGAAGACTGACCGCCCCCTCGAGGACACTCATGACGCCCGCCACGCCACGTCACGCCGTCGCACTCGCCCTCGCCGTCACACTCGCCGTGGCGGGAGCGCGCCTGCTCCCGGCGCACGCTCCCGCGCCGTCCGCCGCGGCCCCCGCGGCCACGACGCCCGCGCGCATCACGCCCGACGAGGCGATCGCGCGCGCGGTCAACACGCTCGCACCGGTGGACGGCGGCTTCACGCTCGTGCATCCGCGTCACACCGCGCGCTTCACGCGCGAGGGCGTCGCGTTCGAGGCACGCCGCGGCCCACGCTGGAGCTGGACGCTGCGCGCCGCAGGTGTCGAAGGCGCCGAGTCCCCGGCCGCCCCGGTGGCTCCCGCGACCCACGACGACGCCGTGACGTTCGAGCGCGACGGCTTCGTCGAGCGCTACCGCCCGCTCGCGCGCGCGATCGAGCAGGATTTCGTGCTCGCGCACGCCCCGGCACGACGCGGTGACTTCGTCATCGAAGGCGCCGTCGCCAGCTCCGGTACGTTCGAGAGCGGCGAGCACGGCTGGATGTGGCGCGACGCCGAGGGTGTCGTCAGCCTCGGGCAGGTGACGGTCGTGGACGCGTCGGGCGCGAAGCTCGCGGCGAGGATGGACGTCGACGCGCACTCCGTGCGGATCACGGTGGACGGCGGGGCGCTCGCCGCGGCCGCTTACCCCGTGACCGTGGATCCCGAGATCGGCACGAACGACTTCCGCATCAGCTTCATGGGCCCGGACGGCGACCTCACCTACGACGGACGCAACTCCGCCGTCGCGTACAACGCGACCAACGGCGAGTACCTCGTCGTGTGGGAAGGGGACGACGACACGCCCGGCAACGCCGACGGCGAGTTCGAGATCTACGCGCAGCGCATCAACGCCTCCACGGGCGCCGCCGTGGGTGCGAACGACTTCCGTGTGAGCGACATGGGCACGAACGGCGACACGAGTTCCGACGCCACCTCGCCCGCCGTGGCCTGGAACGCGACGAACAACGAGTACCTCGTGGTGTGGTCGGGTGACGACAGCACCGGTGTCACCGCGAACGGCGAGTTCGAGATCTTCGGCCAGCGCCTCGCGGGCGCGACCGGAGCCGAGGTCGGCACGAACGACTTCCGCATCAGCGACATGGGCCCGAACTTCGATCCGCTGTACGACGCCGAGAACCCCGCGGTCGTGTGGAACTCCGTGAACAACGAGTACCTCGTCGTCTGGGAAGGGGACGACAACACGTTCCCGCTCGTGAACGGCGAGTCCGAGATCTTCGCGCAGCGCCTCGCCGGCGCGACCGCCCTCGAGGCAGGCACGAACGACTTCCGCGTGAGCGACATGGGCGCCGACGGCGTGGTCACGGCCGGCGCGCACGCCCCTGCCCTCGCCTACGGCGCGGGCCAGTACCTCGTCGTGTGGTCGGGCGACGACGGCGCGCCGCTCGCCGACGACGAGTTCGAGATCTGGGGCCAGCGCCTCACCGCATCGACCGGCGCCGAGACCGGCACCAACGACTTCCGGATCAGCGACATGGGCCCCGACGGCGACGCGCTCTACGACGCGCAGGATCCGGCGGTCGCCTACGCGGCCGGCGCGAACACGTTCTTCGTCGTGTGGTCGGGCGACGACAACGGCCCGCGCCTGGTCGAGGGCGAACGCGAGATCTTCGGGCAGCTGATCAACGCCACGACCGGCGCGGAGACCGGCACGAACGACATGCGCTACTCCGAGATGGGTCCCGACGGCGATCCGCTGTTCGACGCGCGCAGTCCCGCGGTCGGCTTCGACAGCGCGACCAGCGAGTACCTGATCAGCTGGGAAGGGGACGACAAGGGCAGCGGCCTCGTCTCGGGCGAGTTCGAGATCTTCGGCCAGCTCGTCAACGCCTCGACCGGCGCCGAGTCGCGTGCGAACGACTTCCCGATGAGCAACATGGGCATCCCCGGGCACATCAACGTCGGCGCCGCCGCGCCCGCGGTCTGCGCGCGCACGAACGGCACCATCGAGTACTTCGTCGTGTGGCACGCGGACACGGACACGCTCGGGCTGGTGGACGACGAGTTCGAGATCTACGGCCAGCGCCTGAACGGCCAGGGCCGCGAACAGGGCACCGACGACATGCGGATCAGCGACATGGGCCCCGACGGCGACGTCGACTGGGACGCCCGCTTCCCGCAGATCGCGTACAACCCCGCCGACGCCGAATACCTCGTGGTCTGGGAGGCGGACGACACGACGGGCGCGCTCGTGGACGGCGAGACGGAGATCTTCGGCCGCCGCGTGAGCGCGGTGACCGGCGCCCCCATCGGCCCGCTGCAGTTCCGCATCAGCAGCATGGGCCCCGACGGCGACCCGGCGTACGACGCCCAGGACGTGGCGGTCACCTTCGACACGACGCACCGCCGGTGGCTCGTCGTGTGGGCCGGCGAGACGAACGAAGGGGGCCTCGTGAACGGCGAGTTCGAGATCTACGGCCAGTTGCTCGACCCCCAGGGCCACGAGATCGGCGCCGACGATTTCCGCATCAGCGACATGGGGCCGGACGGCGACGCGCTGTACGACGCGGCGCACCCGCGCGTGGCGTACAACCACCTGCAGGACGAGTTCCTCGTCGTGTGGGACGGCGACGACGCGGGCGGCGCGACCGTCGAAGGCGAGCTCGAGATCTTCGCCCAGCGCCTCGACGACATGGGCGCACCGATCGGCGCGAACGACTTTCGCGTCAGCAGCATGGGCTTCGACGGCGACCCGAACTTCGATGCGCTCGACCCCGCGGTGGCGTTCGACACGCAGCGCGCGGAGTTCCTCGTCGTGTGGTCCGGCGACGACTCGAGCGCGGTGCTGCGCAACGGCGAGTCCGAAGTGTTCGGGCAGCGGCTGAGCGCCTCCGGCGCCGAGATCGGCGCCGACGACTTCCGCATCAGCACCATGGGACCGGATTCCGACCCGAACTTCGACGCGAGCAAGCCGGCCGTCGCCTACGACCCCTCGCACGACGCCTACCTCGTCGTGTGGGAAGGGGACGATCTCGGCCCCGCGCTCGCCGAGGGCGAGAACGAGATCTTCGGCCAGCTCCTGAGCGGGGACGGCCTCGCGTTCGGCACGGACGACTTCCGCATCAGCGACATGGGAATCGACCTCGATCCGCTCACCGACGCGGCCTCCCCGTCGGTCACTTACGTCGCGGCGGCCCGCCAGTACCTCGTCACCTGGGACGGCGACGACAACTTCGGCACCGCCGTGGGTGAGGTCGAGATCTACGGCCAGGTGCTCGACGCCGCGACGGGCGCCGAGGTGGACCAGAACGACTTCCGGCTGAGCGACGCCGGGCCCGACCTGAACGCCACGTTCGACGCGTCCCATCCGGCCGTCGCGAACGCCGGCCCGATGAACCGCTCGCTGGTCGTGTGGCAGGCGGACGACGACGCCGGCACGCTCGGGCCGCACGAGTTCGAGATCTTCGGCCAGCAGTTCGAGCACCCCGTGCCGCTCGCGGTGGGCGACGTCTCCCGCGCCGGAGTCGCGCTCGTGATCGAGGGCCCCAATCCCGCGCGCGGCGAAGTCCGCCTGATGCTCTCGGCGGCGGCCCCCGGCACGTGGGCCGTCGACGTGCACGACGTCGCCGGCCGCCGCGTCGCGCGCCAGACCGTCGAGTTCACGGCCGCCGGCCGCACCCGCCTGACCGTGGACGCGAGCACGCTCGCGCCCGGCCTCTACCTCGTGCGCGCCTCGAACGGCGCGCGTCACGCCACGCAGAAGCTCGTCATCCGGCACTGATCCGCCGGGAAAGGAAACGGACGTCATGAAGCCCTTCACACTCTCCCGCGCCTTCCCTCCGCTCGCGCTCGTGCTGCTCGCCGCGCTCGCGCTCGCCGGCGCGGCGCACGCCTCGAGCATCGAGGAGGACGACGACGACGTGAGCGGCGCCGACCGCGCCTTCGGTCCGCCCGCGGCGCTGCTCGACTCCTCGCGCCGCGAAGCCGCGGCGGACGGCTTCGCCTGGATCGCCGGGCTGAGCGCGTACGTCGCGAACGACGACAACGTGTTCCGCAGCCCGGCCACGCAGGAGCGTTCGAGCGGCGCGTGGGGCAACGCCGGCTACCTGCGCGCAGACTCGCGGTTCGGCCGGTCGAACCGATCGCTCACCACGTTCACGTGGAACCAGACCCGGTTCGACGCGTTCCGCCAGATCGACTCGACGCATCCGCACCTGAGCCAGTGGTTCCAGCACCGCTTCTCCCCCTCCACCTCGCTCGAGCTCGACCTCGACGTGGTGCACCAGAACGACGACGCCACGACGATCACGGGCTTCGCCTACACGCGCGACTACAGCTGGTGGCGCTACGGCGGCGAGGCCGTGCTCGAGTACGCGCCCGGCACGCGCCACCGCTTCCGCGCGGGAGCCGAGCAGGTGCGCAAGGACTACGGCGAGGTCGCCTCGCTCAACTCGATCGACTGGTCGCACTGGCGCGCGTCCGGCTCCTACCGCTTCCGGATCGGCGCGCGGCACTACGCGGGCGTGAAGCTCGAGCGCGGCCGCCGCACGTACGACGAGGAACCGGCATCACTCGCCGACGGCAACGAACAGCCGGGCAATCCGGTGGAGAAGCACCGCTACCACGACCTGGTGTTCTGGTACGCGGCGCCGCTCGGGTCGCGCGTGGATCTCGACGCGAGCCTCGACGTGGGCACGAAGACCGACCTCTTCGAGGGCTACGAGAACTACTCCGACCGTACGATCCGGCTCGGGCTGCTCGCTCGCCCCACGTCCGGCACCGAACTGCGCGCCGGCCTCGTGAGCGGCCATCGCGAGTACGACCGCATCCTCGCCGACGGCGGCGACATGCTCGCCTACGACACGATCGAGGCGCGCTTCGGCGCCCGCGTGCGCGTGCTCGGGACGTGGTGGGTGTACGGCGACGTGAACACGTACGAGCGCGACACGAACCGCTCGAGCGGACTCGACTACCGCGACTTCCGCGGCGTGTTCTCGCGCGTCGGGGTCAGCGTCTTCCACTGACCGTCCGCACGGCGGGCGAAGGAAAGCGGGACGGAGCTTCGCGCTCCGTCCCGCTTCTTCATGAAGCCCGGCGCGCGTTCAGGCGCCCGGCGGCAGGTCGGTGGCCTGCTGGATCGCGCGGCGGAACTCGAAGGGCGACTGGATGCCCGAGAAGCGCTCCTTGGTGCCGCCGGAGCCGGTCACTTCGATGTCCCCGAAGCCGAACAGCTTGCCCCACATGGTCTGCTCCACGCCCACGCCCTCGATCTTCGAGGGCAGCAGTTCGACCGAGCGCGTCGTGAACACGCCGAGCTTGATGACCACGCGCTTGTTCGTGACCGCGAACTCGGAACTCTGCCGGCGGATGTGCGCGGCGACGATCCACACGAGGCCCAGCCCCGGCGGCACCGCGGCCCAGGGGACCGCGCCGTTGACGAACAGCAGCACCGCGAACGGCACCATCACGAGCAGCGTGAAGAGCGCCGGCGGCACGTAGAGCCCCCAGTGCAGCCGGGTGCGGAAGACGATCGTTTCACCGGCGAGCAGGTTCTTGTCCAGATAACTCACGTCCGTTCTCTCCGTGCATGCGCGCGAGTCTCAACGCAGGCGCACGATGCGCCGCGTCCGCACTTCCCCTTCCGAGTCGAGCCGTGCCCAGTAGAGCCCGGCCGGCGCCGCGGCGCCAGTCTCGTCGCGGCCGTTCCACACGAACTCGTGACCGCCGGCGGCGAGGTCGCGATCCTCGAGCGTGCGCACGCGGCGTCCGCTCACGTCCACGATCGCGAGCCGCACGTGCGCCGCGCGCGGCAGCGTGCAGCGCAACGCCACCGGGCCGCGGCTCGGGTTCGCGCCCGCATATTCCAGCGTCGCCCGCGCGGCCGGGCCGTTCTCGCCCACGCCGGCGAGGCTCACCGGCTCGAGGAACCACTGCGACAGGATCGCCGTCACGTTCGACTGCAGCGCGGCGTGGTTCCAGCGGTAGGGCCGGCCGGAGAGGAACGCGAAGCGCCCACCCTTCGGACGCAGCCCCGCGCCGCTCGCGGGCACACGGATCGCGCCGACGCCGCGCGAGGGCGTGAACCCCGACGCGGTGCGGTACAGCAGGTGGCTGTCGCTGCGCGTGCGCACGGTGTCGAAGAGCGCGCACAGGCTCTGCGTGGACGTGCGCGTCAAGGTCGTGAGTCCCGGGCGCGTGGCCGCCGCGTCGAGCAGCGTCGCGCCGGTGTTCGTGAAGTTCACGCCGAGGTAGGTGCGCAGCGAATCGTCGAGGAACTGCTCGCCCTGACGCGTCATGAGCAGCAGGTTGCCGCCCGCCTTCAGGTAGGCGTACGTGGGCGAGCTCTGCCACGCCGCGAGGTCGCCGGTGAAGTTGTTGCCGATCCAGATCACGTTGCGGTAGTGGCCGAGCACGCTGCCGGGCACCGCGCCGTGGCCGAGCGGCGCGGGCAGCGTGGCCGGATAGCCCGCCGCAGGGGTCGCGAACGTGTCCCAGAAGTCGATGCCGTACGCGCCCCAGAACGCCTTGTCGGTGTAGGCCGACGTGATCTCCGTGCCGTAGTTCGCCCAGTCCACGCCGTTCACGAGCAGCACGGACTTCTCGAACGACGGCGCGTCCACGACCATCTCCGTCTGCTTGAGGATCCAGCCGTCGCGATCGATCGTCACGGCGCTCGGCGCACCGCTCACGTGCAGCACGAACGTCTGCGAGGCGAGCGAGTCGGGCACGACGAACGTCTGCTCACCGCCCGCGTGCGTGATCGTGAGGTCCACCGGCATGGTGAACAGCTGCCAGCTCTGCGTCTGCCGCAGCGTCACCGTCACGTCCCAGCCGCCCGCCGCGGGTGCCGCCGTCCAGGAGGCGGAGTAGCGAGGGAAGTACTCGCCGTAGATCCACTGCTGGAAGAACGCCGACAAGTCACGCCCGGACTCGGCTTCGACCGAAGCGCGGAAGTCCTCGGTCGTGGCGCTGCGATACGCCCAGTCCTGGCGGTAGCGCCGGACCGAGCGGAAGAACGTGGAGTCGCCGAGTACGTGCCGCAGCATGTGCAGCACCCACGAGCCCTTGTTGTAGGACAGGTTCGAGTCGAACACGCGCGACTCGTTGGACGGATCGCTCACGAAGATCGTGCCGGGCCCGTAGAAGCGGTTCGCGTCGATGTCCGTCTTGTAGGCCGCGTACCCGCCCTGCGACTCCGCCCAGAGCGCCTCGCCGTAGGTGGCGAAGCCCTCGTTGAGCCAGATGTGCCCGAAGTCGCGGCACGTGATCATGTCGCCCCACCACTGGTGCATGAGCTCGTGCGCGACGACGAACTCGTTGTACGAGCCGAGGCTCGTGCAGCTCTGGTGTTCCATGCCACCGCTGAAGGTGAACTCGGCGTGGCCGTACTTCTCCGTGAAGAACGGATACTCGCCGAAGCGGGTCGCGAACGTCGCGAGCATGTTCTTCACCTTCGCCTGCGACACGTTCGCCGTCGCGACGTTCTCGGGCACGTTCCACCAGCGCAGCGGCATCGAGTCCGTCGCGCTCGGGCGGTACCAGTCGGTGGTCGCGGTGTACGGGTAGCTCGCGATGAACACGAGGTAGGTCGCGATCGGCCAGCGCTCGCGCCAGTGGGTCGTGACCGTCGCGCCGTTGTTCACGGTCGAGAGCAGCGTGCCGTTCGACGCCGTGGTGAGGGCCGACGGCACCGTGAAGTGCACGTCCACCGAGTCCGCCTTGTCGGCCGGCTGGTCCTTGCACGGCCACCACGAGCGGGCGCCGTAGGCCTCCGAAAGGCTCCAGATCATCTGGCGCGCGTTGACCGTCGGGAACCCGAAATAACCGTACAGCGTCGGATTGCCGTGGTAGGTCACCGTGACGTCGAACGTCTCGCCCGTCGCGTAGGCGCGGTCGAGGGCCAGCGTGAGCACGGCTCCCGAGCGTGCCCACGTGGTCGCGGCGCCCGCGCACGTCGCTCCGTCCACGACGAGTTCGGGCACGAGATCGAGGTCGGCACTCGTGAGCGGCCCGGTCAGGACGGTCGCCTTCATGCGCACGGTCCCCGAGACGCTCGTCGTGGGCGTGAAGGTGAGCGCGAGGTCGTACCAACGCGCGTCCCACGCGTCCTGGTTCACCGTCGCGGCGCGCTCGGCGACGCGCGCGCCGGCGAGCACGTGCGCCTTCCACGCGGCGAGGAACGGCGCCACGTCGTATTCCTCGCGCTGCTCCTGCACACCGCTCGGCAGCGGCGGGAACAGGACGGGCTTCGCGAGAGCGGCCACGGGAACGAACCCGAGGATCACGGAAAGGAAAGACAAAGCGACGCGGACACGGCAGGTCATGGTGGCGGGCACTCCGAGGGTCCGAGCAGGTTTGGGCGGTGCGACCGGGAAACTGTAACACCGGAGCGAGCGCCATCGCGGAGTTGCCGGGCGAATCCGGAATCCGCGCAGGCGTTTTGCACGGCTGCACACCGGGCGGGAACGCCGCGCCCCGCGCATCCGCCCCCATTGCGGCCCCGCGGGCCCGTGGCGTAGGGCTTGCGACTCGACGCCAGCAGCCCCCCCGGCACGTCCGTCATCAGTCAGGAGAACCGCATGATGCGCATCAGTGCCGTCGTACGAATCCTCGCCGTGTCGCTGCTCGCTCTCACCGCGGGGGTCGCGGGCTGCGGGAGCAGCAAGAGCACCGCCCCGGGGCTGCAACCCCAGATCGCCAACCTGCCGGACGACTTCTCGTACCAGGTCACGAGCGTCTCGAACCACACCGGCACGTGGACCTACGCGTGGCAGAACAGCGGCATCGCCGCGAACGTGAATCAGTCGACGACGGTCACGGCCGGCACCATGCACCTCGAGCTGCTCGACGCCTCCGGAGCGCTCGTCTACTCGCGCTCACTGGCGGACAACGGCACATTCGTCTCCTCGAACGGGACTCCCGGGCAGTGGACCTTGCGCGTCGTGTACACACGCGGCTCGGGCACCGTGAACTTCCGCGCCCAGAAGAAGACCTGACGGACGCGACGACGGCACCGGCCCCCCCGCCCCGGCGGGCCGGTGCCGCGTTCACAGCTTCACGTCCACCGCCCCCGCCTTCCAGATGTCCGCCGCGTACTCGGCGATCGTGCGGTCGGACGAAAACTTCGCCATGCGCGCGACGTTGAGGATGGACATGCGCGTCCAGTCCTCGGTGTCGGCCCAGCGGCGGTCGATCTCGTCCTGGCAGTCCACGTACGGGCGGTAGTCCGCCATGAGCCGGTAGGTGTCGTGCCAGAGCAGGTGGTGGGTGATCGCGTGGAACAGCGTCGGGTCCTCGGGCGTGAACGCGCCCGAGGCGATCGTGTCGACCGCCTCACGCAGCTCCGCGTCCACCTCGTAGAAGGCGCGCGGCTCGTACCCTTCACTCCAGGTGCGCGCCACGTCCTCGGCGTTCAACCCGAACAGGAAGAAGTTCTCCGCTCCGACCTCGTCGCGGATCTCGACGTTCGCGCCGTCGAGCGTGCCCACGGTGAGGGCGCCGTTGAGCGCGAACTTCATGTTGCCGGTGCCGGAGGCTTCCTTGCCCGCGGTCGAGATCTGTTCGGACAGGTCGGCCGCCGGGTACACCCACTGCGCGAGCTTGACGCTGTAGTTCGGCAGGAACACGAGCTGCAGCCGGCCCGCGACGTCCGGGTCGCGGCGCAGCGTGTCGCCCACCGCCGTCGCGAGCTTCACGATGAGCTTGGCCGTCGCGTAGCCGGGCGCCGCCTTGCCGCCGAACACGAACGTGCGCGGCGTGATCGCGGCCCGCGGATCGCGCTTGAGGCGGTTGTAGAGCGTCACGACGTGCAGCAGCTTCAGGTGCTGGCGCTTGTACTCGTGAATGCGCTTTGCGATGACGTCGAACAGGCTGTCGGGATCGAGCGTGAACCCGAGCCGCCGGCGCACGAAGCCCGCGAGCGCGGTCTTGCGCGCGCGCTTCATGGCACGCCACTCACGCTGGAACTCGGGGTCGCCCGCGTGACGCTCGAGCGCGCGCAGGCGCTCGAGGTCGCGCTCCCAGCCCGAGCCGAGCGTGCGCGTGAGCAGCGCCGCCAGTTCGGGATTCGCGAGCACGAGGAAGCGGCGCGGGGTGACGCCGTTCGTCTTGTTGCGGAACTTCTGCGGCCACAGGTCGTGGAAGTCGCGCAGCACGGTCTCGCCGAGCAGGCGCGTGTGCAGTTCGGCGACGCCGTTGACGGCGTGGCTGCCGACGCACGCGAGGTTCGCCATGCGCACCCGGCGCCCGCCCGACTCGTCCACGAGCGACATGCGCCGGACGCGGTCCTCGTCGCCCGGGAAGCGCGCGCGCACCTCGTCGAGGAAGCGGCGGTTGATCTCGAGGATGATCTCGAGATGGCGCGGCAGCACGTGGGCGAACAGCTCCACCGGCCACGTCTCGAGCGCCTCGGGCAGCAGCGTGTGGTTCGTGTAGGCGAACGTGCGGCGCGTGACGTCCCACGCCTCGTCCCAGTCCACGCGGCGCTCGTCCACGAGCAGCCGCATGAGTTCCGCGACGGCGATCGCGGGGTGCGTGTCGTTGAGCTGCACGGCGAACTTGTCGGGAAAGTCGGTCACCGGCCGGCCGTTGTTCCCGAGGATGCGCAGCATGTCCTGCAGCGAGCACGTGACGAAGAAGAACTGCTGCAGCAGGCGCAGGCGCTTGCCCGATTCGGGCTCGTCGTTCGGGTAGAGCACCTTGCTGATCGTCTCGGAGCGCACCTTGCGCACGACGGCGCCGGCGTAGTCGCCCTGATTGAACGCCTGGAAGTCGAAGCCCTCGGCCGCCTCCGCCGACCACAGGCGCAGCGTGTTCACGTTGTGCACGCCGTGGCCGAGCACGGGCGTGTCGTTCGCGACGCCGCGGTAGATCTCCTGCGGCAGCCAGCGCCGGCGCACGGCACCCGTTTCGTCGGTGTACGCCTCGGTGCGCCCGCCGATGCCGACGTCGAACGCGATGTGCGGGCGCCGGACCTCCCACGGGTTCCCGTAGCGCAGCCACGTGTCGGTCGCCTCGTGCTGCCAGCCGTCGCGCAGCACCTGGTTGAAGATGCCGAACTCGTAGCGGATGCCGTAGCCGATCGCGGGAATGGCGAGCGTCGCGAGCGAGTCCATGAAGCAGGCCGCCAGCCGCCCGAGTCCGCCGTTTCCGAGCCCGGGCTCCTCCTCGTGCTCGACGAGTGCGTCGAGGTCGACGCCGAGCGTGGCGAGCGCCTTGCGCGTCGTGTCGAGGATGCCGAGATGCAGCAGGTTGTGGTCGAGGTGCGGACCGGGCAGGTACTCCGCGGACAGGTAGCAGACCGTGCGCGCGTCCGTCTGCTGGTACGTGCGCACGGTGGAGACGAGCCGGTGCAGCATGCGGTCGCGCACGGTGTAGGCGAGCGCCATGAACTTGTCGCCCACCGACGCCAGTTCGAGCGTGCGGCCCTGCAGGTAGAAGAGGTTGTCGAGGAAGGCGAGCCGGATCGCCTCTTCGCTCAGGCCCGTGCGGATGTCTTCCCCGTTCGCCTTGTCCCGGATGACGCTCTTCGTCGCGCGCATCACGCGCTCCTTCACCGTGAACGCGCATGGCGAGCCTCGCGGCGCGAGGCGTCGAGCGGTCGGGGCCGTGCACCGCGCAGGCGCGTCCTGTCGCCGGGCCCGCCGCGCGGGTCCGTGCGTGCGTTATCGGTCCGCCGATGAAGGCGCTGGACGGGAAGTTCGCGAAGATACCGCGCCCCGGCGGGAGAAGCGCTGACGGCCCCATGCGGCCATGCGCCCGCACCCGGCCGCGCTTCGGATCGCCGCGCGCGCCGGACCGGAGCCCCGAGCGTCTCGTGCAGGCTCGGCTACTCGTCTCGTTCGCGCACGAGCACTCCCCGATCCTCGTCCTCGAAGAACAGGCGCCCCTCCCGCGCCCATGCGAGCACCGTGCGCGCCGTGCGCTCGGCATCTTCCTGCGGCATCTGCATCGCGATGGATTCGTCGAGCAGTTCCCGCTCGATTTCGCCGTTCCCGGCGCGCGAGAGCGCCGCATCGATCTCGCGGAAAAGCCTCAACTCGAGCAGTTGCGACCGCCACACCACGTCCCGGCCCTGCTCGTCTGCTTGCAACAGTTGTCTTCCCGCCGCGGTGAGCAGCACGTTCCGCCGGGGTGTATCGACGAAGTCGAGCAGCTCCGCCGCCTTCACGACGGCGATCATGTGTCCGAACTCCGTCATCGTGTCGGCCGCGATGCGGAAGAGGTCCTCACTCCCACCGCGTGCGTCGAGGTACTCGAGCAGGCCGTGGATCTCGCCCGGACGCACCGCCGGAATCGGTTCGACCGTCGTGACCGACGGCACCGCGACGGCGCCCGCCGCCTCGTCCGGCAGTTCGCTGCCGGTGATGATCTCGTGCAGTTCGTCCACGAGCTTCTGGAACGCGCTCGAGCGGTAGTCCCGCGGGCGCGCCAGCTTGTTCTCGACGATCGTACGGATGCGGCCCGGCCGGGCGGCGAGTACCACGATGCGGTCCGCCATCCACACCACTTCCTTGATGTCGTGGCTCACCATCACGACGGCCGCGGGATTGCGGTCCTTGGCCTGCCAGATGTCCACCACCTCGGCGCGCAGGCTCTCGGCCGTCAGCGCGTCCACCTGGCTGAACGGCTCGTCCATGAAGAGCAGTTCGGGATCCACGCTGAGCGCGCGCGCCATCCCCACGCGCTGCTTCATTCCGCCCGAAAGCTCCCGGGGCAGCGTGTCCTCGAATCCGGCGAGCCCCACCCGCTGGATGGTGCGTTCGGTGCGTTCCGCGATCTCGCCGCGCGACAGCCCGCGCGCATGCAGCACGGTCTCGACGTTCTGCTGCACGCTCATCCACGGATAGAGCGCGAAGCTCTGGAACACGATCGCGATGCCCGGATGCATGCCCGCGAGCGGCTTGCCGTGCGCACGCACCTCACCCGTCGTGGGAGGAATCAGCCCCGCGAGGATGCGCAGCAGCGTGGACTTGCCACAGCCGGACGGCCCGAGCAGCGCGACGATCTCGTCGGGCCGCACCTGCAGGTCGATGCCTTCGAGAACGCGCAGGCGCTGGCCGCTCGGCTGCACGAAGTCGTGGTTCACTCCGCGCAGTTCGCACAGCAGTTCGGCGGAAACGGGTGCTTCGTTCGGGAGTGGTGTCATCGTTGAAGCGAGAATCGCTCCTCCGCCAGCCGGTAGCAGCGGCGCCACACGAGCCGGTTGAACGTGACGACGAAGGCGCACAGCACGAGCACGCCCGCGGCGAGATGAGGCAGGTCGCCGCGTTCGGCGGCCTGCGTGATGCGCGAACCGACTCCGTTCGCGACGAGCGTGCTGCCGCGGAACGAGACGTATTCCGAAACGATGCTCGCGTTCCACGCGCCGCCCGCGGCGGTGACCCAGCCGGTGACGAGGTACGGGAACACCGCCGGCCCCTGCAGCGCGAAGAAGCGCCGCCAGCCGCTCAGGCGATAGCTGTCGGCGGCCTCGCGCAGGTCGCCGGGAATGGACTGCGCGCCGGCGATGACGTTGAAGAGCACGTACCACTGCGTGCCCAGCAGCATGAGCACCACCGCGCCCCAGCCGATGGGAATGCGCGCGAGCTGCATCGCGGCGATCGCGGCCGGGAACAGCATGGGCGCGGGGAACGACGCGGCCACCTGCACGACCGGCTGGAGCAGGCGCGACAGGCGCTGCGAGGTGCCGATCGCGAGCCCGGCGGGCAGCGCCCAAAGCGTGCCGACCGCCACGGCGCAGAGCACACGCGAAAGCGTCCAGGCGGACGCGACCACCATCGCGACCCAATCGCGCCAGCTCACGTTCCGCAGCAGGTGGACGAGCTTCGCCGCTCCCGCTCCGAGCACCAACAGCAGCAGGACCATCGAAAGCCACGAGTGCCAAGCGATCGGATGCGTCCCTTCCTCCGCGACGCGCCGCCGGGGAATCGGCTCATGCAGGGCGAACGCGACGGAAGTCCCGGCGCGTGGCACGGCCGTGGAGGCCATGGCCTCGCGTGGGCGGCGCAACGCTTCGAGCGCTTCGCCCGCGAGGCGAAGCAGGCGCGATCTGCGCAGCCAGTCGAGGAACCATGAGGAACCCTCGGATTCCCCCGCGCCCTCTTCCACCCGAAAGCGCCGTGCCCAGACCACCACCGGGCGCCACAGGAACTGGTCGAGCGCGACGATCATGAGCATCATCGTGACGATGGCCGCGAGCATCGCGCGCGTATCGCCTTTCGCGGCGGCCACGCTCATGTACGAACCGAGACCCGGCAGGCGGTAGTCGCGATTCCCGAGCACGAATGCCTCGGAGATCATGAGAAAGAACCAGCCGCCCGCCATGCTCATCATGCTGTTCCAAACCAGCGCCGACGTGGCGAACGGCATTTCGACCCACCGGAAACGCTGCCATGCGGTGAAGCGGTAGACACGTGATGCTTCGAGCAGGTCCGCCGGCACGGTGCGCAGCGAGTGATAGAAGCTGAAGGTCATGTTCCACGCCTGCCCGGTGAAGATGAGCAGGATGGACGCCAGTTCGAGCCCCGCGTTCCGGTGCGGGAACAGCGCCACGAGCGTGAGCACCACGCCCGGCATGAAGCCGAGCACGGGAACGCTCTGCAGCACGTCGAGCAGCGGCAGAAGGATGCGGCGCGCGGAAGCGTCGCGGGCCGCCCAGGTGCCGTACGCGAGCGTGAAGAGCAGCGAGAACGCGTACGCGATGATCCCGCGGGACAGCGAGTGCAACGCGGCGTTGGGCAGCGCCCACGGCGACAGGTCGATGGGCGCGGTCAGCCTCAGCGGCGCCGACCATTGACCCAGTACGTCCAGCGCGCCGAACACGACGCCGGCGAATCCCGCGAGCACGAGCACGTCCACCCAGCCGATCGCTCTCGGCTGTTGGAAGAGCGCGGTGGCGTGGCCCCAGGCGCGCTCGAATCTCGGCAGGCGCAGAAGGCGCCGCGAGGAATCGCGCATGCACGAACTCGGTGGTCGAGGTGGAGGATCTCGCGTCGAAGGGGGGAGCCGGAACATACTCCGCACCGACGGACCGCGTCACGAAGAACCGTGCCCGGGAAAGTTCACTTCAGCGCGACGAGCGCGCGCGCGATGGCCCGCTGCAGCGCCAGCCCGCGCGCCGCGTCGTGCGCCGGACGTGCTCCCCCGTGCACGGCGCGCGCGAAGGAGCGGCGCACCTCGGCCCACGGACTCTCGGACGACGCGGCGACCGCGTCGAACGCGAGCGTGCCGGTCTCGCACTCGCACTCGATCGTGAACACGGTCTTCGGAAGCTCGCTCACGCCGGACAGCTCGGCCTCGCTCACCGCTCCGCCCGCGTGCGTGAAGGCGAGCTTCACGCTCCGGCGCAGGTCCCCGCTCCCCATGACGCCTTCGATCGGGCCGAGCAGCGCCTCGAGCAGGTCGAACGCGTGCGGACCGAGATCGTGCAGCACGCCGTACTCGCGGCGCCACGCGTTCGCGTACGGCCCGCGCACGAATGCGCCGGAGAGGAACGTGAGCCGCGCCCGCTCCGGCCGGGCCGCTCGCGCGCCCTCGAGCCACTCGCGCGTCGCCGCGCGGTAACGGTGCGTGAGCATGAGCTGCGTCACGACGCCGGCGGCTTCCACCGCGGCGACGACGCGCTCGGCGGCCGGCACGTCGAACGCGAGCGGTTTGTCGAGCAGCAGGTGCCGCCCGGCACGCGCGGCGCGCCCGGCGAGTTCGGCCTGCGCCCCGGGGGGCACGGCGAACGCGACCGCGTCGACATGCGCGACGAGCGCCTCGAACGACTCGAAGGCGTGCGCACCGTGCGCCACGGCGAGCCCTCTCGCCGACGCGCCCGAGGGCGTCCACACACCGGCGAGCGTCGTCTCCGGACCGGCTGCGAGCATCGGAGCGAGCACGTTCGTGGCCCAGGGCCCCGCCCCCACGAGTCCGACGACGAGTGGGCGTGGCGCCCCGGCCTCACTCACGCTTCGAACCCGCCCGTGTACACGTTGAGGCGGTCCTCGCGCAGGAACCCGACGAGCGTGATCCCAGCGGTCTCGGCCAGTTCGATCGCGAGCGTGGTGGGCGCGCCGACGGCCGCCAGCACGGGCACGCGGGCCCGGGCGGCCTTGAGCACGAGTTCCGCCCCGGCGCGGCCACTCACCCAGAGCAGCCCTTCACCCTTCGCATGAAGTCCTTCGCGCAAGAGCCAGCCGCACACCTTGTCCACCGCGTTGTGCCGTCCGACGTCCTCGCGCAGCACGCGCGGCTCGAGCGCGGCGTCGCACCACACGGCCGCGTGCAGCCCGCCCGTGGCGGCGAAGCCTTCCTGGCCTTCGCGCGCGCGACGCGAGAGCGCGAGCAGCGCGTCGATGTCCCACGCCGAGGCCGCGGGTGCGGTGGCGCGGGCGAGCCCTGCGTGCAGCGACTCGAGATGCGCCCTTCCGCAGATGCCGCAGGCCGCCGTGGCGGCGAAGTTCCGCTCGAGCTTCGACCAGTCGAGCGCCACGCCGTCCGCGAGCAGGACGTCGATCGTGTCCGGTTCGTCGCGGTGCGATGCGCCGGCGGCCGTACATCCGCGCACGTCGGCCGCGCTCCGCACGACGCCCTCGCTCGCGAGGAAGCCGAGCGCGAGCTCGTCGTCGTGGCCCGGCGTGCGCAGCGTCACGGACAGCGCGCGGCCGTCCACGCGGATCTCGAGCGCGCGCTCGACCGCGACGTCGTCGTCGGTCCGCTCGGACGAACGGCCGGTCACACGAGTGACCGGCCGTCGCTGGATCATGCGCTCGTCCACCGGAGCCTCAGACCTTCACGTGCTCCGTGTGCGTCGAGAGCGTGCCGTCGGGAAGCGGGACGAGCTGGTAGTCCACGAACATGTTCGGCGCTTCCTTCTGCATGATCTTGAGCACTTCGACCGCGACCTTGCGGATCTCGACCTCGGCATGCTCGCTGCCGCGCAGTTCGATGAAGTGGCGCAGCGCCCGGCCGTTCGCGGTCACGAAGATCTTCGTCTCGGTCGCGTTCGGGAGCACCGAGCGCGCGGCCTGCCGCGCCATCTTGCGGCGCAGCGTCTTGTCCGTGACGTCGGTGAACTTGGCCTCCAGCCCGGCGACGAGCTTGTCGTAGCCCGTGCGCGCGGCGTTCACGGCCTCGCTCCAGATCGCGTGCAGCTCGGGATCGTTCGCGATCACGTCCGGCTCGACGTAGTCGGAGTCACTCTCGTCCACGTAGCGCTGCGAGAGCTGCGAGTACGAGAAGTGGCGGTGGCGGATGAGCTCGTGCGTGAACGAGCGCGACACGCCCGTGATGAGGAAGCTCCACACGCCGTGCTCGAGCACCGAGCCGTGCCCGACCTCGATGATGTGCTGGAGGAAGTCCTCGTTCGTCTTGCGGCCCTTGCCGTAGGACATGTAGCAGACGCGGCCCGCGATCTCGGCGAGGCGCTCCGCCCCGACCTCGGTGTCGGTCTGCCAGGCCACGCCCTCGTCGGCGAGGAAGCGCTGGATGTCGGGGTCGCTCACGACCTGGCGGCCGACGAGGTAGACCTTCGGTTCGCGGACGATCTTGAGCGGCTGGGTTCCCACGGTGGCCGTCTCCATGGCGTGCTCCTCGGGCGTTGCGTTCCGCGCGGTCGGTCTCGACCGCGCCGCGGGCGGGCCGCCGGTCGAGGCGGCCTCCGCGAGACTCGGCGTGCCCCGCCTCCCGGGCGCGGCACGCAGTGCGTGTTCGCGCCGCACTTTAGCCGAAAACCCCGAGCCGGTCTCCCCTTCTCGCGCACCGATTCCGGAGTTTCAATCCGGTGGTGGTCCGATAGGACCATGCATACACGCGACGCGAAATCAGATAACTTGCCCAGCGGGTTCACCATCTCGCGATGAGGACCCCTTTCGCGCGCGAGGGTCGCGAAGTCGGCGGCGCCGCGATTGACATCACGCATCCCGGAGGGAACCGATGCGCAGACGGTTGTTGGCGTTTGCGGTGCTCGTTGCCTGCTCCGTGTTCACACTGGCGATCGCTCGGAGCTCGTTCTCCGATCCGACTCCCCAGCGCGTGGGCTCGGCCGCCTGCAAGGAGTGCCACGACAAGCAGTACCAGCAGTTCGCGGGCAGCGCTCACGGACGAGCTGAACAGGACGCGGGACGCGTCGCCGGAGATCCCGGCTGCGAGTCCTGCCACGGACCGGGCTCTCTGCACGTGCAGGCCGACGGCGACGAGAACTCCCCCGGCTTCAAGACCATCAAGCGCTACGCCAAGTTGTCGGCCCAGGAAGCCAACGCGACCTGCACCGGCTGCCACAAGGCGGGCGATCAGTTCTACTGGCAGCACAGCGCGCACGCTCGCAAGAACGTGTCCTGCGTCAGCTGCCACAATATCCACGATTCGAAGGACCCCGGCCACGCCAAGCTGCTCAGCCAGCCGACGACGACCGCGGTCTGCATCACCTGCCACAAGGCGAACCACTTCGCGCTCGGCAAGACGGCTCACATGCCCGTCGCCGAAGGCGAAATGACCTGTGCGGACTGCCACAGCCCGCACGGCAGCGCCGGACCGAAGCAGATCCGCGCCCTCACCGTGAACGAGCTCTGCCTCACGTGCCACGCCGACAAGCGCGGCCCGTTCCTGTGGGAGCACGCCCCGGTCCGCGAGAACTGCCTCAACTGCCACGAAGCGCACGGCTCGAACAACGACCGCGCGCTGGCCGCCAAGCGTCCGTACCTGTGCCAGCGCTGCCACGTGGCCACGCGTCACCCGTCCACGATGTACGACCTGCCGGATCTCGCGAACAGCAGCAGCAACCGTTCGCTCAACCGGTCGTGCACCAACTGCCATCCGCAGCTCCACGGATCGAATCATCCGTCGGGCAAGTACTTCACGCGGTGAGGAGGCCATCATGAGAGCGCGCATGATTTCGCTGATGGTGCTCGCGGCCTCTTTGCTCGTCGCGAGTCAGTCGGTGGCGCAGCCCACCGGCAACGTCACGTTCGGTTCGCAGTGGTGGAACCAGAGCGTCGACGAGGCCAAGCTGCAGGAGTTCCGGGTGTTCCCGAAGGGCGGGTTCCTGGAGTCCTATTACCTGACGCAGTCGAAGGGCAACCTGTCCGCGGCCATGTGGGGCAACAACGCCCTCGAGGACGACCAGCGGCACAACCTCGCCCTTTCGCAGGGCCTGAAGTGGCGGCTCGACGCAGAAGTGAGCGGCACGCCGCACCTCTTCAGCAGCATCGCCCGCACGCCCTTCTACCAGACGAGCCCGGGCGTGTTCGTGCTTCCGGATTCGATCCAGCGCCTGATGCAGCAATACGCGGGCTCGGCCGGCACGACGAACAACTACACGGCCACGCTTCGTGACCTGCTCAACGGTGCGTTCGGCACGCCGCTCGGCATCCAGACGAACACGCAGAAGCTCCGCCTGCGCGCGCGTCAGGGCAAGGAGTGGCAGTTCGACGTGAGCGCCGTCCGCCGCGACCGCCAGGGCACTCTCGCCTTCGGCGTGCCGTTCGGCATCGGCAGCGCCACCATGACCGAAGTCGCGGCTCCGATCGACCAGCGCATGGTCGACGCGGACGCGACGGGCGTCTACGTGCACGGCAAGCACCGGCTCATGTTCTCGGCGGGCATGTCCACGTTCGAGAACGACGTCAATGCGCTGCGGGTGGACAACTCGCGCCGCCTGACGGACAGCGCCACCAGCGGCACCGCCGTCGCCCAGGTGGACCTGTGGCCGGACAACCGCGTGCTGCGTGGCCGCGTGGCGTACTCGGCGCAGTTGCCGAAGATGTCCACGCTGACCGCGACGGTGGGCATGAGCAAGGCGAAGCAGGACGACAAGTTCCTGCCCTTCACCAGCAACACCGCTCTCGCCTATTCGAACATCGACTCGCTGCCCGAGAAGAAAGTCGAGGCCGAAGTCACGACGATCGTGACCGACGTCCGGCTGACGGGCCGCCCGGCGAACAAGCTGTTCGGCACGCTGCGCTACCACTCCGAAGACAACCAGAACGACACGCCCACGGTGGACTTCAAGGGCTTCTCGCCGTACGACCAGAGCTTCTCGGTCGGCGCGATCGAGAACCACCAGTTCGCCGCTTCCAGCACGAACCTGGGTCTCGACCTGGACTACGAGCTGGCCGACTGGGCGGACCTGTCGCTCCTCGCCGAGCACCGCACGCGCAAGCATGAGCATCGCGAAGTCGAGGAAGACGCCGAGAACGTGTTCGGCGCCGGCCTGCGGCTCCGTCCGCTCGACGCGGTGGACGTCTCGGTGAACTGGCGCATGGGCCAGCGCCGCCTCGACGCGTTCATCGAAGAGGACTACCTGAACGCGGCGGGCCTGCAGTTCGAGCCCATCGGCCTGCAGCGCTACGACGTCGGCGATCGCGACCAGAACCTGGTGTACGGCTCCCTCGACTGGACCGTGAACCCGAAACTGGACGTGTCGGTGAGCTCGTCGTGGTCGAAGGACGACTACGTCGACGCGAAGTACGGCCTCCAGAACGCGGACAACATCCTCGTGTTCGCGGAAGGCACGCTGCATGCGACCAAGACGTTCGACGTCAGTGGCGGCTACGGCTTCGGCCAGGTCAAGACCACGATGGCGTCGAGCGAACTGAGCGCCACCTCCCGTCCCGACACGGCGTCCACGATGGACTGGTGGCTCGACGAGCAGGACCGGAACATCTACGTGTTCACGAACGCCGAGTGGCAGGTGAAGCCGAAGCTCGTCGTGAAGGCGGACTACACGTTCAGCCGTTCGCTGAACGAGTACGACTTCTCCAACGTGACCACGGTCCGCAACGGCTCGCGCCGTGCGCCCGCGGAAGACGTGCCCAACACGTTCTACCGCTCGCACGACGTCACGCTCGAAGCGCGCTGGAAGTGGACGGCCTCGATGGACCTCGCGGTCCAGGGGCAGTACCTGCAGTTCGACGTGGTCGACTTCGCGGTCGAGAACGTGCCGCTTCTGGGTGGCTCGCTCTCCGGCTCGACGTTCACGCCGAATGCGATCTACCTCGGCGACTCCTACCGGGACTACACCGCCCGCCGCGTGGCGGTGCTGGCGACCCGCCGGTTCTAGTCGAAGAGCAGCAGTCCGGTTCACACGAAGCGGCGTGGCCCTCGCGGCCACGCCGCTTCGTCATGCCCGGGAAACCACCCACCCCGCCCGGCGCGCGGCGGGTTCCACCGCTTTCGCGCGCCGTCCGGACCGCATGCGAAAGCGGCGGGCTCCCGAAGGAACCCGCCGCTTCGTCGTGGCGTGGAATGCAGCTCGAACCTTACTCCGCCGCGCCCGCGGGAACCGGGTGCGCGATCTTCGCGCTGTCGGCCGGCCAGTTCACGGGCTTGCCGCTCGTGCCGCGCTCGTTGTGGCACTTCGCGCAGACTTCCTTGGTCGGCATGACCAGGCCGAGCGCCTTGCCGTCCTGCGTGCCGGCCTTGATGGCCTTCATCGTGGACGACTTGTAGTAGCCGCTGCCCGGACCATGGCAGGACTCGCAGCCGACGCCGGCGGAGTCCGAATAGGTCGCTTCGAACATGCTCGCGTCCGCGCCGTAGCCGGTCACGTGGCACTCGAGGCACTCCTTGGCCTTCTGCGGATCCTTGATGCCCTTGGCGGCCGCGATCTCGAGAGCCTTCGGGCTCGCGAGCACGAGGAACGCCTGGGAGTGCTTCGACTCCGACCACTGCTTGTACTGGGCGCCCTTGGCGGCGCTGCTGTGGCACTTCTTGCAATTCTTCACGCCGACGTAGTGACCCACGACCGCAGGCGCTTCACCTTCCTGCGCGGACGTGAACGACGCGGCGAAGATCGCGGTCACGACGGCGAGGCCGATCCAGAGACGCGATTTCATTTGGTGGAACCCTCCATGTGTTTGGCCCGATGCGCGGCTGACTGATCCACGGAGACCATCGGCTGGCCCTTCTGGCCTCCCCCAACGGGAGCACCTTATACGAGCCGGGGAGTCGTTGGCGAGCGGGCCAACGGTCTACCTCGGGATGACGGCTGTCCGGGATACGCCGGCAGGGCCGGTTTTCTTCCCGGGAATCTTTCCGGCGACCTTCAGCCTCGCCCGCCGGGGGCTTCGAGCCCCGCCGCGACCAGCGCCGCGGTCTCCTCGGGCGTCTCCGCGACCTGGACGTGCCGGAAGAGGTGGTCGGGGATGAACTCCGGCCCGCGGTGAAGTTCGAGCCACTCGTGCCAGTGAGCGCCCATGAGCACGAACGGCGCGGCCGGGCGCGCCGCGACCGCGAGCATCGTCCAGGTGAGGAACAGTTCGGTCAGCGTGCCGATGCTGCCGGTCACGGCGACGAAGGCGTCCGACTCCCGAACGAGATGATCGAGACGGGCGTAGAGCGTCGGCGTGTGCACCCGCTCGAGCACCCAGGGATTGACGGGCCCGCGCTTCTCGAACAGGTCCACGGTGACGCCGATCACGTGCCCGCCCGCCTCGTGCGCACCGCGCGAAGCCGCGGCCATCGCACCGTCGTAGCCGCCGGTCATCACGGCGAGGCCGCGCCTCGCCAGATGGCCGCCGAGAGCGCGCACTTCGGCGTACGCCGGCTCGTCCTCACGAAGGATGCTGCTTCCGAACACGGCGACGACGGGACGGCGGGAATCGGCGGTCATGGGCGCTCTCCAGTGGCGGTGGCTCGGGTCATCGAGCGCCTACTCTGCCATCGAGCGAGGGAAAACGGCACCCACCGGCGCGACTGGCGGGGGACCAGTCCGGGGGAAGTTCAGCCGGTGAGTGCCAGACCGTTCACACTCAGGAGAACACGATCCTGAAAGACTGGTATGGCCACAAGGGCCGACAATCGATAAAGTCGTGGCACCAGTTCGCACCCCTCGGTGCCACTTTTCGGGATTCCCATGCCTCGACGCCCATCCATTTCGAGCTTTCGGGCCTTCTCCCTGGACCCGACCGCGCCCGAGCCGCTGCACCGCCAGCTCTACGACGAAATCCGCCGCGCCATCCTCGCCGGCCGGCTGGCCGCCGGTTCGCGACTTCCCGCGAGCCGTGAACTCGCGAGCGTGACGCACGTCTCGCGCAACACGGTGCTGAGCGCCTACGAGCAGCTGCTCGCCGAGGGCTACATCCAGAGCCGCGCGGGTTCGGGAACCTTCGTGTCCTACACGATCCCCGACAGCGCCGTGCCCGAACCCGCGGCCACATCGGACGTGCCACAGCCGCACTCGCCGCGCAAGCTCTCGAACCGTGGCGAACGCCTCGCCGCGACGTCGTTCGTCGGCGTGCCGCTCATGCCCACCGCGAACACGTTCCGCCCCGGGCTCCCGGCGCTGGACCATTTCCCGATGGACATCTGGCGGCGGATCATGGACCGGCGGCTGCGCCGCGCTTCGGTGCGCATGCTCAGCTACGACGAGCCGCAGGGTTACCTGCCGCTGCGCGAAGCGATCGCGGCACACCTCGGCGCCGCCCGCGGCGCCCGCTGCAGCGCGTCGCAGATCATGATCGTCAACGGTTCGCAGCAGGCGATCGACCTCGTCGCACGCGTGCTGCTCGACGAAGGCGACGAAGTCTGGCTCGAGTCACCGGGCTACTTCGCGGCGCGCGCGGCGTTCGAAGCGTTCGGCGCACGCGTGGTGCCGGTGCCGGTGGACGAACAGGGCATGGAGGTCGCGAAGGGCGTCGAGCGCGCGCCGCACGCCCGGCTCGCGTACTGCACCCCGTCGCACCAGAATCCGCTGGGCGTCACGCTGAGCCTGCCGCGCCGCATGGCGCTGATGCAGTGGGCGGCGAACAACGGCAGCTGGGTGCTCGAGGACGACAACGCGAGCGAGTACCGCTACTCGGGCCGCCCGCTCGCAGCGCTCCAGGGCATCGACACGAGCCAACGCGTGCTCTACGCCGGCACGTTCAGCAAGGTGATGTTCTCCTCGCTGCGGCTCGGCTACCTCGTGCTTCCTCCGGATCTCGTCAAGCCGTTCGTGCATGCGCGCGAGCTGACCGACCGCCAGACGCCCGGCGTGATCCAGACGGTGCTCGCCGACTTCATGAACGAGGGCCACTTCTCCCGCCACGTCCGCCGCATGCGCACGCTGTATGCGTCGAGGCTCGACGCGCTTCGCGACGCCCTGCGGAAGCACGCCACCGGCCTGCTCGAACTGCACGAGGCCGAGGGCGGCATGAGCCGCGTGGCGATGCTCCCCGACGGCGTGGACGACCGCGAAGCCGCGCTGGCGCTCGCCGCGGTCAACATCCAGGCCCTGCCGCTCTCGAGCTACGTGTGCGGCGAGCCCGTGAGGTCAGGCCTGGTGCTCGGGTTCACCGGCGTCGACGAAGTGGAACTCGAGAACGGCGTCCGCAAGATGTCCGAGGTGCTGCGTCCCCTCTGCGAAGCGGCGCGCGGCGCGTGAGCGAAGCGCCCGTTCGAGTGGGAGCGCTTCCGGCCCGCTGGGCCGAGGGCGAGTCCGCCCGTTTCCGCGTGACACTCGACGGCGTCGTGCGCGACGCGTTCGCGGTGCGCTGGCACGGCACGGTCCACGCGTTCGTGAACAGTTGCCGTCACCAGTCGCTGCCGCTCGACTTCGGCGACGGGCACTTCTTCGACGACGCGTTCGACGCGATCGTGTGCTGCCGCCACGGTGCCCGCTTCGCTCCGGGCACGGGTGAATGCGTCGAAGGGCCGTGCCGCGGTGCGTTCCTCACCGCACTCGCGCTCGAGGAGCGCGACGGCGCGCTGTGGTGCACCGGCCGGCGCGCGAGCGCTCCGCCGGACACGCGAACGGACCGGGCGCCGCGCTGATCCGCGGTGCGCCGGTCCGTGCTCGCGATCGTCGGGGACCTCAGCCCTTCGGCGTGTTGCGATTGCGGATCACGCCGCCGTCGCGCACGTCCACGTAGCCGACGAGCCGGGCGGAACGCCGCACGGCGTCGCCGAGGTCCACCGCCACCTTGTCGCGCACGATCGCGCGCGCGAGCGCGGGCGAGAGCACGAGCGGATGCCCGCGGTGACCCTTGAAGCGCGGCACGAGCGCGTACGGGAACGCGGGCGAGTCGCTCTGGAAGGCCTTGAGCGCGTCGGCCATCATGCCCGTCATCGCGTCCACGGTCTCGCCGCTCACCTCGGGATGATCCACGGGCAGCACGGCGATGCTCGCCGGCTTGAGCTTGAGCGCCGCCGCCAGTCCGACCTTCGCGGACGAGAGCATGCCCTGCTTCCACTTCGCGTTCGTCTCGAAGCGCAGTTCGAGGCCGCGCGCGCCCTTGCGCCGCGCTTCGTGCAGGTCGGCGGTCAGTGCGCCGGACTCGACGAGCTCGGTGAACTCCTTCTCGAGCGCCGCGCGCACCGGGCCGGCGTTGCTGCCGAGCACGGCGACGACCACGTCGCACGACGTCCACAGGGCGCGGGTGCCGTGCACGAGGAAGGAATGCCCCTTCCAGCGCACGAGCGGCTTGGGACTCTTCATGCGGGTCGAGGCGCCCGCGGCCAACAGCACACCCACGTTCATGTGTCGCTCCCTTCGGTGGACTTCGCATCCGCGACGCGCGAGCGGCGATGGCGCGCACGCGCGGCTTCTTCCCAACCTTTGTCCGGCACGGTCTCGCGGCGCACCGCGACCAGCTCGGCCAGCACGCTGACCGCGATCTCCTCCGGCGTCTGCGCGCCGATCGGCAGTCCCAGCGGCGTACGCAGGCGAGCCACCTGCTCGGGCGTGAACCCGCGCGACTCGAGCCGGCGGCGGAACTTCGCGAGCTTGCCGAGGCTTCCGATCATGCCCGTGAACTTGAGCGGCTTGCGCAGCAGCTCCTGCACGATGCGCTGGTCGAGGTCGTGGTCGTGCGTCACGACGATCGCATAGTCGGCGCCCGTCGTCTCGAGCGCGCGCGCCGCATCCGCGGGATCCTGCGCGTGCACGGCCGCGCCCGGGAACCGCGAGGCCGCCGCCCACTCGTCGCGCCCGTCGTACACGGTGACCGCGAAGCCGCAGCCCGTCGCGAGTGCGGCGATCGGGCGCGCGATGTAACCCGCGCCGAACAGGAACAGCCGCGGCGGCGCCTCGAGCGATTCGATGTACACGACCATCTCGCCGCCGCAGCACATGCCGAGGTCCTGCGTCAGCTGCTTGCGCACCGTGATCGCGCCCCCGCCGGCCTCGAGCAGCGCGCGCGCCTCACGCAGCGCCTCGTGCTCGATCGCGCCGCCGCCGATCGTGCCGGCGGTCGCTCCGGCTGCGTCCACGAGCATGCGCGTGCCGGCCTTCTGCGGCGTGAATCCGCGCGACTCGACGACGGTGAGCATCGCCATGCGGCGGCCCTCGCCGCGCCAGCGCGCGAGCACCTCCCACACGTCGGGCTCGCGCGCTTCGCCGAAGGCGTGCATCGCGCGATCGGCGTGTGCGCGCGGCTCGGGGCGATCGTCGTCGCGGGCGCTCACGCCGGCACACCCAGCGCGTCGGCGAGCGCGCGCTTCACGAACACCGGCACCATGTCGTGGCGCCAGTCGGTGTCGTAGGGCACGTTCGAGAGCGGATGGCACTGCTTGTGGGCGACCGCGCCGACGGCCTCCGCGAGCGCGGCGTCGTGGGCCCTGCCCGCCACGATCGCGTCGAGCCCGCCGAGCGTGCGCGGTTTCGCGCCGAGCGCGCTCACGACGACGCGCAGTTCCTCGATGCGCGCCGCATCGCCGCGCACGGCGACGGCCACGCTCAGCATCGGGAAGTCGATGGCCGCGCGCGGGCGCAGCTTGCGGTAGGACGTCCGCAGCCCGTACGCGGCCCCGGGCACGAGCACGCGCGTCACCAGCTCGCCGGGCGCGAGCACGTTGTTGTGCACGCCGTCGCCCACGAAGAACGCTTCCACCGGAATGCTCCGCCGGCTCACGGCGCCGTCCGCGTCGCGCGAGGCGATCTCGACCTCGGCGCCGAGCGCGATCCACACGGGCGCGACGTCGGACGAGTGCGCGGCGACGCAGCGCTTGCCCTGCGGCACGACGTGGCAGCGCGTGCCGTCCTTCTTGAGGCAGAAGCCGAGCGCCTCACGCCAGAAGAAGGTCTGGTTGTAGTACGTGCAGCGCGTGTCGAGGCACAGGTTGCCGCCGACCGTGCCCATGTTGCGGATCTGCGGCGAAGCGACGTGCGCGGCCGCCGTGACGACGCCCGGGAAGTGCTCGCGCACGTGCGGGTGCGAGGCGAGTTCGGTGAGCGTCACGAGAGCGCCCACTTCGAGCCCGGCGTCCCCGGCGCGGATGCCGCGCAGTTCCCCGATGCCGCCCAGGTGCACGAGGCGCCGGGGTTCGTGCAGGCGGTGCTTCAGGTTCGGCACGGCGTCGGTGCCGCCGGCGACGATCAGGCACTCGCCCGGATGCGCCGCCAGGACGGCCAGCGCGTCCTCGACGGACTGCGGGCGCGACCACGCGAACGCGGGAAGCGTGAGCATCAGCGCGGCCCTCCCACCTGCGCGCGGGCGCGCTCCCAGTTCGCGCGGGCCTCGCCGGCGCGCAGCAGTCGCATGACGCTCGGGGGGTCGAACGGCAGCGCGTCGCAGCGGACGCCGAGCGCGTCGTGGATGGCGTTCGCGATCGCCGGGATGCTCGGGTGCAGCGGACCCTCACCCGCCTCCTTCGCGCCGTACGGCCCTTCCGGGTCGACCGACTCGACGATCAGCGCGTGCAGCTCGGGCGTGTCGAGCGACGTCGGCATGCGGTAATCGAGCAGGCTCGGCCCGTGATGCAGGCCGAACGCGTGCCCGGGCGCGGCGTCCTTGTAGCGCTGCGTCTCGAGCAGCGCTTCGCCGAACCCCATGTACGCGCTGCCTTCCATCTGCCCCTCGACCGTCACCGGGTTCAGCGCACGGCCGCAGTCGTGCGCGACCCAGATGTGCTTCACCGCGACGAAGCCGGTCTCGGGATCGCATTCGACCTCGGCGACGTGCGCCGTGAACGAGTACGCGGGCGAGGCGCCGATCGTGCCGCCACGGTACTCGCCGCCGAGCTTCGGGCTCTGGTACCAGCCCACCGAGCCGAGCGTGCCGTGGCGCGCCTCCGCCCACTGGAAGGCCTCCTTCACGGAAATCGCGAAGCGGCCCGGATCGCTACTCGCGCACGCGACCCCGTTCGCGAGCACGATCTCGCCGGCCGCCACGCCCCACCGCTCGGCGAGGGTCTGCGCGATCTTCAGCCGCAGGTGGCGCGCCGCGTCGAGGCAGGCGTTGCCCACCATGAACGTCTCGCGGCTCGAGTACGCGCCGAGGTCGACGGGGGTCAGGTCGGTGTCGGCCGCGACCACGCGCACGTCGCGCAGGTCGAGCCCGAGTTCCTCGCACACGATGTACGCGAGCACGGACTCGACACCCTGGCCGATGTCCGAACAGCCGCTCATCACCGTCGCGCGGCCCGAGCGGTCGAGCCGCAGCTGCACGGCGCTCTGCGGCATTTCGTTCGGGTAGATGCAGTAGTTCGTGCCGCTGATGTACATGCTGCCCGCGACGCCGATGCCGCGCCCGTAGGGCATGCGGCGGAACTTCGCGGCCCAGCCGGACTCGCGCTCGACCGCATCGAGACACTCGAGGAAGCCGTTGGACGTGACGCGCATGCCGTTCACCGTCTTCGTGCGCTCGCCGATGAAGTTGCGGCGGCGGACTTCGATCGGGTCGAGCCCGGCCTTCTCGCAGAGCTTGTCGAGCTGGCATTCGAACGCGAAGCGCGGCTGCACCGAGCCGTGTCCGCGCTTCGGTCCGCACGCGGGCTTGTTCGTGAACACGCGCGTCGAGTCGAACCGGTACGCCGGCAGCGCGTACGGCGCGGTGAGCAGCTGCCCGGAGTAGTAGGTCGTCACGAGCCCGAACGAGCTGTAGGCGCCGCCGTCGAGCTGCACGAGCGCGTCCGTCCCGGTGATCGCACCGTCGGCGGTCATGCCCGTGCGGTAGCGCAGGCGCATCGGGTGGCGGCCGCGGTGCGCGTAGAACACTTCCTCGCGCGTGTAGAGGATCTTCACCGGGCGGCCCGTGACCATGGAAAGCTTCGCGGCCGCGAACTCGAGCGAGAACGGCTCGCTCTTGCCGCCGAAGCCGCCGCCCACGACGGGCTGGATCACGCGCACGCGCTGCGTCGGCAGGTTCAGCACCTTCGCGAGGTCGCGGTGCAGGTAGTGCGCGACCTGCGTGCTCGACCAGACGGTGAGGAAACCGGTCGAGTCGAACTCGGCCACGCAGCAGTGCGGCTCGAGCGGCGCATGGGTCGAGCCTTCGTACCAGTAGTCGCCCTCGACGACGTGATCGGAAGCGGCGAGCGCGCCGTCCACGTCGCCGAACTCGAGACGGACGTGCTTGCTGATGTTGCCTTCGCCCGCCTTCTCGTTCACCTGCCACTCGGGATGCGCGAGCGCGGTCTCGATGTCGGTGACCGCGGGCAGCGGCTCGTACTCGACGCGGACGAGTTTCAGCGCCTCCTCGCACGTGCGCTCGTCGTCGGCCGCGACCGCGGCGATCGCGTCGCCGACGTAGCGCACCTTGTCCGTGCAGAGCGCCTGCTCGTCCTCGGTCCACGGAATGATGCCGAAGTGCGTGGGCATGTCGGCGCCGGTCACGACCGCGTGCACGCCGGGCAGCGCGAGCGCGGCGCTCGCGTCGATCGACACGATGCGCGCGTGGGCGTGTATGGAGCGCAGCAGCTTCGCGTGCAGCATGCGAGGCAGCACGAGGTCGTCCGCGTACACCGCGCGGCCGGTGACCTTGGCGAGCCCTTCGACCTTGCGGTTGCGCTTGCCGATCATGCGGAAGTCGCCGTTCGGCGGCGCCGCGCGCCCGCCTTCCCACACGGGAGGCGTGAGGCGGTCCTCCTTCGGCATCGTGCGGTTGCCGGGGATCGCCATGCCCGCCGGAGGCGTGCCCGGAGCCTGCGTCGGCTTCCCGTCGCTCACTTCGCGCGCTCCCGCAGTTCGGCGGCGGCGAGTTCGACCGCGTCGAGGATCTTCGTGTAGCCCGTGCAACGGCACAGGTTGCCCGAGAGGGCGTGCGAGATCTCGTCGCGCGTGGGAGCGGCCTCGCGCTGCAGCAGCGCGTACGCGCTCATGAGCATGCCCGGCGTGCAGAAGCCGCACTGCGCGCCGCCCGTGCGGTCGAACGCGTCCTGCAGCGGGTGCGGCACGCCCTTGTCCGCGAGTCCTTCGACCGTGGTCACCGCGCGGCCGTCGCAGGCGAGCGCGAGCGTGAGGCACGACAGCGTCGGCACACCGTCCACGAGCACGGTGCACGCGCCGCAGTCGCCCTTGTCGCAGCCCTGCTTGCTGCCCGTCAGGCCGAGCGTGTAGCGCAGCGCCTCGAGCAGCGTGGTGGCGGGCGTGATCGCGCAGGTGCGCGCGTCACCGTTGACCTGCATCGTGCACGGCACGAGGGCAGCAGCGTCCACGGAATCTCCTCGACGTGTCGGCGTGTGAAGAACGAGAATGGGCGCGATTAGAGCGGGTGCGCCCGGCAGTGTCAACGTCCGTGCGCCCCGGGAAAGGCGTCTTCCGACATGCCTCGCGCGAACGCGTGGATCCTGGTTCTCCTCCTGCTCCTTCACGGTGCGGCCCCGGCGCGTGCCGCCGCCGTTCCCGACTCGGCCGCCGCCACGCACGGCGTGCGCGTGTTCTCGGATCGCGCGCTCTTCGACCTCAATCCGCGCCCCTCGAATGGCCATGCACCGAACGCGCGCGCCGTACACGTCGCCGACTCGCTGCACCTGCCCTCTCCCGGCGCGGCAAGCGCGCTCACGCTCGCCGGCACCCTCGTGCCCGTGCTGATGCTCTCGAACTGGGACGACCTGCGCCGGACCCAGTCCGTCCTCATTACCTCCGGGCTCACGCTCGCGGTCATCGGGCCGAGTCTCGGGTACCTCTACGCCGGCATCCCGACCGAGGCGCTGCCGGGCGACCTCCTGCGGCTCGGCGCGCTCGGGGTCGCGGCGTTCACGATCTACGGCCCGTGGATGGACTCCGAGTCCGACGTCGTCGGAGCGGTCGGCACGCTCGTGCTCGGCACCGTCGTCTTCGCGGGCGCCACGCTCTACGACATCGGCAACGTCGGTCCGGCGGTCCGGCGCGAGAACGACCGGCGGATCGCCACGGCCACCGTCGGCCTGCGTCCGCTGCCGGACGGCCGTCCCGCGCTCGCGCTCTCCTTCCGGTTCTGACGCTCCGGGACCCGGTTGCCGGGTCGCGGGGCCGCGTGCATCATGCTGCCCATGACGAACTCCACTCCGCGTCCGACGTCGCTCTGGTGGGCCGACCCCACCCCCGAGTTCCCCGTGCTCGACACCAGCTTCGATGCCGACGTGTGCATCGTCGGGGGCGGCATCACGGGCATCACGCTCGCCTACCCGCTCGCCGACCAGGGCGCCACGGTCGTGCTGCTCGACGCCGGCCATCTCGCCGGCGCCGCGAGCGGCAACAACGCCGGGTTCCTGCTCGCCGCGCCCGCCGAACCCTACGCCGAACGCATCGCGCTCTGGGGCCGCGACGGCGCCCGCGCCGTGCTGCAGATCGGGCGGCGCACGCACCAGCGCGTCCGCCAGCTCGCGCAGTCGCTGAGTCTCGACTGCCAGTACGCGCAGACCGGCTCGCTGCGTCTCTCGCGCACGCGCGAGGAGAGCGAGGACCTGCGCAGCTCGCTGCCCGAGCTGCGTCACGACGGCTTCCCGATGCGCGAGATCGCGATCACCGACGCCGTGCCCGCGCACGCCGCCGCAGGATTCGACGCGGCGTTCGAGGTGCCGGAGGACGGCACCGTGCACCCGGTGAAGTTCCTGCACGGCGTCGCGCTCGAAGCCGCACGCCGCGGCGTCCGGCTGTTCGCGCACAGCGCGGTCACGAGCGCGCGCTGGGCGAACAACGTCTGGGACGTGCACGCGAACGGCCACGTCGTGCACGCGCGCACGCTCGTGCTCGCGACCAACGCCTACACGCCGAAACTCGTGCCCGCGCTGGGAGCCATCATCGCGCCGCGCCGCGGCCAGGTGATCGCGACCGCGCCGCTCGAGGTCGAGCTGTCGAACCGCCCGACCTACGCGCACTACGGCTACCAGTACTGGCACCAGACGGCCGATCGGCGGCTCGTGATCGGCGGCTGGCGCGACACGGACTTCGACGCCGAAACGGGCTACGACACCGTCCTGACGCCGAAGATCCAGGCGGGCATCGAGTCCGGCCTCGCCGAACTCGTCCCGGGCGGCGCGAAGATCGAGCACCGCTGGGCCGGCATCATGGGCTTCGCCCGCGACGGCCGTCCGCTCGTCGGCTGGCTCGATGCCGCGCACCATCTCGCGATCTGCGCCGGGTTCACGGGGCACGGCATGGGCATGGCCGCGGCCTGCACGCTGGACCTCGCGGAGCTGCTGTCGTGGAAGCGCGCGCCCGGCATCGCGACGTTCGATCCGCACCGCTTCCCCGAACTGCGCCAGAGCCGCGAAGGCATCGTTTCGCTCGGCGTGGCCTGAGCACGACGCGCTGCTCCGGCGCCGTGCAGGCAAGGCACGCCACGACGGAGGAGGAATCGTGGCTTTCGGGTCCCGTCTCGTGCGCCTGCTGTCCGCGGCCCTCGTGTGCCTCACGCTGTGGCCCGCGGTGGCACGTGCCCAGTACGGATGGCCGCGCTCGGCCCCTCCGCCTGCGCCGTCCTCGCGTGAGTACGGCGAGCCCGCGTCCCCCGAGCTCGCGCGCACGATCGCACTCGTGTGCACGGCGCTCCCGATCGGCGCCGGCGCGGTGACGTGGGCCGTGCAGGGCGAGACCTCGGTCACCTCGTGGGTCCTGCTCTACTTCGGCACCGTCGAAGGCCCGGCCCTCGGCTACCACTACGCCGGATTCCATCGCGCGGCGCGCGAGGGAGAGGCGCTGCGCAGCCTCGTCGCGCTGTCCACGCTGCTCGTCGCCGCGGACCGGGACACCGACGAGGGCTTCGAGGCCGTGATGCTCGGCGGCGCGGTGTTGACCTCCGGGCTCGCCGCGTACGAGGTCGTCCGGCTGCCCGACCGCATGCGCTCGAGCCAGTCGGGCGCGCGGCTCGAGATCCACCCGGCGCTCGTCGCGGGACGCCTCGTGCCGGCCGCCACGCTGAGGTTCTGAAGCCGCGGCGATGGTGCCGCCCGTGAGAACGTTTTCAGCGCATCTCGCGCCTCACAGCCCCCGTCCGCGCGTTTCCCCGGGCCGTGCGGCCCGTCTATACTGCGCCCGCCCTATCTTTCACCACTCGATACCAGCCGCGCTTCCGGGCCGAGGGCGGGTCATTGGCCGTGCCTCACCCGGGCGCTCCAGGATGGAGCCCTCATGAGTCTCGAACTGAAGAACCTCGACGAAGTCCGGCAGGCCATCGCCGTTCTGGTCACGAACAACATGGACGCGCTCGACCGCCTCGTGTGGACCGGCGTCTTCGGCACCGGCGAAGTGCGCGACGCCGCCCGCCAGGGCGTGTTCGACCAGTGCAGGAGCGTCGGCATCTACCCCGCCTCGATCCACAACCTGTACATGGCCCGCGGCCGCGGCGAGGTGCCCGCGACGTTCACCGTGCCCGCCATCAACATCCGCGGCATCACGTACGACACCGCCCGCGCGCTCTTCCGGGCCCGCAAGGCGCTCGACGCCGGCGCCGTGCTGATCGAGATCGCGCGCTCGGAGATCTCGTACACCGACCAGCGCCCGCTCGAGTACACGTTCGTGCTGCTCGCCGCGGCGCTCCGCGAAGGCTGGCGCGGCCCGGTGTTCATCCAGGGCGACCATTTCCAGATCAACGCCAAGCGCTACGCCGCGGACGCGAAGGCCGAGATGCAGACCGTGCTCGACCTGTCGGCCGAGGCCATCAAGGCCGGCTTCTACAACATCGACGTCGACACCTCCACGCTCGTCGACCTCGACAAGCCCACGCACGCCGAGCAGCAGCAGCTCAACGGCACGCTGTGCGCCGAGATCACGGCGTTCATCCGCAAGGCCGAACCGGCCGGCGTCCACGTGTCCGTGGGTGGCGAGATCGGCGAAGTCGGCGGCAAGAACTCGACGGCCGAGGAGCTCGAGGCGTTCGTCGACGTGTTCAACGCGGCGCTCGCCAAGGCGGCGCCCGGCAAGCCCGGCATGAGCAAGATCTCCATCCAGACCGGCACGAGCCACGGCGGCATCCCGCTGCCGGACGGCACGATCGCCAAGGTGAAGCTCGACTTCGACACGCTCGAGGCGCTCTCGAAGCTCTCGCGCGAGAAGTACGGCTTCGCCGGCGCGGTGCAGCACGGCGCCTCGACGCTGCCGAGCGAGCTGTTCGGCGAGTTCCCGAAGCGCGGCGCGTGCGAGATCCATCTCGCGACCGAGTTCCAGAACATGATCTTCGACCACCCGGCCTTCCCCGCCGAACTCAAGAACACGATCTACGCGAAGCTCCGCGAGACCGAAGCCGGCGAGCGCAAGGCGACCGACACCGACGAGCAGTTCTTCTACAAGACGCGCAAGAAGGCGCTCGGCGGCTTCAAGAAGGAACTCTGGGGCATGGCGCCGTCCGTGCGCCAGGCCATCGGCGAAGCGCTCGAACAGCGCTTCACGTTCCTGCTCACGCAGCTCAAGGCGAACCAGACCGGCGAAGTCGCCGCGAAGTACTGCCCGTTCGTTCCCGGCTCGTTCCCCACGGCCGACGCTTCCATGGGTGCGGGTAAGGGCCCCGAGGACGTCACCGGACTTTCCGACTGACGGAGGAGTGCATGATCGATCGCGCCGTGACGCTGTCCCAGTTCGTCTTCCAGCAGGAGCGTGAGCACCCCGAAGCCAGCGGAGAGTTCACCTCCGTCCTGCTCGACATCGCCCTGGCCGCCAAGATGATCAACAAGGCGGTCATCCGTGCCGGGCTCGTGGACGTCCTGGGCGCGACGGGATCCATGAACGTGCAGGGCGAGAAGGTCCAGAAGCTGGACGTCTTCGCCCACGACACGATCATGAAGGTCCTGGGCTCGACCGGGCAGCTCGCGGTCGTGGCGTCCGAGGAGGACGAAGGCATCGTGCCGATGCCCGACGGCGCACCCGTCGGCAAGTACGTCGTGAACTTCGATCCGCTCGACGGGTCGTCGAACATCGACGCGAACGTGAACATCGGGACGATCTTCTCGATCCTTCCGCGCATCTCGCGCAAGGGTCACGGCACGGTCGAGGACTGCCTGCAGGCGGGCCGGCGCCAGCTGTGCGCCGGCTACATCCTGTACGGCACGACCACGATGCTCGTGTACACGACCGGCGACGGCGTGCACGGCTTCACGTACGAACCCTCGATCGGCGAGTTCCTGCTGTCGCACCCGAGCATCCGCACGCCCTCGCGCGGCCGCATCTACAGCGTGAACGAGGGCAACTACGCGAAGTGGTCGGACGGCATGAAGCGTTACGTGGACTGGCTGAAGATGGAGGACAAGGTGACGGCGCGCCCCTACAGCGGCCGTTACGTCGGCTCGCTGGTCGCCGACTTCCATCGCAACCTGCTCTACGGCGGCATCTACCTGTACCCCGGCGACGCGAAGAACCCGAACGGCAAGCTGCGCCTGCTGTACGAAGGGGCACCGCTGGCGTTCATCGCCGAGCAGGCGGGCGGCGCCGCGAGCGACGGCACGAAGCGCATCATGGACGTCGCGCCGAGTTCGCTGCACCAGCGCACGCCGCTGTACCTGGGCAGCCCCGAGGACGTCCGCGAGTGCGAGATGTTCCTCGCCGGGCAGCACGAAGCGGTCGGGGTCGAACGCCGCGGCTGCTGATCGCGACACACGAGAACGACGGAAGGCCTCCCGCGGCGGATCGCGGGAGGTCCTCTGCGTTTCAGCGGCCGGGGCACTCAGCGCGCGAGCACGAGCCCCACCGCCTCGGCGACCCCGCCCGCGTCGGCGTCCGCGACGGTCACGTGCGCCTTCGCTCTCACGCTCGCGTGCGCGTTGCCCATGGCGATACCGAGCCCGGCGGCCTCGATCGCGTCGAGGTCGTTCTCGCCGTCCCCCACCATCGCGACCTCCGCGATGTCGAGGCCGAGGTGCGCGGCGAGCCAGCGCAGCGCGCTGCCCTTGTTCGTGCCCGCACGCGTGATGTTCGAGAACACGGCGCCCGGCGCCCACGGCGCGGTGGCGGGATTGATCGCCAGCCCGCTCAGCGATTCGGTCAGCGCGCGGAAGTGCGGCCAGCGGCTCTCGTCCACGACCCACTGCGCCCGCACGACGGGCCCCTCGAGCGTGAGCAGGTCGGTCACCACGGGCTGCAGTTCGAGGTGGTGTGCGTGCACGCGCAGCAGTTCGGTGTGGCTCTCGAGGAAGAAGCCGTCCGGCGTGAACGCCTCGAGCGGTTCCCGTTCGCGCCGCGACATTTCGACGAGCGCGCGGAAGCTCTCGTCCGGCAGCGTGCTCGCGTGGGCCGGCGGCCCTTCGGGCGGCGAGACGACCGCCCCGCTCTGGACGATGTGCAGGCCGTCGCTCGCGACCTCGCGGGCGAGTGCGCGGGCGTAGCCGAGGCCGATGCGCCCGGTGCAGATGCCGAGCCGGATCCCGGCGCGGCGCGCCTCGTCGAGCGCGGGCCACGTGCTCTCGTGCACGCCGCCCTGCCCGACGAGGGTGCCGTCGATGTCGAGGAGGAGGAGACGGATCACTCGGGCTACTGCGTAACCCGGCTCTTCTCGATGATCATCGCGCCAGTGCGCAGGCCGAGCGTGAACGCGGCGCGGAACTCTCCCTCGACGCCGACCTTCGCACCGTCCCGCGGCGCGCCGTTCTCCTTGGTCACGATCGTGATGCGGCCGGTGCCGTCGTCGAGCATGTAGGCGCCGTAGCCCATCAGGCTCATGCCGCCGGAGGTCTCGCCGGCGACGTGCACGACCTTCTTGTCGAACTGTCCCGGATCGTCGAGCAGCGTCTTCACGCTCGTGACGGGAAGCTCCTTGTTGCAGCCGGCGAGCAGCGCGACGGACGCGATCGCGGCGAGCGCGACCACACGGTACGTGGACTTGCGGTTCATGGGTTTCCGTTCTTTTGGAGTCGAGGGGAGCTCGAACGTCTCCGGGCTATTCGCCGCCCGGCCACAACGACGCGACGCGCCAGCGGATCTCGTCGCGCACTTCACGGAACACCTGCAACTGCCGCTCGGGCGGCGCCTGCGTGGGATCGGGCAGCGGCCAGTGCACGCGCCGCACGTCGCCCGCCACGGTCGGGCACACCTCGGCGCCCTCGCCGCAGAGCGTCACGACCGTGTCGGCCTCGCGCCACGGCAGGTCGTCGATGTGACGCGATTGCTGCGTCGAGATGTCGATACCGGCTTCCTGCATGACCGCGACCGCGTGCGGGTTGACGCCGCGCGGCTCGGTGCCGGCGCTCATCACCACCACGGTGGACGGCGCGAGTGCGCGCGCGAACCCTTCCGCGATCTGGCTGCGGGACGAGTTGTGCAGGCACAGGAACAGCACCTTTTCGGGAGGGCGCGTGATGAACGCGTCGGGCACGAGGGGTTCGGTCATGTCGTCAGGGCTTCAGAACGACGCTCTTGTAGACGCGCGCGGCCGCGGCGCCACCGAGCAGCGGTCCCACCCACCAGATCCAGTGGTCGCCCCAGGTGCCGGAGATGAGCGCGGCGCCGAACGCGCGCGCGGGATTCATCGCCGCGCCCGTGAGCGGACCGCCCATGAGGATGTCCATGAGCACCGTGAGGCCGATGCCGAAGCCGCCGATCTTCGGGGCGCGCTCGTCGACCGCCGTGCCCCACACCGCGGTCACGAGGAAGAACGTGAGCACGAACTCGATCATCATGGCCTGCATGGGCGTGATGAGCGGCGAGACGGCCGCGGCGCCGTAGTGCACGGCGTCGCCGGCCTCGCCGGGCACGACCGCGCGCAGCAGGAAGCTCGCGACGACCGCGCCGAGGATCTGCGAACCCCAGTAGGTGATGGCGCTCGTCCAGGACTGCCGGCCCGTGACCACGAAACCGAAGGTGACGGCGGGGTTGAAGTGCCCGCCCGATGCGGCGCCGAGCGCCGAGATCATCACGGCGAGCGCGAGTCCGTGCGCGATGGCGATGCCCAGCAGGCCCGGCTGGCCGCCGGTCACCTGGTTGAGCACGATCGCGCCCTGCCCGATGAAGCAGAGCGTGAAGGTGCCGAGGAACTCCGCCCAGTACGACTTCGGCCCATGATCCATCATGACCTCCGTGGGATGGCGTGCTGCGCGACTCGCGAACTCGCGCGACCGAGCGCGAACGCGCGCACGCTAGCGACCGGCCCCACGGGCGTCAACGACGGAGCGCCGGACCGAGGGTGGCGCCGGGCGACGCCGGGCGACGCCGGGCGACGGGAACACGCCGTCAGGGCGCGACCTTCTCTCGTTGCAGCAGTTCCTCCATGAGCTTCGCGTTCCGCGCCGCCTGACCGGCATGGCAGTTGTTGAAGAACAGGTAGGTCTGCTTCGCCTGTTCCGACAGCTTGCGGATGCGTTCGACCCAGTCGAGCAGCTCGCGCTGCGAGTAGTCGTAGTCGTAGCGGTCTCCCCCGCCGCCGCGGGCCCACCACGTCTTCTCGTTGCGTCCGTGGAAGCGCACGTACGCCGTGTCCGTGGTCACGTGCCCGAGCGGCGGCACGAGCCCGGGCAGCGCGGGCTCATCCACGTCGCAGTAGCCGAGCTGCCGCTCGCGCAGCCAGCCGGGCAGCGCCGGATGCACCCACGACGCGTGGCGGAACTCGACCCACAGCGGTTCGCCCGGGAGCGCGCCACGCAGGAATTCGAGGTGCGTCTTGTTCGGCTCGTCGCGCCGGAAACCCCACGGGAACTGTGCGAGCAGGCCGTGGTACTTGCCCGCGTCCTTGAGCGGCTGGATCGCTCCGAGGAAGTCGCGATACAGCGCCTCGCCGGTCGCTCTCTCGTGCGTCATCGCCTGGTTGAGCTTCACCACGAAACGAAAATCGTCCGGGGTCTTGCGCTGCATCGCGTCGATCACCCGGGGCTTCGGGATGCCGTAGTAGGTCGAGTTCACTTCGACGCACGAGAACTGCGTCGCGTAGTGGCGCAGGAAGTCGCCACTCTTCGTGCCGGCCGGATAGAACGGGCCGACCCAGTCGGCGAACGAGTAGCCCGACGTGCCGACGTGCACGGACGGCGGCGCGGCGCTCACGACCCCTTCCGCTTCTGGTCGCGAAGCGTGCGCTTCACCTGCGAGGCGGCGCCTTCGCGCGTGATCGGCGCCTGCGGCGCCTGCGGCGTCTTCGGGCCCTGCGCCCCGGGCGCCCCGGCGTCCTTGCGCTTCATCGCACCGAAGGGCACGTGCCCGGTTTCGCGCCGGTGCATGAGCGAGCCCGCGGGCACGACCGACGCCTCGCCGAGCTTGTCGCGCACCTTGTCGAGCGCCTCCTGGAGCGTCTTCTTGCGGTCGTCCTGCGCGAACAGTTCGCCCTGCTCGCCCTCGCCCTTGTGTTCGAGCGCGCTCGCGCTCACGCCCAGCAGGCGCAGCGGCTCGCCCTTCCAGTTCGCGCGCCACAGCGCCTTCGCCACTTCGAAGAGCGCGAGGTGATCGTCCACGCCCGCGGTGAGGGCCTTCTGCCGCGTGATCGTGCGGAAGCGGTAATCGCGCAGCTTGAGCGTCACCGTGCGCGCGACGAAGCCTTCGCCACGCAGCCGCCGCGCCACCTGGTCGGCGAGCCGCAGCAGGGTGCCTTCGAGGAACGCCTCCTCGCGGCTGTCCTCGGGCAGCGTCACCTCGTGCCCCATGGACTTGGGATCCACGCCCTCGTGGTACGGCACGACGGGCGTCTGGTCGCGCCCCCACGCGGCGTGCTTGAGGTGCACGCCGACCGCGCCGAACGACTGCTCGAGCATCGGCTCGCTCGCGCGCCCGAGATCGCCCACGGTCAGGATGCCGAGGCGCTTGAGATGCTCGGACATCTTCGGGCCCACGCCCCAGAGTTCCTGCACGTCCTGCGGCCAGAACAGCTGGCGGAACTCCTCCTCGCTCAGCACCGTGAGCCCGCGCGGTTTGTTCACGCCCGACGCCATCTTCGCGACGAGCTTGTTGGGGCCGATGCCGATCGAGGCGCCGAGGCCGTGCTCGTCCGCGATGCGCTGCTGGATCGTGCGTGCCATCGCCACCGCGGCCTCGCGCGTGGCGCCGCGCTCGCCGAGCTTCGAGAGGTCGAGGAACGCCTCGTCCACGCTGAAGGGCTCGACGTCCGGCGTGTACGTGAGGAACATCTCGAGCAGCTCGAGCGACTTCTCGACGTACTTGCGCGGGCTGCCCTCGACGAACTCGGCGTGCGGGCAGAGGCGCTTCGCCTCGGCGGTCGGCATGCCGGCGCGCACGCCGAACGGGCGCGCCTCGTACGACGCCGCGGTCACGACGCCACGCCGCGTGGGATCGCCGCACACCACCACGGGCTTGCCGCGCAGGTGCGGATGGTGCAGCTGCTCGACGGACGCGAAGAACGCGTCCATGTCCACGAGCAGGATCACGCCCGCACGCTCCGGCCTCCGAGCCGCGCCGCGGCGCTCAGGCGGGGCCCGACCACGCGCGGTGCAGCACCCATCGCGGTCCTCTCGAGTCGAAGCACAGTTCGTAGCTCTCTTCGTGCGGCCCCTGCACGGCGAAGTAGCGCAGCACCGCCTGCCCTTCGCGGCGGTTCCACTGCCCGGTCACCTGCCGCACGGGCACGACACGGCCCTGCCAGCGAAAACGGATCGGACGCATGGCACCGTCCACGAAGGCGGTGAGCACGTCCACGGGATCGTCGAGTGATTCGAACATCTGGGATTCTGCCCTGGCACCGCGCGCACCATACTGCACGGATGGGCACCGGGTCCACGACGGATTTCGGGCGGCTCCCGCGGGTATGCGTCAGCGCGCGATCAGCGCGCCGACGTGTCGGCGTGCGCGATCGCCCAAGCACGCGACTCGAAGCGCACCCAGACGTACCGGTCCGCGTCGAGCTGGACCGCGGCGGCGTCCTCCGCGGGTGACACCCAGAGCGTGGCCGCGGTCAGCTCGTCTCGCGCCACGAGCCGGCGTTCGCGTCCCACCCACTCGCGCAGCACCGGCCGCCCCGGCGCGATCTGCTCCGTCCACGGGCCGTGCGCGAGGCGCATGCGCTCGACGAGCGCGCCGTACAGCTGCAGCGCGTCGCCCTCGCTCTCGGGATGGAACTTCAGCGTCACGGCGGCGAGAGC
>JACRIW010000073.1 GCA_016215625.1 Candidatus Eiseniibacteriota bacterium | reverse complement strand
CGCCCCGAAGCGCGCGCAGCGAACGGCTCACGCCGCCGCCTGGTCCCGCGCCACGTCCCCGCCGCGGCGGAAGACCACGAGGAACGTGGAGATCAGCATGATGAGCGCGCCCAGCCAGACGAGGTTGATGAAAGGCTTCGTGCTCACCTCGACCGCGAGGATTTCGCCGGCTCCCGACGACTGCTCCATGCCGGGCATGCTCAGCACGACGCTGCCGTCCTGCGGGCTCGCCGACACGATGCTGACCTGGCCGCCACCGGGAATGTAGTCCGGGGTGATGACCGGTCCGCCGCCGCCGCCCATCTGCACCTCGAACGTCGGGTGCAGCGGCACGGTGCGGCCGCCCTGTTCGGCGGTGAGGTTCGCCGTGAGCTTCATCTTGCCGTCGCCCATCTCGGGCGTGAACCCTTCGAACGTGTACTTCACCTGGCCGAGCTGCTTGGCTTCGCCGGGCAGGAACTTCACGCCGTGCGCGTTCGGGTCCTCACCCATCATCTCGAGCGGCGAGATGTAGACGTCCTTGTGGGCGAAGCGCTCGATGTGCGGGTTCTTCATGTAGCCCTGGTTGTACTCGCTCCAGAAGAAGTGCGCGCGCGCGGTGAACGAACGATCGGCGCCCTTCACGGCGATGACCGCGAGGTCCTTGCCGTCCGAGCCGCGCTGCATGCCTTCGAACGTCAACTGGTAGCCGAGCGCCGTCACCGACTCGCCCTTCGGCAGCTGCACCTGCTTCGACTGGCCGTAGCCCGACGAAGCGATGACGCCGATGAGCATGATCGAGACGCCCATGTGGCCCGTGTAGGCGATGCCGTGCTTCCAGCCCGCGCGGTAGCCGCGGACCGTGGCGCCGTAGTTGGCGACCAGCGCGAAGCCCATCGCGAACACGACCGCGGCGGGCAGCGGGTCGCGGATGCCGAGGAACATGGCGATCGCGGCGATGACCACGCCGCCGACCACGGAGACGAGCGTGACCGGCGCGTACAGCACCATGACCGTGACGAGCCAGCCCATGAGGCCGATGCCGAACCACGCCGTCGCCTGCTCCGCCATCGGGTTCGAGCCCTTGAGCAGGAAGGACGCGAGCAGTCCGAGCGCGAGCACGGCGAAAGCCGCGGACAGCAGGTTCTTCACGCCCGGCGAGTTCGCCTGCTCCGGCACTTCGTTGCGGCGCCAGCGGAGCAGCGGCGAGATGCCGAGCAGCAGCCCCATGGCGATCGCGAGCGGCGCGTTGACGAGGTTGTAGTACGAGGTCTGCACGTTCGCGGGCGGCCCGAAGAGCCGCGTGACGAGCGGCGCGCTCATGCCGAGCGTGACGAGCAGGCACATGAGCATGAACACGAGCTGGCCCAGCCACATGAACGACTCGCGCGAATAGCTGCCGAGCGGCTCGGGCGGGTTCGGGATGTCGTTCAGCCGGAAGATCAGCAGGCCGTAGCCCGCGACGCCCGCGATCCCGATGAACGAGAGCAGGAAGCCCGACAGGCCGAGGTTCGCGAACGAGTGCACCGAGAAGTCCGCCAGCACGCCGGAGCGCGTGAGGAACGACGCGTAGAGCACGAGCACGTAGGCGGTGATCGCGAGGAAGAAGTTCATCTTCCGCAGCGAACCCGTCACGCGCTGCACGAGCAGGCCGTGCAGGAGCGCCACGGTGGCGAGCCACGGAATGAGCGAACCGTTCTCGACCGGGTCCCAGCCCCAGTAGCCGCCCCAGCCGAGCACCTTGTAGGCCCAGACGCCGCCCATGATGAAGCCGGTCGCCTGCACCGCCGTGGAGAACACGACCCACGGCATCACGGGCTTCACCCAGCCGTCGTAGTCACGCTTCCAGAGCGCGGCGCCGGCGATCGCGAACGGCACCACGAACGACGAGAACCCGAGGAACAGCACCGGCGGGTGGATCGTCATCCAGTAGTCCTGCAGCAGCGGGTTGAGGCCGACGCCGTCGGTGAAGACCTCGGTCGAGCGCAGGAACGGCCCGCGCATCACGCTCACGAGCGTGAGCATGACGAGCGGCAGGTTGAGGAAGAACATCGCCGCGGGCTTCAGCTCGTGCTTCCACTTCATGAGCACGAGGCCGAGGCAGGCGGTGAGGACCGCCCACAGCAGGAACGTGCCCTCCTGGCCGCCCCAGAACGCCGCGAACACGAAGTGCGACGGCATGGTCTTGGACGAGTAGTCGTGCACGTACTGGTACGTGAACTGGTGGCTGAACAGGATCCACCAGAGGAACACCGTGCCCGCGAGCATCGCGCCCCACTGGATGCGGAACGACGTGCGCGCGGCGGCCTCGGCGTTCGGCCCGCGGCCGAGCGCGGCGGCGAGCCACGCGAAGCCCGAGACGAGCGAGGCGATGAACGCGATCCACGTGGTCCACTGACCCGGATTGATCACGTGCGTGTTGAGGAGGTAGCCACCGACGAGGAGTGCGGGAACGAGAATCGCGGCCGCGGTCGACACCGCCGCACGATTCACGACGCGACCCCGGTGGACTCGGCCGCCGGCGGCTCGGCCGGCCCGCCCTGCGGCACGCCGTCCGGATGCTTGCCGCCCGTCTCCTTCTCCATCGCCTGGTACTTCGACGGGCACTTCACGAGCAGCTGGTTGGCCTCGAAGTGATCACCCTTGAACTGCCCGATCGCGACGATGCTGACCGCCTGGTCGAAGTTGCCGGGGATCACGCCGCGGTACTCGACCGGCATGACGTCGCCGTTCGTGTCCTGCAGCCTGAACTTGAGGTACTGCTCTTCCTTGTTGATGACGTAGTCCTTGCTCGCGAGCTTGCCGTTGACCTGCACGAGGCCGCTGGCCTTGCGGGCTTCGGCGAAGCCGATGTAGGGCGTCATCGTCTGCTTGAAGCTGCTGACCCCGATCGCGATGGCGGCGACACCGAGGCCGATGGCGAGGATGGTCTTGAAGTTCATGGTCACTTCTCCAGTTCTTTGACCCGCTTCTCGACCTGGAGCAGCCAGAAGAACAGCAGCCCCCACACGAGCAGCGAGACACCCAACACGACCCAGTTGCGGTCCATGATCAAATTCCTCGAGCCAGCTCGCGACGACGCTCGAGGCGGGTCACCCGCACGCGCAGCGTCTGGAGCCAGAAGTAGAGAGCGGTGAAACCGATCAGCATCATGAAGAAGCAGATGCGGATCAGGGGATCCATGTCGACCTTGCCCCGGTTGTTGATGATCGGATCCGGGTGCAGGCCCTCGTACATGCGGGGCACGACGAACATGAGGAACGGCACGGCGACGAACGCGATCGCGGAGTAGATCGCGGACAGCCGGGCGCGCTTCTCGTCCCCCTCGATGCTGCCGCGCAGCGCGAGGTAGGCGATGTACAGGATCAGCACGAAGAAGATGGACGTCTCGCGCGGATCCCAGTTCCAGTACGAGCCCCACATCCTCTTGGCCCAGAGCGAGCCGCTGACCGTCGCCACGACCGTGAACAGCACGCCGAGTTCGGCGGCCGCCGCGGCCTGGTCGTCGTGGTTCAGGTCCCGCTTCACCAGGTAGAGCACGCTGTGAAGCATGCCCCAGCCGAGCGCGAGGACGGCGATCCATGCGGCCGGGATGTGGAAGTAGAGGACTCGGGTGGTCTCGTGGAGCACCGGTACCTGGGGGGCGAACAGCAGCGCCACCACCATCCACACGGAGAGCCACACGAAGATCAGGATGCGCCACAGCATGAGGGGTCTAGTCCTCCCAGAGATGGTCATAAAGTAGCAGGCTCGCCGCCAGCAACGCCACCGCGTAGGCCCCGAGGAGCTTGAGCGACGGTGCGACGGAGTTCGCGGCCCACATCTCGCGGGTCCCCCCCACGGCTGCAGCCAGAACCGGCAACAACAACGGCAGCGAGACGCCGGCGAACAACGCCCCGCGTCCTCGCGTCTGCGCGATCACCGCCCCCACCAGCGTGGACGAGGCGGCCAACGACACCGTGCCCAGCCCGAGCACGGCGAGGAACTGCCCCCACCGTACCGGAGGCGCTCCCATCAGTACCATGAACAGCGGCACGGTCACGGCTTCGATGACCAAAAGGAAGAGGAGATTGAACAGGAGTTTGCCGACCGCGATCTCGGTCGGGGTCGCCACCAGCCGCAGCAGCAGCATGGTGCGGGCCTCGACCTCCCGCACGAACGCGTGGCTCATGCTGGCGAGCGTCGCGAAGAGCAGCACGATCCAGAACAGCGCCGCCATGATGTCGGTGCGGTTCCCGAGCCGGCCCGCGGCGAAGCTGACCGCGGTCAGGCTCGCGACGGCGAAGAGCAACGCCGCGTTCAAACCGTAACGCGTGCGCCACTCCGTCCGGCATTCCTTACGCAGTACGCTCCAGACCGCGACCGCTGAGTTCGATCCGCCGTTCGGCAAGCGCCATCTCCCGGGGTTCGTTGGTGGCGATGAGCACGAGCGACTTGGGCCCGTACGTCTGCACGATGTGTTCCACGACGGCCCGGCCGGCATCGTCGAGATGCGAGCCCGGCTCGTCCAGCATGATGACGGGCGGTTCGTGCAGGATGGCGAAGGCCAGCCGCAGCCGCTGCTTCATGCCGGACGAAAATGCACTCACGCGGTCGTCCGCGCGGGGCGTCAGCCCCACCCGCTCCAGTGCGAGACGCACGGCCGACGTGGGATTCGGCAAGCCCCGGGTCTCGGCCGCGAAGGCGAGATTCTCGGCGGCGCTGAACTCCTCGTAGAAGGACAGCTCCGGCGTCGCGAGCCCGGTGAAGAGCCGGCGGCGCCGCGGTTCGACCGCGCGTCCGTCCACTTCGAACACGCACTGGCCGCGGCTCGGCCGCAGAAGGCCGCACAGGATGCGCAGCAGCGTGCTCTTGCCCGAGCCGTTCTCGCCCGTCACGGCGGCCACGCCGGGCGCACTCACGTCGAAGCTCACCGGGCGCACGGCGACGCGCGGACCGAAGCGGTGCGCGATCTCGACGCCCGCGATGCGGAGCGACGATGCGCTCACGCGTGGCGCTCCGAAGCGTCGAGCTGGGCGATGAGCCGGGACAGCTCGGGAAGGATCTTCGCCTTCGCGTCCTCGCGCGAGCCGGGCAGCTGCGCGCCCGCGGCATGCGCGTGCCCGCCTCCGCCGAGCCGGGCGACCACCTGGTCGATGCTCACGCGGCCCATCGAGCGCAGCGAAACCTTGGTCTTGTTCGGCTTCACCTCGGAGACGAGCAGCACGACTTCGACACCGGCGATGACGCGCGGCATGTCCACGAGCCCTTCGGTGTCGGCGCCCACGAGGCCGTGGCGCTCGAACTGCTCGGGCGACGCCTCGATCACGATCACGCGCCCGTTCTCGAGCACCTGCAGCTGCGCGAGGACTTCGCCGAAGAATCGGAGACGGCCCGCGGGGGCGGTCGCGTTCACGCGCAGGTGCACGACCTGCGGCTCGACGCCCAGCGACACGAGTTCGGCCGCCATGCGGTGCGCGGCGGCATCGGTGTTCGAGTACTTGAAGTTGCCCGTGTCGGTCGAGAGTCCCACGTAGAGCGCGTCGGCCATCGCGCGGTCGATCGCCGCGCCGCTCTCGCGCACGAGCTCGTACACGAGGCTCGACGCCGACGCCTGCGCGGGCTCGATCACGTTCACGGCGCCGAAGCCGTCGTGCGTCGCGTGGTGATCCACGACCGCGATCGGGACCAGGTGACGGTCGAGATGGTCGGACAGCCGGCCGATGCGCGAGCGGTTGCCCGTGTCGAGCACGACGAGCGCGTCGGCCCACTCGAAACACTCCTCGGCGAGCGGCTCTTCGTACAGCTCGATCGTGTGGTGCACGAGCAGCCACGCGAACGCCTGCGGCGTCGGCGAGTCGTTGAGGATGCGCACCTGCTTGCCCATCCCCTGCAGCCAGCGCGCGAACGCGAGCTCGGAGCCGATCGCGTCGCCGTCCGGGTTCACGTGCGTCGTCAGCAGGATCCTGCCGTGCTTCGCGACGAACGCGTGCAGCGCGGCGCGGTCGGGCGTGGCGGCCGTGACGCCGTTCATCGCGCGCTCCCGGGAAGTTCGAGCTTCGCGACGGCGCGCAGGAACCACTCGTGCAGGCGCGTGTCGCCGGTGAGCTCGGGATGGAACGCGATCGCGACCGCGAGGCCCTGGCGCACGCCGACGGGCTCGCCGTCGTAGGTGGCGATCACCTCGACACCGCGGCCGACGCGCGTGACGCGCGGCGCACGGATGAACACGCCCTGCACGTCGCCGCCGAGCGGCGCCACGTGCACGCCGCCGGTGAACGAGTGCACCTGGCGTCCCCACGCGTTGCGCGACGCCGAAACGTCGATCGCGCCGAGCGTCGGCGCGGGCAGCCGGTCCGCGTCGCGCGCGAGCAGGATGAGCCCCGCGCACGTGCCGAGCACGGGCTTGCGGCGCACGAACGCCTGCACGAGCGCGCGCAGGCCGGTCGAATCGAGCAGGCGCAGCATCGTGCT
>JACRIW010000072.1 GCA_016215625.1 Candidatus Eiseniibacteriota bacterium | reverse complement strand
TGGAACCCCGTGTCGGCCCCGATGCCGAGGTTCAGGTGCAGCGGGTGGTACTGGCTGTACGCGAAGCTCTCGAACCCGTCGATGACGAGCGGCTCGAGCAGCGGCCCGCTCGGCCGGTGCACGCTCATGAAGAGCAACGCGTGGCGCCCCAGCCTCGCCGCCTGATGGACGAGCGTGCTGTGCGAGCAGCGCATCTCGCGCGCCATCTGCCGGTAGCCGGAGCCGGCGTCGATCCGATAGAGCAGCGAGACCTGGAGCTCGGGGCGCTTCAGGTAGTAGGTCGTGTGGAAGGTCTGCGAGGAGAACGTCGCTCCGCAGTGACAACAGCGGAAACGAGGTATCTCCGTCGGTGACGCCTGCCTCGTGTACGAACCGTGGCGCTTCCAGCGCCAACCGGCGGCGTTCCAGTGGTAGCGGCAACGACTTCGCGGACAATGCGGGGGCACGAAGGAAGCGATCGTGCGATCCATGCCTGCCAGCTACTGCACGCATCGCGCCGCCACATTCTGCGAACCACAACCTTTTCGCTGACGGGTTCGCGATGCGGGGGTCGCAGGGATGTCCGCCGTCCCATCCCCTGACTCCTCGTGGAGCGCCGCATGCGAAACACGATCTGGTCGCCGTGCACGGCCGCCCTGCTCGCGGCCGTCCTGGCCGTCCCCGCGCTCGCCGCCTGGCCCGCGGGCCGCTTCACCCCCCTGTACGTGGAGGCCGCGCCGTACAACGGAAGCCTGCCCCACTCGATCTCCGACGGGGGGGGAGGGCTCTGGGTGGCCTTCTCCGACTTCGCCGGTTCGTCCGACCTCGAACCGTTCGTGAGCCACGTCGACGCGAACGGCGACTTGGCCTGGCCGCCGGTCACGGCGGACGCGAGCGTCGGCGACCAGGGACCGACCGCCATCGCCCTCGATGGCCAGGGCGGCGTGTTCGTCAGCTTCAACGTGTACCTCGCGCCCTACTACGTGAGCCTCTTCGTCCAGCGCGTCGGTCCGACGGGCGCGCTGCTCTGGGGCCCGACCGGGACGACGGTCGTCGGCGCGCAGGAGCCGCTCGGAACACCCGAACTGCTCGCCGACGGCAGCGGCGGCTGCTTCGTCGCGTGGGTCAACTCCGGCAGCGTGATCCACGCCCAGCACATCCTCGCCAACGGCCAGCTCGACCCGGCGTGGCCGGCGGAGGGGCTCACGCTTCCCTCGGCCAACGCCTCCTCGGGGCTGAGGATCGCGCCCGCCGGGTACGGCGCCTGCCTGCTGAGCTACAGCCGCAGCAGCGCCTACGGCGCGGTGCTGGAGCTGGTCGTCGCGCGCGTGCTGTCCAACGGCACGATGGACCCGGCCTGGCCCGCGAACGGGCTCGCGCTTCCGGCGGGCGGACACGAGCAGGAGGCGCAGTCGCTGGCCGACGGAGCGGGTGGGTTGTTCCTCGCGTGGGAGCGTTACGGCGACACCGCGGTCTACGACATCTGTGCGCAGCACGTGCTGGCCAACGGCACCGTGGACTCGCGCTGGCCCGCGACGGGCCGCGTGGTGTGCGCAGCCGCGGGCTCGCAGTCCGATCCGCGGCTCGCTTCGGACCTCGCCGGAGGCATCGTCGTCGGCTGGACCGACGACCGTGCGGGCAACGGCGACGTCTACGCCGCGCGCGTGCTCGCCGACGGAAGCCTCGATCCCGCATGGCCGGTGAACGGCCGCGCGGTGTGCACGGCCGACTCGTCGCAGATCCTGCGCGACGTCGCGAGCGATGGCCGCGGCGGCGCCGGGCTGCTCTGGGCGGACGGCCGCTGGCACGCGCTCAAGGACGGGGCGGTGCTGGCGCACGTGAGTTCGAGCGGCGTGCTCGATCCGGCGTACCCGGTGAACGGCCGGCAACTCGCGCTGCTCCCGTACGGCATGTCCCACGCGAACCTCGTCGCGGACGGCGCGGGCGGTTACCTCGCGTGCTTCAGCGCGGGCAGCGGCGTGCAGGCGATGCGCGTGGACCGCTGGGGACTCGCAGGCGCGCATCCGGTGATCACCGCGCTCTCCGACACCCCGAACGACGAAGGCGGTTCGGTGAACGTCACCTTCGCGCCGAGCTGGATCGACACCATGAACACGCTGCCGGTGTCGGCGTACCGCCTGTGGCGCGAAGTGCCGTCGGCATCCGCGGTGGCGAAGCTCACCATGGGCGCGCGCGCGATCGCGTTCGACGACGAATGCGGCAGCGGCGCCGACGCGGCGCCGGGTGACCTGCGCACGACCACGGCAAACGGCGTCACGCGCTGGTGGGAGATGTGGACGGCGATCGCGGGGCACGCGTACGCGTCCTACACCGTGGCGGTGGGCACGATGTGCGACGCGACGCCGACGTCGTCGCCGCGCACGCATTTCATGGTCGAGGCGCGCGCCGGTGACGGCGTGCGCGCCTGGGTGTCGCCGCCGGACTCGTGCGCCTCGGTGGACAACCTCGCGCCGGCGGCGCCCGCGAGCGCGGCAGGGCTCTTCGGCGCGGGCAGCGTCTCGCTGCACTGGCGCGCGACCACGGCGGCCGACTTCGCACGCTACAGCGTGCATCGCGGCACGTCGTCCGGCTTCACGCCGACGGCGGCGAACCTCGTCGCCACGGTCACCGACACGAGCTGGACCGGCTCGTCGAGCACGCCCTACTGGTATCGCGTGCGCGCGGTGGACGTGCACGGCAACGAGGGCGCCTCGGTCGCCGTGCTGCCCACGGGCTCGCTCGACGCGGATTCCGGCGAACTGCCGCCGGCGTTCGCGCTCGAGCCGCCGGCGCCCAATCCGTCGCGCGACGCGGCGTCGCTGCGCTTCACGCTGCCGCACGCCGCCCGCGTGTCGCTCGCGGTGCACGACGCCCAGGGTCGCGTCGTGCGCGTGATCGCGAGCGGTTCGCGCGTCGCGGGAACCCACGCGCTGGCGTGGGACGGTCGCGACGCCGCAGGCCGCGATGCCGCGCCCGGTCTCTACTTCATTCGCCTCACGTGCGACGGCCGTTCCGCCACGCGGCGACTGCTGAGGCTGCCATGAACTTCATCCGTCCGATCCCGAACTCTCGCGCCGGCTCCTTCCACGCCGCGCTCGCTCACCCGAACCACGAGGTCGTCATGCTGCTCGCTCGTCCCGTCGTCGTCTTCGTCGCGGCGCTGCTGCTGTCGCTCGCCGCGTTCGCGCCGGTCGCGATCGCGTGGTCGCCCGATCCGGCCGTCAACACGCCGCTGTGCACCGCGACCGGCGATCAGTGGGGCCCGGTCTCCGTCACCGACGGGGCGGGCGGCTCGATCGTCGCGTGGTACGACTGGCGCAGCGGCAACGCCGACGTGTACGCGCAGCGCTACGACGGCGCCGGGCACGCGCTGTGGACCGACGGCGGCGTGCTGCTGTGCAACGCCACGGGCGACCAGACCGACGTGCGCATCGTCTCCGACGCCGCGGGCGGCGCGATCCTCACGTGGCAGGACTCCCGCACCGCCGCGCCCAAGATCTACGCGCAGCGCGTGAACTCTTCGGGCGTCGCGCAGTGGACCGCGAACGGCGTCGGCATGGGCACGGTGCTGCTCGCGGTCTCGCAGACGCACCCGGCGATCGCCGCGACGGGCTCGGCCACGTGCGTGATCGCGTGGGAGCAGAACACGGACATCGTCGCGCAGCGCCTCAACGCGAACGGCACGACCGCGTGGGGCACCGGCCCGACGACCGTGTGCAACGCGACCGGCACGCAGCAGTCACCCGCGGTCGCCTACGACGCGACGTCCGGCAACACGGCCGCGTACTTCGTGTGGCGCGACGCTCGCGGCGCCAACTCCGACATCTACGCGCAGCGCCTCGCGCTCACGGGCACCGTGCAGTGGACGGCGAACGGCATCGTGCTGTGCAACGCGACGGGCGACCAGATGAATCCGGTCGTGTACTCCGACCGCGGCATCGGGCTCGCGGTCGCGTGGATGGACTACCGCGCGGGCAACTGGGACATTTATTCGCAGGCAGTCGACGCCTCCGGCGTCGTGTCGTGGACGGCGAACGGCGTCGCGGTGTGCACGGCGGCGCTCGACCAGTGGTATCCGCGCATCGTCACCGGCGGCACCGGCAAGCCGATCGTCGGCTGGGTGGACTGGCGCACGGGTTCGGCCGACGTGTACGCGCAGCTGCTCTATGCGACAGGTGTGGCGCAGTGGACCGCGAACGGCGCCGCACTGTGCACGCGCACGGGCAACCAGACCGACGCGGTGTTCGCGCCCGACGGCGGCGGCGGGGTGATCGGCGCATGGCAGGACTGGCGCAGCGGCGTCCAGTTCGACGTGTACGCGCAGCGCCTCAACTCCGCGGGCGTCGCGCAGTGGGCGACCGACGGCGTCGTGGTCTGCAGCGCGATCGCCGACCAGCTCACGCCGTTCGTCCAGCAGCTCACGACCAGCACGTCGGTCGTGTACTGGCAGGACCGGCGCGGCGCGACGCGCGATCTGTACGCGCAGAGCCTCGACGGCTGGGGCGTGATGGGCGCGGCGCCGGAGATCGCGAGCATCCGCGACGTGCCGAACGACCAGGGCGCGCACGTGGTGCTCAAGTTCGACGCGAGCCCGCGCGACGCGTTCCCGTACGACGACATCTCGGTGTATCGCATCTACGCGCGCGCGCCGGGAGCGGCGAGCTATTCGCTCGTGGACAGCGTGCAGGCGGCCGAGCTGCCGGGCTACAGCCGCGTGCTGTACACGACGCGCGATTCGAGCGCCGCGTCGAACATCCGCACCGCGTTCCGCGTGGACGCGTACTCGGCCGCGAGCGGCCGCACGTGGGCGTCGCTCGTGGACTCGGGCTATTCGGTGGACGACTTGGTGCCGCCGCCGCCGGCGGGACTGGAAGGCACGTACGCGGCGGGCGTCGCGACGCTGTCGTGGTCGGCGAGCGACGCGCCCGACCTGGCGGGCTATCGCGTGTGGCGCGTTCATGCCGGCGCGGCGACGTGCGTCGCACAGCTGCGCGGCACGACGTTCACGGACGCGGCGGGCGTGCGCTGCGGCTATCGCGTCGAAGCGGTGGACGTGCACGACAACGTTTCGAGTGCGCAGCTCCTCTCGCTGGCGGATGCGGCGTCCGCGGAGGGCATGCTTCCGGGGGCGCTCGAGCTCTCGCGTCCCGAACCGAATCCCGCCGCGGGCGCGGTCACGCTGCGGCTGTCGTTGCCGCGCGGCACGGCCGTGCACGCGCGCGTGCTCGACGCGCAGGGGCGCGTGGTGCGCACGCTCGCGAGCGGCGCGTTCGCCGCGGGCGTGCACGTGCTCGCGTGGGACGGCGCCGCCGCCGACGGGCGGCCGGCCCCGGCCGGCGTCTACTTCGTGAGCGTCGAAGCCGGAGAGCGCGTGCTCGCGCGCCGGCTCGCGCGGGTGAGGTGAGCGATGCGAATCCTTCGAACGTGGACGATGCTCGCGCTGCTCGCGTGGCCGTGCCTCGCGCACGCGGCGTGGTCGAACGATCCCACGGTGAACAACCCCATCGGTGACGGCCTGTTCTACAGTGTCGTCGCGGACCTGCAGGTCGCCTCGGACGGCGCCGGCGGCATGTACGTGGCCTGGTCGAACATCCTGCAGGCGGGGACCACGGGGTTCGACATGCGGCTGCAGCATGTGGACGCGCGGGGGCTGCGCGTGTGGTCCTCCAGTCTTGCGATGCTGCTTCCGGACGACCAGTGGGTTCCCGAGCTGTTGCCGGACGGGACGGGGGGCGTGTTCCTCGTCTGGATCGGCGACTCGGCGGCCGATCGCAACCTGAGGATGCAGCGGGTCGCGGCGGACGGGACACTGCTCTGGGGCGCTTCGGGGAAACCCCTCTGCCTCGAGCCCGGCCAACAGTACGACTACTCGCTCGTGTCGGACGGCGCGGGTGGCTTCTACTGCGCCTGGACGGACAACACCCTGGGCTCGGACGACATTCGCGCACAGCATGTCGGCCCTTCGGGTGAACTGCTGTGGCCGGCGGCGGGCGTCGCGGTCTGCACGCACCCCGACCCGCAGTGGCAGCCCGAGATCGCGACCGCCACCGACGGTGGCCTGCTCGTGACGTGGGTGGACTGGCGAAACAGCAGCCAGTACGCGGGCATCGGCAATCTCTACGCGCAGCGGCTCGATCGTCAGGGCCAACCGCTCTGGACGGCGGACGGCGTGTCGCTGCAGACGGGGCACACGCTCCGCGCCGAAGCGATCTACGCGGACGCGGAGAACGGCGCGTACGTCGCGTGGTACGACTACGTCACGGGTGTGGGCACCCGCGTCCGCGCCCAGCGCCTCTCCGCAACCGGGACGCCGCGTTGGACGGCGGGCGGGATCCCGGTCGGGACGCCGAACGGATCTTCGCTCGCCATGCAAGCCACACTCGACGCCTCGCAGTCCCTCGTCGTCGCGTGGCGCGACACGGCCCAGGCGCACACCCGAGTCTGGGTGCAGAAGTTCGACGGACTCGGCGCGGAGCAGTGGACGGCCGGCGGCAAGCTCGTGCACTCGTCGGTCGAAACGCGCAACATCGCGCCGCTCGTCAGCGACGCCGCGGGCATCTGGTTGCCGTTGAGCACCGGCCTCGACGGCTACCGCTACCTCGCGCTGAAGGTCGGCCTGGACGGTACGCCCTTCTCGAATCCTCCCGTGACCGTGTGCGCGGCTCCGGGCGAGCGGGGGCCATACCGCTGTGTGACCGACGGGGCCGGCGGGATGCTGCTGGCGTGGCTGGACGAGCGGAGCGGCGGAATGGAGGTGTATGCCCAGCGCGTGGACCGCTGGGGCAAGCTCGGCGCGCAGCCGACGCTCATGCAGGTGATTGACGCGCCGGCCGACCAGGGCGGCTACGTGCAGGCGACGTGGACGAAGAGTCCGCTCGACACGCCGCCGTCGGCGGGCGTGAACAAGTACCGCTTCTGGCGCGAAGTGCCGGCGTCCGGCGCCGCGGCGTTCGTCTCGCGCGGCGCTCGCCTGCTGCAGGCGGGCGACGACGTGCCCGGGGGCGGCGCGCCCGCGCTGCTGCAGCTCACGAGCGCGAGCGGCAGCTCCGAGTACTGGGAGTACGTCGGCGAGATGCTCGCGGACGGCCGCGCCTCGTACACCGCGAGCATCGCGACCGCGAGCGACTCGGTGCCGGGCTCGAACCCGCTCACGCGGTTCATGATCGAAGGCCGCCGGGGCGACGGCACGCAGTGGTGGTACTCCGACCCGATGTCCGGCGCGTCGGCCGACAACCTCGCGCCGGCTTCGCCCGCGAGCTTCTTCGCCGTGTGGTCGGCGGGCCAGTCGAAGCTGCACTGGCCGCGCAGCACGGAAGCGGACTTCAAGGAGTATCGGATCTACTCGGGCGACTGGCCGAACTTCACGCCCTCGGCGGCGAACCTCGTCGCGGTCGTGAGCGACACGGGCTATACGCACGCGCGGGCGCATCCGATCGGCTACAAGATCGTGGCGGTGGACATCCACGGCAACGTGAGCCCCGCGCGCTGGACCGCGCCTTCGGGCACGACCGGCGTGGACGACCCGCTGCCGGTGGCGCTCGCGTTCGCGCCGGTGTCGCCGAATCCCGTGCGCGGCGAGGCCACCCTTCGGTTCGCGCTGCCGGCCGGGGCGCACGTCACGCTCGCGGTGTACGACGCGCAAGGCCGCCGCGTGCGGCTGCTGCTCGACGTGACGATGCCGGCGGGCGAGCACGCGCTGCGCTGGGACGGCGACGACGATGCCGGCCGCGCGCTCGCGGCGGGGCTCTACTTCGTGCGGCTCGAAGCGGGCGGGCGCACGTTCGTGAGGAGGTGCGTGCTCGCGCCGTAAGGCCGGCGCGGCGACCAAAGGCGCATATCGGGCGCGGGGGAGGTTCGGGATACTCGGGGGGTGAAACCGGACTGCTTCCGCCCGCGCCCGCTCGGCCGGATCGCCGTGGCGGTGGCGCTGCTCTCGTG
>JACRIW010000071.1 GCA_016215625.1 Candidatus Eiseniibacteriota bacterium | reverse complement strand
GGTGCGCGCCGAGGGCAATCCCGTGCTGCTGCTCGACGCCGGCGACGCCATGTCGGGCGCGCCGCTCGTCGGCGTCTGGCAGCGCGATCGCGCGGGGCTGCCGCACCCGGTCGCGAGCGCGATGAACGCGCTCGGCTACGACGCCATGGCGCTCGGCAACCACGAGTTCGACTACGGCCCGGTGGGGATCGACACCGCGCGCGCCGCGTCGCACTTCCCGTGGCTGGCCGCGAACGTCGTGCGCCGCGACGGCTCACCGGCCTTCGCGCCCTCGCTCGTGAAGGAGCTGAACGGCGTGCGCATCGGCGTGATCGGCCTGTGCACCCCGGCCGTGCCGCTCCTGGCGGACTCGGCGCAGTGGGCGGGCTACGTCTTCCTCTCGCCGTTCGAAGTGGCGCGCAAGGAAGTCGCCCGCCTGCGCGGCGCCGAGCGCTGCGACGTGGTGATCGCGCTCGCGCACACCGGGCTCGAGAAGAACCCGCGCACGGGCGAAGTCCGCAAGGGCGACGCGCCCGGCGAGAACTTCGGGCACCAGCTCGCGAGCGAAGTGCCCGGGCTCGACGTCGTGATCCTCGCGCACACGCACGAGGCGATCCCGTTCGTGAACATCGGCGGCGCCGTCGTGACGCAGGCCGGCCGCTCGGCGGAAGGGCTCGGCCGCGTGGACCTCAAGCTCACGCGCGAGACCCCGGCCAGCCCGTGGAAGCTCGCCCGCCCGTTCGCGAGCTACGCCGCGTTCGGCGACTCGACCGCGACGGACGAAGCGTTCGCGAAGCAGTTCGCCACGTACGGCGAGCGCACCAAGGCCGCGCTCGACGAGACCGTCGGCGAGACGGCCACCGACCTCGCGGCGCCCGGCGGGCGCTTCGCCGACGGCCCGCTCTGGCAGCTCATCCACCGCGCACAGCTCGAGGCGAGCGGCGCCGACGTGTCGCTCGCCGCGCTGTTCGCGGCCGACCAGCGCATTCCCGCCGGCCCGGTGCGCGTGCGCGACCTCATGCGGCTCTATCCGTACGAGAACTCGCTCGTCACGCTCGAGATGTCCGGGGCCGAACTGAAGGACGCACTCGAACAGTCCGCGCGCTACCTCGCCGCGTACACGTTCGAGGACGGCCGCCCGCTCGCCGAGCCCGGCATGCCGGCCTGGAACTTCGACATGGCGATGGGCGTGACGTACGAGGTGGACCTCACGAAGCCCGTGGGCGACCGCATCCAGCACCTCGCGTACAAGGGCGAACCGCTCGCGCCCGAGCGGAAGCTGCGCGTCGTCGTGAACGGTTACCGCGCCGCGGGCGGCGGCGACTTCGTGATGATCCGCCGGGCGAAGCGCATCGGACGGCCCGCGATGTCCGCGCCCGAGGCGGTGCTCGCGTACGTGAAGCAGGGCGGGCGCCTCGGCGGACCGTTCGAGCCGTCGTGGACACTGCTGCCCGACTACGCGCCGGCGCCGGAGCGTGGGCTCATCGACCGGCTCGTGCGTCTCGGCGTCGCGCCGCGCGAAGAGGTCATGCACCTGATCCCGAACGAACCGGCGCGCCGCGTGGACCTCGCGTACTGGCTCGGCCGCGCGTTCGGCTGGAAGTCGAACCGTCCCTCGGGCGCGTTCGGCGACGTGCCGGACGAACTGGAGCCGTGGCTCGACGGCATCCTCGCGAAGGGCGTGCTCGGCGCCGACGGACGGGGCGAACGCTTCGATCCGTTCCGCCCGGCCACCGTCATGACCGCGCTCGACTGGTCGGAGCGCTGTGCGCGCCGCGCGAACTTCGCGCTCGCCGGCACGGCGCTCGGCGACGAGTCGTTCTGGTCGTCGCTCGTCACCGGCGTGAGCCTGCGCGGCACGCCGGGGCGCGGCGGCATCCCGTTCGACGCGTCCCTGTCGCGCGCGCAGTGGCTCGGCATGCTGAGCAACCTGCGCTACCCGCGGCTGCGCGTGATCGAGACGACCGACTTCCACGGCGCGATCCTCGGCGGCCAGCGCGAGCGCCGCACGAACCGCCCCATCGGCGGCTCGCCGGCGGTGGCCGCGGCGGTCGAGCACTATCGCGCCGAGAACCCGGCCGGCACCGTGCTCATCGACGGCGGCGACCTGTTCCAGGGCACGATGATCTCGAACCTGCAGTTCGGCCGGCCGGTCGTCGAGCAGATGAACTTCCTCGGCTACGCCGCCGCCGCGATCGGCAACCACGAGTTCGACTGGACCGCCGACACGCTCAAGAGCCGCGTGCTCAACATGCGGTTCGCCGCGCTCGGCGCGAACATGCTCGAGCGCAAGTCGAACAAGCGCCCGTGGTGGGTGCGCAGCGACACGACGGTGACGCGCCGCGGCGTGAAGGTCGGCATCTTCGGTCTCGCCTACCCCGGCACGCCGCGCGTCACGATGCCCGCGTACGTCGCGCACCTGCGCTTCGCGGACGACTCGCTCACCGCGGCGCCGCTGCCCGCGAAGCTCCGCAAGGCGGGTGCGTCGGTCGTCGTCGCGGTCGGCCACATTCCGGCGGAGACCGATTCGACCCGCAAGGCGCGCGGCGACATCGCGCGGCTCGCGCGCTCGATCAAGGGCGTGGACGGCTGGTTCGGCGGGCACAGCCACAACGTCGTGGACGACGTGATCGAAAACGCCCCCGTGATGATCGCGGGCGCGAACGGCCAGTGGCTGGCGATCGCGGACTACACGGTGGACCCGGTCGCGCGTGCGGTGATCCCCGCCGAGACGAGCCATCGCAACATGCCGATCTACGCCGACGAGTTCCCGATCGACAGCGCCTGGGTGGCGCACGTCGAGCGCTGGAACGCCGAGGTCGGCCCGGTCGCGGCGGAGGTCCTCGGCAGGTCGGCCCACCCGCTCGACCGCAACCGTCCCGAAGCGACGATCGGCAACCTCATCTGCGACGCCATGCGGTTCTCGAGCGGCGCCGACATCGCGCTGCAGAACCCGGGTGGCATGCGCGCCAACATGGCCGCGGGCACGGTGACGCGCGCGATGGTCTACGACGTGATGCCGTTCGACAACACGATCGTCACGGTCGAGCTGACCGGCGCCGAAGTGCGGCTCGCGCTCGAGCAGGCGCTGCGCGGCGAGCGCATCACGCAGGTGAGCGGCATCCGCTACGTCGTGAACCTGGACGCGCCGCCGATGCAGCGCGTCGTGAGCGTCACGAACCCGGACGGCTCGCCGTTCGACGAGGCGAAGACGTACAAGGTCGCGGCGAACAACTTCATGGCCTCCGGCGGCGACAGCTACGACGCGCTCGGCCAGGGCCGCAACAAGGTGGACAGCGGCTTCGTGATTCGCGGCGCGATGGAGGCCTTCGTGCGCGACCGCTGCAAGGACGGCGGCACGCTCGAGATCAAGGCGGACGGCCGCATCACGAGCACGCGGCGCTGAACGAGGCCGGCCACGGCGCCCCACGGGCGCGGCGGGGCTTCGAACGCGAAAGGAAGAAGCCGGCGGGCCCTCGAGGACCCGCCGGCTTTCGTTCGCCCGCCGCCGCGCTTCAGCGCAGTCCGGCTCCGCCGCCACCGCCGCGCGCGCCTTCGGGCGGCGTCACGGGGTTCGCGGGGTTCGCGGGAGTCGCGGGAGTCGCGGGCGCGCCCAGCTGCACGCCGGCCTTCGTGAAGTACGACACCACGCCTGCCGCCAGCTGCCGGCCGAGCGCGGCCTGGAACTCGGGATCCTTGAGCAGCTTCACTTCGCGCGGGTTGTTGATGAACGCGGTCTCGACCAGCACGCTCGGGAACTCGACCGACTTGAGCACCGCGAAGCCCGCCTGCTTGATGCCGCGCGACTCGACGCGGCGGTCCGCGGCGATGTGGTCGAGCAGCTCCTCCGCGAGGAGCTGGCTGCGCTCGAGCGCGGAGTTGCGGCGGACGTTGTAGAGCACGCCCACGACGTCGTCCTCGGCCTGCGGCGGCACGCCGCCGACCAGGTCCGCGGCGTTCTCGATGTCGGCGAGGTCGCGGTCGGCGGCGTCGCTCGCGCCCTTGAGCGACAGGAAGTACACCTCGGTCCCCGACCCGCTGCCGCGGCGCCGGCTCGAGTTGCAGTGGATCGAGATGAAGAGGTCCGCGCGCGCCTGCTCGGCGATCTTGTAGCGCTGGCGCAGCGGGATGAAGAAGTCCGCGTCGCGCGTGAGCAGCGCGCGCACGCCGGGAACCTTGTTCAGCTGATCGGCCAGTTCGCGCGCGACGGCGAGCGTCACGTTCTTCTCGTACACCCCACCTGGGCCGCGCGCTCCGGTGTCGTCGCCGCCGTGACCGGCGTCGATGTACACGAGCCGCACGCGGTCACGGCGCTTGGCCGCGGCGATGCTGGCGAGGCGGCGGTTCTCGGCGTCCTGCGCGCCGACGCGCGTGACGTCCACGACGATGCGGAACGGCTTGTCCTCGGTGGCCGGCAGCGAAAATGCGCGGAAGGTGCACTCCGGCGCGAGCCAGAGCGTGAAGGTCGCGCCCGAAGGCTCGGCGGAAACCGCGACCGAATCCACGGCGCTGTCGCCCACCGCGAGGAACCGCGGCACGCCGGGCGCGAGCACGAGGCCCGAAGCGGGCACGCGCACGACGAGCTGGCGTCCGGCGCCGGAGTCGGGCATCACGGCGTCCACGCCCTTCGAGAAGTCGAACACGATGCGGGTGTTCGAAGGAGCCGACCAGCTGCGCACGGCCGTGATCGACGGCTCGGCAGGGGCCGGCCCGTCGGCGTGCACGGTCCGCGGCGCGGACGCGAGCGCGAGGACTCCGGCCGCCGCGCAGAAGAGCGCGGACAGGAACGTCTTCCTCGGGGACTGCAGGCGTGTTCCGTTTCGCATGTCGCTCGCTCCGCCTTCCATGGCGTGACGGGAGGCGGCTCGACGCCGCCTCCCGCCCGGGTGCGCCACTCTTCTACCGCCGCGACCGTTACTTGTCGAGGCGGAAGGTCACGTACTGACCGTTGCCGTTCCGGGTCACGAACAGCACGGCCGGACGTCCCGCGCGCTTCTGGGCGTTCATGAGGCGCGTGAACGTCTCTTCGTCCTTCACCGGCGTCTGGCCGACCTGCTCGATGATGTCGCCGGGCTGCAGGCCGCGTTCGTCCGCGGGACTGCCGTCCTCGACGTCCGTCACCATGACGCCCGAGTCGATCTTCTCGCGCAGCGTGCGCACCGTGAGGCCGCCGAGCGCCGCCTTGTCGTCCTGCGGAGCCTCGGGCTGAGCCGCGGCGGTGCGGTCGTCCTTGTCCTTGAGCGTGACGGCGAACGGCATGCGCTTGCCGTCGCGGATCACGACGAGGTTGACCTTCGTGCCAGACGGCGTGTCGGCCACCTTGAGGCGCAGCTTCTGCATGTCGGAGACCGGCTGGCCCTGGTACTCGACGATGATGTCGTTGCGCTCGAGGCCGGCGCGGGCCGCGGGCGAGTTGTCCATGACCTGCTGGATGAGCACGCCCTGCTGGCCGGCGAGGCCGAAGCCTTCGGCCATCTCGGGCGTCATCTCGGCGAGCATGACGCCGAGCATCGAGCGCTTCACGGTGCCGTGCGCGACGAGCTGCTCCGCCACGTGGCGCGCGAGGTTGATCGGCACGGCGAAACCGATGCCCTGGCCGCTCGTGTTGATCGCCGTGTTGATGCCGATGACTTCGCCGCGGATGTTGCACAGCGGGCCGCCGGAGTTGCCGAAGTTGATGGACGCGTCGGTCTGGATGAAGTCCTGGTACTCGGGCGTGCCGCCGAAGATGTTGAGGTTCGTGCGGCCCTGCGCGCTCACGATGCCCACGGTCACCGAGCCGCGCAGCTCGCCGAGCGGGTTGCCGATCGCGATCGCCCAGTCGCCCACGCGCAGCTTGTCGGAGTCGCCGAGCGGCAGGAACGGCAGGTTCTTGCCGTCGACCTGGATCACGGCGACGTCGGTCTCGGGATCGGCGCCGACGACCTTCGCCTTGAACTGGCGGCGGTCGTTCAGCGTGACGGTGATCTCGTCGGCGTTCGCCACGACGTGGTTGTTCGTGATGATCCGGCCGTTGGGATCGATGAGGAAGCCCGAGCCCGAGCTGGGCACGCGCTGCTGGCGGCGCGACGTGCCGCCACCCTCACCGAAGAAGCGGCGCATGAACTCGTCGTTCGGGTCCGCCGACTCGGTCGCCTTCTTGCGCACGTCGATGAAGACGACGGCGGGCAGCGCCCTGTCCACGACGCTCACGAACGGGCTCTCCGGGATCGGCGCGCTGTTCGTGACCGCGGCGAGTTCGGCGCTGGTGGCGTTCGAGTTGCGCTGCAGGTTCAGGCCGGCGCTCAGGCCGAGCCCACCGATGACACCCGCCATGATCAGTGCGGCAGCTCCGACGAAGTAGCTGCGGGGACGAACGACCGGCTTTCCGTCCATCATGCTCCTCCCAAGGGTTCGTTCTGCTGCGGGGTCGCGCGGGTCGGTGCGTGGGAGTCCGCCCGCTGTCGTGGTGTCCACGCCGCCGGGCCGGAAAGCCCTGCGCGTCATGGCTTACTCGAGAAAAGTGACCGCCCACCGTCGCACCGGATCATGAGGCACCGGCGCGCGAGATCGGTGGCGCGTGTGAAGGGTCAGACGCGGTGAATCCACTGATGGTTGCGCCGCGCGAGCGAGACCTTGAGAAGCCTTGACCGAAACCTCGTCCGGAACTCGGGTTGGCGCGTTCGACGGTGCTCGCCTTAGACTGCCCGGCCATGCCCGCCGGTTCGATTCTCTTCCTGTCCGACGCCCACCTCGGCGCCGAGTCCGCGGAACACGAAGCGGCCCGTACGGCGCGCCTGCACGCGCTGCTCGAGTCGCTCCCCGGCCGGGCCTCCGAACTGTTTATCGTCGGGGATCTCTTCGACTTTTGGTTCGAATATCGGACCGCCATCCCCCGGCGGCTGTTCCCCACCCTGGCGGTGCTCGACCGGCTGCGCCGGACGGGGCTCCCGATCACCTACCTGAACGGCAACCACGACTTCTACCTGGGCAGCTTTCTCCACGAAACACTGGGGATTCGCACGGTGGACGGCTCGGTGACCGTCGAGGCGCAGGGCCGGAAGCTGTGGCTGCACCACGGCGACGGGCTGATCGGCGGGGACAACGGCTACAAGCTGCTCCGCGGCATCCTGAGGCATCCGGCGAGCATCGCGGCCTACCGCTGGCTCCACCCCGATCACGGGATTCCCCTCGCGCTGTCGGTCTCGGGCCTTTCCCGCCATTCGCGCGAGGATCGCCCGCCGGACACGGACCGGCTGTGGCGTGAGATCGCCGAGCCGCGCTTCCGCGAGGGCTACGACGGTGTGCTGATCGGGCACTTCCATCAGGCGGTCGACCGTCGCGAGGACGGCCGCCAGTTCATCGTGCTGGGCGACTGGATCGAGCATTTCACCTACGCCGAGCTCGAGGACGGCCAGCTCTCGCTCAAGGTCTCGCCCGAGGTGTGACGATCGCCCGGTTCGCGAGGCGCCCTCAGAACTGCAGTCCGAACGAGAAGCGGTGCGTGTCCTCGAGGTCGAGCTTCGAAGGCACCCACGCGTAGTCGACGTTCGCGCGGCCGAGCCGGACGCCGAGCCCGGCGCTGACGTTCGCGACGTCGTCGTTGGCGCGCCAGCCGAGGCGCAGCGCCGCGCCGGTCGTGCTGCGCAGTTCGCCGCCGAGCGCGACGACGCCCTGCCGCCCGCGCGCGAAGCGCGTGTCGAGCGCGAGCCCGCAGTCGAGACCGTGGCCCGCCGAGCGATTCCACGACGCGCCGGCCTGAACCGCCATGGGCAGTGCGACGTCGCCGCCACGCTGGCCGTCGATCACGTAGTTCGCCGCCGGGCCGAGGTGCGTCGCCACGAGCGCGAGGCGCGTCCCCCGGAGCATGGCCGGGTCCCACGTCACGCCGGCGCTTCCGCTCCACGTGGTCGCGGCTTCGCTCGCGAGGCGTTCGCGCACCGCCTGCGCGCCGAATCCCGCGCGCCAGCGTGCCCCGAATGCGCGCCCGTACGCGGCCTGGAACTCGAGATCGTGCGCGCCGAAGGAGCCCACGAGATTGCCGAGATCGTCGCGTTCCTCGATCGGCTGCGAGTACATCGTGCGTACGGAACCGGCCAGTGAGCCGCCCCACATGCGGCCGGCGAGCGCGAACTGGTCGTGCTTCAGTCCCTCGAAACTCTCGATGTGCGTCGCGGAGAACTGCGTGCCCTGCACACCCGCGAGTCCGGCCGGATTCCAGAACGAGGCTTCGACGCCGTCGGCGACGGCGCTGTAGGCGCCGCCCATCGCCGCCGCGCGTGCGGTGGCGGGCACCTCGAGGAACGCGAAGCCCGCCGGTGCGGCCTGAGCGGTCGCGGCCGTCAGCGTGGCGAGAACGGCGAGCGTGGCGAGGGTCGGGAAACGGGACACGCGGGGAGTCTCCTGCGGCGGTGTACGGAAAACGAAGGCGACGGGGCCGGAGCGTCCGGCCCCGTCGAGGTCATCGGCGGGCGACAGTATCACCATCCGAGCGCGTCACGCTCACTTGTCGCCCTTGCGGTCACCCCGCTCGTGAGACGGCTTGGCGGGCGGCGGCGGCGGCGCGGGCGCCTGCGCGGGCGGCGGATCGGAACGGCGTTCCTGCTTGGGCGGATCGTTGCGCGGCGGGTCCGGCGCGCGCTCCTCGCGGCGCGGCTTCTCGGCCGGCGGCGGGTCGGCGCGGCGCTCCTGGCGCGGCGGGGCCGCCTCGGGTTCGCGGCGCCCGCGATCGCTCTCGCGCGGCGTCCAGTCACCCGGCTGCGTGGGCTTGCGCGGCTCACGGCCGACGCTGCCGTTCGGCAGGTCGCCCTTGCGGCCGCGATCGACCGAGCCCGAGCCCGAACCGTCGCTCGGGCGGTCCATGCGCCCGACCGGCAGGGGCCGGCGCTCGCCCGGCGACTTCACCGATCCCGGCGGCAGGTAGCCCGGAGGGGTACCGCCCCCGACGGGACTCCACGGCTTCTGCACGGGACCGACGTCGTTGCGCTCCTTCTTGTAGCGCGTCGGCGGGCCGCCCCAGAGATTCTCGCGCTCGCGGTGGTTGTCCCACGAGGACCAGCGCGAACGATCGTCGTACCAGTGCTGCCACTGCGGCGGGCAGTCCGAGCGCACGACGTAGTAGTAGTAGGGCACGTGACCGCTCCAGCACGACGGTCCCCAGTTCCAGCCCCAGTTCACGCGGAAATCGAACACGCTGCAGCGCGTGTAGTACGGATCGAAGCCATCCCACCACGCCCACTGGCCGCGGCGATGGCAATCCGAGCACAGGTAGCGCGGATAGCGCACTTCGTGGCCGACGTAGTACGTCGCGTACGACGTGGCGAAGAGGTCCGTGTCGCCGGCATGCTGGAGCACGCGGCGGCGGATGCGCTCCATGGCAACCATGGGATCGCCCACGACGGCGCCTTCCTCGTCGAAGCCTTCTTCCTCGAGGCGCTGGTCCTCGTAGCCCATCACTTCGCCCTGCGGATCGAAGGGCCGCAGGTACCAGGGCAGGTCGCGGAACGGCTCGCGCGAGGCGATCGCGACGAGGAAGCCCTGGCCGACGGTCTGGTCCACGACCAGTTCGTAAGGCGAGTCGGACGGCGGCAGCCGGTAGGTGCGGTGGCCCTCGACCACGGCACCGGTGCGGCGCCACGGGTAGAGCACGGAAATGTGCCCCTCGGCGTCGATCTCGTACACCAGCAGGTAGGCGTCGTCGGTCGCGCGCACCTTGACCTGCATGGCCTCGCCGGGGCTGTAGACGGCGTCGTCACCGCGATCGGTCCAGACGTCCACGCCGAGCGCGCGTCCGCGCGCGTGTGCCGCCGGCACTCCGGCGACGAGGGCCGCGAGCGTCGCGGCCAGTACGAGCCAACTGTGCGTGCGCTTCATGATGCTCACTCCTGATGAGGATGCCCGCTCCTCCCTCCGAGACCGGAGGGCTGCGCTTCATCCTACCCCGGAACGCGGGAAGGTATTCCCGCAAAGTAGGGACGGGCGGGGAGCCCGAGGGGTCCCGGCTCCCCGCCTGGGTGATTCAACGCAGCCAGGCGATCGGCCGGAGCGTGCCGTCCTCGCCGGGGGCGCGGCGGGCGCGGAGTTCACCGTTGCCGGCGGCGGTCTGGTACGCCCAGTCGAACACGACCAGTGAGTTCGTCAGGCTCGTGACACGGAACTTGGCGTAGTGGTTGTCGCGGGTCCACACGACGTAGCAGTGCCCCGGGATCACTTCCACGGTACCGGTGGGCGACCAGCCGTTCGCGGGCGCGTAGTCGATGGCGTCGAGCGAGCTGGCGTAGCCCATGTCCTGGATGTCGGTGACGTTGTCGCGCGTGAACATCTGGTGCACGGAGCCGTTGTAGCCGTAGAAGACGTCGGTCTGCGCGTCGTCGGACGAACGCGAGATCGCGGCCGAGAAGTCCCAGCCCGCACCGCTGGCCGAGTTCACGAAGTTGCCGAGCGTGGCGCCCGAGCCGGCCGGACGGGAGGTGTCGTAGACGTCCTCGACCGTCAGCTCGGATTCGTTGCCGTCGCGGTCCACCGCGGCGACCGCGTAGAAGCGCGTGACGCCGTTCGAGAGCCCGGTCACGACGAAGCTCGTGCCCGTCGCGGTGCCGACCCGATCGTAGGGGCACGACGAGCCGCTCGCGCAGCTCGAGGAGTAGACGCGGTAGCCGATCACGTCGCTCTCGGTGTTGGCGAGCCATCGCAGCGTGACCTGGGCGTCGCCGGTCGTGCTGTACAGGCCGCGCGGAGCGGCGGGCGGCGTGGTGTCCCGCGGAGCGGTGGTCTCGTCACAGCCGGCGAGAGCGAACGCGAAGAGCGCGAGCACGAGAGCGAAGAGCTTGCGACGCATGTGGGCTTCCTCCTTCGGGGCGTGAAAAGTGGTCGCTCCGGAGAAGGGCAACGGCTGTGCCATTTCCTTCTCGCGTCACCGGTACCCGGGGACTCGCCGCGCCCGGACCCGCGTCAATCCTGGGCGAAACCACTTTCCGCCGGGACGAAAAAAACCGCCGCCGGGTGCGATCCGGCGGCGGTCGGAGGTGTGCGCGGCAGACTCACGTGTGTGAAAGGTGCGACACACCTCGAATGAAGAGGACACTGGCCTTTCGAGATCACGGCGACGACCGGGACATCCCCCAATGTCGGCCGACGCTGTGATGGACCAGTGTCCTTGCACCTTCGGAGCGATCTGGAGCCCCGCGTGGTCGATGGCACTGACCGGGTACTTCGTGTGCCACCGCACGAGGCCGTCCCTCCATCACACTTCCGAAGGAATCTCATGCACTCCAAGCTAGCCGGTCGCAGGAGCTGATGCGTTGTCGTGAGACGGGGCTCGTACCCTCGAACAGACCCCGCAGAACCGGCTAGCCCAGATGGTGGTCCAGCGATGAGTTGCTGGACATTGTTTGGAGGTCCCCCCCTCCGCACGAGACACAGAGCAGCCGGCGTGCCACACGGTGGACGAAGCCCGAACATCTTTGCAAGACGTTGTGGGACGGCGCGATGAGCTTGGATCGGACGTGCGCGCGCAGGAGGGCTGCGCGGGGAAGAACGCGATCGATTGACGAAAGTTTCTTTCGACATTTCGCCCCGGGCGGCGAACTCGCTGCCCGGGGCGAAGTTGGAACCTGAAAAAACTTTGCTACACGGAGTCGAAAGAAACTTTCAGACGTGCTCCCCTTCGAGCCCGTAGGCGCGGATGCGCCCGAGCAGTGTCGGGTAGCTCAGCCCGAGTTCGCGCGCGACGCGCGCCTTGTTGCCGCGCAACCGGGCGAGCGCCTCGGCGATCACCTGCTTCTCGAGCTCGGCGACCGAGTCGCGCAGCGGCCGGCCCGAGACCACGGCCACTTCGGACCGAGCGGGCTCGACGGCGGCCGGCGGGGCAAGGGGCGCCGCCGGTCGCGCGTCGAGCACGTCGGAAGGAAGCAGGTCGAGGCCGAGTTCGGCGCCGTCGTCTGCGAGCACGACCATGCGCTTCACCGTCTTCTCGAGCTCGCGCACGTTGCCGCGCCACTCGTGGGCGAGGAACACGCGCAGCACTTCGGGCGTGAACCCGCGCACCGGCTTGTCCATCTGCCGCGCGTACAGCGCCAGGAAATGCTGGGCGAGCAGCGCGATGTCCTCGCGCCGCTGGCGCAGCGCGGGCACGCGCACGGTGATGTCGTTGAGGCGGTAATAGAGATCCTCGAGGAAGCGTCCTTCGCGGATGCGGTCGCGCAGGTCGCTGCTCGTCGCGCAGATCACGCGCGCGTCCACCTTGCGGTTGCGCGTCGCGCCGACAGGGCGGATCTCGCCACGGTCGAGCACGTGCAGCAGCTTGGCCTGGACGTTCTCGGGAATCTTCTCGATCTCGTCGAGGAAGATGGTGCCGCCGTCGGCCTCCTCGAACAGGCCGATCTTGTCGCGAGCCGCGCCCGTGAACGCGCCCTGCACGTAGCCGAACAGCTCGCTCTCGAGCAGCTGGTCGGGCAGCGCGGCGCAGTTCACCTGCACGAACGGACGGTCGCGGCGGTGCGAGATCTCGTGCACGACCTGCGCGAACAGGCCCTTGCCGGTGCCGGTCTCGCCCATGAAGAGGATGGTCGCGGTGCTGTCCCCCACCTTGCGGAGGAGCTGGAGCACGGATTCGATCTCGCGCGAGCGCGTGACGATGCGCTCCGAGCCGGGGCTCGGGCGCAGCTGGTCGCGCAACTGCTGGTTCTCGGCGAGCAGCAGCGAGCGCTGCGCCTCGACGATGGCCACCGCAGCGCTGTTCGCGAGCACGGCGAGCATGTTGAGCTCGCGCTGCTTGAAGGCGCCGAGCAGGTTGTCGTTCAGGCGATCGACGTACACGAGGCCGACCGACTGCGACGGGAAGTTGAGCGGCACGCACACGAGCGAGCCGACGCTCTCGAGGGCGTCGGTCAGCGCCGGCGCGAAGCGCGGATCGGCGGCGACACGGCTGGAGAAGACGGGGCCATTCTCGGTGAAGCGCGCTCCCGCGGCGCCCTCGAGCACACGCTGGATGCGGCGCGCGCGATCGCGGCCGAGCCCATGCTGCGCGACGACGTCCAGGCGTCCCGCGCCGGAGCTGAAGGCGAGGAAACCTCGGTCGCCACCCGAGTGTTCGACCGCGAGCTTCACGATCTGCGCGAGCAGCCCGTCCATGTCGCTCGTCTCGCGGAACAGCCGGTTGGCCTCCTCGAGCGCGCGGAACTCGTTGCACGTGGAGAGCGACACCGCGACGTACTGGCGTTCGATCTCTCGGCGAAGCGCGGCGGCGCGCTCTTCCGTCTCGGGATCGGAGCCCTCGCTCAGCCAGCTCTCGGCCTGCTCGAGCAGCGAGGAAGCCTGATCGAAGTGTTCGCGCTCGGATTCGAGGCGCGCGAGCGTCAGCAGCGCTTCGGCCGCGAGCGAGACGACGCCGAGCTGGCGGAACTGGGCCGCCGCACGGCGCGCGCCGTCGGAAACCCCTTCGAGCGCCACGCGCATGCGCACGCTCACCGGCAGCAGCAGCAGGTACTCGCCCCATGCGGACAACGTGCTCGCGAGTTCGTACATCTCGCCGAGCTGCTCGAAGATCTGCGCGGCTTCGCGCATGCGCGCGTCCATGGCCGCGTGCTGGCCCTGCGCCGCGTCGAGCCGGGCGATCACGCGCAGCGCGATCGCGTATTCGATGCGGTCACCGAGCCGCTCCGCCAGCGCGAGACCGCGCAGCGCGTGCGCGCGCGATTCCTCCTGGCGGCCGACCAGCTGCAGCGCGTGGGCCATGCGGATCTGCAGCTCCATCGCCATGTCGCCCTGCGGCGCGCGCTCGAGCGCTTCCTCGAGGGCCGGCTGCAGCAGCTGCAGCGCGGCGAGCCCGGCACCGCGGTCGAGTTCGATCTCCGCGAGGAACTCGCGGGCGAGCTGCGTCTCGCGAGCGGCACGAGCCTGCGCGGCCAGTTCGAGCGCGCGGCGGAACTGCTCGCCGGCGCGCTCGTACTGGCGGCGGCGCCGGGCGAGCAGGCCCTGTGCGATCAGCGCCTGGGCCTCGCTCGTGGCGTGGCCGACCTCGACACTGATGCGCAGCGACTGCCGGAAGTGCTCCTCGGCGAGATCCCACTGCCCGAGGCGATAGCGGATGAGTCCGAGGTTCTGGTGGTGCCCGCGCATGCGCGCGTAGAGCCCCTTGCGCTCGTCGATGGACAGGGCCTGCTCGAGGAAGCGGATGGCCTCGCGCCACTCGCGCAGGTTCTTGTAGATGAGCCCGAGGTTGTTGAGCGCCATCACGAGGCCGTCGGAGTCGTCGATCCGGCGGTAGGTGGCGCACGCGTTCTGGAACCACTCGATCGCCCCGTGCGGGTCGCCGAGCTTCTGGATGTTGTTGCCGATCGCGAGCGCGGCGGCGCCGACGGCGCGATGCTCGTCGGAATCCTTGAGGGTCTCGTAGGCCCACCGCGCGTAGCGCAGGCTGCGCCGGTAGTTCGCCGTCTCGTTCAGGATCGCGGCATAGCGCACCGCGATGAGCGCGAGCACGCGCGCGTCCCCCAGCAACCTCGCGTCCTCACGCGCGGCGCGGGCGGCCGAAAGCGAAGCATCGTAGGCGCCCCGATGGAACTCCGCCTGCGCGATCCGCAACTGCAGGCGAACGCGACCGGGCACGTCGGCCCGTCCCGCTTCCGCCAGCGCGAGCCCGTAGGCATCGATCGCGCCCGCGAAGTTGTCGGCAGCGAGATGGAGATCACCGACAGCCTCGTGCCGGCTCGTGCCATCCTTCGACACGAGCACGCGGCGAGACGAATCGGGGGGGATCGCTCTCTGCACGTTGTAGACCCTCGACGACGGTCAAACCCGGTGGACCGCACCGGGGCTGCTTCCGGTGGGCCTGGTCTTCATCGAGAACACGCACGGCACTGGGCCGGGTCCTGCCGGCTCAGCGCGCGTGCGTGTGACGCTTTCCTTCGAGCTTCCAGGTCAGCTGGAACCACTGCCCCAGGAACCATGAGGTTCCGGCGGGACCGACGACGGTCGGCGAAGTCACCTTGGGAATCGGTGCTCCGTTGTTGCCGTTGTCCGGTTCGCCATTGGTGCATGGGCCGAGCACTCGGCGCACGGGAGACTTCGCCGAATCGGCGGCGCGATCGCGCGCGCGCGCGGCTTCGGCGGTCTCTACCCCGAGCACCGCGAGCACGGTCGCGGCGAGAACCAGGGTGACGAGGAGGCTTCTTCGAAGCTTGGTCATGGAGATGCCCGCTCCCTCCACCAACATGGCAAGACGTCAACAACCACGAGCCGCCTCGTGAGGGAAGTGAGGCGGGATGCCGGGTGATTCACGAGAAGGGGGGACCAGCCGTTTGCCAAGCAGGAGTATCCGGCGGTCGTCAAGAGACAGTCAATGAACTTTTTTGACAGTCGCTCGATTCAGCCCTTCGCGGCCCATTCCTCGGCGGCCAGGCGGACGAGCGCATAGCGCAGTCCCTGGGTCGAGCACACGAGGCCCGGCGCCTGGAAACGGTCGAGCAGCGCTTCGACCACGAGGGCGCCGGCACCGATGATGTCGGCACGGCCCTCACCCATGATCGGGAGTTCCCGGCGCTGGACGTGCGAGGCCGTCACGAGCCGGCGAATGATCTCGCGGGCTCGGGACTGGTCGATCCAGAGGCCTTCCAGCAGCGCGGGGTCGTAATCGGCCAGGTCCCGCTCGATCGAAGCGAGCACGGTGACCGTGCCGCCGACCCCGGCGAGCAACGTGGTGCGCTCGGGCATCAATGCACAGCCATGCATGACAACTTCAGAGATGTGTCCGCGGGCGCGGGCGATGGTCTCCTCGGACGGCGGGTCGCCGGGCAACCAGCGCTCGGTGAGGCTCACCGCACCGAAGGGCAGGCTGTTCCAGCGGCCGGGCTGGTGCCCAACACCGCTCACGACCTCGGTGCTGCCGCCACCCAGGTCGAACACGACGCACTGGCTCTGGCGCGCGCGCTGCCCGAGCCCGAGCACCACGGCCCGATACATGAGGCGCGCCTCGTCGTCACCGCTCAGGATGCGTACGGGCAGGCCCGCGCGCTCACCCAGCCGGGCCGCGACGGCCTCGCCGTTTCGGGCGCTGCGCAGCGCCGCGGTGGCGGCGGCGATCACATGCACCGCGCCGAGCGAGCGGGCGCGCCGGACGAACTCGGCGGTCAGGTGCGCGGCGCGCTCGACCAGTTCCTCGGCGACCATGCCGGTCTCGTGCAGGCCGCGACCGAGCCGACAGGGTTCGCCGGCTCGGGCGACCGTGTCCAGCGTCGCCGTCCAGCAGTCCCCCTCGCTCAGCTCGCCCACGAGCAGGCGAATCGAGTTGGAGCCGATATCTATTGCACCGAAGCGCATAGTTCTCCGGCGTGGAAAAGGGATAGGTTCACAGCAGGAAGTCCTCGAGCGCACGGTGGGTCACCGGCGCGGATTTCCCCGAAGAGACCTGCTCGACCTGCGCGGGCGCAGGTGTACCAGAATCCGGGGCCGGAACGGGAGTGCGTTCTTTGCGTTGCGGCTTTCGGGCGGCCGTGTCTGGCGACTCGCTCAGGGCCCGGCGCGTTGGCGCATGCGAACCGCCGGGACGGGCGACGGCAGGTTCGCCCGCTCCCTGCGCGGGTGCGGCGGCCATCCAGTCGAGCAGCGTGCGCACGACTTCATCCTCGGAGCGCACCTGCACCATCACGCGCTTGCCGTGGCGCCGGCACTCGACCGCGCCCGCGCCGGTGAGCGCTTGTACGTGACGGGTCGCGCACGACTGCGAGAGCCCGACCGCACGGCCGAGTTCGGAGACGTGCTGCGGCCCGGACGAGAGCACGCACAGCATGTGGAAGCGCGAGCGATCGGCGAGCACGAGCAACAGCTCCTGGATGCGTCTCTGGCGGTCATTCATTGCAGCGGCATGCATAGCATGTCCGGCCGTTGACCACAACCCCCGCCGCGCTTAACTTGCAGGCCTTCCTTCACCTTGGAGTCGCGATGACGCATGCCGTTCCGGGCCCCGACGCGGGTGCCCCGGCCTCTCCCAGCTTCTACGGCCTCAGCCGCACCCGCCTCGGCGATCGCTTCGGCGAGTTGGGCGTGCCGCGCTATCGCGCCGACCAGGTGTTCTCGTGGGTCTACCAGAAGCGCCAGCGTGACGCGTCGGCGATGAGCAACCTGCCGGCCGCGCTGCGCGCGAAGATCCCGGCGGTGTGCGACCTGTCGCTGCCCGCGAACCCGAAGGTGTACGCGACCGCCGACGGCATGACGCACAAGTTCGTGCTCGAGCTGCGCGACGGCGCGCGCGTCGAGAGCGTGAGCATGCGCACCGAGAAGCGCCTCACGCTGTGCGTGTCGAGCCAGGTAGGCTGCGCGCTCAAGTGTTCGTTCTGCGCGACCGGCCTCATGGGACTCAAGCGCAACCTCAGGGCCGAGGAGATCGTCGCGCAGGTGATCGCGATGGGCGACCACCACGCGTGGCAGGACGAGCGCTTCAACATCGTCTTCATGGGCATGGGAGAACCGCTGGCCAACCTCGACGCGGTGTGCGAGGCCGTGCGCATCCTGCACGACGATCGCGGCCTGAACCTCGGCGCGCGCCGCATCACGGTTTCCACGTCCGGGCTCGTGCCGCAGATCCGCGAACTCGCCAAGCTGAACCTCCAGGTCGGGCTCGCGATCTCGCTGCACGCGACCACCGACGAACTGCGCGACCAGCTCGTACCGGTCAACAAGCGCTGGCCGATCGCCGAGCTGCTCGACGCGGCGCGCGAATACGGCCACACCGTGGGCCGGCGCACGACGCTCGAGTACACGCTGCTCGGCGGCGTGAACGACGGCATGGCCGACGCGGACCGCCTCGCGAAGTTCGCGCGCGCGCTGCCGAGCAAGGTCAACCTGATTCCGTACAACCCGGTGCCCGGCCTGCCGTGGAAGCGCCCGTCGCCCGAAGCGGTCGAGGCGTTCGCGCACCGGCTCTACCCGCACGCCCCCGCGGTCACGATCCGCGACACCAAGGGCGGCGAACTCTGGGCGGCCTGCGGACAGCTCGGGGGACTCTCGCCCAGCTGACGGCGAGACGAGCGATGACGTTCCGCGCCCGGCTCCTGGTCGCACTGCTCGCGCTCGCGCTGCTTCCCACGCTGCTGCTGACGCTGTTCTTCTCCGGCGAGGTGGGACGCGCGACGGAGCGCTGGCACCTCGGCGTCGTGGACCGCGCGCTCGACTCGTCGGTCGAAGTGAACCGCACCGTGCTCACCCGACTCGAGGCGACGCTGCTCGATCGCGCCGACACCTGGGCGGCCATGGGCCATGGTGCGTTCGAGACGCGCGGCCGCGACGGCCTGCGCTCGGGCCTGCGCGACGCCGGGCTCGACTTCGCGCAGCTCTACCGGCGCGACGGCGGGCGCTGGCGGCTCGCCGGCCAGGTCGTGCCCGCGGGCGTGCTGGCCGCGGACTCGATCGACGTCTCGGACGGGATGACGGCGGCGCTCGCCGGGGACCGGCTGATCGCGGCGGCGGCTGGCGCGCGCGTCGCGGTCGCGCGCATGGACGATTCGACCGCGCTCGCGGCGGGTGTGCGGCTCACGCCGGACTTCTTCGCACGGCTGCACGAGATAGAAGAAGCGCGCACGCAGTACGCACGGCTCGGCGTGCTCGTGGACGTACAGCGCAACTACGTCTGGCTGCTGCTCGCGGCGCTCGTGATCGGCGTCGCCGTGGGCGCGCTCCTGCTGGCGCGCGCGCTGTCCCGCCAGATGACGCAGCCGCTCGTCACGCTCTCGGACGCGTTCCAGCGCGTGGCCGAAGGCGACCTCGACACGCGCGTACCCGCGAGCGGCGCGGCCGAACTGCAGACGCTCGCCGGCACGTTCAACTCGATGACCCAGCGGCTCGCCGAAGCACGCGTCGCGCTCGCGCGTGCCGAGCGGGAGTCCACGTGGCGTGACGTCGCGCGCCAGCTCGCGCACGAGATCAAGAACCCGCTCACGCCCATGCGCCTGTCGCTGCACCGGCTCCAGAAACGCATCGACCACGTCCCGGAATCCGAGCGCGCGGCCGTGCGCGACAGCATCGCGGCGCTGCTCACCGAGATCGAACACCTCACCCGGCTCGCCGAGCACTTCTCGCAGTACGCGCGCCTTCCCGGCGCACGCATGGAAGCGCTCGATCTCGCGACGCTCGCGCGTGACTCGGCGAAGCTGTACGAGGACGGCGCGGTCTCCGTCCTGCCCGCCCCCGAGGTTCCGGTGCAGGGGGACCGTTTGCTGCTGACGCGGGCGCTGCATAACCTGCTGCTCAACGCGCGCGAGGCTCAAGGCGAGGCCGGCGCGATCGAACTCGAAGCCGGACGCACCGGCGCCGAAGGCTGGCTCGCGGTGCGCGATCGCGGCCCCGGACTGTCCGAAGCCGCGGCGGCGAAACTGTTCGAGCCGTACTTCAGCACCAAGAACCGCGGCAGCGGGCTCGGCCTGTCCGTCGTGAAGGACATCGCCGAGCGCCACGGCGGAAGCATCACGCTCACCAACCGCGAGGGCGGAGGCGCGGAGGCGCGCCTGACCATGCCGCTCACGCAGCGAGGATGACACCGAGCCCCATGTCGAAACCCGAAGGCTTCGCGCTTCTCGTCGTGGACGACGACGCCGCCATCCGCCGCCAGCTGCGCGGCGTGCTCGAGGACGAAGGCCACCGCGTGAGCGAGGCGGCGAACGCCGCCGAGGGCTACGCCGCCGTCGAGCGCGAGCGTTTCGACGCCGTGCTGCTCGACCTGCGCATGCCGGGCGAACACGGGCTCGACGCGCTGCTGCGCCTGCGCGAACGCGCGCCGGACACGGCGGTGCTGATCGTCTCCGGCGAAGGCACGCTCGAAAACGCGGTGAAGGCGGGCCAGCGCGGCGCGTTCGACTTCGTCGAGAAGCCGATCCGCGACCCGGAGCGCCTGCTCGACACGATCGCCGAAGCCGTGCGCGTGACGCGCCTGCGTCGCCGCGCTGCAGCCCCCGCGGGCACGGACGGCGACGCGACGCTCGGCATCCTCGGCGAAAGCGCCCCCATCGAGCGGCTGCGCGAGCAGCTGCGCCGGATCGGGCCGTCGAACGGCCGCGTGCTGGTCACGGGCGAGAACGGCGCGGGCAAGGAACTCGTCGCCGAGGCCATCCACCGGCTGTCGAAGCGGGCCGAAGGTCCGTACGTGAAGCTCAACTGCGCCGCGATTCCGCGCGACCTGCTCGAGAGCGAGCTGTTCGGCTACGAGAAGGGCGCGTTCACCGGGGCGGTGCAGACGAAGAAGGGCCGCCTCGAGCTGGCCGACGGCGGCACGCTCTTCCTGGACGAGATCGGCGACCTCGCGCTCGAGTCGCAGGCCAAGCTGCTGCGCGCGATCGAAACGGGCGAGATCGAGCGGGTCGGCGGCACGCGCTCCTCCCAGCTCGACGTGCGTATCGTCGCCGCCACGAACAAGGATCTCGCCGAGGCCGTGAAGGCCGGCGACTTCCGCGAGGACCTGTACTTCCGCCTGAATGTGCTGCCGATCGTGGTGCCGCCGCTGCGCGAGCGCCGGGGCGACGTGGGCCGCCTCGCACGCCACTTCCTCGCCGCCTTCGCCGCCGACGAGGGCCGCGCCGGGCTGACCCTCGGCGACGAGGCGATCGAGCTGCTCGAGGACTACCACTGGCCCGGAAATGTGCGCGAACTCCGGAATCTGATGGAGCGTGCCGTCGTACTGGCTCCGGGCGACGTGATCGGCGCGGCGGACCTGCTGCCGTGGCTCGAAGCCCGCCCGGAGGAATCCGACGACGCCGGGCTCAAGGGACGCATCGCGCGCAGCGAGATCGAGTCGATCCGCCGCGCACTGGAGGGCGCCGACTGGAACGTGACGCAGGCCGCCACGAGCCTCGGCATCGACCGCACGAACCTGCACCGCAAGATGCGCAAGTACGGCATCAGCCGCCGATGAGCCGGGGGCGCGACGGAGTGTGGCGGCTTCGCCACACCGGCGTGCTCGCGCTCGCGCGCGCGATCGATCGGAGCCGTGAAAACGCGCATGATTCGCGGGCCCGATCCGCCGCGATCGTGCCGCACGGATGGTATGGGGCTTGCCTTGGGACGGGATGCACCCCCCTTCGTCCCGGAGATTCCGTCATGGTCCGCACTCGATCGTTGGTACTCGCGCTCGCGGCGCTCGCCGCGCTTCCGCTCGCGTTCCGTCCCGCCCTCGCCGCGGACGCCACGTCCACGGCGTCCGCCGACACGATGGTCTTCCGGCCGGTCGACGAGGGAACCGGGGCGGCCCCCGACAGCTCGGAACGCTCCGTGACCGTCTCCGCCACGTTCCGCATGGGCGACAACGGCGAGAGCGAATGGCTCCGGGCCCCGATCGGCGACCACCTGCTCACGCACCCGGACCAGTGGCGCTCGCGCGACCGAGGCGCCAAGTCGAACGACGTCTCCGTGCTGCTCGACTACAACCGCGCCGACCTGCTGCGCTACGGACTCTGGTACCAGGCGCAGTCGCCGGCCACGATGTTCCCGCGCCTCGGGGGCCGGCTGGAGTACGCCACCGGGCGCCGCCGCGTGCTCTACGGGCTCCAGCTCGAGCAGCCCCTGCTGCCGACCGCTCGCTTCGTGGCCGGCGTGAGCATGGTGCGCCGCACCGACCACGGCGACCTGCAGCAGACCGACGACGCCGAGAACAGCCTCGCGCTGCTGCTCGCGCACGAGGACTGGCGTGACTACTTCGAGCGCGAAGGACTGGGCGCGTACGTGTCGTGGCGCGTGCCGGACTTCTCGACCGTGAGCGTGCACGTGAGGCGCGACGACTACCGATCGCTGCCGACGGCCTCCCACGTGCGTTCGTGGTTCCGCACCGATCGTGACCTTCGTGACAACCCGGCGATCGACGACGGAGAGTCGCACAGCGTGCTGCTGCGCCTCGAGCGCCTGACGCGCAACTCGAAGCAGAAGCGCGCGGGCCTCTACCACTGGATCGAGCTCGAGCGCAGTGGCGGCCAGGGCGGCGGCGACTTCGACTACACGCGCACGCTCGCCGACCTGCGCAGCATCCTGCGGCTCACGCCGGCGCTCACGCTGTCCGTGCGCGGCGTCGCGGGCGCCACGCTGCAGGGCGAGCTGCCGCGCCAGCGCCAGTTCGTGATCGGTGGAGTGGACGGCCTGCGCGCGCACGCGCTCGGCTCCGTGCGGGGCGACCAGGTCGCGCTCGTGCAGGCCGAGTATTCGATCGGCCTGTGGCAGCTGCACACCGGCGGCGTGGAAGGCGGCCTGCACGCGCTCGTGTTCGCGGACGCGGGCACGGCGTGGTACGGCAACGAGAAGTGGGACGTCGGACGCCAGAAGTTCGCGGTCGACGGCGGTGTGGGCCTGACCACGTCGGACGACAAGCTGCGCGTGACGTTCGCCCGCAACCTGCAGGACCCGAGTTCGAAGTTCGTCTGCGCGATGAGGCTCACGAGACCGTTCTAGAGCGAAAGCGGAATCCCTTGCGGCACGAGCTCCCCTCCCCGATTCGCAACCGGCTGCTGCCGGCGCTGGCGGCGCTGCTGATGATCGCGGCGCCGCTCGCGCGCGCGTTCGAGTTCGCCGCGGCGACGCCGTCGCGCGACGAGCAGGGACGCGTGTGGGTTACGGTGCGGCTCACCGACCCGCTCGAAGAGCGCGTCGAGAGGAGCCTGCGTCGCGGCATGCCCGCGACGCTCGCCCTGCACGCCGAGCTGTGGCGCAAGCGCAGCGGCTGGTTCGACCGGATGGAGCACGCCTTCGACGCGAACCTGCGGCTGCGCTACGACGTCGGCGAGGACGCCTGGACGCTGCAGCGCGGCACGGGTGGGGCGCTCGTGGTGCGCTCGCTCGACTCGCTCGAGACCGCGCTGTCGGGCCCGATCGCGCTCCCGCTGGCGAAGCTCTCGGCGTCGCAGGCACAGTCGCGCTACTTCGTGGTGGTCACGGGCACGGTGCAGCCGCTCAACGTCGAGGACGTGGCCGAGGTCGAAGGCTGGATCTCGGGCGAGGTGCGGGCGCCACGCAGCAGCGGGCTGGGAGTGCTCACGCAACTGCCCTCGTCCGTGTTCGACGCCGTGCGGAACTTCGCGGGCTTCGGCGATTCGCGCACGCGCCTGCTCACGCCGGAGTTCGTCCCGGCGGTGCTTCCGGCGAGGCGCTGAGGACTAGAGTCGCGTCACGCGGACGATGCCGCCACGGCCGTCACGCGCGCGGGCGAAGACCACCTCGCCCTTGACCGCGCGGCCGGCGGAATCGCGGCCGTCCCAGTTCCACGTCGCGCTGGAGCCGTTCGCGACGGGAGCGAGAGTCGTGAGGTGACGGCCCGTCACGTCGTACAGCTCGAGCGACGAGGCGCCCATGCCGTCACGCGTGAACTGCACCGCGCCGCGGTAGCCGGAGCCGGCCACGCGCAGGGACGACATCGCGACCGGCGCGTCGGCGAGTTCGACCAGGAAGGCGTCGAGGCCGCTCACCGTGGTCGGGTAGGCCAGGTCGGCGTTTTCGATCGTGCCGGAGTAGTTCGCGAGCGCGTCGCCGAACAGGACGCGGAAGTCCTCGGCGAAGATCTCGTGCGGGCGGTCACTGTGCGCCGCGGCGCCGGCGTACGTCGCGTCGAGGTTGCGCAGGCGGCGGTAGCGGTTCCAGCCCGTCGTGTCGGCGTCGGGCAGCACCGTGTACTGCACCACGTGTCCGAGTTCGTGCGTGAACTCGGCGTGCTGCTGCTCGAGTGACAGAGGACGCACGCCGGGCGACAGGAGGATCAGGCCCGGGCCGGCCGCGGAGTCGAGGCCGTTGCGACGCGGGTAGGGCAGCACGAAGACTTCGGCCGCGACGCGCTGCAGCGGGTAGCGCACACCGTTGAGGGCGCTGCGCACTTCCGCGGCGTCGTAGGGGTGGAACGAGCCGTCACCCTTGTTCACGATGGCGGGGTCCGTGACCGTCGTGACGAGTTCGTAGCTCGCGCCGCCGGGGATGTTCAGGTACAGGCGGCCGGCGTTCCAGCTGCAGTAGTCGCGCAGCGTCTCTTCGGCCGAGTGGATCACGATGCCGTTGGCGCGGGCGGACGAGGAGAGTTCGTTCGCGGAAACGCCGGAGGCGGCCGTCAGGGACAGGGCGGCGAGGCTCGTGAGGGCGAGGAGGCTGATGCGCGGGAAGGTCGTCATGCCCATACCCTAAGGCGACGATCGTGCCACGCATGGCCAATCCACCCCGCTCATTTCGCGATTCGCAATGCCCCTCGAACACGCTGCGGGCCAACACTTTGAACGGACACTTCGCGAACCCTTCGCGAACGGCCCGAAGAGCGCTCCGTCCGTGACGAGCCATTTCGGGGAAATGCCCCCCAAACGGGAAGCCGCCCCGGGGATTCTCACCCAGAGCGGCTTCTCGTCCGATCGCCGATCAGGACGCGGGAGCGGTCGCCGCGTCGGCTGGTGCGGCGGGTTCCGCCGCCGGTCCGGAGTCACCGCCGAGGTCCTTCGGGAGCGCCCCGAGGCGGGACAGGAGGATCGCGCCGCTGCCGATGGTCGACAGCGCCAGTTGGAGCAGGATGCCGGTCAGGAAGAGGAAGATGGCGATCGCCGTCGGCAGGCCGGGCTTCATCCACAGCAGCGCACCGCCCAGGAAGAAGAGCGCGATGAACGTGGTGCCCGCGATGATGGGCCCGAGCGCGGGGCCCTCGCCGAGACGGCGGCGGAGCAGCTTGCAGCCCAGCACGTAGGTCCCGGCGAGCTGTCCGGCGTACGACGCCACGGGGCCGACGAACCACATCATGATGCCGATGGGCGCACCGATCAGGGTGAAGATGAGCAGCAGCGACAGGATCGGCCAGCCGAACCACGCGAGCACGGCGACCACGACGGAGAGCACCGTACGACGGGAGGACGTCACGGCAATCCGGGCGAGGCGGTCGGGGAACAGCGTCGCGAACACCCAGCCGAAGAGCACCGACAGCAGCCATCCCGTGAAGATGAACGCGATCACGGTCGGCAGCATGGGCATGCCCAGCGTGAGCGGCAGGAACTCGAGCGAGACGCTCTGCCCGCCGATCTGCGTGCTGTCCGCTTCGGACACCGCGCCACCGACCGAGACGGCGTCGCCGCCGACCTTGGCGCCCTCTTCGAGCTTCGAGGAGCCGAGCACGGCGACCGCATTGCCGGCCACCTCGCCCGCCGAGCGGAACGACCCCAGAACCGAGACGGCTTCGCCCTCGACGTGCGCGCCACGCTCGATCGAGACGGACCCGAGTACCGCGACCACGGAGCCCGTCACCGAACCCGCGATCCGGCAGTTGCCGCCGATCGCGACGACGTCGCCGTCCACGCGGTCGCCGGCCTTCACCTCGGCGTTCGAAAGGAACCGCACGACACCGGTGCCGTCTTCGATGATGAGCGCGCCGGCTCCGAAGGAATCGGGATCCGTGGTGATGCGAGTGGAGTGCGGATCGGAGGTGTCGGTCGTGACCTGGACACCCGAAGCGTCCACGGTGACGCGGCTGACGACACCGCTGCTGTCACCGTTCGAGACGGTCCGGATCGTGACCCGGGCCGACGCGGGCGCGGTCAGGGTCGCGGCGCAGACGAGCGCGCAGAGCGCGGCGGCCGCGCGGCGGCGGAACTCAGAAGCCGAGAATGCCCACATGGTGATCTCCCTCTGCGGCGGTGTGCTTCTCACGAGGCCGCATCCACCAGATCATGCCGACGCAGGCGAGCACGGCGGCGCAGACGATGAACGCCACGGCGGGCTGCATGAGCGGCAGGCGGAGCGCCCGGGCGACGGGCCCGAGCTTGCCCAGCAGGTCCATGCCGAGATGCAGCAGGTCGACGATCTGGAGTGCGGCGACGTTGAGCGACTTCAGGACGAAGAGAAGCGAACCGACGAGGGAGCGGGTGGCGTCGGCGGCGAGGCTGTACGTCCACTGGCGCGGTCCGGGAAGGAACACGGCCGCGGCGATGGCCGCCACGCTGGCGGCGACCGCGGAGCCGTAACCCCAGAGCGCGAACTTCGGCCAGCGCGACACGTGCGCGGGCATCACTTCGGCGAGCACGCGATCGGCGAGGTCGGCCGACGGCGAGAGCAGCGGCAGGGCGTCGAGATCGGCGAAGACGCGGCGGTAGATCGCGAGTTCCCCGGCGCACGCTTCGCACGTGGCGAGGTGTGCTTCGAAGGCCACGCGCTGGGCCGGCACGAGCTCGTCGTCGAGGTAGTCCTGGATGTGGTTCGAATCGGGGCAGTGGTTCATGACGATTGGCCTTCGATGCGGTCCTTGAGAAGCGCACGCGCCCGGTGAATCCGGGCTTTCACGGTTCCGAGCGGGACTCCGAGGGCCTCCGCGATTTCCTCGTACGACAGGTCCTGCTGATGCCGTAGCAGGACGACGATCCGGTAATGCTCGGGGAGCGACTGGATCAGCTCGCTCGCCCAGGTTTCTTCTTCCGCGTGAGATGCGGCTTCGTCCGGGCGGAGCCCGGTGTCTTCCACATCGAGTGTGCGTTCTTCGGTGGAACCGGGTTCCGAGACCGTCAGCGACACCGTCTTGACCCGGCGCCGCCTCAGGTGATCGATGCCCAACCGCGTCGCGATCGTGAAGAGCCAGGCCGTGAACGGTCGCTCGATGTCGTAGCGATCGAGGGCCCGGAACATCCGCACGAACGTTTCCTGCGTCAGGTCTTCCGCGTCCTGAGGGCTCCGCACGACACGCATGAGCACCGAGAACACCGGTCGCTGGTAGCGCTGGACGAGGTCCCGGCAGGCTCTTTGGTCACCGGCCAGACATCGGCGGATGAGATCCGCGTCTTCTCCGCTCACGCCACCCCCACCTGACTGGGCCGCTTACGGGGAAACGCAGGGGAAGGTTTCATGGGCGCGGACCTTAGGAGCGGCGTCCCGGGACGGTCAAGAAAACGAGGGTGTCCGGACCCATGAACCGCCTCGAACGCAGGCAGGATTGGTCCCGTCCCGCTGCGCATCCACCCCGGAGCGAGCCCCGCGGGGGGCGCGACCTTGACGCTCCGGAGGAACGGCTCGTAGCTTCCCAGCCATGATGACCATCAGCGCAGTACACGCACGCGAAATCCTCGATTCCCGCGGGAATCCGACGATCGAAGTCGAAGTCATGCTCGAGAGCGGAGCGCTGGGTCGCGCCGCGGTCCCCTCGGGCGCCTCCACCGGAGAGCATGAGGCCGTCGAACTCCGCGACGGCGACACCAAGCGCTACAAGGGCAAGGGCGTCGAACAGGCCGTCCGCAACGTCAACGAGACCATCGCCCACGAGATCGTCGGCATGGACGCATTCGACCAGGCGGGCGTGGATGCCGCCCTGATCGCCCTCGATGGAACCCCGAACAAGGGCCGGCTGGGCGCCAACGCGCTGCTCGGCGCCTCGATGGCCGTCGCGCACGCCGCCGCCGCGTCGCTCGACGTCCCGCTCTACCGCCACCTCGGTGGCGCGCACGCGCACACGCTGCCCGTGCCCATGATGAACGTGCTCAACGGCGGCAAGCACGCGGACAACAACGTCGACCTGCAGGAGTTCATGATCGTGCCGGTCGGTGCGTCGTCGTTCCGCGAAGCGCTCCGCTGGGGCGCCGAGGTCTTCCACTCGCTCGCGTCCGTGCTCAAGAAGCGCGGGCTGTCCACCTCGGTCGGCGACGAGGGCGGCTTCGCGCCGAACCTCGGCTCGAACGAGGAAGCGCTGCAGGTGCTCACCGAGGCGATCGAGAAGGCCGGCTACAAGCCCGGCGACCAGATCGCACTCGCACTCGACGTCGCCTCGAGCGAGATCTACAAGGAAGGCGCGTACGTGCTCGAAGGCGAGGGCGGCAAGAAGCTCAGCGGCGCCGACATGGTGGACTGGTACGCGGGCCTGTGCGGCCGCTACCCGATCGTCAGCATCGAGGACGGCCTCGCCGAGGACGACTGGGCTTCGTGGGCGCTCATGACTCAGAAGCTCGGCAACAAGCTCCAGATCGTCGGCGACGACCTCTTCGTGACGAACGTCGAGCGTCTCTCGCGCGGCATCCGCGAGCGCACGGGCAACTCGATCCTCGTGAAGGTGAACCAGATCGGCACGCTCAGCGAGACGCTGGCCGCGATCGAGATGGCGCACCGCGCGGGCTACACGTCGGTCATCTCGCATCGTTCGGGCGAGACCGAGGACGTGACGATCGCAGACCTCGCGGTGGCGACCAACGCCGGCCAGATCAAGACCGGCTCGCTGTGCCGCACCGACCGCGTCGCGAAGTACAACCAGTTGCTCCGCATCGAAGAGCAGCTCGGTGGCAGCGCGTTCTACCCCGGCCGCAAGGCGTTCAAGGCCCTGGCCTGAGTTCATCGGCACCCGGGCGCCAGGAAGGCGCCCGGGTGTTCCGCTTCACGCACACGGAGGTGTCATGAAGCCGCGCGACATTGCGGGTCGGGTGCTGCGGCGCCGCATCGATTCGCCCTACCACGGCCCGAGCCGCTGGCCGGTGCGCCCGCGCTGGATCCTGCTCGTGCTCTCGCTGTGGGCCGCCTGGGTCGCGTTCAATCCCGACCACGGCCTCCTGCGTATTCGCGGGCTGCGGCGGGAACTCGACGACTCGCGCGCCGAACTCGTGAGCGCGAAGTCCACGAACACGGCGCTCGACAAGCGGCTCCGCGATCCGGTCGGACAGGCCGAGCATGCGGAGGAAGTGCTCCGCAGCCAGGGCATGGCACGCCCCGGAGAGATCATCTACCGCTTCGATCCCGCGACGCCGGATTCGGTCACGCGCTGAACCGGTCCTCCCGCACCGGCGAAACCCCAAACACAAGCGGCCGCCTCGATCGCGGCGGCCGCTCTTCTCTTGCGACGCGTGCGGTCGTCAGAAGCCGATTCCGACCGCCATCTTGAACCCCACCCCTCCCACGTCGAGCGTCTCCGTGAGCGGGAACGGTGAAGGCGCATTCGGGAGCGCACCCGGAGGCGTGTACGTGTCCTCGGTCACGACCATGTTGCGGACCTGGCCGCTGCGATAGATGACCGAGAGCAGCGCCGAGAAGCGCGACGCGAAGAACATGTGCGCGCCGCCTTCGAGGTAGTAGCCGGGAGAATCCTGCGTCTGCGAACGGCGGAACGTGCCTCGCCAGTCCACGTTCGTCGCCGAGTCGGCGCTCACGACGGTCTGGTACGCGGCCGCGCGGGTGAACGTGTACTGCACGAGACCACCGCCGACGAACGCACGGGCCTGGAAATCGCCCTGGTTGTACGGCTGCAGGTAGTACGCGCCGCCGACGTGCACCGGCACCGTGATCACCTCGGTGCGGATGTCCACCGACTGGGACAGCGCCGGGAGGAACTCGAGGCGGTGTCCCGCGCGCAGGTGCCCGACACCCGCCGAGACGGCGAAGTTCGGGCGGACGAAGTAGCGCAGCTCGCTGTCGAAGAGCCAGGAGAACGAAACGCGCGGCATCTCTTCGTACTGCCGCGGATTCAGGCTCACCAGGTTGTAGTGATCGATGGCGTCATTGAAGTCGCCGCCGTTCACGCCCGTCGGCACACCGGCGAGCATGAGGCTCAAGCGGTGCACTTCGGCGGCGGCATGGGCTTCGACTGCCGTGAAAGCCGCGGCGCACAGGCAAATAAGCGCTGCCGCGACGACGGCTCCGGGCCGGAATCGGGTCAACGGAAACCTCCGGAGATGGGTCTTCAAAGGGATTCAACAGGCGGACTACCCGGTCGGAAGCGCGCAGCATAATGATGTGCCCGCGCAGGCGCAACGAGGGAGGCATGCGGCCGGGCAACTTGACAGACCGGGGGCCGCCGAGTAGTTTCCGCCACGTTGATGCGGGGTGGAGCAGCCTGGTAGCTCGTCGGGCTCATAACCCGAAGGTCGCTGGTTCAAATCCAGCCCCCGCTACCACCACGAGGTCCGACTGGTTCGCCGGTCGGACCTCGACCCTTTTCAGGGCGAGTGTGTAGCGGGCTCAAGGCGCTGCTCGCTTCTGTCTCGAATCAGTCCGTCGTTGGCGGGCGCCAGCCGTACGGGTCTGATCCGGTGATTCGCGCGGCCTCGCGACGAACGAGATCGTCGCCCAGCTTTGCGTAGTGCTGCGTGGTCACCACTGAGGCGTGACCGAGAATCTGCTGCAGCGCGGGCAAACTACCCCCACGCTCAAGCCACCTGCAAGCGAAAGTGTGTCTCAGCTGGTGGACATGGAACTTTCGGATACCGCTGTTCCGGGCGACGAACTTGTTGAACGAACCGTTCGCGCGCTCGGAGTAAGGGACCAATCGGCCCACCCGGCCCTTCAGTTCACGGAGAATTTCCGGGTGCAGTGGAACCCGACGAACCTTGCCGGACTTCGTTCGGTGAACGATGAGCATGTTTCCGTCCAGGTCCTTGGCCGATGCCCGGCACATCTCGCCCCAGCGCATCCCCGTGGAAAGCGCCAGCCGGACGACGAACGCCTGCGGCTCCGGGATGTCGAGAACCCGACGGACATCGTCGTCAGACAGACGGTCCGGCGGCGATT
>JACRIW010000070.1 GCA_016215625.1 Candidatus Eiseniibacteriota bacterium | reverse complement strand
GCGGCGACGGCGGCGGCGACGGCGGCCGCCACGGCGTTCGGCGCGGGCGTGCTCGCCGGCGTCGTGACGGCGACCTGCACTTCACCCTCGCGCGCGCAGCGCTGGGCGCGGAACGCCTGGCGTCCGTTCGCGGACGGCTTCGAGGATTGCACGAGGCCGACGAGCGTCGTGGCGCAGAGCGCCTCGATGCCGTCGCCCCAGTGCCGTCCGACGCGTTCGCACCAGCGTGGCAGCAGCGCCGCGGTGTCCGGCGTGACGATCGCCGCGAGCACGAGCGGCGCGGCGTGCATGGCCGCAAGGCTGCCGGAGGCGCCGGCGGTGTCGTACGCGACCACGTCGGGCGCGAGCGCGCGCAGCAGCTCGGGCGCATCGGTCGCATTCGCGCGCAGCACGGCGCCGGCTTCGTCGCGGTGACGCCAGCGGCCGTGATCGGCGCACAGCACGACCGTGCCGCCGCGTTCACGCGCGAGCAGCGCGACGCACGCGTGAAGCATGCGGTCGGCGCTCTCGGCGTCCGGCCCGCCGACGAGCACGAGCCCGGCGGGGGCGTGGAGCAGCGAGCGCAGGTGCGCGAGTTCGCCTTCGAGCTGACCGGATTCCGGCGGCGCCATCTCGGCCGAGCGCACCCACAGCGCCTCGTTCGCTCCGCTGACGCGCGTGACGGAATAGCGCCGCTGGTCCTCGCCCGTGATCACGCACGTCGCGACGCCGCCCGCGGACGACAGCGCCGCGTTCCAGACGCCGTCGAACAGGCGCGCGCGCAATTGTTCGAACGCGGTGGTGTCGAGCACCTGGCGGCCGGCCGTGCGCCAGCGGCCGCCCTGCTGCACGCGCGGCGTGTGGCCGGGGCGGAACAGCAGCGCGTCGGACGCTTCGCGCAGGAGCGCGAACGGTGATTCCCCCGCCTCGGGCAGCGTTCCGGCCTGCGAAGCGACGAGCTGGAACGCTTCGCGCAGCGCGTCGAGCGCATTCGAGCGGCGCGCGAGCTTCTCGACGACCTTGTCGTTCTCGCCGTTCGCCTCGCCGGCCTCGTCCATGAGCCGGGCCGCTTCCATCATGAGGCCTTCGGTGCCCTCGTGGATCGCGGGGCTGCTCGCGGTCACGTCGGTGCGGAACTCGAACCGGCCGTCCTTGAACGTGAAGATCCGGTAGGCGCCCTGTTCGCCGGCGCGGTAGCTGTCGTCGAGCGCGTCCACGATCTGGCCGCGGTCGAAGTACAGGTACGACTTGCGCCCCTCGCGGTGGATCACGAGCCCGCCGGTCGCGCCGTTCAGCATGAGCAGCTGGCCGAGGTCGAACAGGCTCAGCAGTCCCAGCTCGCCGGACAGGATCGGCGGCGCGGCCATCAGGCGGCCTGCGCGCGCGGCGGGGAAGGGGGCGCGACGCTTTCGAGCATGGGCAGCATCTCCTTGCTCGACAGGTGCGCGATCGCGTCCTCGGGCGAGACGACGCCGTCGCGCACGAGCGAGATCACCGCCTCGTCCATCGTCTGCATGCCTTCCTTCTTGCCGGTCTGCAGCACCGAGGCGAGCTGGAAGGTCTTCTTTTCGCGGATGAGCGCGGAGACGGCGGGAGTGCCGATGAGCACTTCCATCGCGAGCGCGCGGCCCTGGCCGTCACGGCGCCGCAGCAGCCGCTGCGCGAGCACGCCCTTCAGCGACTCCGACAGCATGAGACGCGCCTGCGCCTGCCGCTCGCCGTCGAACGAGTCGAGGATGCGGTCCACGGTCTGCGTCGCGCTCATCGTGTGCAGCGTCGCGAAGACGAGCTGTCCCGTCGCGGCCGCGGTCATCGCGAGCGCCATGGTCTCGGTGTCGCGCATCTCACCGACCATGATCACGTCCGGGTCCTCGCGCAGCGCGCCGTGCAGCGCTTTCGCGAACGACGGCGTGTTGCGGCCGACCTCGCGCTGCGTGATGAGGCACTGCTTGTTCGGGTGCTTGTACTCGATCGGATCCTCGATCGTGAGGATGTGCTTCTTGCGCGAACGGTTGATGTGGTCGATGAGCGCGGCGAGCGTGCTCGACTTGCCCGTGCCGGGAGGGCCGGTGCACACGATCAGTCCGCGCGGCAGCTCGGTGAGCTTCACGAGGTGATCGGGAATGCCGAGCTGCTCCATGGACAGGATCTGGCTCGGCAGCATGCGGAACGCGCCCGCGGGCCCCTTGCTCTGCTCGTAGATGTTGCAGCGCACGCGCACGACGCCGGGCACTTCGTACGAGAAGTCGACGTCCTTGTGCGCGTCGTAGCGCGCGCGCGTGGGACCGTCCATGATCTCGAACAGCAGCATCTCGCTCACCTCGCGGGTGAGCGCCTCGTACGGAATCGGCGTGATCTCGCCGTTGATCCGCACCATGGGGGGCGACCCGGTGGTCATGTGCAGGTCGGAAGCTCCCTGCTCCTTGACCAGCTTCAGGATCGCGTCGATGCGTGCCATGTGTCCGAGTCTCCCGGCAGTTGCGTCGGCGTAAGGTGGTGTCCGCCAGACCGTCAGGCGTCCCGGGTGTTTTCGGCTCCCGGCCCCGCCGACTCCAGCGCGGACTTGAAAGCGGGGGCCCGCTCGCAATCGGCGGTATGGCGGCGGCCCCGCTCTTGCCATTACAGTGTTCGACCACTCGTCCATGGCAGGCCCGAAATGGTCAGCCCGGTTCCCGCAACGCCTTCACCGCGGCACCCAAGTTCCCTTCCCCGGGACGCTTGGGATGCGGTGCGAAGGCCGCCGTACACCAACCGAAAGGTCACGCACCCGCATGCGCCCCACGATCGCATCGCGAGCCCTCGTGGCTTCCTGCAAGCGCTTCGTCACGCTTTCTGCACTCGTCGCCCTCACCTGCACGGCCGCAACGGCTTGGGCCGACGTGGTCATGTACCGCGTGAACGCCGGCGGTCCGGAGATTCCGGCCCTGGATTCCGGTCCGGCCTGGGGGCGTGACCAGAACGTTCCGTTCGCCTCGCCCTACGTGAACGCCGAGGCGACGACCGACCAGATCTTCACGCGCAGCGCGCCCGTCGGCACACCGCACGCGTCGGTTCCCGCCTACGTCCCGCTCTCGATCTTCGACGACGAGCGCTGGGACCCGGGCGACGCGATCGAGATGCAGTGGGAGTTCCCGGTCCCGAACGGCCTGTACAAGGTCAACCTCTTCATGATGGAGGGGTACGCCGGCACGCAGTACGTCGGCGCCCGCAAGATCCACGTGAAGGCCGAAGGCGTCGCGCGGCTTTCGAACTACGACATCTACGCGCTCTACGGCGGCTATACGCCGGCGATGGAGACGTTCAACGTGTCGGTCTCGGACGGCAGCCTGTCGCTGCTGCTCGAGCACGTCGCCGACGACCCCGCGATTCGCGGCGTCGAGATCGTGGCCCTGAACGCGTCGGGCTTCATGGGCGTCGCGCCGAGCACGCTCACGTTCGGGCAGCGCCTCGTAGGGACGCTGTCGCCTCCGCAGGACGTGACGATCACGAACATCGGCGGGCCCGGTGATCCGTCGCTGCAGATCACGAGCATCACGATCCCGACCGGCTTCACGCACAACCTCTCGCCGCAGTCGCTCGCGCCCGGCGAGTCGCGCACGTTCCAGGTGCGGTTCGCGCCCACGACCACCGGCCTGATCTCGGGTTCGATGAGCGTGGCGCACTCGGGCTCGGGCGGTCCTGTTCTCATCTCGCTCTCGGGCACCGGTGCGAACAGCTTCCCCGTGGGATTCGGCAAGAGCCAGCTCGCCGGGGGCCAGCGCACGAATCCCACTTCGCTGCAGTTCGGCCCCGACGGACGGCTCTACGTGGCGACGCGTGAGGGCCGCATCTGGGCGCACACGGTCGCGCGCACGTCGGCGAACCACTACGGCGTGACCGCGAGCGAAGCGATCGACGCGATCAACGCGATCCCGAACCACAACGACGACGGCACGCTCGCGCCTTCGGTCACGAACCGCATCATCACCGGCATCCTGCTGCGCGGCACGCCGGCGAATCCCGTGATCTGGGTGACGTCGTCCGACCCGCGCATGGCCGTGGCGAACGACACCGGCCTCGACACGAACTCGGGCATCCTGTCGCGCCTCGACTGGAACGGCTCGAGCTGGGTGCGCACGGACGTCGTGCGCGGCCTGCCTCGTTCCGAGGACGACCACATGACGAACGGCATGGCGCTCGACACGCTCACGAACGTCATGTACATCGGCCAGGGCGGCAGCTGCAACATGGGTGCGCCGTCGCTGAACTTCTCGTTCCTGCCCGAGTACGCGCTCACCGGCGCGATCCTCTCGGTGGACCTCGCGGCGATCGGCAACACGACGTACGACCTGCCGACGCTCGACGACGAAGACCGCGCCGGCACGAACGACCTGAACGATCCGTTCGGCGGCAACGACGGCAAGAACCAGGCGCGCATCGTGCCCGGCGGCCCCGTGCAGGTGCATTCGCCCGGCTGGCGCAACCCGTACGACGTGCTGATCCACACGAACGGCCACCTGTACTCGATCGACAACGGCCCGAACGCGGGCTGGGGCGGCCCTCCGATCGGCGCGGGCTTCGGCACGGGCTGCACGAACGCGGACAACGACAACGATTCGTTCACGTATCAGGACAACATGCACATGATTCCGGGGCCGGGCTACTACGCCGGTCACCCGAATCCGACGCGCGCGAGCACGGCGAACACGTTCAACGCGTCGAACCCGCAGTCGCCCGTGCCCGCGAGCGACCCGCGCCAGTGCGAGTACCTCGTTCCCGGATTCGACGGCTCGATCGCGCGCTGGTGGGCCTCGACCAACGGCATCGTCGAGTACCGCGCGAGCAACTTCGGCAACGGCCTCAAGGGCGCGGTGCTGGCGGCGAGCTTCGACAACTCGATCCACCGGATCGATCTCGACGCGGAAGGCGATTCGGCCACCGCGAGCACGGTGCTGTTCTCGAACGTGGACGTCACGCCACTCGACGTGACCGCGCAGGGAGACGACCAGGCCTTCCGCGGCACGGTCTGGGTGTGCGACTACGTCACCGGCCAGATCTACGTGTTCGAGCCGAGCGACTACGAGGGCGGCGGCACCGTGTGCAACGGCACCGACAGCCCGTTGCTCGACGAGGACGGAGACGGCTTCAGCAACGCCGACGAGATCGACAACAGCACGAACCCGTGCTCGGCGGGCGACCAGCCGGCCGACTTCGACGGCGACCTGCTGAGCGACCTCAACGATCCCGACGACGACAACGACGGGCTCCTCGACGTGGGCGACGCGTTCGCGCGCGACGCCGCGAACGGCGGCACGACGACGCTGCCGATCGTGTACACGTGGGACGGCGGCAATCCCGGCAACGGCCTGTTCGGGCTCGGTTTCACGGGGCTCATGACGAACGGCACGACCGACTACCTGACGCAGTTCGATCCCGTGCAGCTCACGCCCGGCGGCGCCGCGGGCAAGCTGACGGTGGACAACGTCACCGCGGGCGACGCGCTCGAGGGCCGCAACACGCAGCAGTACGCCTTCCAGTTCGGGCTCACGAGCGATTCGACGACCGCGGCGTTCACCGCGCACACGCGGCTTTCGAAGCCGTTCTTCTCGGGCGCGCCGGCGGACTCGATGAGCGAAGGCCTGTTCGTCGGCAGCGGCACGCAGGACGACTGGCTCTCGGTGGCGTTCGGCGTGCGCGGCGGGCAGACCGTGATCCTCGCGACGCACGAAGTCGCGGGCGTCGCGACCACGACGCAGCACGCCGCGGCGATCACCGGCGCGACGAACTGGGTGGACCTGTTCCTCGACGTGAACCCGGCCGCGAACACCGTGCAGCCGCGTTTCCAGGTCGAGGGCGGCGCGCCGTCCTCGGCCGGCCCGGCGATCCCGCTGGTGCCGGGCTCGGCGCTCGAGCGCGCGGTGCGCTCCACGCCGCCGCTCGCCGTGGGCATCCTCTCGACTTCGCGCGGCGCCACGCCGTTCGTGGCGACGTGGGACCACCTGCACGTGACGACCATGGCCACGACGGGCGTCGAATCCGGCCCGGCCGCGGCGCTGCGCACGCAGCTGCTGCCGAGCGCGCCGCACCCGGCTCGCGGCGGCACCTCGGTGCGCTTCTCGCTCGCGACCGCGGGGCGTGCGAACGTCAGCCTCTACGGCGTGGACGGCCGGCGCGTACGCCAGCTCGCGGACGGCTGGCACGGCGCGGGCCTGCATTCGGTCGCGTGGAACGGCCGTGACGAACGCGGCGGGCGCGTCGCTCCCGGTGTGTACTTCTTGCGGCTGCAGACGGCCGGTCACCAGGAGACCGCGAGGCTCGTCGTGGTCGACTGACGCGGCGGGCGAGAACACGGTTCACACGGCGCGCGGCGGTCTGGCAGACTGCCGCGCGTCGTGTTTCGGCCGCACTCCATGGACCCGGAGGATGGACATGCTCCTCGATCTGCGCACGATCTTCGTGAAGGAACGCGTCGGAGTCTTCAAGATCCGCGACACCTACGACCTGTTGGACCCGGCCTCGGGTGCGACGGTCGGCCTGGTGAAGGACGAGACCCAGGGCTGGGCCCGCTGGCTGCGGCTGCTGCTCAAGAAGGCGCTGCTGCCCGCGCGCGTCAACGTGTACGAGCGCGAGGAACAGCCGCCGGTGATCTGGCTGCGCAAGAGCCCGAGCTTCTGGCACTCGCACGTGCGCGTGCACGACGCGCGCGGGCAGGAGATCGGCCACTTCAAGAGCAAGCTCTTCACGCTCGGTGGCGGCTTCCACGTCTACGACTCCACCGGACAGAAGTTCGCCGAGGTGAAGGGCGACTGGAAGGGCTGGAACTTCAAGCTCCTCGACGCGAACGGCATGGAGCTGGGCGTGATCACGAAGAAGTGGGCGGGGCTCGGCCGCGAGCTGTTCACGACCGCGGACCAGTACGTGATCGCGCTGTCGGAGCAGGCGCCGGCGGCGAAGGATCGCGCGGCGCTCCTGCTGGCCGCGGCGCTCGCCGTGGACATCGTCTTCAAGGAGCACCAGAGCTGAAGCGGCCGGGGCGCGGACCCGGAGGGCGCGCGGAAGCGGCGAAACGGCCGTGAAATCGCCGCTCAACCGCCGGGCCCGAAGGGCCGATGTTCACGGGGTATGACCCTCGGAAGAAAGGCCCTGATGCCTCGCTACGTCGAAAAGCTCCGCGCGCCGGTCCAGTTGGCCCTCTCGGGCCAGGAACCGGTGGCGGGATTCTTCTCGCTGTTCCCGGCCGCCGAGCACCACGAGGGTCCGGAGACGCTGCTCGAACGGTTGAACGCGCCCCAGCGGATGCTGCCGGTCCACCGCGCCGAGGACAGCGCGTTCACGCTCGTCGTGCGGGAGCGCATCGAGTGGCTGGCCGCCGCGGCCGACACCGCGCCCGAACTGCTGCGCCCGCGCTGGTTCATCCCGACCCGCGAGGAGCGCGTGCGCGTGCGCACCGCGCACGGCACGACGTTCGAGGGCATTCTCGAACTCGAGATGCCGCACGAGTTCAACCGTGCGTCCGACTTCCTGAACACGGAAGGCGACTTCTTCATGCTCGCGACCGCGCAGGGCACGATCTTCCTGAACAAGGCGATGGTGCTCGACGTGCGCGTGTACGAGGCCTCCCCGGTGCCGAAGGCGGCCTGACGCGACGCGCGGCCGCGTGAGGAAACGAAGAAAGCTCCGCGGGGCACGGCCCGCGGAGCTTTCGCGTTTCTTCCGGGTGCGTCTCAGCGCTTCGTGAGTTCGTCCGCCAGCGCGTTCATGTCGTAGACCTTGCGCAGCGCCTCGAGCAGGCCCCGCGCATCCACGGCGACCGAGCGTGACTGGTGGTCGGCGGTCGTGAACGTCCACAGGAAGCTCTGGATGTTGCCGTCGAAATCGAGGCCCACGAGTTCGCCCGCACGATTCACGAACGGCGAGCCCGAGTTGCCGCCCACGCTCTCGCAGGTCGTCACGAAGTTCAGGGGCGTCGCGAGATCGAGGCGCGACTCCGCCTCGTGGATCCGCTTCGGCAGCGTGAAGGGGTCGCGGTCGTCGAACGCGTGCGCGCGGTCGAAGAGGCCGTAGTACGTCGTGAACGGCGGCACGAACGATTCGGTCTGCGGATAGCCCGCCACCTTGCCGTACGACAGCCGCAACGTGCCCGTCGCGTCCGGCGGCGACGCGTGACCGTCGAGTTGGAAGCGTGCTTCGGCGATGCGCAGCCCTTCGACGCTCTCGGCGCTTTCGATGCGCTCCTCCATCCAGGCGCGCATCTCGCGATACGCAGGGTCGAGCGCGCGCGCCCACGCGATCAGCGGGTCGGTCGAAGCCTCGACCGCCTTGCGGCCGCCGGCGAGGAGCCGCTGGCGCTCCTCGACGTCCGCGAGTTTCGTGCCCGAGAGCAGCGCGTGCGCGGCCTCGGCGGGCGTACGGCCGCCGAGCGCGGCGCGCACCCACGGGTCACCGGCGCCGAGCGAATCCACGACCATCTGCAGCTGGTCGGCGAGCACGACCTCCTCCATGTCCGCGTACACCGGCGCGCGCGAGAACAGGCGGAAGCGCGTGACGCCGAGCTGGTCGTCCTGGTATTCGCGGAAGCGCTTCTCGTTCGGCTTCTCCATCTCCGCGGTCAGGCGCACGAGCGTGTTCGCCACGTCCACGAGCGAGCTGACCCGGCCGATCTCGCGCAGACTGCGGGTGCGGGCGCGCGTGCGCAGTTCGGCCTGGACGGCGGCCATGCGGTCCCACGCGTCGCCGTACTTCGCGACGAGCTCGGGGCGCTTCGCGAGGCGCGCGCGGAGCGCGTCCTCTTCGGCGCGCTTGCCCGCGAAGAAGGCCGGGTCGCGCAGCAGCGCGAGGAAGCCGCGCTCGCGCTTCAGGTTGTTCTCGAGCCCGCGGATCGCGTTGCGCGAGCGCCGCTCCTGCTCCGCGCCGAGGGCGGCGTAACGCCGGTACACCTCGAGCCGGCGCTCCTGCAGGCCGATCCGGATCGGGCGGTCGAGGTCGCGCTCGTACTCGAGCTGTGCGGCCGTGCGCAGGCGGTTCGTGCGCCCCGGGTGTCCCGCGAGCAGGACGAGCTCGCCGTCCTTCACGCCGCCTTCGCTCACGCGCAGCCAGTGCTCCGGACGGACCGGTTTCCCGTTCTCGTAGATGCGGTAGAACGTGAAGTCGAGGTCGTGGCGCGGGAAGCCGAAGTTGTCGGGATCACCGCCGAAATTCGCGGCCTGCTCGTCCGGAGCGCAGACGAGGCGCACGTCGTCGAACGTGCGGTAGCCGTAGAGCCAGTACTCGCCGCCCTGGTAGAGGGTCACCGTGTCCACGCGCAGGCCGGTCTTCTTCGCGAAGGCGCTCTCGAGCTTCGTGAGCAGCGCCTTGCGCTTCGCGGCGAGCACTTCGGGTGTCCCCGGTCCGCTCATCAGCGCGCGCACCTGCGCGGTCACGTCCTGCGTCTCCCACAGCAGCTTCAGTTCGAGGCCGGAGCAGCGCAGCTCCTCCTCGCGCGTGCGGGCGAAGAAGCCGTCGCGCACGTAGTCGTGCTCGGGCGACGACAGCTTCTCGATCTGCCCGTACGCGACGTGGTGGTTCGTGAGCACGAGCCCGTCGGGGGACACGAAGGCGGCCGTGCCGCCGCCCGTCGTCAGCACGCTGCGCTGGACGTGTTCCAGCCACTCGCGCGACGGCGTGAATCCGTAGCGCGACTGCAGCAGGTCCGTGGGCGGGTAGTCGAACGGCCACATGCCCTCGTCGGCGAGGGCGGGAACGGCGGTGACGAGCACAAGCACGACGGCGGGGAACAGGCGTCGAAGCATCGGTCTTCCTTGCGACCCCGCGCGGCGCGCGGGGCGTTCAGGCGCCGGCGACCGTCTGCACGGTGATCGAGGGCGGGGCCTCGAGATGCTTCTTCACCGTGCACTGGTCCGCGGCGCGGACGAGTGCGGCGTGGTACTTCGCGGGGAACGTGGGCGGGACGTGAATGTCGATCGAGACGTGCGTGATCATGTGCGTCTCGGGGTGCACTTCCATCTTCTGCGTGAGGCGGATGCCGTCGGTCGGGAGCTCGCGGCTGCGGCAGAACTGCAGCACGTAGTAGCCCGCGCAGGTGCCGAGCGACGAAATGAAGCACATGAACGGCGTGGGCGCGGAGCCTTCGCCGCCGCCCTTCACGGTCTGGTCGGTGTGGATCGTGACGTCCTTGTATTGCGCATCGACCCGAAGGCCGCCGGGAAACGTGATCGTGTATTCCATCTTCTGGTGCTCCTTGGGCAGGTGCGGAGTGATGTCCTCGGCTTCCGTACCTGTGAGACACGAGGGGAGCCCGGGGATTCGCGCCCGCTCGTTCACCGCATCGGCGTCAGCGTCCGCGCAGGGCCGCCGCCACCGCGGCTTCGGCGGCGCCGTGCGCGTGCACGAGCTGCCAGCTCGAGAGTTCCTTGCGGAAAACGTAGCCCGGACGGGTTTCCTTCGCGAGTCGAGCGTCGAACGCCTCCCAGGCGGCCGCCGCGCGGGCGTCGCCCGCGGCACGCAGCGCCCCCGCGTGGACGATGCGCGCGAGGTCGGACCAGTCGCCCCACTCGAGCGCCCGCTCGGCGTGCGCGCGCGCGGCCTTCACGTCGCCCGCGGCCAGCGCCGCCCAGCCGCGGAGCGCCTCGACGTCGGGATGGCGCTCGTCGAGCAGCTTCGCGGCGTCGAGTTGCACGCGCGCTTCGGCGACGCGGCCGGCGCGCAGCAGGTCGAGCGCGTAGGACGCCCGCAACGAGACGATGCCCGTGCGCATGCGCACCGCGGCGTCGTACTGCGTGAAGGCGGCGTTCCAGTCGCCCTTTCCGTCGGCCGCCAGCTGCGCGAGCGCCGCCGCGCGGCCGGGCAGGCCCTCGGGGCTGTCGCTCTGGTAGGCGAGCACGGAGTCGTACGCCGCGAGCGCCGACGTTCCGTCGCCGGCGAGCAATGCGTACCCGCCGAGTGCGCCGTCCACGCGGTAGCGATCACTCTCGCGCACCAGCGCACGCGCCGAAGCGAGCGACGCCCGGACCGCGGCGAGCCCGCGGCCGGCGTGCCACGCGGCGTCGGCCTGCAGCACCCGCACGGCTCCACTCGCGGGATGCGCGGCGGCCGCGCGCGCCGCCACCGACTCGGCCTCCGCGGCGCGCCCCGCGAGCAGAAGCGCGTTCCCGAGCGACAGCAGGGCCGTCTCGTTCGCGGGCGCGATCTCGAGCGCCTTGCGGTAGAGCGGGATCGCGGGATCCACCTTGCCCTGCGTGAGCAGGTCGTCGCCGCCGTTCGCGTACGCGACCGGATAGCAACCACTCACGTCGCGGCGCATCTGGAAGCCCTCGACGAGCGCGCGCAACGCCGGATCGATGCGGTCGAGCCGTTCGCGCACGACGTCACGCGGGTCGTAGGCGTCGCGCATGGGTGAGGCGAGCGCGTTCGCGCCTTCCGCGAAGTACTCCCACACGCTTCCGCCGGCGTAGCGCGAGAGGTAGCCCTCGCGTGTCGCGTCGTCGCGCTCCTTCGCTTGGCGGTAGTGCTCCTGGATGCGGCGCATGTCGTCGGCCGGCAGGATGCCGTGCACCTGGTGGGTGAGCTCGTGCAGCACGGTGTTGTAGCGGTCGAAGATCGTGCGCTCGACGTCCTCGATGCCGGTGACGGTGTGGAAGCCGCCGCAGCCGCGGACGTCGTCCCACAGGCGCGAGTCGTAGTCGATGCGCGTGTCGCGCAACGTCTCGATGTGCGGGACGTCCGAGAGCAGCATCCACATCGGCTTGATGTAGTAGCTCGCGCCACCCGCCACGAGCGGGGCCACGTAGGTCGCCCACGGCGCGACGGACAGCGCGACGCGCTTCTGGTGGCGCGGCGAGAGGGCCTTCCAGTTGGCGACGAACTTCTCGATGCCGGGCACGTCGGGCACGGGCGCCGCGGCGAAGCGCGCCTCGTACGCGGCGCGGTGCACGTCCACCACGAAGCGCTGCGCCTCGAGCGCCTTGGCGAGGATCGCGTGCGCGCGACCGTACTCGGGGCAGGTGCGCAGCGCGGCGAAGCAGCCGTCGCGCGACTCGGCGAAGCGCCCGTCCTCGAAGTCGAGCGAGGCGAGCCGCGCCCGCGCGTCCACCCAGCCCGGATGCGAGGCGATCACCGCCGCGTAGTCGCGGCGCGCCCCTTCGCGATCGCCGCGGCCGAGCAGCGCGTCCGCGGCCTCGAGCGCCTTGCGGCCGGCACGGTCGGCGAACGCGGCCGGGTAGGCCGCGGCGAGCTGCGTGTAGTTCTTGCGCGCGTAGCCGTTGCCGAGCAGGTAGTGCGCGCTCTCCTTGTACGGCGAGAGCTTGACGGCCCACTCGGCGGCCGAGATCGCCTCGTCGGTGCGGCCGAGCCGGATGAGCGTTTCGGTGAGCGTCATGAGCACGTCGGAGTTGCCGTCCGCCTCGAGCGCTTCGCGCAGCGTCGCGAGAGAGCCGTCCCAGTCGCGCAGCTTCTGCTGCACGAGCGCGCGTCCGGTGAGGGCCGCGGCGCGGCGCGAGCCGAGGTCCGAGCCCCACGGGGGAGCGAAGGAGTCGGCCGGCGTCACCGCGAGCACGCGGCGCCACAGCGAATCCGCGAGCGTGTACTTGAGCTGCTCGTGGGCCAGCCGCGCGGCGGACACGAGCTCGGGGCGAGCGCCGGCGTCGTCCTTGCCCGCCACCGCCGCGCGCGTCAGCGAATCCACCGAGGCGGCGTCGTCGCGCGAGAACAGGATCGCGTGACGCAGGGCGCGCTCGTCCTCGGTCGCGCCGAGGGAGGGTTCGACAGCGGCGAGGGACGCGAAATCGAGCTGCGCGAGCAGCGCCCGGCCGCGCGCGACGCGTGCCCCGGGCGTGTCGAGGGCGAGCGAGGCCGAGCGCGCCACGGCTTCGTCGGTGCGGCCGGTCGCGAGCAGTTGGTGCACGCGACCCAGGACCGTGTATGGCGGAGCGGATGGCTGGTCTCGCCCGAGCAGGGCGCGATACCGGCGCGCGACCGGTGCGAACAGTCCCGTGTCGGGAAGCGCCACGGCGGGAGCCTGCGGCGAGGTGGCGCCGGAGGCCGCCGGGGCCGCGGGCGGCGCGGCAGCGAGGAACGTGGTCGCGAGGACCGCGAGGGCGAGGACGCGCATGCGCGGCATGGGGGAGCACTCCGTCGAAGAGAGGAGGGGGAATCGACTCGGCGCCAGCATAGCGCGGGACCGGACGCGTGACGCGCGGGCGGAGCGGCGTTGAACTCCCGGGACGCCGCGTTCGTCAGCGACGCGCGCCGTGCGCGAGTTGTTCGGCGACGAAGCGCAGCAGCACGTCGGGCGTGAACGGCTTGGCGAGGAACGCCATGCGGCGCGTCGAACGCACGCCGGTGGACACGAGGTCCTCGGAGTACCCCGACATGAATGCGACGCGCATTCCCGGCCAGCGCTTCTCGATCTCCTCGGCGAGCAGCACGCCGCCCATGCGCGGCATCATCACGTCGGTCAGCACGAGATCGGCGACGAGGCCGGACTCGAGACGCTCGAGCGCCGCGACACCGTGTTCGGATTCCTCGACGCGGTAGCCCGCGTGGCGCAGCAGCTGCAGCACGACGTGGCGGATGGCCTGCTCGTCCTCGACGACGAGGATCACGCGTCCCGGCGCGGCCGGGGGCACCGTGGGCGGTGCATTGCGCTGGGCGACGGCCGCGAGTTCGGCTTCGGACGCGTGCGGGAGCAGCACCGTGAAGCGCGAGCCGCGGCCGGGTTCGCTTTCGACGAGCACGTGACCTTCGCCCTGTTTGACGGCGCCGTAGACGACGGCGAGCCCGAGCCCGGTGCCCTTGCCCTGCTCTTTCGTCGTGTAGAACGGTTCGAAGATGCGGGTGAGGGTGCCGGAGTCCATGCCGACGCCCGTGTCCGCCACGCTCACGACGGCGAACCGCGAGGGGTCGAACGTCGTGTCGGCGCGCACGGCGTCCGCCGTGGTCGCCGGCCGGGTCTCGATGCGCATCGTTCCGCCGGAAGGCATCGCGTCGCGCGCGTTCACGACAAGGTTCAGCAGCACCTGCTCGAAGTGCGAGCGGTCCACGGACACGAGCGGGAGCGAGCGGTCGAGCACGACCTCGACGAGGACGTCCTCGCCGACGAGCCGGCGCAGCAGCTCGAGGATGCGGGCCGTCTGCTCCGAAAGGTCGAACGCTTCGCGCCGCAGCACCTGCCGGCGTCCGAGCGCGAGCAGCTGGCTCGTGATGCCCGCCGCGCGCTTCGCGGCTTCGATCACGCGCTGCACGTTGCCGTGCTGGGGCGATCCTTCCGGCAGTGAGCTGCCGACGGCGCCGGCGTAGCCCAGGATCACGGTGAGGAGATTGTTGAAGTCGTGCGCCACGCCGCCGGCGAGCCGGCCGACGGCTTCCATCTTCTGCGAGCGGACGAGGTCCGCCTGCGTGCGCTCGAGCTTCTCGAGGCTGTTCGCGAGTTCCGCGCTGCGTTCGCGCAGGTCCTCGGTGAGTTGCGCGTTCGCGATCGCGTGGTCCACGTGGTTGGCGAGCAGCTGCAGGAAGGGCAGGTGCTCCTCCGCGAGCGCACCTTCCGCGAGCGAGGAGATCCGGCGCTGGAACGACACCGTGACGAGCCAGCCGCCCTGCCGCTCGTCCACGCGGCGCAGGGGGACGCACGAGAGCTGTGTCTGGCCGCCGCGCGGGCATGCGCGCGCGGACACGGGTGCGAGCGCCGACGCGAGCCGCTCCGCCGGCGCCACGCCGCCGACGTCGAGCCCGTCGGCGAACCACGGTTCGACGCGCGCGAGGATCCAGTCGCGCAGGGCGTCGTCCACCGTCAGCGGCGCCGGATGCGGCTCGACTTCGTCGGGGGCGCTCACCACGACGAGCCCGTGATCGGGCTCGAACGCGATCACCCCGCACCAGTCGAGCGTGAACTTCTTCCACAGGATCTCGAGCGCTCGCGACAGGATGCTCGGGATCGGCTCGCCGTCCTCGCTCTGCAGCGCGAAGCGCGCGAGCGAACGGATGCGGTCGAGCTGTGCGTCGATCTCGTTCTGCGAACGATAGAGCCGCTGTTCCGTCTGTACGAGGAGCTTGATCTGTTCGTTCAGCGCCTCGTTCTCGAGCTCGAGGTCACGGACGCGATCGTCACCGTCGGAACTCATGCGCCGTCCGCGGACCGTTCGTACAGGGCGCAGAGCGCGACCGTGAAGTTGTGGTAGTATGTGCTGTCGCCGATCGGCGCGATCTCGCCGTACGTGTGGAACCCGAGCCACGGCGTGTGGGCGCCGAACACGTCCTGCAGCGGCTGCACGATCGCCTCCGCGGTGCGCGATCCGAACAGTTGTTTGCCCCGCCCGGCGCAGTCGAACTGCAGCACGAGCGCCGGGGAGCGGCCGGCATGGCGCGCGGCGATCTGCTCCGCGCACTCGCGCGCGCTCGTGCGCACACGGAGCGGGTCGCGGCGCGTCAGCCGCATCGCGCCGCCTTCGGCGATCCCGCCGCCGGGAAAGAAGAGCGCGCCGGTCGCCTTGTCGAGCGCCATCGGGGTGCGGATCACGAAGGACGTGTCCGGGCTTCCGGCCCCGACGGGCACGTGCTCGCCGACCGACAGATGGATCGAGCCTTCCGTGTTCAGGTCCTCCGGCGCGCCGTCGAGGTACTGGCGGAACACCGTCCACGCCGGTTCGCCGTCGATCTCGCGCACCCAGCCGTCCGCGGCGCTCGTCACGTGGCGCTCGAGGCCGATCGGCATGCAGCCGTGACTCACTTCGATGTCGAGCGTCCCCGCGCCACTGACGAGCAGCCCAGCGACCGCGTCCGTCGCGACCTCGCCGTCGAGGTACTGCCAGGTGCGTTCAAAGGTGAGCGCGTCGCCCGACGCACCGCCCGCGACGCGGATGCCGGCCGGCAGGGCCGGCAGCAGCGAGCCGAGCAGCGTGGCGCAGTTGCCCTTCAGGCCGTCCGGGAACAGGAGCAGCGCGAACGCGTCGTCGTGACCGAGCGCGCGCACCTGGCGCGCGAGTTCGGCGCCCGCGGCGGCGGGGTCGGCCGAGTAATCCCTCGCGAGCACCGGGTCGAAGCGCATCGCGTCCGACCAGACCGCCATGACGCCGACGACGCGCTCGCCCTCGTCGGAGGCTCCGGGCGTGATGATGCCTTCGCCCGAGCATCCCGAGATCCGGCATCCCGGAGCGGCTTCCTGCAGCCCCGCGAAGAGTTCCCGTGGCTCGTAGCCCGACGCGGCGAACACGAGCAGGAGGTGGGGAAGCCGCTCCCCGAGCGGAAGGCGAGCCGCCTTCGCCGCTTCGAGGCCCGCTTCCCGGGGATCACGACGGGTACTGCGTCCGATGCCGGCCAACGTGGACACGACGACCTCCAGAAGGGAGGGGGGATGGTCGGCAGGATGCGCCTTCGGTCCGGCCCGGAGCAAGCCGGGACTGCGTTTCCGGGATCGCAGTCGCGTTTGATTCGCGCGCGCCCGCCCGGCTAGCATCCGCGCCACTTTCCCATCCGGTTCCTCCATCGGCTCACCCACCTGCCTCCCGTGAGGGGTTTCCGCATGCACTCGCTCCAGCCCGCGCGCCTCAAGCCCGGTGTCACCGCCGCCTCGCTGCCTGCCGCCGTCGCCTCGAGCGACGCCTACGCCGGCGCGCAGCCCATTCGCGGCAAGGCGCTGGTCTTCTGGGACGCCAAAGTGCCGGGGAAGAAGCTCGATGCGATCGACACCGACCAGATCACGCCGGCCGCCGACTGCGTGAGCGAATCGCTCGAGACGCTCGACGAACGCTGGAAGGCCGGATCGTTCCGCTACCTCATGCCCGACTTCCGGGCGCGCGTGCACGCGGGGCAGACGTTCGTGATTGCGGGCGACCGCTTCGCGATCGGCTCGTCGCGCGAGATGAGCCCCGCGGGCCTCAAGGGCGTCGCCGAGGAAGCCGGACTCGAGATGGTGATCGTGTGCGGCCAGAACATGGGCGACATCTTCCGCCGCAACTCCTTCAACCTTGGGCTGCACGTGGTGCAGGCGCCCGACGCCGTGGCCGACGCGCAGGACGGTGACGAGTTCGAGTTCGATCCCGACTCGCGCGCGCTGCGCAACGTGACGCAGGGCAAGTCCTACGTGCCGGTGCCGCTCACGGCCAAGGAAGACGAGATCCGCCGCTCGGGCGGCATCTTCGCCGTCGGTCGGCGCGAGTTCCGCAAGAGCGTCGAGACGCCGCCCGCGATCGTGTGGCCGGACGCCGAGACCGCGCGCACGCTCACGACGACCGAGCAGATCCTGTGGGCGCACCGCGTGGACAAGGACGCCGAGGTGAAGCCCGGCGCGACGCTGCGCGTGTACGCCGACCTGCTGCCGGCGAGCGACGGCACGGCGCCGTTCTCGATCCACACGTTCAACCAGATCACCGGTGGCGACACGATCTGGCCGCGCCAACTCGCGATCGCGAACGACCATTTCGTGTTCACGGGGGTGGACTCGGACGACAAGCAGACGGGCATCGGGCGCGAGTTCGCGAAGCGGCACGGCATCGAGAAGCCGTACTACGCGACGCCGGGCGACGGCATCTTCCACTTCTACTTCCCCGAGCAGGGCCTCGTGCACCCCGGCATGATGATCCCGGGCGCCGACTCGCACTCGCGCGCGTACGGCGCGTACGGCGCGATCGGCATCGGCGTCGGCAGCACGACGCTCGGCTTCGGCTGGAGCACGGGCTACATCTATTCGACGGTCGCGAAGCGCCGCCGCGTCGTGTTCCGGGGCAAGCTGCAGCCGTGGGTGAGCGGCAAGGACCTCGTGCTCGAACTGCTGCGCCGCTGGGGCGCGAAGCAGTCGCAGGGCATGAGCGTCGAGTTCGTGGACGCCGACCAGCAGCTGCCGGTCGCGTACCGCAACACCATCTGCAACATGATGGCCGAGGCCGAGTCGTACAACGGCATCTTCGCGCCGGACGACGTCACGTACGCCTGGTTCGCGGCGAAGGGCATGAAGGACCTGCCGTATCCGCGCATCACGCCGGGCGCCGACGTCGCATGGGACCTCGACGAGGAACTCGTGCTCGGCGACGTGCAGCCCATGATCGCGAAGCCCTTCAGCCCGGGCAACGCGTTCCACGCGGACGAAGTCGCGAAGGAGAGGATCGGCTTCGACAAAGCCATGATCGGCTCGTGCACGAACGGCGGCTACGACGACCTGCTCAGCGCCGCGCTCGTGCTCAAGGCCGCGCGCGCGCACGGCCGCGAGAAGGCGGTGAAGGAGTTCGTGATCTTCCCGGGCTCCGGCGGCGTGAAGGAGCAGATCGAGCGTCCGGATCCGCGGCTCGGCGGCGAGAGCATCGCCGAAGTGTTCCGCGCGGCGGGCGGCGAGATCCGCCAGAGCTGGTGCGGGCCGTGCTTCGGGCAGGGACCGGACAAGCTCGCGGCCGGACAGCGCGCGATCACGACGTTCAACCGGAACTGGACGAACCGCATGGGTCTCGGCGGTGAAGGCTTCCTCGCGTCCCCGAGCGTCGTCGCCTCGAGCGCGCTGCTCGGATTCATGGCGCCGCCGAGCGCGCTCGGGCTGAAGTGGGAAGCGGAAGCGTTCGCGGTTTGAGACTCTCCGCGCGGCTCCACCAGATGGCCGGGGGATTTCCCCGGCCGTTCTGGTTTCTGTTCGGCGGCATGTTCGTCACGCGCTGCGGCTCGTTCGTGCTGCCGTACCTCGCGCTCTACCTGACGCAGGCGCGGCACCTGAGCGTCGCGAAAGCCGGGCTGATCATGGCGCTCTACGGCGCGGGCGCGACCGCCGCCGCGCCGATCGGCGGCTTCCTCGCCGACCGCGCCGGGCGGCGCTTCACGATGCTGCTCGCGCTGCTCGGCGGTGGCGCGGGCATGATCGCGCTCGGCTTCGTCGAGCGCGTGGAAATCCTCGCGCCCGCGATCTTCCTCGTCGCGGCGGTGACCGAGATGTACCGCCCGGGCATGCAGGCCGCCGTGAGCGACCTCATGTCGGGCGCCGACCGCGTGCGCGCGATGGGGCTCGTGTACTGGGTGATCAACCTGGGCTACGCGATCGGGCTCACGGTGGGCGGTGCGCTCGCGGGCGTGTCGTTCCGCTGGCTGTTCGTGGGGGACGGGCTCACGACGATCGCGTTCGGACTGCTCGTCGCCGCCGGCGTGCCCGAGTCGCGGCCCGCCGCCACGCCGCGCGCGGCGGGCGAGAAGCCTCCGGCGCTCTGGAAGGAGTTCGTGGCGCCGTACCGCGACCGGCATTTCGTGGCGTTCCTGCTCCTCAGCTTCCTCGTCGCGTGCGTGTTCATGCAGAACGCGTCCACGTTCCCGCTCGACATGGACGCGCGGGGGCTGAGCAAGCCGGAGATCGGGTGGGTGCTCGCGCTGAACGGCCTGCTCATCGTGTTCGTGCAGCCGTTCCTGAGCCCGGCGCTCGCGCCGCACGACCGCTCGCGGGTGATCGCGCTCGGCGCGCTGACGATCGGCGCGGGTTTCGGCATGCACGTGTTCGCCGCGCGACCGCTCGCGTACGCGGCAGCCGTCGTGGTGTGGACGATGGGCGAGATGGCGGTGCTGCCGGTGTCGAACGCGCTCACGGCGGATCTCGCGCCGCCCGACCTGCGCGGGCGCTACATGGGCGCGTACAGCATGTCGTTCGGGGCCGCCGTGTGCGTGGCGCCGGTCGCCGGCACCTGGCTGCTCGCGACGCTCGGGCGCACCGGCCTGTGGGCGGCGTGCTTCGTCGCGGGCGCGATCGCCTGCGGCGGCCACCTGGTGCTCGCGCGATCGCTCATGCGGCAGCGCAAGGACCGGCTCGCCGCCTGACCGCGTCGCCGGGATCTCGGCCCGAGCCGCCTTCGCGCGTCAGCGGCCTTCGGGCGGTGGCTGCGTGGCGGCGATGGCCCGCACGATGACGTAGCCGAGCACGAGGCCGACGCCGTACACGATCGTCACGGAGGCGGGCTGGGACACGTCGCGGCCGCGCGCGTGCCCGTACACGACGTCGAGCAGCGCGCCGGGATTCGACAGCACGTCCCAGCTGTTCCACCGCAGGAACCGGCCGAGGTAGATGCCGTAGCCCGACAGCAGCAGCGATCCCGCCGCGACGATCCAGCCCGCGAGCCGCCCCGCCGTGCGCGCGAGCGTGTCCTGCACGGTGGCCACGGAGCCCCAGCCGAGCATCAGGCCCGCGCCCGCGAACGAGGTGAGCAGTGCGATGTCGAACCACAGCGGCACCGGCGGGCGCGGGTGCAGGTGCACGAAGTCGGTGACGAGGTAGGGCGCGTTCGGGAGGAACACGAGCCACACCGCGAACCACAGTGCCGCGAGCGCGCGCGATCCGCCGCGGCGGCTCTCGTGCTCGAACAGCACCGACGCGCCCGCGGGGATGCCCGCGAGGAACAGGTTCCAGCACAGGAAGAAGTACGCCGGCGCGCCGGCGCGCCACACGCGCGCCACGACGAGCAGCGCGCACCAGACGATGAGCGCGGCGTCGATGCGGATGCGCGGTGAGCGCCAGAGCGCGAGCAGGGAGCCGGTCATGGGAGAGGGCGGCCCCGCACGGGGACCGCCCTCGTTCCTACCCTGCGCGCGTGCACGGGTTCCCGCCGCGCGTTCAGCGTGCGGGACGCCGGTTCGTGACGGCGATGAACACGAGCATGGCGATCAGGGACAGCGCGCCGACGCCCGCGAACGCGTACCAGAGGTAGTGCGCGTGCGCGTACGCGGCGGGCATGGGACCCGCGCCCGCGAGCGCGGCCGCGTGCTGCGCCTGCACGTCCGCCGGCAGGGTGGACGGATCGGGACAGAACGCCTTGAGCATGTAGCCGGCGAACACGAACCCGAAGAGCCACGCGAAGAACGTGTTCATGTGCGCGTAGCCGAGGTAGAGGCCCTCACGTCCGGCCGGCGCCTGCTTCGAGGCGAACTCGAGGTACTTCGGGCTCAGGAAGCACTCGGCGAGACCCTGGATCGCGATGCCGACGACCATCATGAGCGTGATCGGGTGCACCATCGCGCCGAACACGTTCACGTTGCCGTGCAGCATGGGCGAGAGCGCCATGGCGAGCGACGAGAGCGGGATGAGCGTCATCGCGACGAGGATGCTCGCTTCGGGCTTCCATGTGCGCACGAGCTGCGTGATGAGCACGACGAACATCACGACCACGAGCGGGTTCACGTTCGCGTACCACTCGGGCTTGTACGTCTCGCCCGCCATGCGGATCACGTAGTCGGGCATGGACGCGTAGAGCTGGCCCTGGATCGCCCAGAAGCCGGCGGTGATCAGGATGAGCGAGGTGAAGCGCAGGTTGCTCATCACGGTGAGCATGCCCTTGAACGTCTCGCCGATGCTGCGCGGCTTGGCGACGGTCTCTTCCTTGGGGAAGAACAGGAACGCGACGATCAGGAAGCCGACGAACGCGGCGGCCGCCGAGAAGAACGGCACGTTCTGCACGCCCATCTGGATGCGGATGGGGGCGACGATCGTCTTGCCCGTGAACGAGCCGATGTTGACGATCATGTAGAAGAGCGAGAAGGCGCGGGCGCGGCTGCTCTCGTCGGACGACTTCATCGCGGTGCCGGTGATGACCGGCTTCACGAACGAGCCGCCGAGCACGACGAGCAGCAGCGCGCCCATCACGGGCCAGTAGTCGTGCACGACCCCGAGCGCGCCGTAGCCGAGCGCGAGCAGCCCGAACGCGAGCATGAGCGAGTGGCGGAAGCCGAGCCGGTCGGCGAGCGCGCCGCTGATGAACGGGAACAGGTAGATGAGCGCGCCGAAGAGGCCCGCGATCCAGCCGGCCTCGACGTCGCTCAGGTGCACGACGCGCAGCAGGTAGGTGCGCAGGGCGATGAACGTGCCGTAGTAGGCCGCGCGCTCGAACAGCTCCGCGAGATTCGCGGTCCAGAACGCGCGCGGGAAACGCCAGGTGGGGCGGGTCGCAGTCGTGGTGGTCATGTCGGGCTCCAGTGGTCGCGTGGGGCGTGAGCGTGCGCAGCCTGCCCCAGCGGACGGGCCGCGACAAGGGCCGAGTGTCCCGACGAGTGTCCCGCGCGCGCGCTCGGTGTAGCCTGCGCGGCGCATGCATCCCGCACTGCCGACCCTGCCCGCGCTCGTGCTCGCCGCGGCGGTCGCGACCGGTCCCGCCGGCGCGCCCGCGCCGTCGGCGATGCGCGAGGTCGTGGTGGCGCGCGGCTTCGACAGTCCCGTCAGCATGGCGTTCGCGCCCGACGGGCGCGTGTTCGTCTGCGAGCAGGCCGGGCGCGTGCGCGTGGTGAAGCGCGGCCGGCTGCTCGATCGCCCGCTGCTCACCGTGCCCGCGCGCGCCTCGCTCGAGGACGGGCTGCTCGGCGTCGCGTGCGATCCGGACTTCGCACGCAACGGCTGGGTGTACGTGTGCTGGACGGATTCGGTGCCGCGCCCGCGCGAGGTGATCGAGCGCTACACCGTGCGCGGCGACCGTGTCGTGAGCGGCAGTGCGAAGCGGCTCGTCGAACTCGATCCGCGCACGAACCGCGTGCACGTGGGCGGCACGCTTCGCGTGGGGCCGGACGGCCGGCTGTGGGTGGGCACGGGAGACGACGACCGCGGCGAGGCGGCGCAGAGCCTGCGCTCGACGGCGGGCAAGCTCCTGCGCTTCGAGCGCGACGGCTCGGTGCCCGCGGACAATCCGTTCGTGCGTCTCGCGCACGGCGTGTACGGCGCGATCTGGGCGCGCGGCTTCCGCAATCCGTTCGCGTTCGACTTCGATCCCGCGAGCGGGCGGCCGTGGGTGAACGACGTCGGCGGCAGTCTCTTCGAGGAAGTGAACGACGTCGCCGCCGGCGCGAATCTCGGCTGGCCGATCTTCGAGGGGCGCGGAACCGACGCGCGCTTCCGCGATCCCGCACATGCCTACACGCACGCGCTCGGCTGCGCGATCACCGGCGGGGCGTTCGTCCCCGTGGCGGGTTCGGTGTACCCGCGCGAGTGGGCGGGGCGCTGGGTGTTCGCGGACCTGTGCGCGAGCGAACTGCGCTGGCTCGACCCGGCGGCCCCCGACTCGGCGACCGCGTTCCTGCGCACGACGATCGCGGGCCCCGTGGACCTGCGCGCCGGTCCGGACGGTTGTCTCTGGTACCTCGCGCGCGGGAACAGCGGCGCCACCGGCGGCCCGGGCAGCGCACGCGGCGCGCTGGTGCGGCTCGCGCCCCGGTGGACCCCGCGGGGAAACGCCAGCGCGAGCCGGGACAATTGACTTGGGTGCGCTTCGGACGCGGCCCTAAGCTCGCGGTTGCCGTCGCGACCGGGCGGCCTTCCACCCTCGAGGGCACCCTTGTTCCGATCGTCCCGATTCACCGCGTTGTCTCTCGCACTGTTGGTGCTGGGACTGAGTGCGCTCGCGCCCCGGCTGCGCGCCGACGCGAAGCGGCGTGTCGCCGAGCCTGCGTCGACGAGCGGACCCTGCACCTACGAACTGCTCGACGTGCAGAAGACGGGGACCATCGGCGTCGGTTCGGGCGTGACCATCGTGCAGCCGTTCGCGATCGAGGGTTCGGTCGCGGCCTGCAGTCTCAAGGCGGTCTCGAACTGGGGCGCCGGGAACTTCGAGATCCGGCAGTGGGATCCCGCGACGGCGCTGCCCGATCCGACCACCGTCGCGCTGCGCAGCGTCGCGCTCAACGGCTCGGCGCTCTACTACGGCCGGCCGCTCGTCAGCTGGGCCCGTCCGATCGTGACGAAGTGCGCCGACCATCTCGCGGATCCGCCGCGCACGACGCTCGCGATGCTGTTCCATTACGTCTCCGGGCTGTATGGGATGTCCGGGGAGATCTCCACGAACGGCGCTCCGGGCCTGCCGCGCGGCTACACCGAGGCCGCGGGCACGTACACGCCGCTGCCCGGCGCCGGCACCGTGCACGCGTTCAGCCTGTGCGGCGGCAGTTCCACCGCGCAGGAACTGCGCGTCGCGCAGTCCGTGATGCGCACGGACGCGCGCATCGACTCGACGCACTGGGACGTGATGCAGCGGTTCCGCGTACCGCAGGCCGTGCGGCTCGGCTGGGTCGAAGTCGCGCTCGACGGCGCTCCGATCTCGCCGTGGCTGACCGGATCGCTGCAGATCGTGGCGGGCGGCGCGGGCGCCGCGCCGCCGGCGATTCCGGAGCCGCTCGTGTCGGCGACGTTCTACCCGTGGGCCGATCAGCCGAGCTGGGTTTCGCACTACGACTTCGACAGCTCGCTCGTGCTGCTGCCCGACACCGACTACTGGTTGCGCGTGAAGACCGTGTACACGTTCAAGCTCCGTGCGCATGCGATCACCGGCGCGGAAGGCCCGGACTTCGCGGCCGGCATCGGAGCGTTGTGGTCGCGCACGGATCCCGACCTGCCGTGGTCGCAGGAGACCGGCCGCGCGTTGAGCTTCCGGTTGATCGGTGATCCGGCGGTCACGGTGGGGGTGCCGCCCGCGCCGGAGCGCTCGCCGCTCGTGCTCCACGCGACGCCGAATCCCGCGCGCGGCGCGAGCGTGCTCGCGTGGAGCGGCGCGACGGGCGGGGTGCGCTTCGAGGTGCTCGACGCGCGCGGCCGGCGCGTGGGCGGTGCCGTTCGAACGGCGGGTGGCGAGGGACGGTGGTCGTGGACGCTCTCGCGCGGCGCCGCGCCGCTCGCGCCGGGGCTTTACTTCGTGCGGGCGAGCGACGACGCGGGCCACACCGCGGTCGCGCGCGTCGCCGTGGTGAGGTGAACATGTGTTCGACTCGGCATCTGCTGCGCGCCCTGGTGCTCGCGCTCGCGCTGTCGGTGGTTTCGGTCGCGGCGATCGCACCCCGGCTTCGGGCGGACGGCGTTCCGGACCGGGGAGCGGCGCAGCCGCTCTGGGCGACGTATCCCACGTGCACGATGCCACTGGTGAACACGGGCTGGGATTCGCGCGTCACGCTGCCACCTTACGCCGGAATCGCGCAGCCGTTCGGCTTCACGGCGAACGTCGCGGCCTGCAGCCTCAAGGTGGATCCGAGCTACACGTTCGGCCGGCTCGAAGTCGTGCAGTGGGATGCGGCGAACCTCCTGCCCGACCCGACGACGGTGGCGCTGCGCAGCGTCGCGCTGAACTCGTCGAACATGGCCTGGAACTGGCTCCACGTGCAGATGACACCGCCGCTCGTGACGCGCGCGATCGCGCACGTCGCCGGCGCGCCGTCCGCGTCCGGAGCGCTCACCTACGTGGGCACCTACCCTTACAACAGCACGAGCTTCCGCTACACGGCCGACGGCGATCCGGCGCTGCCCGCGGGTTTCTACGCCACCGGCAGCGGGTATCACGCGCTCGCGGGCGCGCACCCCGTGCACGGCCTCACGCTCTGCGGCGGCGACGTGGGACTGCAGGACCTGCGCGTCGTGCAGAGCGTGATGGCCACGGACACCCGGCTCGACTGGTCCCGTCACGACGTGCTGCAGCGTTTCCGCGTGCCGCGCCGTGTGCGGCTCCACTGGGTGGAGTTCGCCTACGACTCGACGGCGACCTGGTACTCGTTCGGCTCGGTTTCGATCCTGCGCGACGGGCTCGCGGGCGCGAGCCCGCCCCTCGAACTGCCACCCCCGCTGCTGAGCGCGACGTTCTCGGCGTCCTACGAGACCTCTCCGCCGTCGCCGGCGTGGCACAGCCATTTCGATTTCGACAGTTCGCTCGTGCTCGAGCCGGATGTGGACTACTGGCTGCTCGTGACGCCCGCGAACCAGTTCCAATTGCGTGCGCACGCCCTGACCGGCGGCGAGGGCGCCGACTTCACCGCCGGCATCGGGCCGATGTGGTCGCGGAACACGAACGGCCAGCCGTGGACGCTCGAAAACGCCCGCGCCCTGTCGTTCCGTGTCATCGGCGACACGGCGAGCGTGGTGAGCGTGGACGACGCGCCGCGCCGTTCGCCGCTCGAACTGCGCGCGACCCCGAATCCCTCGCGCGGGGCGAGCATGCTCGCCTGGAGCGGCGCGACCGGCCGGGTGAAGCTCGAGGTGCTCGACGCGCGCGGCCGCCGCGTGAGCGACGACGTGACGCTGCCGGCGGCTTCGGGACGCTGGGCGTGGAGCGCGACGCGCTCCGGCCGGCCGCTGCCCGCGGGGCTCTACTTCGTGCGCGCCACGGACTCCGAGGGACGCGCCGCGATCGC
>JACRIW010000069.1 GCA_016215625.1 Candidatus Eiseniibacteriota bacterium | reverse complement strand
TCGCGTCGCGCGCCTGCTTGTGCTCGGGCAGCGACACGCGCACGGCCTCGGCGCCGAGTGACTCGAGCGCGTCACGATGGCGCTCGAAGTCCCCCTGCAGCGACAGCAGCCCCACGCGCGGAGCCTCGTGCCTGCGCTTCGCGCGCGGTGCCGTCATCTCGTCCGTCTCACCAACCACGCTTGGCCAGGTGCTGGTCTTCGGTGAGCGTCTCGAGCGAGATGCCGCGCATGGCCTGCGGCAGCCCGGTGCTGATCTCGACGAGCACGTCCGGTCGGTCCCAGTTCGCGACGGCCTGCACGACGGCCTTCGCCATCCGGGCCTGCGCCTTGCGCGCTTCCTTCGGGCGCGACGGATCGCCGACCTCGAAGATGCCCGAGCCGACGAACACCGCTTCGGCGCCCAGCTTCATCATGAGCGCGGCGTCGGCGGGAATCGCCACGCCACCGGCGGCGAAGTTCGGCACCGGCAGCTTGCCGGTCTTCGCGACCTGCTGCACGAGGTCGAACGGCGCGCCGAGGTTCTTCGCTTCGGCCATGAGCTCGTCGGCGGTGAGCGTCGTGAGGCGCTTCATGTGCGAGACGACGGTGCGCATGTGGCGCACGGCCTCGACGACGTTGCCCGTGCCGGCTTCGCCCTTCGTGCGGATCATCGCGGCGCCTTCACCGATGCGGCGGAGCGCTTCGCCGAGGTCGCGGCAGCCGCACACGAACGGCGCCTTGAAGTCGTGCTTCCAGACGTGGTTCGCCTCGTCGGCCGGCGTGAGCACTTCGGACTCGTCGATGAAGTCGATCTCGAGCGCCTCGAGGATCTGCGCCTCGACGATGTGGCCGATGCGGCACTTCGCCATGACGGGAATGTCCACCGCCTGCTGGATGCGGCGGATCATCGAGGGGTCGCTCATGCGCGCGACGCCGCCGTCCTTGCGGATGCGCGACGGGATGCGCTCGAGCGCCATGACGGCCGCCGCGCCGGACTCCTGCGCGATCTCGGCCTGCTCGACGTTCATCACGTCCATGATGACGCCGCCCTTGAGCATCTCGGCGAGGCCGACCTTGAGACGGAACTGCTCGGCCTGGCTCATCGCGGGCGCGCCCTTCGCGGCCGGCCGGTCGGCCGGCTTGCCGTTGCCCTTGTGACCATTCGTGGCGCTCGCCGCGCCGCGCTTGCTGGGACGCTTCATGATGTCTTCTCCCCTATGAAGAGCGGTTTAGGCGCTCTTGCCCAGAGCCGGCCCCGAGAGCGCGCGCAGGCGCTCGACGATGGGCGGCGTGACTTCCGCGATGTATTCCACGTCTTCGGCGGTCGATTCCCGCCCCAGCGAGAACCGCACGCTGGCGTGCGCGTCCTCCGCCGTCAACCCCATGGCGGTGAGCACGTGGCTGGGGCCCTGCTCGCCCGAGCTGCAGGCGGAGCCCGTGGACACGATCACACCCGCGCGATCGAGCTCGTGCAGAGCCGCTTCGCCGTCCACGCCGGCGAAGCACACGTTGAGGATGCCGCCCGCGCGCTGGTTGAGGTCGCCGTTCAGCCGCGTGTCGGCGACGCGCATGAGCAGCGCCGCGAGCAGCCGCTCGCCGAGATCGGCGAGGCGGGCGGGCTCGCCCGTGGCGAGCGCGGTGCGCGCGAGCACGGCGGCCGCGCCCATCGCGACGATCGCCGGCACGTTCTCGGTGCCCGCGCGCCGTCCGCGCTCCTGCCGTCCGCCGTGCACGAGCGGCACGAGTCGCGTGCGGCGGCGCACGAACAGCGCCGCGGCTCCCGGCACGCCGCCGAACTTGTGCGCGGCGATGCTCACGAGGTCCGCGTTCCAGCCGTCCACGTGCAGCGCGAGCTTGCCCGGCGCCTGCACGGCGTCCACGTGGAAGAGCGCGCCGCAGGCCTTGACCCGCGCGCCGATGTCCTCGAGCGGCTGCGTGACACCGGTCTCGTTGTTGAGCGCCATCACCGAGACGAGCGCGACGTCGTCGCCGAGCGCGGCGCCGAGTTCGTCGGGATCGATCCGGCCGTTCGCCTGCACCGGCACGACCGTGAGCGCGTGCCCGCGCGCCTCGAGATGCTTCGCCGTCGCGAGCACCGAGGGGTGCTCGATCGCGCTCACCACGATGCGGCGGCGCGTGCCGTCGGTGGACGCCGCGACACCCTTGAGCGCGAGGTTGTTCGACTCCGAGCCGCTCGCGGTGAAGACGATCTCTTCCGGCTGCGCGGCCATCAGGCGAGCGACTTCGATGCGCGCCGCCTCGACCGCGTCGCGCGCCGCCTCGCCGCGCGTGTGCACGCTCGAGGGGTTGCCGAACCCGTCCGCCACGTACGGCAGCATCGCCTGCACCGCTTCGGGCGCAGGCCGCGTCGTGGCGGCGTGATCGGCGTAGACGTGCTTCATGCGTTCGCGCCGGCCGGGCTGAGCGTGTGGATGCTCACGCGCTGCGCGAGCGCGCCGGCGATCCGGCGCAGTTCCATGCCGTACGGGCTGTCCGGCTGCGCGGCCACGACGGGCTTGCCCGTGTCGCCGCCCGCGCGGACTTCCGGGTGCAGCGGGATCGCGCCCAGGAACGGCAGCCCCATCGCGAGCGCGCGGTCCTGCCCCGCGCCCGTGCTGAAGATGTCGTGGCGCTCGTTGCAGTTGTTGCAGACGAAGTAGCTCATGTTCTCGATCACGCCGAGCACCGGCACCTGCAGCTTGTCGAACATCGCGATCGCCTTGACCGCGTCCTCGATCGCCACCGTGGACGGGGTCGTCACGATCACCGCGCCGGTCACGACCGTCTGCTGGATGAGCGAGAGCTGCACGTCGCCCGTGCCGGGCGGCAGGTCGACGATCAGGTAGTCGCAGCCCGACCAGTCGACGTCGTGCAGGAAGCTCTTCACCGCGCCGTGCAGCATCGGCCCGCGCCACACCACGGCCTCGCCCGCCTCGACGAGCAGGCCCATGGACATGAAGCGGATGCCGTGCGCCTCGATCGGGATGATGCGGCCGTCCTGGGTGAACGGCTGGCGGTTCACGCCCATCATGCGCGGCAGGTTCGGCCCGTAGATGTCGCCGTCCATGAGCCCGACCGTCGCGCCCGTCTGGGCGAGCGCGATCGCGAGGTTCGCGGCGACCGTGGACTTGCCCACGCCGCCCTTGCCCGCGCCGACCGCGATCACGTGCGCGACGCCGGCGAGCGCCTTGCGGTCCGCGCTCGGGTCCTTGGGCTTGCGCACGCGGCTCGTGGTCTTGAAGTCCACCTTCATGACGCCGGGAATCGCGCTCACGGCGCGGCGGCAGTCGTCCTCGATCTGGCCCTTGAGCGGGCAGGCCGAAGTCGTGAGCACCAGCGTGAACGAGACCGTGCCGCCGTCGACGGCGACGTCCTCGATCATGCCGAGCGTCACGAGATCGCGGTGGAGGTCGGGATCCTGCACCGTTCCCAACGCGGCGAGAACCTGTTCCTTCGTGATCGTGGACATGCTTTTCCTGTCTGTGGCGCGCGGCGCGCCGGATGGAAGGGCGACTACGGCGCGCGGCGCTGGCGCTCGCGCTCTTCCCACCACTCGCGCACGCGGTTGATCCCGATGGCGAGACCCACCGTGATCGCGATCAACGACGTGGCGACGATGAGACCGTAGAAGTACACCGTTACTCCGCCACGACCTGCGTGACTTGCGGCAGCTTGTGGCGAAGGTAGCGTTCGATGCCGTTGCGCAGCGTGGTCGTCGAGCTCGCGCAGCCGACGCAGGCGCCGTGGAGGCGGATGGTGACCACCCCGTCGTCGCTGACGTTCACCAGTTCGAGGTCGCCGCCGTCGGGCTGCACGACGTTGATCCGAAGTTGCTCGATGACTTTCTCGACCTGCTCTCGCATAGTGCCTCCGGAAGCCGTGAGGGAACGACTCGCGCGTCGCGCGAACCTTGGCCACCCACGGCGTTGCATGAGAACGCGATACATTAGGAACAGCCTCGCGTGGCGTCAAAGCCTCCGGGAAGCCCCCCGGGGGAGATTTGGCCCCTCCGTGACGTTTCCCACGAGCCCGGGCGAACACTGTTCGTCCGGAGCCCATTCGTGACCGTTCCAGCCCCGATCCCGGCGAGCCTTCGAGTGCCCCGACAGCACCTCCAGCCCTTCCATCACCTCGACACCCTGTGGATTCAGGTGGCGGGCACGCAGTGCAATCTTTCCTGCGCGCACTGCTTCGTGCCGAGCGGCCCGGGCGTGAATCGTCACGAGATGCTGAGCCGTCTCGAAGTCGCCGCGCGCGTCGCCGAAGGCCTGGCGATGGGCGTGAAGGAGATCTACTTCACGGGTGGCGAGCCGTTCCTGCATCCCGAGATCGAGCGCCTGGTCGAGAGCACGCTGGCCGAGGCCCCGCTGACGGTGCTCACGAACGGCACGCTGTTCACGACGCGACGCGTGTCGTGGCTGGCCGGTCTGTCGCGTGCGTCGAAGTACTCGCTCGAGCTGCGCGTGTCGCTCGACGGCACGGACGCCGCCGCGCACGACACGCTGCGCGGCGCCGGCGCGTGGACGCGCACGATGCACGGCCTGCGCGCGCTCACGGATGCGGGACTGCTGCCGATCGTCACCGTGACGGACCACACGCGCGGCAATCCCCTCGAGTTCGCGACGAAGGTCACCGCCGTGCTGCGCGAGGAAGGACTCGCGGAGCCGCGCGTGAAGGTGCTTCCCCTGTTCGTGCTCGGGCGCCAGGCGGAGCGGCAAGGACACTCCCCGGGGAAGCGCCCCATCCTCTGGATGTTGCCCGAAGAGCACTTCGACCCGCACCGCCTGCAGTGCGGCTCCTGCCGGGCGGTGACGTCGCGCGGCGTGTTCGTGTGTCCCCTGCTCGTGGACGAGCCCGAAGCACGCCTCGGTCACACGCTGGAGGGATCCGCGCGCCCCTTCGGCCTCGACTTCGAAGCCTGCTACACCTGCTGGATGACCCGCATGACCTGTGCGAACGGATGACGCGATGACCACGCTCGCCCTCTTCGGCGGGGTGTACTCGAACCCCTTCGCCCTGCGCGCCGTGCTCGCCGACAGCGCCGCGCGCAAGGACCAGAAGCTCTGGTGCCTCGGCGACCTCGGCGGCTTCGGCCCCGATCCCGAAACCTGCGCCGAGCTGCTGCGGGCGGAGGCCGTCGACATGCTGCAGGGCAACTACGACCATTCGATCGGCCATTCGCTCGGCGACTGCGCATGCGGCTACACCGACCCGCGCGACAACCACTTCGCGCAGGTGAGCTACGACTTCACGAACGCGTGCGTGAGCGAGTCCACGCGCGAGTGGCTGCGCGGCCTGCCGCCGCAGGCGCGGCTGACGATCGAGGGCCGGCGCGTGCTGCTCTGCCACGGTTCCCCTCGTCGCGTGAACGAGTTCCTGTGGAACAGCACGTGCTCCGACGCGTTCCTCGAGTGGCTGTGCGACGAGTACGAAGCCGACGTGATCGCCTGCACGCACACCGGGCTGCACTGGTCGCGCGCGCTCCCCGGCGGGCGCTGCGTCGTGAACGTGGGCGCGATCGGCCGGCCCGCGCACGATGGGCGGACGAGCGTGTGGTACGCGGGGCTGGCGTTCGGTCCCGGTGGCGTGGCGCGTGTGGATTTCCGCGAGGTCGCGTACGACCACGAGGCGCTCGCGGCGCAGATGGAGGAAGAGAAGCTGCCTCCCGAGTTCATCGAGACCATCCGCACCGGCTGGTGGACGACGTGCCTGGAGAACGTGCCCGCGAAGGAGCGAATGCGGGCGATGGCGGCGAAGTAGCTCGGCGCGAGTAGTCGTCACGCGGCGTGCTCCGAAGCTGCGGTGGGCGCGGTCGTCTCGGAGTCCGGCTTGCGGCGGAAGTCCTGCTTGCGACCGAAGCGCGTGCTGCAGAAGCGCCGGGCAATCATGACGCGCTCGCCCGTCGGCCCGTCCGCGAGGTCTTTGGTGCGCTCGGCGGCGAGTTGGGCTTCTTCGAGCGAGACTCCCATCCAGCGAAGCGCCGCGACCGTGTCGACGTCGCTCTGCCGGCGGGCGCGTTCGAGCGCCGCGGCGAACTCGGCGGCTTCGGCGTCCGCTTCGCCCGCGGGCGAGTCGGGGTCGGTGGTGACGTGGGATGCCGCGACTGCTCTCTCCCGCGCGCGTCGTTCCTCGCGCTGCTTCGCCGCTCGCTCGTGCGCTCTCGCCCGTTCGTTGACTTCCCGCTTCGCCGCGACCTCGTCCACGCCGATCCGCTTCGCCGCTTCGTGACG
>JACRIW010000068.1 GCA_016215625.1 Candidatus Eiseniibacteriota bacterium | reverse complement strand
CTTCGCGAACCGGCGCGACATGCTGCTGCGGCACAACGGTGCGAACCACCGGCGCGAGACGATCGCGTTCTCGAAGCGCGACCAGGGCGTGATCGAGCGGGCGGCGATCCACCTGATGCTGGCGAACTACTGGGCCCCGAGTTCGGTGAACCACGACCGAAGTACTCCCGCGATGAAGCTGGGGCTGTTCGAGACACCGAGGAGTCCAGAAGTGCTGTTGGGCAAGCGCCAGTTCGTGACCCAAACGATGATCACGGAGGAATGGCGGCGGTACTACTTCGGTCTGGTGGACACTGCCGAGATCCAGAACCCAAGACGGCACACGCTCAGGCTCGCCGTCTGAGAACACCGCGGGCGCGGCTCTTGGGAGCCGCGCCCGTGACGAGCAACAATCTGCGAACCACAACTAGTCGTTCAACCGCGCGCCTTCCTTCATGCACCACGAGCCGATCACGTTCCGCTGGATCTGGTTCGTGCCTTCGTAGATCTGCGTGATCTTCGCGTCGCGCATCATCTTCTCGACCGGGTACTCGTTCATGTACCCGTAGCCGCCGAAGATCTGCACGGCGTTCGTCGTCACCATCATGGCGACGTCCGAGGCCTTCACCTTGCACATGGCCGACAGGTGACCGATGTCCTTCACGTCACCCGAGTCGATGCGCGCGGCGAGCGAATAGATGAGCGCCTTGGCGGCCTCGGTCTCCATGGCCATGTCCGCGAGCATCCACTGCAGCCCCTGGAACGCGAGGATGCTCTGCCCGAACTGGTGCCGCGTGTGCGCGTACTTGAGCGTCTCCTCGAGCGCGCCCTCGGCGATGCCCAACGCCTGCGCGCCCACGCCGGGGCGCGAGATGTCGAACGTCTTCATCGCGACGAGGAAGCCCTGGCCTTCCTTGCCGAGCATGTTGGCGGCCGGCACGCGCGCGTCCTCGAAGATGAGTTCGCTCGTGACCGACGCCTTGATGCCCATCTTGTGCTCGCGCTTGCCGAACGAGAAACCGGGCGTGCCCTTTTCGATGATGAAGCACGAGGCGCCACGCGCGCCCTTCGACGGATTGGTCAGCGCGACGGTCGTGTAGATCTCGGCTTCGCCACCGTTGGTGATGAAGACCTTCGTGCCGTTGAGGACGTAGTCGTCGCCGTCCTTGCGCGCGGTGGTGCGCTGCGCGCTCGCGTCGGAGCCGGCGTTGGGCTCGGTGAGGCCGAACGCGGCGAGGCGCTTGCCCGAGGCGATGTCCGGCAGGAAGCGCTTCTTCTGCTCGTCCGTCCCGTACAGGAGGATCGGGAACGTGCCGAGGGCCGTGCCCGCGAACGCGAGCGCGATCCCGGCGCACGCCTTCGAGAGTTCCTCGGTCACGATGCACATGTTCGTGATGCCGTAGCCGCTCTCGAGCAGGCCGTCGTACTCGACGGGCACGAGCGTGCGGAACAGATCCGCCTTGGCGAGTTCCTGGACGATGTCCCAGGGGAACGTGCCCTCGGCGTCGTACTTCGCGCGGACGGGCTTGACCTTCTCTTCGGCGATCCGGCGGGCAAGATCGCGAATGGTTCTCTGCTCTTCAGTCAGATGGTGATCCATCGTGGACCCCTTCGACGGGAATGGACGGCCGGAAGTGTTCCGCGCGGTACGGCGGGTCCGCGTTGCGGACCCGGTCACGGTCGGGCAACCATCCCTGCGAGCACGGAATGGGTAACACAGCAGGCCCCCGCCGGGAAATGGTGCGGCGGGATACCCGGACCTGCCGGGGCCGTGGCGTCACCAGCCGGGCGGGCGGCGGGCTGTGGAGCCGTCGGGGAGAACGACCAGGTCCGGCAACTGATGCGCGGCGTAGCGATCGCGGCGCAGCCGGATGACGCCCGAGGCGATGGCCCGAAGATCGTGACTGCCACGCCCGAAAGGGAAGGCGCAGTAGATCGGCACCCTGGGAAAGCACTGCCGCGCCTCGCGGATGGCAGGAACAAGATCCCCGTCAGCGCTGACGAGAACGATTGCGTCGCAGTCGTGATGCCAGAGCAGCGACATCATGCGCACCGCGATCGCGACGTCCGTCTCCTTCTCTTCGTGCGACTCGAATGCCTCTCCGCAGCAAGAGCATCGTCGCACGCGCGCCTTGAAGCGACCGAGTTCCGCCACGACACCGTACGCGGCCAGAGCGGAAACGTACTCCCGGTGCCGGACCACCGCCCCGGGGCTCCGTACCTCGACGTGATTCGGGGAAGCCGTGAAGAAGGTGACGGAGCGCAGCCGTGCCGCTCGGCCGAGGTCGGGTAGCAGGGAACGACAGAGGGCGCCGACATCGAGCCACTTACAGCGCACCCCTTCGTCACTCGCTCTCGAAAGCGAGTGGTAGAGGTTGAAGCCATCGACGAGGAATGAGACGCGCAATGCGCGGTCGCTCCCCGGGGGCGCAAAAAAAAGATCCCCCGAGGTCGGTAACCTCGGGGGGAGCCACCGAGCCCTGACGGGACCGGATGGCGTGGTGCTGGGAATATCGGCGCCGCTCCGATCCTGTGCAAGACAAGATTTCGTCACCGGTGGCTGCGTCGTTCAGTACCTCGCCACCCACCGCAGTTCCGCGCCGTCGAGCGACGGCACCTCGTAGCACGTGCCGCTCGTGCACGCGCGGCCGCCACGGCGGCGGCCGAGGAACAGGTCGAGCGAGTGCCGGTCGTCGAGCTGTGCGGCGCACTGCACGCCGACGAGCGTCACGTGCGAGGCGGTCGCGACGCCGAACTCGTCGTACGGAAGATCGAGCGGATCGTCGGTGCGCGTCACGCTCACCGACGCGGTGCCGAGCTTCGCGCGCCCGAGCCCGAGCACGATCAGGCGGTCGGTGCTGGGCACTCCGGCCCCGGCGAACGGCGCCGACACGCTGTGCTGCCACTCGACGTCCGCGCTTCCCTCCCAGCCGTGCCATGCGCGGCGAAGCCCGATCCCACGCGTCGTGCGGTCGCCGACGAAGTCGAAGCCGTCGAAGCCGCGGCTGACGAACACGGTCGCGTCCCACGCACCCGATCCGGGCGGGGCGATGCGCGCCTCGACGAAACGCTCCTCGAACCGCACGGGCCGCAAGCCCGGCGGCGCGTCGGAGCGGCTGAGGTTCGCGGTCAGCGCGCCCCACGCGCCGAGCGGCGCGGACGCCTCGATCTGGAATCCCGCTTCGCCCTCGGCGTCGAGCACGTGCGTGCGACGGTTCAGCAGCGGCGCCGAATGCTCGCGCACGAGTGAGGGCGGATCGTTCACGCCGAAGCGGAAGTGATCGTAGTCCTTCCACTCCGCGTTGAGCGTCCATGCCCCCCACAGCACACCGAGCGAGCCGTACATCGCATGCGCGCTCTCGGGCCCGCGGCGCAGTTGCCACCACCGCGAGGCGCGCTCGTCCGCCTGCGCGTACTCGAAGTACGCGGGCGCCGACCAGCCGCGGGTGGCGAACGCGCGCAGCAGGTCGGCGCTCGCGAAGCCCGACGCGCCCTCGTGCGCGGGCGCGTCGCCGTAGGTGTAGCGCGTCCACGCCGCGCCGGCGCTCGCGCCGTACGGCAGCGCCGACTCGAGCTGCGCGCCCTGCAGCATGCCGCGGTAGCGCTCGAGCCCGATGTTCTCGAGCGCGGGCGAGACGACCGCCTCGTTGGGGCGCCCGCCGAACGCCTGCGCGGTGAACGGCCCCGCGCTGCCGTGCGCGATCACGCCGTCCAGGTCGCGCGAGGCGGCGAAGCGCGTGAGCGAGCCCGACTCGTCGTACACGACGCCCGGCAGTTCCCACGAGCGGTGCAGCAGGCCGCGGCCGAGCAGGGTGTGGAAGTTCCCCACGCGGAGGCTCGCATGCGGACCGCGCCACTCGGCCCAGCGCTGCGTGACCTCCGAATACGCGGCGAGCCGCCCGAACGAGGGACTGTCGTCGCTGCTGCGATCCTGCTCGAAGCGCCCGCCCGCGGCGAAGCCCTCGCCCCGCCATGCGACGTCCACGCGGTCGTAGAAGTCCGTGCGCGGCGGGCCTTCCGCGTGCAGCGCCCGGCCCGCCTGCACGATCGCGAGGTTGCTCGCGGAGAGCTGCGCGTGCGCCGGCAGGGCGATCGACAGCACGGCACAGGCCGCGAATACGGCGGCGCGCGCGCGAACGGCGTGAACCGTCATCGCGCGGAATCCGCGACCGCGGCCGTCCCGAGCAGCCCCTCGACCGCCGCCTCGATCTCGGCGTCCTGTCCCGGGCGGAAACCCGTGAACACGGCGGCGACCTTGCCGTCGGGTGCGATCACGAGCGTGGTCGGCACTTCGACCACCTGGTAGAGCCCCTGCAGCGCGCCGTCCTCGTCGCGCACGATCGGGAACTTCAGCCCCATGCGGCGCGCGAACGGCTGCACGCGCGCGAAGTTCCTCGGGCCGTCGACGCTCACGCCGACGATCGTCAGTCCGCGCGCGCCGAGCCGCTCGTGCATGCGCTCGAGCGACGGCATCGCCTGCGCGCACGGGTGGCACCACGTCGCCCAGAAGTCGAGCACCACGGGGCCGCGCGCGAGCAGCGCACGCAGGTCCACCGTCGCGCCGTCCACCGTGGCGGCCCGGAACGCCGGTGCGGTCGCGTGCGAGGCCAGGCGCGCGTGCGCGGGAGCCGCGGGGGCCGCGAGCAACGCGAGCCACGCGATCGCCACGGCCGCATGCGAACGCTTCATCGCACCACCACGAGGCGCACGGTGCGCCGCCACGATCCTGCCGAGACTTCCGCGAGATAGACGCCGGGCGCCGCGCGGCCTCCCGCGCCGTCGCGCAGGTCCCACGCGTACTCGTGCGCGCCGGCGCCCGCCTCGCCGTCGGCGAGCGTCGCGACGCGGCGGCCCGAAAGGTCGAGCACGCTCACGCGCAGGCGCGCTTCGGCGTGCGGCAGCGCGAGCGAGAGCGTCGCACCTTCGCGCGCGGGGTTCGGGGCGGCGGCGAACTCGACCGATGCGCGCGCGCCCGGCTCCGCGTCGAGCCCGAGCGTCACGAGCGAATCGATGCAGCCGAGCAGTTCGTTCAGGTGGTAGCCGTTGCCGTACGGCCAGACCTGCGCGGCGCGGTAGCGCACGACGCCCTGCTTGTTGATCACGACGTAATTGTCGCGCTCGCCGTACCAGTTCACGAAGTTCTGGGGGTTCAGGGCGCCACCCCAGCAGTCGCGCAGCAGCGGGTAGGTGACGCCGGTGGTCGTGCGGAAGCCGTTCAGCTGCGCGATCGTGCCGTCACGCACGTCGCAGCCGAGCACCTGCACCTGCCCCGGCGCGACGGTCTGGTAGTGCCGCCAGATGTTGGTCTCGATCGAGGGCGCCGCGGTCATGCAGAAGACGCAGTCGTAGCCGAGGATCTCGAGCACGAGCACCTTGCCCGCGAACTGGGACAGCGTCGCCGTCGGCCACGGGTTCGAGTTCAGGACGTTCTTGGTGAACGCCGGCGCGGCCTGGCCGGGGTTGACCACGGCGTGCGCGGGGCGGACGAGCGCGCCGGCGAGCAGCGCGCAGGCGAGAACACGGCGGATCGATCGTGCGAGAGTCATCGCGGCCTCGAACGTGGGAACGGCTGTCGAGGCGGCGCCTCGCACGCATGCGAGCGGGGGAAGTGCGTCGCCGGGGAGAATGGACCCCTGCATTTTGCCAGCCCGGCGCGGGCAAATACCACAGCGAAAATCCCCGGGAATAGCCTTCGGAGACCCGGCGTACCCCCTTTCGAACCCGGTCGCACGATGGGTCCAGACTCCAGGATCGAAAGGAGAGCGCCATGAAGCCCACGATGAAGAAGTTCCGCTCGCTGCACGCCGCCCTCGCGCTGGCCGCCGCCGGCGCCCTCGCCGCCGCCAACGCCGAAGCCCGCCACTACGCCACCGACACGTGGGCCGACGGCCGCCTCGTCGACGTGCAGGTGCGCGTCGAAGGATCCGCGGCGCCGTTGTACTTCTCGCCCAGTGGCGACGACCGCCGCTACGTGCAGGCGTTCGCCGGCCGCAACTACTCGCTCGTCGTGCGCAACAACTCGAACGAACGCGTCGCGGTGCTGATCGCCGTCGACGGACTGAACGTCGTGAGCGGCGATCGCAGCCGGCTCTCGAGCAACGAACAGATGTACGTGCTGAGCCCGTTCGAGACCGCGACGATCCGCGGCTGGCGGACGAGCCTCGACGAAGTGCGCCGGTTCGTCTTCGTGGACGAGGAGCGCTCCTACGCCGAGCGCACGGGCCAGGCGAACGGCGACATGGGCTGGATCCGGGTGCTGAGCTTCCGCGAGCAGCGCGCCTGGTGGAACACCAACCCCCGCGTCCGCCGCGACACGCGCTACAAGGAAGAGGAACTCCGCAGCCAGGCTCCCGAAGCGATGGACCGGTTGGGCGAGCGTGCCGACGGCTCCGCGCCGCAGGCGGCTCCGGCTCCCACCCGCGGTGAGGCCGGCCCCATGGCCAAGGGTGTCGCGCCGCAGATGTCGAACGAAAGCGTCCCGGGCACGGGCTGGGGTGAGCGCAGCCGCGACCAGGTCGGCACCACCGAGTTCCGCGCCGAACGCAACGCCACGGATCACCTGATCGTCCGCTACGAGTACGCCTCGGGCCTGCGCGCCCTCGGCATCGAAGTCCGTCGCAACCGGGTCCGCGAACGGGACCGTGGCGAGATGGGTTTCGCCCAGCCCCCGCGCTGGTAGCGAAGCAGTAGAGCACCACCCGCCGCAGCCGTTCGCGGCAGCGAAGACCGCCCTGGGCCCCCGGGCGGTCTTTTCGCGTCATTCCGATTCCGGTCGTGTGATTCCCGGCCCCTGACGGACTCCCTCTCCCCGGAGGGCGCTCGCCCTCGCGCGCCCGCCCCGTACACCCGAGAGGATCCCGTCATGCACGTTCCCGGCCCCGTTCGCCTCGCCCTGCTCGCGCTGGGTGCCGCACTCCTGCTCCTCGTACCGTCGCCCGCGAGGGCGGCGTGGTCGAACGATCCCGTACTCGGGACGTACCTCTCGCTCCCCTGGTTCAACTTCTCGGGCGGTGATCCGTGCATGGTCGCGGACGGCGCGGGCGGATACTGGCTCGGCACGCTCTACCAGAGCGGGTTCTCGAACGAATACGAGGCAGTGCACGTCTCCTCGACCGGCGCGACCCTCGCATACGTCTACTCGGACGTCGTGTCGGGCCAGTCGAAGACGTCCCTGGTGCTGGCACCGGACGGCGTGGGAGGCGTGTTCGTCGTGTGGCGAGACACGCGCGGCGGCGGCGACATCTATGCGACACGCTACAACTCCGCCGGCACCCGGCTCTGGGCTTTCGGCGGGAGCGTCGTGTGCAACAACGCGAGCGCGCAGTCGAATCCCGCGGCGGCCAAGACGTCGGGGAACTACCTGATGGTCGGCTGGACCGACATGCGCGGCGGCGACGCGGACGTGTACGCGCAGCTCGTGAACTACGCGGACGGTTCGCCGCTCTGGGGCACGACCGGCCAGCCCGTGCTCGCGCTCGCCGGCAGTGCGCAGGATTCCGTCGCGCTCGTCCCCGACGACCTGAACGGTGCGACCTTCGTCTGGCAGGACAGCCGCAACTCGGTATCGACGGGCGTGGATCTGTACGCGCAGCGCCTGACTTCCAGTGGCTCGCTTTACTGGACGTGGTACCCGACGGGCGCCCTCGTGAGCAACGCCGCGGGCAACGCCGGGCGGCCGCAGATCAGCCTGTACGGGGTGCTCTTCTACGTCGTGTGGGACGAAGACCGCGGCGCGGGCACCGGGTACGACATCTACGCGCAGAAGATGACGAACTACGGCGGTGGCACGTATCTCGGCACCGGCGCGGCCGTCTGCAACGCGACGGGTGACCAGCGCCACCCCGTCGCGACGGGTGACGGCAGCGGCGGCGTGATCGTGTCTTGGGACGACGCACGCAGCAGCGCGAGCACGCTGCTGGACGTGTACGTGCAGCGGATGGGCTCCGGCGGAGTCGCGCAGTGGTCGGCGAACGGCGTCGTCGTCTGCAACGCCGCCGAACCGCAGGGACAGCCGCGCATCTGCAGCGATGGCGCGGGCGGCGCAATCGTCGCGTGGTGCGACATGCGCAGCGGGTTCTCGGACGTGTACGCGCGCCGCATTCTCTCGACCGGCCTGGCGACGTGGACGTCGAACGGCACCCCGATCGCCACCGGCGGCTGGTGGGACGGCACCCCGCTGCTGATCCCGGACGGCGCCAACGGCGCGCTGATGACGTTCGGCAGCAACAGCGAAGCGATCAACGGCAACACCGCGTACCGGCTCTACGGCCAGCGGGTGGACCGCTTCGGCGTGATCGGCTCGCCCGAACCCACGATCGCGAAGGTGAAGGACGTGCCGAACGACCAGGGTGGCTTCGTGCGCGTGAGCTGGAACGCGTCGTACCTGGATGCGATGCCGAACAACAGGGTGGACGAGTACTGGGTGTGGCGCGAGGCGCCGGTGTTCGCGGCGGCTTCGTATGCCGGGGGCGCGGCCTCCGGCCGCGACGGCCTCATGCGGCGCGCCGTGCCTTCCGCGGCCGGCGTGATCTATTGGGAACGTATCGCGGTCGTGCCGGCGACGGATCTCGCGGGCTACAGCGTGGTCGCGGCCACGACGAGCGACTCGATCGCGGGCTCGAACCCGCGTACGCGCTTCCAGGTCGAGGCGCACCAGTTCTCGACCGAGTACTTCTGGGCGAGCGCGCCGGACTCGGGCTACAGCGTGGACAACCTCGGGCCCGCGGCGCCCGCGCCGCAGTACGCGATCTACTCGGGCGGCACCACGCGGCTCGGCTGGCTGCCGAACCACGAAGCCGACCTGCTGGGCTACGAGGTGCATCGCGGCTCGAGCGCGTCGTTCACGCCTTCGCCCGCCACGTTCGTGACGAGCAAGCCCGACACGGGACTCGTGGACGCCGCCGGCGCGCCCTACTTCTACAAGCTCGTCGCGGTGGACGTGCACGGCAACCGTTCGCCGGTCGCGACGCTTGCACCCACCGGCACGCTCGACGCGCCGGGCGCCGCGGTGACGCAGGCGTTCTTCGCCGCGCCCTCTCCCAACCCGGCGCGCGGCGGCACGACGCTGCGGTTCGGGCTCGCGCGCGCAGGACAGGCGAAGCTCGCGATCTACGATGCCGCCGGACGGCTCGTGCGCACGGTGTACGCGGGCACGCTCGCCGCGGGCGAGCACGCGATGCGCTGGGACGCTCGCGGCGAGCACGGCCGCGACGTGGCGCCGGGACTTTACCTCGCGCGCCTCGAGACCGCGGGCGCGCCAGCGATGGTGCGGCGCATCGTCGTCACGCAGTAGGACCGAACGACGAGAGCGGCGGCCGGATCAGTCCTTCCGGCCGCCGCTCTTTTCGCGCGCGCTGTCGCGCGCGCCTTCGCGCACCTGCACGAACTCGAACCCGAAGCGGCCCTTGATGCACAGGTGGCCGTTCGTCACGTCGTGATCGAGCGGGCTCGTGACCTTGAAGATCGTGTTGTCCTGCACGTGCAGCTCGAGGTTGCAGCCGACACCGCAGTACGTGCAGATCGTGGTCGTGACGGTCTGCCTGCTCTCGTCGTACGTACCGGCCTCGCGCAGGTCGAACTCGCGCTTGGGCACGAGCGCGCCGGTCGGGCACACGCCGATGCAGTTGCCGCAGAAGACACATGCGGAGTCCGTGAGCGGCGCGGCGAACTCGGTCGAGATGCGCGCGTCGAAGCCGCGCCCGGCGACGGCGATCGCGAACGTGTTCTGCGCGTCCTCGCCGCACGCCTCGACGCACTTGTAGCAGAGGATGCAGCGCGAGTAGTCGCGGACGAAGAGGTCGTTGTCCACCTTCACCGGCTGCGCGACGTTCTGCGCGACGTCGCCGGCGGGCGCGTGATGGTGGCCGGGATGCGCGTGGTCGCGCGCGCCCTCGGGCGCGGGCGCGGCCGGCGGCCCGAAACGCGCGGGCTCGGCGCCGTAACGCTCCGACCAGCGCTTCACGTCCGGACCGCAGTTCGACAGGTCCACGGACGAGCCGAGCAGCTCGAACACCGTCTTGCGCGCGTGACGCACGCGCTCGGAGTCCGTGTGCACCACCATGCCTTCTTCCGCCTTGCGCGAACACGACGGGACGAGCGTGCGCGCGCCCTGCAGTTCGACCACGCACACGCGGCAGGCGTTGACGGGCGTGAGGTTCTCGAGGAAGCACAGCGTCGGCGTGTCCACGCCGTGCGCGCGCAGCGCGTCGAGCAGCGTCGCGCCTTCGCGCACCTGCACGTTCGCGCCGTCGACCGTGATCGACACCATTTTCGCCGCGCTCACTTCGCCACCTCGCCGAAGAGCTTCAGCTTGCGCAGTGCCGACTGCACCGCGACCGCGGCGGTGTGGCCGAGGCCGCAGATGGACGCGTCGCGCATGGCGCGATCGAGATCGTCGAGGATCACGAGCGTCTCGTCGCGGCTCGTACCTGCGGCTCCGGCACACAGCCGCGCGAGCGCTTCCTCCTGGCGCACGGTGCCCACGCGGCACGGCACGCACTGGCCGCACGACTCGTCGCGGAAGAACCGCGCGATGCGCCGCACGATCGCGCGCATGTCCACCGTGCCGTCGAACGCCAGCACCACACCGGAGCCGAGCGACGCGCCGATCGCGCGCGTGCCCTCGAACGTGAGCGGCACGTCGAACTCCTCGGGCGTCACGAACGAGCCCGCCGCGCCGCCGAGCAGCACGGCCTGCAGCGCGCGGCCGCCGTCGGGCACGCCCGCGAGCGAGAGCAGTTCGCGCAGCGTCGCGCCGAACGGCAACTCGTAGAGGCCGGGCTTCGCGACGCTGCCCGCGACGCAGAAAAGCTTCGGCCCGCGCGAGCCTTCGGTACCGATCGCCGCGTACGCGGCGGCGCCGTCGCGCACGATCTCGAGCACGTTGACCAGCGTCTCGACGTTGTTGATCGCGGTCGGCTTGCCGAACAGTCCCTCGTGCACGGGGAACGGCGGCTTGTTGCGCGGCTCGCCGCGGTAACCCTCGATCGAGTTGAAGAGCGCGGTCTCCTCGCCGCAGATGTACGCACCCGCGCCCTTGCGCAGTTCGATGTCGAACGCGAAGCCGTGCTGTCCCATCACGCGCTCGCCGAGCAGCCCGGCGCGGCGGCATTCGGCGATCGCGTGCGCGAGCGCGGCGTGCGCCTCGGGGTACTCGCCGCGCACGTAGAGCCAGCCCTGTGCGGAGCCGGTCGCGTAACCCGCGAGGGTCAGCGCCTCGATCACCGCGTACGGGTCCTCCTCCATGAGCACGCGATCCTTGAACGTGCCGGGCTCGGACTCGTCGGCGTTGCACACGACGTGGTGCGGCAGCGCGCGCGCCTGCAGCACCGCGCCCCACTTCACGCCGGTCGGGAACGCGGCGCCGCCGCGGCCCATGAGTTTCGCGTCCGTCACCTCGCGCACGACCGCTTCGGGGCCGAGCGTGAACGCGCGCGCGAGCGCGGCGTAGCCGCCGCGGCTCCGGTAGTCGTGCAGGCTCGCGGGGTCCACCACGCCGACCCGCGCGAGCAGCCGCAGGTGCGGCTCGCCCTTCTGGCGCACGGAGTCCATGACGCGCACGGCGGCGCGCGCCGTCGCCGGATCACCCTGCAGTTCGGCGGCGACCTGCGCGGCGGTGGCCGGCGCGATCGTCGCGTCGGTGCGGCCCTCGCCGGCGCGGCGCACGAGCACCGCCGGCGCCTTTTCGCAGAGCCCCAGGCACGGGCTGCGCTTCCACGCGCCGCGCCCGGTCGCGCACGGCGCGCCGTCCGGCCCGCACTCGCGCTCGAGCGAGTCGATCAGCGCGTCCGCGCCGCGCGCCATGCAGCCGACGTCGTCGCAGACGTGCGCGACCGTGGCGGGCATGGGCGACATCTCAAAGAGCGCGTAGAACGACGCGACGCCGTAGATCTCGGCGGGCGGCACCGTGAGGCGCAGCGCGATGTAGTCCACCGCGCCGCGGCTCACGTGGCCGATCGCGTCCTGCACGGCGTGCAGCGCGGGCAGCAGCAGGTGGCGCCGCGCGCGCGCCTCGTGACCGCCGCGTGCGAAGCGGCTGTCGGCGGCGTCGCCGCGGTCACCGCCCTCCCAGCGCGACTCGGGTGCGCCGAAGAGCGCGTCCACGGCGGCACGTTCGGCGGTGGTCGCCTCGGCGCCGGAGAGTTTCAGGTCCACGCGTCAGATTCCTCCCGCCGCGACGGGCGAGCATTTCTCGACCCGGATCGCCGACGCCTTGAACTCGGCGGTTCCGGCCTTGGGATCGGTGGCGTCGATGGTGAGCACGTTGGCGTCGGCCTTGTCGGGAGCGTGCAGCGTCATGAACGCGAGCCCGGGGCGCAGGCCGTGATCCACGGCGACCTCGGTCACGATCGAGCCGCGACGGCTCGTGACGCGCACGTGTTCGCCCTCGGCGAGCGAAAGCGCCGCCGCGTCCTCGGGCGACAGGTAGAGCGGATGGTCGCGGCGGATCGGCGACGCGTACGCGCGCGTCGAGACGCCGGTGTTGTACGAATCGAGCCGCCGCCCGGTCGTGAGCAGCAGCGGGTACTCGGGCGTGATCTCGTCCACCGGCCCGGCGTGCTCCAGCACGCTGAACGGCGCGAGCACGCCGCGCTTCGCGGGATCGTCGTCCCACAGCCGCGCGTGCAGGTAGCTGCTGCCGGCACTCGTCTCGTCCGGGCACGGCCACTGGATGCCGCCGAGTGCCTCGAGGCGCTTCCAGCTCATGCCCGCGTGCATGGGCGACAGCGTGCGGAGTTCCTCCCACAACTGCTCGGGCGTCACGTCGCCCCAGTCGAACCCGAGGCGCCGCGCGAGGTCGGCGATGATCGCGACGTCGTCGCGCGCTCCCGCGGGCGCGTCCAGCGCCTTGCGGACGCGCTGCACGCGCCGCTCGCTCGAGGTGACCGTGCCTTCGGTCTCGCACCATGCCGCGCTCGCGGGGAACACCACGTCCGCGAGCTCCGCCGTCGCCGTCATCACGACGTCGGAGACCACCAGCGTGTCGAGGCCCGAGAGCAGCTTGCGGCAGCGCTGGCCGTCGGCTTCGGACTGCGCAGGGTTCTCGCCGATCACCCACACGCACTTCATCGTGCCGTGCTCCATCGCCTCGAACATCTGAGTGAGCGTGAAGCCGTACTGCGGCCGGATCGGCACGCCGTACACGGCTTCGAACTTCGCGCGCGCGGCCGCGTCCTTCTCGATGTCCTGGAATCCCGTCAGCTTGTTCGGGATCGCGCCCATGTCGCCGCCGCCCTGCACGTTGTTCTGTCCGCGCAGCGGCTGGATGCCGGCGTCGGGACGGCCCACGTGCCCGCCGAGCAGCGCGAGATTGATGAGCGAGAGCACGTTGTCCACGGCGTTGTGGTGCTCGGTGATGCCCAGCGTCCAGCACATCTGGCCGTGCTTCGCATTTCCCCACGCGTGCGCGAGCTCGCGGATCGTGGCCGCCGGCACGCCGGTAACCTTCTCGCCGCGCTCGAGCGTCCAAGGCTCGACCGACTCGCGGTACGCGTCGAAGCCGCTCGTGCCCTTCGCGATGAACTCGCGGTGCACGAGCCCCGAGGCGATCATCTCGCGCGCGATCGTGTTCGACAGCGCGATGTCGGTGCCCACGTCGAGGCCGACCCACAGGTCGGCCCACTGGGCCGACGTCGTGCGCCGGGGGTCCACCACGTAGAGCTTCGCGCCGTTGCGAATGCCCTTCAGGACATGGTGAAAGAAGATGGGGTGCGCCTCACGCGCGTTGGAACCCCACAACAGGATGACGTCCGCATTTTCGACTTCACGGTACGAGCTGGTGCCCCCGCCCGCACCGAACACCGTCGCCAGACCGACGACGCTTGGCGCGTGTCAGGTCCGGTTGCACGAATCGATGTGGTTCGTGCCCATCACCTGCCGCGCGAACTTCTGCGCGGCGTAGTTCATCTCGTTGGTCGCCTTGGAGCAGCTGAACACCCCGAAGGCGTCCGGCCCGCTCTCGCGCGCGGCGCGAAAACCGGCGGCGGCCCGCTCGAGCGCTTCTTCCCAGCTCGCGGGGCGCAGCTGCCCCTTCTCGCGCACGTACGGCGTGGTGAGACGTGCGTGACGCATCCCGATCACCTCCCTTCCGTGTGGTGGTTGTCGCGGGAGGGAATGTAGCGTGCGGGTTCGGCGTGTGGCCAGCGGGAAGCAAGCCGGCCACACGCCGATCGCGCGTCAGTCGAGCTTGACGATCCGCGAGGTGCCCGCGTGCGCGCCCGCGCTCCAGCGCGCGAGGTACACGCCCGGGCGCGCCGGAGCGCCGTCGGCGCCGCGGCCGTCCCACACGAGCACGCTCTCGCCGGCCGGCAGCGCGCGCCGCTCGAGCACGCGCACCACGCGGCCCTGCACGTCGTGGATGCTCACGCGCACGTCACCGCCCGCGGCGAGTTGCGCCGCGAACCCGAGCGAGCCGTGGAAGGGGTTGGGCCACGCCGCGAGCACGCGCGGGCCGGTTTCGCCCGCCGAGGGGAGCGAGCCCTCGATCGCCTCGAGCGAGAGGCGTCGCGCGCCGGGCGTGGCCGCGACCGTGACGCGCTCGCCCGGGCGCACGGTGCGCGCCCAGCCGAGCGCGGGATCGCGCAGTTCGAGCGTGATGCCGGACGGCGGGTCGAACGCCTGCAGCTCGAGCACGACCTCGCCGGGCGCCTCGGCTCCCGCGAGTTCGAGCGTCCAGATGCGCGGGGCGCCCGCGCCGACGAACGCATCCTGCCCGCGCACGCGAGTGGCCGCGGCGTCCGCGACGCTCAGCCGCAGCCCGCCCTCGGGCGAGTCCGGCGGCGACTCGCGGCGCAGCGGTGTGCTCGCGGCCGCGCCGCGCCACTCACCGAGCGTGACGGGAGACGTGCGCGCGCCGCCTTGTGATGCGGTGATCGCGACCGCCCACTCGGCGTCGGCGGGACGCGCGGGCGGCGGCACGACGACGCGCGTGCTCGCGAGCCCGGGGAACACGATCGCGACCGCACCCCCCGTCCGCTTGCGCACCCAGTAGGCCCGGTACGGCTGCAGCGTGTGCACGGGCGCGTAGCTCGAGCCGCCGGTCCACTCCCAGACCGTCGAGTCCACGAACGTGTTCGCGGGCTCGATCAGTCCGGCCGTCGTCGCGCCCGAAACGACGCGCAGCGCGGTGTCCGCGATCGGGAACCGGTACGGATTCGCGATCTGGTTCCAGCCGCTCGCCGCGTCGCCCGCGAGCGCGACGCTCGTGGACGCCTGCCACACGGGACGCCCCGGCACGGCCACCGTGCGCGCGCCCTTGCTCGCGAGCCAGTAGCCCACGCCGGGCCGAATGCGCGTCAGCGTGTCCGTCGCGTACGCGTACGCGCCGGCCGCGGGATCCCAGTGCGCGAAGCGCCAACGGCGATCGTCGCCCGGCCAGACTTCGTCGAGCAGCGTGCTCACGCTGTCTTGGGCGTACGTCATCGGCCAGGCGAGCGAGGCATAGGCGCCCGCCGCGAGGTCGGTCGAGACCGTCACGAGGCTGTTCGTCCACGTCGCGTTCAGCGCGACGTCCTGCGCGACGTCGCGCAGCACGTGGTTCGGCGCGGGCCCCAGCGACACGCCGTTCGCGGTCACGTCCGTGACCGACTGCCCGGCGTACGAGGGGAACCGGAACTCGATGTGATCGAACGGCGTCATGTCGAGCGTCGAGAGGTAGTTGTTCGGCGTCCAGTAGATGCTGAGGCTGTCGGGCACGAGCACGTAGCCGCTGTTCGGCGCCGTCTGCGTCGTCGTGATGCGATGCGATCCTGCCGGCGGAATGCGCCGCGCGTAGATGTCGCGCTCGCGTGCGTGCGAGTTGCCGAGGCGAGCCTCGTCCCATCCGACGAACACGTCGTGCGTGGCGGGATCGCTCGCCCAGCCGTAGCTGGTCACGCCGCGGAAGAGCCCCGTGATCCACATGCTCGGAGCCGGCCAGCCGGTGTGCACGGAACCGTTCGCGTCGAGCCGCTGCGCGAACAGGCCGTTGTCGCCGGAGCCCGCGCTCTCCCAGAGCACGATGGCTCCGCCCGCGCCGTCGGCGAACACCTGGCGTGCGAGGTCGCTCGCGATCGTGCTCGTCATGGCCCTGCCGTTCACGGCCCAGCGCGAGTCCATCGTGCCCGTGCCCAGCACGTGATGCGCGTACACGTCGAACTGGCTGCCCGATCGCAGGTCGCTCCACGTGACGAATGCGCCGCCCGCGCCGTCCGGAGCGAGGAAGGGCGTCTGCTGCGAGTTCGGCGCCGCGGACACCGCGAGCCCGGTGTCCGGCCACGAAGCGGCGATCGCGCCGGAGCTGGTCACGCGCTGCGCGCGAATGTCGACGTCGCCGCCCACGACGTGATTCCAGACCACGATCGCGCCACCGGCGCCGTCCGAGACGACGTTGGGAAAGCCGCCGCTCGAAGTCGGCGTGAGCGCGCGCCCGCCCACGGGCCACGCGGGATCCACGACGCCCGTCGCGAGCACGCGATGCACGAACACGCCGAAGTTCTGCCCGCCGAACGCGACGAAGGCGCCGCCCGCGCCGTCGGCCGCGATGCTCTCGTAGCGCCCGCCGGTGAAGTTGGCGGTGCCCACGAGCACGCCGGTGCCGAAGTTCGCGTCCAGCACGCCGCCCGAGCTCACGCGCTGCACGCGGTAGTCGGTGCTCGCATGCGACTGCGGGCAGAGCGCGTACACGCCGCCCGAGCCGTCGGGCGCGAGCTGCACTTCCTTGTCGAGCGCGGGGAACGCGCTCGAGAGCAGCCGGCCCGCCGCGGGCCACGCGGGATCGAGTCCCGCGGGACGCAGCCGGTGCAGGTAGGACTGGTAGAACGTGCCGTTGCGCCGGTCGATCCAGGACACGTAGGCCCCGCCCGCCCCGTCGGGGATCAGGCACGGCCGCGACTGGACGTCGGCCTGCGCGGCGACCGCGACGCCGTCCACGGGCCACGCGGGATCGCGCCGTCCGTCGGCGAGCAGGTGCTGCGCGTACAAATCGCCGGCCGCCGTGCGGAAGTCCGTCCACGCGAGGTAGCAGCCGCCGGCGCCGTCGGGCGTGACGGCGGGGTACTGCTGGGTCGCGGCCAGCGTCGCGACGGGCGCACCGGTCGGCATCCACTGGGCGTGGGCGTCCGGAACCAGCGCGCACAGGAGTGCGAAACTCGCGAGCAGGCGCTTCATCGCGCACCTCCCTGCGCGCCCGCGGGCGGCGGCGGTGGCGGCGGATCGATGGGCGGCGCCTGCGCGGCGGGCGCGGAGTCGCCACCGCCGCCGGCGAGGGCGATCGCGCTGCCCACGGCGAGCGCGGCGAGTCCCACATAGAGCCACGTGCGCTTCGACTGCTTCGGGGCCGCGCCCATCGCCGCGGCGCTCGTCGGCTGCGGCGTGCCTTCGGCGGTCGCGAGCAGCGCGTGGCGCAGCACGAAGGCGCTGGAATGCGGCGTGGACACGCCGGCGAGCGCGACGCTCGCCTGCAGCGTGACCCAGGACGTCAGGCACGCGACGTGGATGACGCAACGAATCGGGCGACGGAGGGGCATCGGAACCTCGCGAAGGGACGTCGAATCGCCGCGCGGACACGCGGCCTCCGTCATGGGACGACCCGCGCCCGGAGAAATCACAGGGCGGGCCGTCGCGCCCTCTGGTACATCTCCCCCGCCATGCCTCCGACCACTTCCGACATGACGCACGACGCGCCGCACGCGGCGACGCCCGCCCGCCGCCGCGCGCAGAACGCGTGGTGCCTGTACGACTGGGCCAACTCGGCGTTCGCCACGAGCGTCGTGTCCGCGATCCTGCCCGTGTACTTCGCGAGCGTGGCGTCGAAGTCCATGGCGAAGCACGAGGCGACCGCGCTCTGGGGCTACGCGAGCGCCGCGGCGCTGGCGCTGACCGCGGTGCTCTCGCCCATCGCCGGCGCGCTCGCGGACCAGACGCGGCGGCGCAAGCCGATCCTGCTCGCGTGCGTGCTCGCGGGCGTCGCGGGCACGCTCACGCTCGCGGCCGCGCCGACCGACGCGTGGTGGAGCCTGCTCGCGGCGTTCGGCGTGGCGTTCGTGGCGTTCGCGACCGGCAACGTGCTCTACGATTCGCTGCTGCCCGCGGTCGCCGGCGAGCACGAGATGGACGCGATCTCCTCGCGCGGCTTCGCGTGGGGCTATCTGGGCGGCGGGCTCCTGCTGGCCGTACACCTCGCGCTCGTGCTCATGCCGAAGAAGTTCGGCCTGCCGGACGCCGGCGCCGCCACGCGCGTCGCGTTCGCGAGCGTGGCGGTCTGGTGGCTCGCGTTCTCGCTGCCGCTGTTCCGCGACGTGCCCGAGCCGCAGGCCGCGGCCGAGCGCGTGCCGGTGGGCGCGCTGCTGCGCAACACGATCGCGCAGCTGCTGCGCACGACCGCGCACCTGCGCGAGCGGCGCGACCTGTTCACGTTCCTCGTCGCGTTCTGGCTCTACTCCGACGGCATCGGCACGATCATCAAGATGGCGACGATCTACGGCGCCGAGGTCGGCATCGGGCAGAAGGACCTGATCGGCGCGCTGCTCATGGTGCAGATCCTCGCGGCGCCCGCGGCGCTGCTGTTCGGCCGGCTCGCGAAGCCGCTCGGCCCGAAGCGCGCGGTGATGATCGGCATCGCGGGCTACACGGGCATCAGCGTGTTCGCCTACTTCCTCGCGACGCCGCTGCACTTCTGGATCCTCGCCGCCATGGTCGCGATGTTCCAGGGCGGCACGCAGGCGCTGTCGCGTTCGATGTTCGCCTCGCTCGTGCCGCGCGAGCAGACGGGCGAGCTGTTCGGGTTCTACTCGGTGAGCGAGAAGCTCGCGGGCGTGGTCGGCCCCATCCTGTTCGGCGTCGTCACGCAGCTCTCGGGGGGCGGACGGCTCGCCACGCTCACGCTGCTGCCCCTCGTCCTCGGCGGCGCGTGGATGCTCTCGCGCGTGGACCTCGCCCGCGGCAAGCGCGAGGCCGGCGGCGCGGCGTGAAGGAGGTTTCGTGAAGGCTCGTGCGTGGCTGCTGTGCCTGGCGCTGTCGTGCGTGGCGGTCGCCGCGCGCGCGACGGAGCCGGGCGATATTCCCAATCCGCTGCAGGCACGGAACTCGTTCGTGGCCGATCAGGCGCAGCTGCTCGACGAAGGCTCCATCGCGCAGATCGACGCGCGCGTGCACGCGCTCGAGGTGGCGACGGGGTCCCAGATCGCGGTCGTGACGATCGACACGCTGACCGGGTACGAACCGAAGCCGTTCGCGACCGCGCTCTTCGCCGAGTGGGGCATCGGCAAGCGCGGCAAGGACGACGGCGTGCTCGTGCTGGTCACGCTGGTGCCGCGCCGCATCGAGGTCGAGACCGGCTACGGCGCCGAGGGCGTGCTGCCCGACGGCCGCGTGGGCCGCATCCTCGATCGCGACGTGATGCCGAAGCTGCGCGCGGGCGAGTACGGCCCGGCGCTGGTCGCGGGCGTGAACGCGTTCGCGGAGGCGCTCGAGCGCACGCCGGTTTCGGGTGGAGCGTCCGGCGGCGGCGCGGCCCGCTCGAACTTCCCGCTCGGCGCGTGGCTCGTGGGGATCGCGACTTCGATCGCCTCGCTCGTGGGCGGCCTGCGCTGGTGGGGACGGCGGCGGTTCTGCCCGCAGTGCAAGAAGCGCATGCGCTGGGTGCCGGACAAGGTCGAGCTTCCGTTCCTGACCGACGACGAGGCGCTCGAGGAGAAGCTCTCGAGCGTGGACCACCGCGTGTGGCGCTGCGACGACTGCGACGTGACGCACGTCGAGCACGCGAACCGCTTCTTCAGCCGCTTCGCGAAGTGCCCCAAGTGCGAGCGCCGCACGCTCGGCACGCGCTCGGTGACGCTGGTCGCCGCGACGACGCACTCGACCGGCACGCAGCGCGTCACGCGTGAGTGCGTGAGGCCCGGCTGCGGGTACTCGAAAGTTTCGACCGAGATCATCCCGCGCATCGAGACCAGTTCGAGCAGCTCGTCGGGCGGCGGCCATTCGGGCGGTGGCGGCAGCTCGTTCGGCGGCGGCAGTTCCGGCGGTGGCGGCGCGGGCCGAAGCTGGTAGTTTGCCGCGCGACGCCCCACTCCCTTCTCCCCATCCTTCGAAGGAGCAGTCCGATGCGTTTCGATCGTTTCGTCGTGGCCGGCGCGTGCGCGCTGGCGATCGCCTGCGCCGGCGCGAGCGGCGCCTCGGCGGCCGCGGCCGCTGCGGCCAAGGGCAAGTCCGCGGCGCAGAGCGGCGGTTTCGTGGTGCGCCTGGGCGCCGACACCGTGAGCGTCGAGCGCTGGACGCGCACCGGCAACAGGCTGGTCGTGGACCAGGTCGGGCGCGCGCCGCGCGTGATGAAGCGGCACTTCGAGTACGAGTACGACGCCAAGGGCGCGCTCACCAAGTTCACGCTGCGCGTGAACGCCGGCGCCGCGGCCGCCGACGCGCCGCCGACGCAGGAGATCTTCGGCACGTGCACCGCCGATTCCGTGATCGCGGACATCCGCACGCCCGGGCGTGCGACGCAGTCGCGCGTGGCGCTGCCCGCGGGCTCGGTCTTGCTGTTCAGCAGCAGCCCGTGGACGCAGTACGAGCGGCTCGTGCAGCGGCTCGGGCCCGGCAAGGCCGACACCGTGCGCGCGGGCGTGTGGTTCGTGGGCGCACCGAGCACCGGCTGGCAGCGCGCGCAGCGGCTCGGCCGCGACTCCGTTCGGATCGAGAACGACCACGCCGACGTGTTCCACCTCAAGGTGGACCGCGCCGGCCGCGTGCTGCACGCACGTCCCGTGAGCGGCACCGGCAAGGTGACCGTGGACCGCGCGCTGCCGGATCTGGCCGCGGTGTCCGCGCAGTGGGTCGCCGCCGAGAAGGCGAGCGGCGCGGTGGGCACGCTGTCGGTCGCCGACAGCGTGAAGGTCGAGGCCGGTGGCGCGAACCTGCGCGTGGACTACAGCCGTCCCGCCAAGCGTGGCCGCGTCGTGTTCGGCGAGGTCGTGCCCTACGGCGAGGTCTGGCGCACGGGCGCGAACGCAGCGACGGTGCTGGCGACCGACAAGGCGCTCGACTTCGGCGGCACCGTGGTGCCCGCGGGCAAGTACAGCGTGTGGACGCTGCCGGCCAAGAGCGGCTGGACGCTGATCCTGAACAGCCAGACCGGCCAGTGGGGCACCGAGCACGACGCGAGCAAGGACCTGTACAAGATCGGGCTCACCGTGGAGCCGCTGCCCGACGTGGTCGAGCGCTTCACGATCAACGTGCTCCCGCGCGACGGCGGCGGCGTGCTGCAGCTGGACTGGGACCAGACGCGCGCGTCGGTGGGCTTTGCGGTGAAGTAGAGCGGCGGCGACGCGCGCGACGCGCGCGACGCGCGCGATGCGCGCGATGCGCAAATCGGCCCCGTGCGGACGGTGATCCGCGCGGGGCCGACGCATTTTCAGCGTTTACTCGTCAGCCGAGCTCGGCCGATATTGTCCGCAATCATCCCCGTTGGGGCTTCGGCTCCACGGCCCCCCCGGGTTGCGATCCGGGGGTTTTTCTTTGCCTCGCCGTCATGGCCTTCTCGAGTTCATGCGCGATTCTTGACTTGCGATCGCAAATGCCGCCGCCGATATTCCCCGTACCCCGCCGATGGAGCGACAGCTCCCCGGCCCCCCCCGTGGTTGCGGCCCGGGGGATTTTTCTTGCCTGCCCCCGCCTGCAGGCAGATGAGCACACGAACGGTCTTCCTCGTGGATGGCTTCAACCTCTACCACTCACTTTGCGCTGCTCGCTTGCGCACGGGCGGATCGAGCACGAAGTGGCTCGACCTTCCTCGCCTCTGCCAAGGTCTGCTCAGCATCGTCGGTGGACAGGCAGAACTGAGTCGAGTGGTTCTCTTCAGCGCGTTGGCGCGACATCGCGAAGGCACCAGCCCGGGCACCATTGAACGCCACTCACGATACCTCGATGCCATGCTCGCGCTCGGAGTCGAGGTCGAGCTTGGACACTTCAAGCGCCGCCCACACCACTGCTCAAAGTGCTTTGCACGAACCGTTCAGTACGAAGAGAAGGAGACGGACGTCGCGATCGCGACCACGATGCTCGAGTGCTTCTTCGAGGACCGGTGCGAAGCGGTTGTGCTCGTGAGCGGCGACTCTGACCTCGCACCTGCCGTGCGCACGGCGCGACGGCTGTTCCCATCGAGACGGGTCATTGCCGGATTCCCCTACGCAAGGCACAGCGACGAATTGAAGCTCGCGGCATCCGCCCACTTCAAACTCACAGCCGAGCACTACGGCCGCTGCCAACTCCCGACGCCGCTCATGACCCAATCAGGCCGCCTCATCCACAAACCCGCCGGCTGGTAGCCCCTACGGCAACCCCGCGCCCCTTGCCGCGCGGAGGATCGTGTACCAGTCCTCGCGGGACATCTCGAGGGAGTCGGCGCGGACGGCGTCGCGGATGCGGTCGGGGTTCGCGCTCCCGACGAGCGGGACGATGCCGGCGGGGTGCTTGAGCAGCCACGCGAGCGTGACCACCGTGCGGCTCACGCCGTACTCGCGCGCGAAGTGGTCGAGCGTGCCGATCAGCTCGCGCAGCGTGTGCGCGCGCGGATGCGAATCGTCCGGCCAGCCGCCGTCGCCCAGCATGCCGCCGGCGAGCGGGCTCCACGACACGGGCGTCACGCGCTGCTGCAGGCACTGATCGAGCGTGCCGTCCTCGAAGCAGTCGAGCCGCCCCAAATGGATCTCGACCTGGTTGCACACGAGCGGCATCGGGCACGCGTGCTGCACGGCCGCGAGCAGCGACGGCCGGAAGTTGCTGACGCCGAACTCGCGCACCTTGCCCTGCGCCTTCAGCTGCGTGAACGCTGCGGCGATCTCGTCCGGATCCGCGAGAAAGTCGGGCCGGTGCAGCATGTACAGATCGAGCTGCTCGATGCCGAGGCGCTTGAGCGACTGCTCGCACGACCAGACGATGTGCTCGCGCGAGAAGTCCCAGCGGTGCGGCGCGCTCGGCGTGGGATCGCCCTGCCAGCGGATGCCGCACTTGCTGCCGATCACGATGCGCTCGCGCATGCCGCTCACGTCGCGCAGCACGCGGCCGAACACTTCCTCGCACAGCCCGTTGCCGTAGATGTCGGCGTGATCGAAGTGCGTGTAACCGGCTTCGTACGCGGTGACGATCGCGCGCCGCCCCGCGGCCTCGAGCTCGGGCGTGAAGCGATCGCGCGGCGTGAACGCGGTGACGCGCATGCATCCGTACGCGAGGCGCGTCGTGGTGAGCGAGGACGTACCGATGGACTGTAATTTCACGGGGGAGCTCCGGAAGAGTGCGAACGTCGAACAGGAGCACGAGTCGCCCGGAATCTAGCACCGCGGCGCGAAAACACTCTTGCAACGCCGGGCCCCGGCGGAAATGTCGTGACACACGCATGGCCGCGTGTGAACCTTTCCGCTCCATCCGATCCCGAGGCGTACCGCGGGTTCGCCGCCACCCTGCTCGCCGGAGAACTTCCATGCCTCGGACCCTTCAGGGCCGCGCCCTGCTCGCCCTGTTGCACGCCACATTCCTGACGTCGCCACTCTCCGCTCACGCCGGCGAGTTCGCGCCGAAGTGGCATCAGCCCTACCTGGCCTTCGACCGCATCGTGGGCAATACCGACACCGATCCGCAGGACGAGCTGCTGTTCCACGACGTGCGCGACAACACGATGCTCCTGCTGGACGGGCTCACGGGTGCGGTCGAGATCGGCTTTCCGGAGTTCCTGCACGGTGACGCCGACGTGCTCGCCCGGGACATCGACAACGACGCTCGCCTCGAGCTGGTTCTCTACCGGCGCGGCGGCGGTCCGGTGGTTCCGCTGATGCGCGTCATCAAGTGGACGCCGGGCGGCTGGACGCAACTCTTCGCGCACAGCGATCCCATGAGCGTGGTCGGCTTCTGCAGCCTGCGCAGTCCTTCGCAGGTCGAGCTGCTCGAGATGTCGGACACCGACGTGCGCGTGCGCGACATGGCCGGCAACGTGCTGTTGCGCGCTTCGACCGCGATCGGCGCGTGGACGGGCGTGGAAGTCTCGGCGTTCAGCCTGGACATCGACGCCGACGGGATCGACGAGCTGGGCGTGGTCCAGCACATGTTCTCGAGCGACATCCGAACGCAGTTCTTCAACTGGAACGGCGCCTTCGTGCCGACGTGGTCCACGACGAGCTGGTTCCTGAACGGTGGCGAGAACACCGACGGCGATCCGCAGATCGAGATGTTCGGCTGGAACACGCTCGACGGGCACTACGCGCTGTTCGACGGGCAGACCGGCGCGACGGATCTGTCGCTTCCCGAGTTCAAGTTCACCGAGAACGCCCAGGTGAATGCGTTCGACATCGACGGTGACGGTCGCAGGGAAGTCTTCGGGGTCCGCCCGGCCGCTCCGGGCGTGACGCCGTTGCTGCATGCGTTCCAGTGGTCGACCGGGAGCTACGCGACGATGTTCTCGGTCGCTGACAGTGCCGAGACGGCGTATCCCCTGCAGACGCGGCTCCCGAACCAGTGGGAGTACTTCGTGCAGAAACAGCACGACCTCCTGCTGCGTGACATGAACGGCAACCTGCTGTTCCGCGCGGCCACCGCCATTCCCGGCTGGTCGGGCGTGGCGCCGAGAGTCGCTCAAGTCGACCTGAATCACGACAGCGTCTTCGATCTGGTGATCCAGGACGACAACACCCTGCGGGTCGTGCGCCACGTGGCCGGCAGTTACGTGCAGACGTGGTCCTCGGCCGCGTGGCGTCATGTGGGAATGGCGCCCAGGACCGACGGCAATGCGAACGAGGCCCTGATCGTCCTCAGCAACAGCGACAATCACTACGCACTGTTGGACCCGCTGACCGGCGCGGTGCGCGCGGAGTTCCCGCTCTTCAGCGAACCCAACGCGGGACTCGCCCCGATCGACTTCGATCACGACGGACGGTACGAGCTGCTGTTCACGCGCTTCTTCGGTCCGACGCGGCTGTCGACCTGCTATCGCTGGAACGGCTCGAGCTACGCGCAGCTGTACTCGCACCAGGATGAGCCGGCCAGTTACGCGGACGGCCCCTTCCGGACGCCCGGCGCGAGCGAGCTGCTCGAGATGACGCAGGACAACCTGCGCCTGCGCAGCTCGAACGGTTCGTTGCTCTTCGTCGCCTCGACCGACGTGCCCCAGTGGACCGGGGTCGGCACGACTTCCGCTGTGCTCGACGTGGACCACGACGGCGTTGACGAGTTCGTCGCCGCAGACGCCGGCGGCACGCGGCTCGTGGGGTGGACGGGCGTGGTGGGCGTCGAGTACGGGCGCGACCTGCCCGCGCCTGTCGTGCTGACCAGTTCGCCGAACCCGTTCCGCTCGACGACGTCGCTGCAGTTCTCGACGCGAAGTGAGGGTGTGGTGGGCATCGCGATCTACGACGCGAGCGGCCGCTTGGTGCGCCGACTCGACCAACGCCTGCCCGCGGGCAGCCACGCCGTGAAGTGGGACGGCCGCGACGCGCAGGGCCACGCCGCACCGAACGGCGTGATGTTCTACGAAGTGCGCGCCGACGGCGTGAAGCAGACGCGGAAGATGGTGCACATCGGGAACTGAGGTGGCGCGCTGGTGACGATGAGAGAAGCGCCCCGACGTCGGTAGAACGTCGGGGCGCTTCTTTCGTTCGGGTGTGAAGGCGAGCGCGGTGGCGACGTGCGAGTTCACCCGCGCTGGCGCGGTTTCGGTTAAGCGGGTGTCAGGCGGGTTGGCGTGATGGAGTTCCCAGTGTTTTGTGGACAGCTGGCATCCTAGCAACCAGGGAGGGCTATGCCCATGTCCACGCATGTGTCCACGCAGCCGATTGCCGGTCGAGTTCGCCAGACGTACGAGTTCATCAAGGCCAATAGCGAAGTGCACAGCGTCCAGAGGATGTGCCGCCTGCTCGGTGTTGCTTCGAGCGGCTATTACGAGTGGCTGAAGCAGCCGGTATCGAACCGGGCCCAAGAAGACGCCCGACTTCTTCGCCTGATCCGCGCTTCGTTCGAAGCGAGCCAAGGCGTCTACGGCGCGCCGCGCGTATTCCTCGACCTCCGCGAGGCCGGGGAGACGTGCAGCAAGCATCGCGTCGCGCGGCTCATGCGCGAGAACAGGATGCGCGCCTTGCATGGCTACCGTACCCGGCGCTGGTCTGTCGGCAAGCCGGCCGTCCTCGTGCCGAACCTGCTCAAGCGGCAGTTTACTGTGACGCGTCCGAACAAGGCGTGGGTGACCGACATCACCTACATCCGGACCTGGCAGGGCTGGCTGTTTCTCGCCGTCGTCATGGATCTGTTCTCGCGCAAGATCGTCGGCTGGTCCACGCGCCCTACGATTCACCGCGAGCTCGTGCTCGACGCCGTCCTAATGGCAGTGCGGCGTCGGCGGCCCCGCGGCACGATCATGCACTCGGATCAGGGCACGCAGTTCGGCAGTGATGCATGGCGGCGCTTTTGCCTCTCGAACCATCTCGAGCCGAGCATGAGCCGCAAGGGCAACTGCTGGGACAACGCGGTTGTGGAGTCCTTCTTCGGCAGCCTGAAGAAGGAGCGGATCAAGAAGCAGATCTACAAGAATCGCGAACTGGCTAGAGCTGACGTGGCCGACTACATCGTGGCGTTCTACAATCGCTCACGCCGCCACGGGCATCTTGGGGGTGTGAGCCCCGAGCAGTTCGAAGATGCCCATAAGGTGCGGCCCCAGGGTGTCCACTGAATCCTGGGAACTCCAAACTCAGTTATCCGCTCTCTAACGAAGGCCAACACTGCCGCGACACCAATGAGGCCAGCGCCTAGCTTTGCGAGTCGCACAACCATAGGCGCACGCTTCATGCGCGGCCCCCTACTGGGGCTAAGGCAAGTACGGGTGCATACGAGTCGCGGGCGAGTTGGTGAGCAGGAAGAACACCCTCCCCATCGCCGCTCCACCCTTGCGGTCATAGATTACACATGTAACCACTCCGGTGTCCGGATCGCCGAAGCGTGTTCCGGTGAAGACCTTCATAACGTTCGTTCTGGTATTTTCCAAGAGATTGTCGACTTCCCCTGGCACTTTGATTTGTGCGTTGGAATACCAGTCGTAAATCAAGGTATCACCATCCGCATCGGTGACGCTGCACACAACGATGGCGGAGTCGCCCGGAACAAGAACCGGAGGGAACCCAACGATTGAATGAACAACTGGAGGATGGTTCTGCGGCTTCGGCGCAGTGGGCTGCTCGCACCCCACTGCTAGCAGGGCCACGAGCGTGGCGGTTATTGCCAACACGGCGCGCAGCTGGAATGGCATTCTTGTGTCCTAATCTCGCGCAATGCTTGCGCCACGGTTAGTGGTCGACGTGCGGCGGGGAAGTTGGCGGCCCCCTCCAAGGTGCTGCTACCGCCGCCCACGCGGCGTTCAGACTCGCAGCCCAGCTGCCGAATCTGCCCGTCGCCTCACCCATTCAACTACGGGTGATTCAAACTTCACGCGCGCAAGCTATGCCCGCGCCCTGGAAAGCCGCAAGGGGTTTTCTCGCTGGCTCGCAAGAAAACCCCCGGCTGTCCACTCCTGACCACTGCTGGCCAGTGTCTTTGAGTTATCCGTTATCTAACCAAGGGTGTCCGGGCGGTTCACCGCCGTGAATCATAGGAGGCCCAACAGTCGGGCATTCGGTTGGCTATTGTGGCGACCTGCACAACCGCGCGGTCGTTGCTCCCACCAGCCATGCGCGTGCGCGTATCAACCACCGGCTACCTTCGCGGCCCTGATCAGTTTCTAGGGCACCATACCAGCCGGCGGAATCAGCTGACGATCTCTCGGCTTGCCGCTTCGGGCGGGGAACTCCCCCATGAGTTCATCAATGAGCTGCGGGGCCACACTTAACAGGTCGGGGTTCTTGCCATAACTCTGGGCTGAGCCATTCCACACAGGCTCTCCATCCATCTGGTACTTGCCATCTACGATCGCTACAGGGGTAATCATGACCGCGATTGAGCGCCACCATTGATTTACGACCTGTCCCGGTATGCGGATGGGCACAACACTGGTACCGGTCGTGTAGGATGTCGCCTCCCCGCGCACAGTCACACCATCAGATGTCGTAGCGGTCCCACTGGTAATCGTCGTCTGGGTCGAAGGCACAGCGACGTCAAGAGTTGAAGGTGGGACATAGCGCGAGAAGTCTATCGTCCTGCCAACGACGGTCACGACTAGCTCGGCATGCTCAGGATCGTACAGGTAGCCTGAGGCGACCAATCGTGAACGCAGCAGCGCCAACAGGTTCTTCTCAAGCAGCCCCCCCCCATCCGTTAGCCCGATCGGGACAGTTACAAATCGACGTGGTGGTGGCTGCGGCTTGTCTGGATCGGCATAGGCCACCACGCTTACCGTCAAGACCGGCCGCGAAGCAGCGCACCCGGCTGCGAATAGCAATGCAACGGTGAGCGTAACGATCCCTGCAAATGATCTGATCACACGCGTCTCCTTACTATTATCGCTTCAGGCTTCCATTGCTCGGACGGATCGGTGTCGGTAGCAACCTCGGCGTTCCACATTCACAGAGCGTATTGAGCCAAGCGCGCCGCCCGCGGAACACATGCCGCAAGCCTGAAACGGCACCCCGGCGTGCCCCCTCCACATTTGTCCCACCAGCCCAATCGTGTGCGGCTGAGCTGACGCATGCCCGCTGCCTACCGGGGCGGAAACAGAAGTGGAGACAGCTTAAGTGTCCCGAGCCCGAAATGGCACAAATCGAGGGCGGCCAACTGCACAACTGAAAGAGTGTCGCAGTGCTTAACAAGCCGAGTCATCTCCTCGTCCGGTGCACGCTGCTGGACTGCCTTGCTGCGCATCCGTTCGAGGGCAGTACTTGCAACCGGGGCCGCCGTCGCTGAAGGGTGCCAGACTCCCGCTCTTAGGGTCGAGCTATGCGTAAGTGCATTGCGCCTCGAGTGAAGAGCTTCTACCTCCGCCATGGTTGCGCGAATCTGACGCCAACCGTGCTGCTCGCGGAACAACTGTTCTTCTTGCGCGTAGTTCGTTGTCAGCTGACCGATCACGCCGGAATACGTATCTCTATCGAACTTCCGGACATTGAAGAAGATGAACGCGAGAAGCTGCGCCGTGCGATCGTACGCCGCGCATAGACGCAGAGAGGCCGTGGCTACAGATTCCCAGAACTTTGCAGACACAAGTCGGAAATCGACCCAAAGCGAAGTCCACTCTTCCTCCAGGCCAGCGCGGTCCGCATTAACTAGATCGGTCGCGAAAATCTCACGCATACGCTTGTCGATCGCGAGCATAACTTCACCGAGAGCTACCGCATCAAGAGTGAAACCGACGGCCGAATGCCTAGCCCGAAAGAATTCATTCAGGATGTCAACAGGTAGCGTGTCCTGGAGCGACTTCGCCCCCTCCTCTGGCCAAAGTCCTCGGAAACGGTCACCGAGGCCGAGTTTATCGGCCAACGAGTCAGCTAGCCCGCGCAGCTGATTCTCTCTCGTACCGTCGAGATCGAGGGCCTCGACCCGCTGAGGGTGCTCGCCCAGCGCGGTCGCAAGCGCGGCGTTGTAGCGGCGAAGCGCCGTCACCACTTCCCTGTGCTGATCCAGAGCTTTGTCTTTGCGCATGTGAGCCTCCTACCGCACCTGCGTGCTCTGGCTACGGTTGGCTACGGTCTCGGCGTCCATTCACGTCCAACGCCGTCCACAGTGGACCATAGACAAGAAGTGCCTCGACGTCAGCATCCCGTTGAGGCGCTTCCTATTGTCTTCTCGCGACGTCCGTTGACTCGCTCGGCTCTGATTGTCGTGATTTCGGCCCGGCCCGATTCGTAAGCTTCCCCTCCCGGTAGACAGTTGTTGCTAGGATTTCCCGGTTGGGAAACCGATGCTGTGCGCTCTCGTGTCGCGACAATCTCGCCCGCTCGCCGCAGCCTCGAGACACGGCCGGACTCCTCGAAGGCTGCGAAAGTGCCGAGTACAAGCAACGGCTTCGCGGTCCATCACCGGATCACGTTGCGGCACGGAATGCCCACTATGCCTGCTTCCTCTCCTCGCCCCGTGCCACTCGCACCCAAGCCGCGATCGGTGGCATCAGCACGAAAAGCACGACCAGCCAAAGCGCGACACCCTTCGACGCCCGGTCCTGACCACTGGGAACCATTGTGTACGACGACCAGACCAGTGCGGCGCAGATCACTGACCAGAACGCGCGCCGTCGCGCCAGCATCAGCGCGAACGCACTGATCGAGAGCCCCACACAAATGCCACGGACCAGATCACTGAAGTAGTGCGGACCAATCAGCCACGCCGAGAAAGCAATTCCGAAGAGCCACTGTTCGGACCACTCCGACGCCTTCGGCGACCACGTCCAACGGTTCATCGAAGCCCTCCTCACCTCACCCTCACGATCTTCCGCGTCTCCCGCACGCCTTCCGCTTCCAGCCGCACGAAGTAGACGCCCGCCTCGCGCATCGCTCGCGAATCATCGCGCCCGTCCCACTCGATCGCGTGCTCGCCCGCGGCGCGCTCGCCGTCGGCCAGCGTGCGCACGAGTCGGCCGCTCAGGTCGTACACGCCCAGGCGCACGTGTCCGGCGCGAGCGAGCGACCACCGAAGCGTGGTCATGCCACGCGCGGGGTTCGGCGCCGGTGCACGCAGCGCACTCACGCGAGCGACAGCAGGCCCGCCATCCGCATCGAGCACGCGCGAGAACTCCAGCTGCCACAGATCGCCGAGCCGCGTCGCGTACGACGAACCGCCGAACAACAACAGGCGGTCGCCGGCCACGTCGAACACGGCGCTGGCCTCGCGCCGCGCCGCCGGCGTCACACCGAGGGACGCCAGCGCGCGCCATGCGGGCGCGCCCGACAGCGTCAGCTCCCAGCCGTCCGCGAGCCACGCGGCCGTCTCGCCGCCACCGAAGATCACGAGCCGGTCGCGCGAAGCATCGAACGCGTAGGCGGGACCGTAGCGCGCCGCGGGCGCCGCGCCCGTCGGGTTCAACGCGCTCCACTCCATCGCACCGCCGAGCGGCAGCACCCACGCGTCGGCGAGCGCCTGGCCCGCGGCGCCACGCCCGCCGAACAGCACGAGCTGGTCGCGCTCCGCGTCGTAAGCGGCCGCCGCGAGGTCGCGCGCCGCGGGAACGGCGCCGCTCGTCGCGATCGGCGCCCACTGCAACGCGCCGGCCAGCGGCAGCTCCCACAGGTCCGCGAGCGCCAGCCCGCTCCCGTCGCGCCCTCCGAACAACAGCAGCCGGTCGCGCGTCGTGTCCCACACGAGCGCGTGGCCCGAGCGCTCGGACGGCCCGGGGCCGATCGTGGGCAGCTGCGTCCACTCGAACGGCGCGACGCCCGAAAGCGCCCACAGGTCGGCGGGCACCGGCCCCTGCGGCTCGTCGCCACCCATCAGCAGCATGCGCCCTCGCGCGGCATCCCACACGGAGGCGGCGTGACGCCTCGCGCCCGGCGTCACGGCGGGCACGAGCGGCTGCCAGTCGGCACGCGGACTCTCGCCCCACCGCCACAGGTCGTCGAGCGTGGTCGTCACGGCGTCGGCGCCACCGGTCACGAACAATCGCTGCGCCGCCCCGTCGAACGCCATGGCGGCGCCCGAGCGCGGCGGCGGCAGCGAGTCGTCGGGAGCGAGTGTGGTCCACTCGTGCGAGGCACCGAGCGAGAGCGCCTGCACGTCGTTGCGCACGGTGGTGCCGTTCACGCCGGCGAGCACGACCAGCTGGTTGTTCGCCGCGTCGAGCACACCGGAGTGCGTGTGCCGCGGCACGCCCGCATTCCCGCTCACGGCGATCGGCTCCCACGTGGCGCCGTCGGTGAGCGGCAGGGCCCACGCGTCGTTGAGCGTCGTCGCAACGGAACGCCCCCCGAAGATGACGAGCCGGCGCGTCAGCGCGTCGTAGACGCCGGTGTGGCGTTCGCGCCCCACGGGCCACGGACCGCTCGTCGCGAGACGCTTCCACACGGGCTGCCCCTCGATCGGCAGCGCCCACGTGTCGGCACTGTCGCCGCCGGCGTAGCCGCCCGAAATCACGAGCCGGTCCGCGACGTTGTCGTAGACCGAGACGTGATTGCGGCGCGCCGCGGGGCCACCGGCCGACTGCGGCTTGAGCGTCCAGCGCAGCACGCCCTCGAGCGACAGGATGTAGATCTCGTTGCGCGTCGAGAAACCGTCGACTCCTCCCGACACGATCATCGCGTGACGGCGCGAGTCGTAGGCGGCGCTCGCGCTGTGGCGCGCGCCCGGCGGCGCGCCCGCGGGCGCCATCTGCGACCAGACGGGCTGGCCGTTCAGCGACAGCTCCCACGTGTCCGAGAGGTAACCCACCCCACTGCGGCCGCCGAAGACGATCAGGCGGTTGCCGAGGGGATCGAACACGGCGCAGTGCTGCGTGCGCGGCTCGGGCGGGGTGCCCTGCGGCACGAGCTGCGTCCAGTGCGGCGTGCCGTCGAGCGTGAACGCCCAGACGTCGTTGTGGAACCCGCTCACGTCCTCGCCGCCGAACACGATCACGCGATTGCGCGCCGGATCGAACACGGCGGTCTGTCCCTGGCGCGGAGCGAACGCGAGTTCGGTCCAGTAGCCGTCGGGAACGTCGATCGCGGCAGCGGTGGTGGTCAGGGCGGCGGCGCCGAGGGCCGCGGGCACCAGCAGGCACACGATGGCACGCGTGTATCGCATCAGGGCGTTGCGGATGAGCATCTGCGACCTCGAAGGGAAGACGCCGACTGCGTCGTGACCGACCCGGTATCGCGGCTCGTCGTTCCTGCGGGCGTCGCTGGCGGGGGCTCAGGCCGTTCGCACGTGACGGCGAATATCAACGAAGACGGTGTCCAGAATACCCGAGCCGCGGCTCGATTCTCATCCTGAAATGCACATTCTTCCGGTCCGCCGCCCCCCTCCTTTCGGCCCATGCCCGACGGGCGCGCCGCTCGCCTAGGCTCGCCCGCAAAGGAGAACCCCGTCATGGAATCGACGCTCTACGCCCGCCGCGCGGAAGACGCCGCGGAGCCCGTGCTGCCGGCGCGGCGGCTCGAACGCACGTTCGGCAAGCTCGCGCGCGAATGGTCGGTGGACGACCTGGTCGCGCTGGTCAAGGACCACTCCATTCGCATCGTGTCGCTCATGCACGTGGGCTCGGACGGCTGGCTCAAGACGCTCGACTTCGTGCCGCTGTCCGAATCGCACCTGCGCGACGTGCTCGAAGGCGGAGAGCGCGCCGACGGCTCGTCCATCTTCGCGGGCACGGGCATCCGCGCGGGCGCGTCCGACATCCTGTTGCGGCCGCGGGTGTCGTCGGCGTTCCTCGATCCGTTCAGCAAGGTGCCGGCGCTCGTACTGCTGTGCTCGCACGCGGGCCGCGACGGCCGCCCGCTGCCCGAGTCGCCCGACACGATCGTGCGCGCGGCGTTCGATCGCGCGCGCACCGAACTCGGCGTCGAACTGCACGCGCTCGGCGAGGTCGAGTACTTCCTCGCCAAGCGCACGAGCCCGGAGGATTTCTACGGCGCCGACGATCGCGGCTATCACGCGAGCTCGCCGTTCGTGTTCGGCGAGAAGCTGCGCCGCACCGCGCTCACCGTGCTCGCCGAGATCGGCGTGCCGATCAAGTACGGGCACAGCGAAGTCGGCTACATCCCCGCGTCCGAGAGCGACGACTCGATCTGGGAACAGCACGAGATCGAAATGGGACTCGCGCCGCTGCCCGACGCGGCCGAGGGCGTCGTGCTCACGCAGTGGGTGCTGCGCAATCTCGCGCACCAGTCCGGCATGCGCGCGAGCTTCGATCCCATCCTGCGCAAGGGTCACGCGGGCTCGGGGCTGCACTTTCATTTTTCGCCGGTCGTGAACGGCCGGCACTGCGCGGGCCGCGACGCCAGCGGCGCACTGCCCGAGGTCGCGCGCCGGCTGATCGGCGGTCTCGTGCGGCACGGCGGCGCGCTCATGGCGTTCGGTAATCGCGTCGAGGGCTCGTTCGTGCGGCTCACGCAGGGCAAGGAAGCGCCGACGTCCATGGCGTGGGGCGAGTTCGACCGTCACGCGCTCGTGCGCCTGCCGATCGTGGCCGCCACACCCGACGGCCGCCAGGTGAGCGCGCCGACGATCGAGTTCCGCCTGCCCGACGGCTCCGCGCATCCGCACCTGCTGCTCGCCGGAGTCACGCAGGCGATGCTCTCGACGCGCGCGGGCGCCGAGCTCGACGCGCTGCTCGAGCGCACGGCGTCGGCGCGCGTGCGCCGCTCGCCCGAAGGCGCACCGCGGTTACCGAAGGCGCGCGCCGAGATCGCGACGCTGCTCGCCGACTCACGCGCGACGCTCGAAGCCGGCGGCGTGTTCCCGCCGAGCATGCTCGAACTGCTGGCGGAGGGGCTGAAGGGCTGAGCCCCGCCCTCACTCCTCCTTGGGATCCACCTTCGCGCGCCACTTCGCGGCGTCCGCGGGGCGGCCGGTCTTTTCGTAGATCTCCACGAGCGCCCGCGTCGCGTGCTGTACGCCGCGGTCGTGCGGGTCGGTCAGCGCGAGCACGATGTCGTGGCCCTCGCGCATCGGCGCCTCGGCGTCGCGCCAGCGGCCGAGCCCCATGAGCGCGTCGGCGTAGCTGAGCAACGTGATGCCGGTGCCGAAGAAGCCCGGCGGCATCACGCGCTTCGACGTCGCCACGGTCTTCGCGAGCAGCGACTCGGCCTCCGCGAACTTGCCGCGCGCGCTGTAGAGCCGGCCGAGGTTCGTCATCGTGACGAGCAGGTCGGGATGGTCGTCGCCCAACAGCCGCCGCGACATTTCGTAGTCCTCGCGGAACAACGGCTCCGCCGCGTCGTCGCGCCCCATCTGCCGGTACAGCACGCCGAGGTTGTTGGCCGAAGTCATGGTCTCGGCGTTCTCGTTGCCGAGCACCTTGCGCCGGCCCGCGAGCGCCTTCACCGCGAGCGACTCGGCCTCGCCGAACTTGCCGTCCTGCGTCAGCGCCCACGCGTAGTTCGCCATCACGGTCAGCGTGAACTTGTCGTCCTCGCCCTTCAGCGCGCGGCACTCGCGCAGCGCGATCGCGCCGAGGCTCTCGGCCTCGGCGAAGCGCTGCATGTCGGTGTAGAGCACGACGAGGTCGTCCATCGAGCCGAGCGCGTCGTGGTTCTTCAGGCCGTGACGCTTCAGCCGCTCGCGCAGCACGTGCGTGAGCAGCGACTCGGCCTCCTCCACGCGGCTCATGTTCATGTACAGCCCGCCGAGCGAGCGCATGCTCGCGAGCGTCGGATCGGCGTCGGGCCCGAGCAGGCTGTCGTACAGCACACGCGAGGCGAGCAGCGGCGGCTCGGCCTTGTCGTAGAGCCCGATCTTGAAATACGTGTCGCCGATCGCACGCAGCAGCTGCGCCCGCACGAGCGGCCGCGTCGCGAACTGCGTCGCCGACGCCTCGATCGCGCGCGACAAGATGTTCGTGTCCAGCACCTGCAGGGCCGCGTCGGTCGAGTTGATCTGCGCGAGCTGCCTGCGGAACGCCGCGACCTGCGCCTGCACCTGCGCGGGGCCCTCGCCGCGCTCGGCGAGCGTGGCGCCGAGCCGCGAAGCGAGATCGTCCACCAGGCTTCGCCCCATGCGCGCGACGTCGATCTCGCCGAGCATGCTCTCCTGGAACTCGACGACCGCCTGCGTGTCCTTCTGCGCCTGCTCGGCCGCGCGGCGCTGGTTCGCTTCGCGGATGCCGAACGTCGTGGACACGACGATGCCGGCGACCAGCGCGATCGCGGTCGCCGCCGCGCCCACGACGAGCCCTCGGTTGCGCTTCGCGAACTTCTGCAGCTGGTAGATCGCGCTGGGCGCGCGCGCGAGGATCGGGCGCGAATCGAGATAGCGCCCGATGTCGTCGCTCAGGGCCGCGGCGCTCGCGTAGCGGCGGTCGGGCTCCTTCTCGAGCGCCTTGCCCGTGATCGTCTCCAAGTCCACGTCCGGCGCACGGCCGTGCTTCCACGAACGCTTGAGCGACAGCGGCGGCTGCTCGCAGATCACGCGCGCGGACTCCATGATCGAGACGCGCTCGAGGTCGTACGGACGCGTGCCCGTGAGCATTTCGTACAGGATCACGCCGAGCGCATACACGTCGGAGCGCAGGTCGATCTCGTCGGAGTTGCCGCGCGCCTGCTCCGGGCTCATGTAGGGCAGCGTGCCCTTGATGATGCCGACCTCGGACACCTGCGTCATCGCGTCCACGTCGCTGCCCGTGATGCGTGCGAGACCGAAGTCGAGCACCTTGATCTCGGGCAGCCCGCCCGAGCCGCTCTGCTCCCCCTCGCCGACCACGAGGTTCGTGGGCTTCAGGTCGCGATGGATCACGCCGCGCTGGTGCGCGTAGTTCACCGCCTCGCAGATCGCCTGGAAGAGCCGCAACCGGAAGCGCAGTTCCGCGCCCTCGATCACCTGCGGGCGCGATTCCAGGTACTGGCTCAGGTTGCGCCCGACGACCAGCTCCATCGCGAAGAAGTGCTGCCCCGCCTCGGTGCGCCCGGCTTCGTAGATGCCTGCGATGTTGGGGTGCTTGAGCCGCGCGAGCGTGTCCGCCTCGCGCTTGAATAGCCGCACGGCGTTGTCGTCCACGAACGTTCCGCCGCGAATGACCTTGAGCGCGACGCGACGCCTCGGGCTGTCCTGCTCGGCCTCGTACACGATCCCCATGCCGCCCTGGCCGAGCGTGCCGAGGATCCGGTAGTTGCCGATCGAGTCCGGTCTCGCCGCGCTCCTGTGCGACTCGGGCGCGGGACCGAGGGCCAGGGTGTCGTCGTCGGCGTGCGGCGCGCCGGCGTCCGGCTGCGAACCGATCGTGGGGGTGTCGTCGTCGCGGCGATCCATGCGGGGGCCTCGGGGATGGAGGAAGGCGACCGTCGTCGGGAGCGCGCACTGTCCGCGAGAGAAGCCCCGCGGTCAACGAAGGTTGTGGTTCGCAGAATGTGGCGGCCCAATGCATGCAGTAGCCCGGGAGCATGTACAGCACGGTCTGCACCTTCGTGCCCCCGCATTGCCCGCGAAGTCATTGCCGCTACCACTTGAACGCCGAGGGCTGGCGCTGGAAGCACCACGGCTCCTACACCCGGCAGGCGTCACCGACGGAGATACCTCGCTACCGCTGTTGTCACTGCGGCGCGACTTTCTCCTCCCAGACCTTCCACACGACCTACTACCTCAAACGTCCTGAGCTGCAGGTTCCGCTCCTCTATCGCATTGACGCCGGCTCGGGATTCCGCCAGATGGCGCGCGAGATGAGGTGCTCCCACAGCACGCTCGTCCATCAGGCTTCACGGCTCGGGCGCCACGCGCTGTTGTTCATGAGCAGGCACCGGCCAGCCGGCCCACTCCAGGAGCGGCTGGTGGTCGATGGGTTCGAGAGCTTCGCGTACAGCCAGTACCACCCGCTGCACCTGAACCTCGGCATCGGTGGGGACACGGGCTTCCACTACGGTCTCACCCACTCACCGCTGCGTCGCAAGGGCTACATGCGCCCTGATCAGCAGATGCATCGCGACACGATCGAATCGACTCTCGGACGGCCGGATCCCAAAGCGATCGAGAAGGGTATGGCGGAGGTGATCCGCATGTCGGCGCCGGTGCCGCAGGCACTCGACATCCGCTCGGACGGCCACCCGGCGTACGAGCGCTCGTTTCGGCGCCTGGCGGGCTACACGATTCATCACAAGGCGACGGCCTCGACCGACCCGCGCACGCCGGACAACGACCTGTTCTTCGTGAACCGGCGCGACATGATGCTTCGGCACAACGGCGCGAACCACCGGCGCGAAACGATCGCGTTCTCGAAGCGCGACCAGGGCGTTGTGGACCGGGCAGCAATCCACCTGATGCTCGCAAACTACTGGGCGCCGAGCTCGGTGAACCACGACCGAAGTACTCCTGCGATGAAGCTTGGGCTGTTCAAGACGCCGATGAGTCCGGAAGCGCTGCTCGGCAAGCGACATTTCGTGACACGCACGACGATCACGGAGGAGTGGCGGCGGTGCTACTTCGGCCTCGTGGACACGGCCGAGATCGAGCACCCCAAGCGACACACGCTCAAGCTGGCCACCTGACTGCACCGCGGGCGCGGCGCCGGAGAGCCGCGCCCGCG
>JACRIW010000066.1 GCA_016215625.1 Candidatus Eiseniibacteriota bacterium | reverse complement strand
TTCCTCGTAGGGCCTGCTTCCCGAAACGAGACATGGGGCGGAGGTCCGACCCCGAATAGACGGATGGTGAGCGGCGGCTGTGTTGCGCACGGGCGGGTCGGAATCGAGCGTTGACAACCCGTCTTCATAGACGGAACCAGTGGCTCCGTCGTATCGCTCGTCGTGACGACCGTCGGCAGGTCCGGTTGCGGGAACTGTTCGGCGACGAGCTGCTGCACTTCGAGCTTCGTGCGACCGGCGGCGCGTTCGAGCAGCGCGGCTGCGTTACCCGGCGCAAGTACCGGCGCAAGCGTCACGAGCGCGCTCAGCGAAAGCTCGCCGCGCTCGAGCATCGGAAGCACGCGCGGCACTCGGCGCGACGCGCGAGCCGCCTGGATGCGCTTGTAGGCGGCGTCTTCGGAAAGCCCGAGTTTCGCGATGCACCAGTCGCGCAGCGACGAGTAGCCCGCGCGCAAGTGCAGCTTGCGCGCGCCGACCTCGGCGATGTGCGCGACGACTTCGGCGGTGCAGGAGCGCTCGCGACGAACGGCGAACTGCGCGCTTTCGATCAGCGCGGCGTCGGAGAGCTGCGACAGCGATGCGTGCGACATGTGCATGTACCGCGGGGGCGCGTGTACTTCACGCGGGGGCGACGCGCTCTTCTTATCACGCGCAATTGCGAGCGCCATATCCGGGCGCACGCGACACGACGCCGTCCGCGACAGCAACTCGCGAACGAGAAAGCCCGCCGCGCGGCGCCGCGCGAAGCTCGCGCGATTGCGTGCGAACGGAGCGAGCGACGGCGAAGCACGACAGGAGCTCACTCCGAACCCGTCAAACACTTTCTTTCGATCGCGCTCGACGCGGCCACGCTCCCCACGCGCCATCACCCACCGCGCCCGTGCGATCGCGCCCGTCGAGCCCCCCCGGTCCGCCCCCCAAACTCCCGCTCCAGCCCCCTCCCTCCGGGGCCGATAACGCGAGGGAATCGGAGAACCTCCCACATGGCGGTGGACGTCACTCTTCTCGAACGGCTCGCGGAGCCCGTGCTGCTCGTCTCGCCCAACGGCGACACGCTGTACGGCAACCGCGCCTTCCACGACCTCGCGGCACGCCACAAGGTCGAGCCGCGCCTGCACGCCTTCTTCGGTCCCCCGGCCTCCGTCGTGCTTTCCGAAGCGCGCCGCTCGGGCCGCGCGAGCGCGTTCCTGCCGCTCGCCGTCGGCGAGGACACCAACCTCGGTTACCGGCTCACCGTGGATGCCGGCGCCGAGGACGGCACGCTCGCCGTGCAGCTCACCGACCTCTCCGACGAGGTCGCGTGGCGGCACCAGCTGTTCCTGCGCAACAGCGAACTGTCGGTGCTCAACGACATCGGCACCGCGCTGTCGGCGACGCTCGAGATGGACGTGCTCTCACGCCGCATCTGGGAGCAGACCGGGCGCATGATGGACAACTCGAACTTCTTCATCGCGCTCCACGACCGCGAACACAACCGCGTGCGCTTCCCGCTCTGGGTGGACGGCGGCAACATCGCGGGCGTGGATCGCGCTCGCGAGTTCGGCAACGGCGCCACCGAGCACATGCTGATCACGCGCCAGCCGCTCCTGCTGAACGGCGAAGTGGGCGCGCAGATGGAACAGCTCGGCATCGCCCCGATGAGCCGGCCGTGCGCGTCGTTCGTCGGCGTGCCGATCGTCGCCGACGGCGAAGCGATGGGCGTGCTCGCGCTGCTCGACTACTCGCAGGCCAACCGGTTCGGCCGCCACGAACTCGGCATCCTGAGCATCGTCGCCACGCAGGCCGGCGCCGCCATCCGCAACGCGCGGCTGTTCGAGCAGACGCGCCAGGCGTACGACGAACTCGCCGCCGCGCAGGCGCGGCTGATGGAGAACGAGCGCCTGAAGGGCGTCACCGAGACGGTCGGCGCGCTGAATCACGAGGTGAACAACCCGCTCGCGACCATCGTCGGTACCGCGCAGCTGCTGCTGCGGCGCGAAGGCCTCGACATCGACACGCGCCACAAGGTCGAGCGCATGCTCGAGGGCGCCAAGCGCATCCAGTTCGTGACCTCGAAGATGGCGTCGCTCATCCAGGCGCACTCGCGCCCGTATCCGGGCCAGGCGCAGATCCTCGACGTGCGCCGCTCGATCGCGAGCCTGTCGTCCACGGCCGCCGGTCCGGACGAAGCCGCTGCCGGCGGCGCGGACGCGGAGAGCGGCGCGGCCTGAGCCCCCGCCCGGCGCTGTCTCGCGGCGCCGGCCCGCCGTCTCGCCGTCTCGCCGCAGCCTGCGCCCACGCCACGCGCCATCGCCGCGCGAGCGCGAACCGGCGCCGCTGGCCCGCCCGCGCCCCCTCTGGCAGAGTGCCGCCTTCGCGATGTTCGGCTCCCCGCCGGAGGTGTCATGACGTCTGCCGAAGCGCCCGCACTGCTCGTCGAAAACGTGGTGAAGACCTATCGCGGCGGCACCGTGCGCGCGCTCGACGGCGTGTCGCTGTCGGTGGAACGCGGCGAGACGCTCGGCATCATCGGCCCGAACGGAGCGGGCAAGACCACGCTGCTCGGCTGCCTGCTCGGCTTCCTGCGTCCGGACTCCGGCACCGTGACCGTGGACGGCCGCGCGCCCGACGATCTCGCGGTGCGCGCGTACACCGGCTACCTGCCCGAGCGCCTCGTGCTCGACCGCTGGATGAGCGGCACGGAGTTCCTCGAGTACCACCACGCGCTCGCGAAGCTCGACGCCACGGCACGCAAGGCCGACTGCGCCGCCGCGCTCGAGCGCGTGGGCCTCGACCGCGCCGCGGGACTGCAGCGCATCGGCAAGTACTCGCGCGGCATGCTGCAGCGGCTCGGGCTCGCCCAGGCGCTGCTCGGCGACCCCAGGCTGCTGTTCCTCGACGAACCGATCTCCGGCGTGGACCCTGCCGGCGTGCTGCTCTTCCGCAAGCTGCTCGCCGAGATGTCGTCGCAGGGCGTGACCATCCTCGTGAACTCGCACCAGCTCGCCGAAGTCGAGCGCATCTGCTCGCGCGTCGTGTTCGTGAAGAAGGGCCGCATCGAGGCCATGGAGACCGTGCGCGCCGGTGCGGCCTCCGCGCGCGTGCTGCGCGCGCGCTTCGCCGCGCACGCGCCGTGGCCGCCCGCGCGTGAGGGCGAGACGCCCGCGGCGCTGCTCGCGCGCATCGCGACCGAGTGCGACGCGACGTGGCTCGAGTACACCGCGCCCGACGCGCGCTTCCGCGTCCCGGACGACGCCGGCGCGACGCGGCTGCTGTCCGCACTGCTCGCCGCCGGACTCCCGCTCATCGAAGCCGCGCCCGACGAAGGCCGGCTGGAACGGCTGTTCGCTCCCGGAGCGGAGGTGCGCTCGTGAACCCGACCCTCATGCTGAACTTCACGCGCAACCGCGTGCAGAGCCCGATGCGGCTCATGCTGTTCTTCCTCGCGTTCGTCCCACCCATCGTGATGGCGCTCATCGCGCGCTCGCTGCAGCCCGTGCAGGCGGGCTCGGCGGTGTTCGCGCTCATCTTCACGGCCGGCGCGGTGGGACAGGACGTGTCCTCCGGCGTGCTCCAGCTGCTGTTCGCCCGCCCGGTCGGGCGGCGCGAGTACGTGCTGAGCCGCTGGGCGGCCGGCGGGCTGATCGGCGCCGCGCTGGGCATCGCCCAGCTGCTGCTGGCGTCGCTGGTCGTGCTCTCGCGCGGCGCCGCCCCGGATCCTTCGACGCTCCTGCGGCTCGTACTGGAGAACGCGCTCGGCGGGTTCGGCACGGCGGCCGTGATGGTGATGTTGTCCACGCTCGTGGGCGGCCTCGGTGACGTGGCCCTCTGGGTCTTCGGCCTCATGAGCACCCAGATCCTCACCATGGCCGCGATGGCCAAGCAGTGGGACTGGCTGCGCAAGGCGGCCGACGAACTGCGCGCGTTCCTGCAACCCGAACTTCCGCTCGGCTGGCTGTCCGGCATGGGCAGCGCGGACGTGGCGGTGATCCTCCGGTTCTTCCTCGCGATCGCGTTGTCGCTGGCGATCGCGGTGACGATGATGCAACGCAAGGAGCTTTCGTATGCCGCAGACTGATTCCGGCGCGCCCAAGAAGCAGCCCGCGCGCTTCGACGCCTCGTGGCTCGCGCTGATCGCGGCCGCGCTGCTGCTCGCCTACATCGCCTCGCGCGTGTGGCAGAACGATCATCCGGCCGCGCCGGCGCAGCAGGCCGAGGCGCTCGGCTGGGTCGAGATCGCGCAGGCCACGAACGTGGCGAAGCAGACCGGCAAGCCGGTGATGTACGACTTCTCGGCCGACTGGTGCCAGCCCTGCCAGATGCTCAAGCGCGAGGTGTTCGACAATCCCGTGCACGCGAAGGCGCTCGAGGCGTCGATCGTCCCGGTCAAGGTCATCGACCGCGTGCAGGAGCAGGGGCAGAACCCGCCCGACATCGCCGAGCTGCAGCAGCGCTTCGCGGTGGACGGCTTCCCGACGCTCGTCGTGGTGGACCCCGCGAGCGGCCGTTCGGTCAAGACCGTCGGCTTCATGGGCGCCGAGGAGACCGTCGCGTGGGCGAAGCAGGCCGCGAACACGGTGCGGCTCGGCGTGAACCCCGACGGCACGCCGGTCCGCTAGGACGCGGCGGCCGCGCGTTCAGCGCGCGCCTCAGCGCGCGCCGGCCAGCGCCAGTTCGGGCAGGCCGCCGCGCGCGAAGCGGCGGATGGCGCCGGCGAGTGCCTGCGGCCGGTCGAGCATGACGAAGTGCCCGGTGCCCTCGAGCCGCACCGGTTCGGCGGACGCCAGCCCCGCGTAGCCGAGCGAGTCCGCGCACGCGGGCCACAGTTCGTCCTCGGGCCACGAGCGCTCGCTCAGCACGACGAGCAGCGGCACGCGCAGTTCGCGCGCGCGGCCCGACAGGTCGGTGGTCATCGCGAGGCGCACCCACGTGCGCATGACCGCCGGCTCCATGAGCGCGGCCTCGCGCGCGAGCGAGGCGCCCTGTGCCGAGTCGCGGCCGAACGATCCGTACACGGCGTCGAGCGTGGCGGCGTAGTCGGATTCGAGCGAGGAGAGCAGCGCCTCGCGATCCGCGGGGCCGAGCTGCGGGCGCAGCGCGGTCTCGACCAGCACGAGCGCGCGCACGCGCGAGGGCGAGCGCAGCGCTTCGGCCGCGGCCACCAGCCCGCCGACCGAGTGCCCGACGAGCACGACGGGCTCGTCGCCGTACTCGGCGATCTGGCGGTCGAGCGAGAGCGCCGCGTCCTCGAGCGCGAGCTGAGCGGGCATGGACGCGAGACCGTGGCCGGGCAGTTCCGCGAGCACGACGCGGTGATCGCGCGCGAGGTCGCGGGCGACGCCGAGCCAGTGCGTCGCGCGGCTGCCGAGCCCGTGCACGAGCACGACCGTCGGCCCGCGCCCGAACGCGCCGAGCGCGTGCGGCGGCGCGGACGTGCGCGGGTCGCGCGACACGAGCAGCGTGAGCGCGGCGGCGATCAGCAGGAGCGGAAAGAGGGATCGGCGCATGAAGGAGTGCCGCCGGCGGCGGAATGCCCCGGCGACACGTGCGTTATCGGCCGACGCGCAGGCACACTTGTGCGGCAACTCCACTCGCGCGCGCACTTGGGACTTCGGCAATCGCAGCCGTGGGCCTACAATGGCGGCCCCCTCTTTCACGCCGTGTTCCCCGAGGTGGCCCACATGCCGTACCGGCGCGCCGCCGGACTGTTGCTCGAACAGATCGTGGTCGCCGCGCTGCTCGCGCTGTGCCGCATGGCGGCGTGGGCGTGGCTCGACCCGGGCATGCTGCCCCCCATCTCGCCGGTGGCCGGGCTCGCGATCGGCCTGTTGCTGCTGCGCGGCCTGCGCGTGTGGCCCGCGGTGCTCGTGGGCGGCACGCTCGGCGCGTGGCCGCACTTCGGCGTCGGGCTCTACGCGCTCGGCGGCGGGCTCACGCTCACCGTGCAGAGCCTGCTCGCCACGCTCCTGCTGCGGCGCTGGCCGCGCTTCCGGAACACCATCACGAGCACGTCGGACATCGTCGGCATCGTCGTGTGCACGATCGGCGGCAGCCTGCCGTCGGCGTTCACCGTGGCGCCCGCGCTGCAGATGAGCTCGCCGGGCCTGCGCATGTCGGTCGCGTACGTGTTCGTGTACTTCGTCCTGAGCCAGGTGATCGGCGTGCTCGCCGTCACGCCGGCCATGCTCGCGTTCGTGTCGCGCGACCGGAGCGATCGCGCCGGGTTCACGCCGCGCCGGGTCGAAACCCTGCTGCTCGCGCTCGCCGTGCTCGTCGGCGGCGCGTTCACGCTGCTCGCCGGCGAGCACTCGGGCACCCAGATGCGCGTGCTGCTCATGGTGATCTCGCCGCTCTTCATGTGGGCGGCGCTGCGCGGCAGCCCGTCCGTGGCGCTGGCGCTGCCCGGACTCGTCATGCTCCTGGCCTCGTACGGCGACGCGCACAGCGTCGGACTCTTCGCGCGGTCGCACTTTCCCTACGACGCGCGCGGCATCCAGGCGATCGGCGGCGCGCTCACGCTGTTCACCGCGCTGCTCGTGGCGAACGAGTGCAGTCACCGCCAGGCGCTGCGCGAGGTGAGCGCACGCGAGGCGAGGCTGCAGCGCGTGCTCTCCGGCAGCAACGACGGCTTCTGGGAATGGAACGTGCGCACGGGCGAGCTCGACATCTCGGAGCGGGTCGCCGCGATGCTCGGCCTGCCGCTCACCGAGTGCCCGCGCTTCCTCGCCGACTACCTCACGTACGTGCATCCGGACGACGCCGCGCACGTGGTGCGCGCGATGCAGTCGCAGTGGTCGGGCGCGGCCGCGCACCACACGCAGGAGTACCGCCTGCGCCACCGTGCCGGGCACTGGGTGTGGGTGCAGAGCCGCGGGCGCGTCGCCGAGCGCGACGACGCCGGTCACCCGGTGCGCATCTCGGGCACGGCCTCCGACGTCACCGAGCAGAAGCAGGCCGAGCTGGCGCTGCGCGCGAGCCAGGAGCTGTTCACGAGCTTCATGCGCTACAGCCCGGCGCCCGCGTTCATCTTCGACGGCGACAGCCGCCTCGTGTACGTGAACCGCGCGTACGAAGAGGCGATCTGGGGCGACGACGTCCCCGACTGGCGCGGCAAGTCGGTGACCGAGCTGTTCCCGTCCGACGCGGCCGAGGAATACCGCACGTCGGACCGGTTCGTGTTCGAGGAGGGGCGCTCGACGGTCGTCGAACAGAACGTGCCCGCGCACGGCGGCACGCGCGTGTGGCTGACCGTCAAGTTCCCGCTCCACGACCACGCCGGCGCCGTGCACGTCGGCGCCATGTCGCTCGACATCACCGACCGCCGCAACGCCGAGGAGCAGCGGCGCGTGCTCGAAGTGCGCAGCACGGAGGCGCAGAAGCTCGAGAGCCTCGGCCTGCTCGCCGGTGGCATCGCGCACGACTTCAACAACATCCTCACGAGCATCCTCGGCCACGCTGACCTCGCGCGCACGACCGTGCCCGCGGGCTCGCCCATGCGCGAGTCGCTCGACCAGATCGTGGTCGGCGCGCGCAGCGCCGCCGAGCTCACGCGGCAGATGCTCGCGTACGCCGGCCGGGGCTCGATGACGCGCCGGCCGCTCGTCCTGAGCGAGACGATCGCCGAGATGGGCCAGCTGCTGCAGGTCTCGATCGGCAAGCGCACGACGCTGCACTACGACTTCGCTCCCGGTGTGCCCGCGATCGAGGCCGACGAGGCGCAGCTGCGCCAGGTCGTGATGAACCTGATCCTGAACGCGTCCGAGGCGATCGGCGAGACGAGCGGCGCGATCACGCTCGGGCTGCGCGCTCGGACGCTGACGCGCGAGGCGCTCGCCTCGCGCTGGACGACCGACGATCTCGCGCCGGGCGACTACGTCGAGTTCGAAGTGCGCGACACCGGCGCCGGCATGAGCGACGAGACGCTCGCACGCATCTTCGATCCGTTCTTCTCGACCAAGTTCACCGGCCGCGGCCTCGGGCTCGCCGCCGTGCTCGGCATCGTGCGCACGCACCGCGGCACCGTGCACGTCGAGAGCGCGCTCGGGCGGGGCACCGCGTTCCGCGTGCTGCTGCCCGCGTGCCACCAGACGGCCCCCGCGCCGGTCGTGCCGAACGCCGCGCAGGAGTGGCGCGCGCGTGGCGTGGCGCTGCTCGTGGACGACGAGGAGAGCGTGCGCCGCCTCGCGAACGCGATGCTCGTGCGCATCGGCTTCGACGAGGTGATCGTCGCGGCCGGCGGGAGCGAAGGCATCGAGCGCTTCCGCGAGCGCGCGGACGACATCCGCGTCGTGCTGCTCGACCTGACCATGCCCGACATGGACGGCGAAGCGGTGCTCGCCGCGATCCGCGAGCACCGCCCCGACGCGAAGGTGATCCTGTCGAGCGGCTACAGCGCGCCGCCGCCGCGCGGCCGCGGCGCCGTGCGCGCCGACGGGTTCCTCGGCAAGCCCTACCGGCTCGAGGAGCTCACGCGCACCGTGCGCGACGCGCTGGAGCGCGTCACCTCGTAGGAATCACTTGCCGCCGACGCGGGAGTCGGCGAATCGCGACACCACCGCCGCGAGCGAGTCCGGCTGGTCTTTCATGACGAGCAGGCCCGCGTTCGCGATGCGCTGCGGCACCGCGATCGTGCTGTCCTCGTAGCCCGCCGCCTTCGCGAGCGTGCCCCACGCCGTGCCGCTCTTCCACATGCGCTCGCTGAACACGAGCGCCGGAGGCTTGGGCAGCATCTTGAGGTTGCGGTTCGCGTCCACCGTGAAGAGCGTGCGCAGGTAGGCCTTCACGGTCGCCGGCGGCGCCGCGGACATCGCGGCGAACAGCTTCGCGCTCTCGACCGAATCGCGACCCATGCGCGAGAACGCCATCTGCAGGAACGTCGCGTAGTTGTCGTCCATGAAGCGCGTGACCTGCGCCATCTCCTGCTCGCCGACCGGCAGCGGCGACTTGATCTGCGTGTCGATCAGCATGAGGCCGCGCGAGTGTTCGGGATGCGCGGAGACCGCCATGAGCGCGATCAGCCCGCCGAGGCCCTGGCCGACGACGATCGTGCTCTCGGCCTTCTGCCGCGCGATGACCGCGTCCACCTGCTGCGCGGCGGCTTCGAGCGAGAACGGATCGGGCAGCGCGCTGGAGCCGTGCCCCGGCAGGTCCACGAGCACGACGCGATAGCGCCCGAGCAGCTTGCGCGCGGTCGGCATCCAGTCCATGCGCGCGGCCCCGAGCGAGTGCAGGAAGACGATCGTGGTGCCGCGGCCCAGCTCCGTGGTCTGCGGCGCGGCCGGCGTGTCGGCGTGCACGAGCCCGGTGGCGGCGACGGCCGCCAGCGTGAGCGCGGCGAGCGAGAGGCGAAGCAGGCGCATGGGTCCCTCCGTTGGACGACGACGCCCCACCGGCGCGGGGAGAAGCGCGCGGCGCGGGCGTGCGAATGGCGCGCGGACTGTAGCCCCGGGCACGGCCCCGCGGCCAGCGGGCGGGCAGGGCCTTGGTGCCTGAGTTGCCACGCCTGCTGACTGTCCGGTACGTGAACCGGACGGGGTACTACTCCGACGTCACCGATGCCCTGAGGCCCAACTCCAGCAGAATCTGCGACAAATCTGCCTGAAGCGAGGGCGCGACTTCCGCCGCCACCTTGACCTCGCAATTGATCGCGATCTTCACATCGGTGCCCGACCGTAGCTTCGGAAGGATTCTCGTTCCCAACCGATTCCAGGACTCCGCTGGAATGGTCCCCGACAGCCGAACTAAACGGGTGCTCGGCGCAGGCGCAGGATCGGGGAATGGCGCAGGTCCGGGACCTGGCGCGGGCGAGGGCGAATCTGGGGTCGGTGGCACCGGGATCGGCTCGGGGGCCGGGCCTGACTTGAGTCGCTCCGCAGCCGACTTCCGCAACAGATACACGCCTTGCTCGAAACTCACTTCGTCGGCGGCGACGGGCTCGGTGAACCAGACCCGTTCATAGGTGCCGTCAGGCTTGCCACCCGAGGCAAGGCCGAAATCACCGCGGGCCACGAACTCGACGACCTTTGCGCGCAGCACTGCATCCGGATCGATGAGCCGAGTGAGCGCACCGTTGAGGAAGCTCTGACGCAGTCCGGCCAGAGGCCACGCCCCGTCGGTCTTGAGCGCAGGAGGCCAGTTGCGCTCGATGTAACCCGCGCCAACCGACTCGTTCAAGAGCGCTTCCGACTTCAGGGCGGCGAGCACTCGGCCGCACATCGTCTCACCGCTGGAGGAATGGCCTGCGCCGAGGTCGATCTCCTTCAAGCCGTCCGGCTCCTGAGAGTCGGCGACGACGGCGTAGCGATAGTCTCCCCACACTTCGTCTTTGGAAGCCTCTGCAGCGTCTCGCACCTTGGTCTGAAGGTCCGCATGGTCTTTCCGATCGAACTCGCCGCCGAGCGTGCCGTCGGCCACCTCGCGCGCCACACGCTTCCATGCGAGCTCGACTTCAACCCTCTCCCTCAGGTCACGGCCGGGCTTCTTGATGCACCAGACGAGAGCGCCCGGGTACAACCGCTGTGACGCTCCGCGGTTCTTCGTCCAGTCCGCGATCAGAGTCCGAAGCGCGCCCGTGCTCGACCATTCCAACTCCGGGTCCACCACGACGAGCGTGAGACGCGGTGTGTCCGGAATCTCTCCACCGTCGCGCGGGAACGGGATGACCGAAATGCTCGCGCCGCGCCGAAACTCGTCCTCCACGAGTTTGCGGATCGCAGGCTTCACTTCGGTTTCGTAGTCGAGCGAAGCACGCCGGTCGCTGACGACCTTCTTCATCGTCGGCTGATATCCGACGCGCAGGCCATCTGTGCCGAGTCGGCGCAGGAAGTACGACCGTTCCTCGAGAGCAAATGCGGCGTTGTCGATCGAAGTCGTGTCCAGATCGGGCTCGCCGAGAGCAAATCTCAGTTCAGGCAGGTGAGCGAGCTTGTCGGACTGTCCGCCGGACGACTCGAACAGAATCGCGGCTCCTACGCGCCGATGGATGTCACGAAGGGGCCCCTTCGTGTCGGCATCGAGCGCCTTGCTGTGCGGTTGCTCGCCGGCGATGTCGGTCTCGATTGCCGCTCCGAGGCGAGGCTCTCCCAACTGGCCGAGCACGACGCTGCGGAAACCCGATTCGAGTAGTGGCGCCGAGCCGAGCGTGATGAGCGGCTCCGTGCGCGCCTTGATGAAGGCATCCTGTGCCGCGAGCGAGATCCACTGCGCGAGCATCGCGAGAGTGCCACGCGTCTGCTGGTATTGCGGCAGCGACTGCCACTTTCGCTGGAAGACCGAGAGCGTCGCCGGATGGAACGGGTAGCAGCTCTCGAATCGCCGCTGCAGGAACTCGCGAGCCTTGGCTTCGGTGCTCGCAGAGTCCACCGAGGTCCACTCCGGCGGCAGCTGCGCACGACGCTCGAAACACCAGTCGGCGTAAGTTTTGGCAATGTTCCGGCGAACTTTGTCGCTGCCGAGATCCTGGAACAGGCGCCGACGCACGACTTCACCGATCTCGGCCTCGTCGTTGGCGATCAGGTCCTTTGCGACCCTTCGTACGACCTTGGAGATCTTGTCCTGCCACTCCTGATCCCAATCCGTCATTTCGACCTGGCTTCGAGGCAGAGAAATGACGCAGGCGCCATGCGACGTTCCGGTTGTCGCTACAGTCAGGTTCTGAATGAACGCGTGGAACGACTCCGCACCATCACGGTGGCGATTCATGTAGTTGAGCACTTCGTCGAAGAGCAGCAGAACGGGGGCTCCCGCTGCGGCGAAGACTCTTCCGATGGACTCCGTACCCGGAGGCGTGGTCTTGGCCGACACACCCAACGCCTGAACGCCGGCCTCCCCCGCCAACTGACGCGCCAGATCGATCCACGGCGTTTCGCGACCGGGCTGAGGGTCCCATGCGTTGCCGACGAAGACGGCCACCTTGGCAAACGGAACTGCAACAATCCCCGCCTCGCGCGCCAGATCAGCGACGCCGCTCATTTCGGTGGCCTTTTCGCCCGAGTTCGCGAGGTGATAGAGCGTCGTCAGCGTGTGGGTCTTGCCGCCGCCAAACTGCGTGATCAGCGTAAGCACGGGCGCAGTATTATCCGTGCGTCCGGACAGCCGCCGCAGCACCATGCCCGCGTGCTCCCGGAGAGCTCGCGTGAAACACGTACGAGCGAAGAACTGTTCGGGCTTGCAGTAGTCCTCCGGCGCGGTGCCGGCCACGACCTGCTCGAGCGCGATCGCGAACTCATCGGGGTTGAATGAGCGGCCCTCACGGACCTCTTTTCGCAGCGTGGCGACCTTGTACCAGGGCTCCATCGAGATCTCCTATGTCCTCCGCAGGCGGGCAAAGAAGTCCGCCGCGGATTGCTTCAGTCGCGCGAGGTTGGCGTGGGCGAGGGGGGCATAGCCACGAGCCCCTTCGTACATGCAGTAGCGAATACCGTCGGTGATGATGATGTCACAGGTGATGCCGAACTTTCTCGCATGGTCTTGCGCCTGAGCGAGAGCGCGATCGACGCGGAATCCCTGCCACGTCCAGCCGATAACAAAGCGGGAGTTGCCCGGCGCCGGAGGCAGCGGCAGACCGTACTCGAGGCAAACGTCCGCGTAGGAGCCTGAGGTCGGCCCCGCGGAGACTTGCCAAACAGCCGGGGGCACCATGCTCAGCCCCCGACCTCGATCGCCTCGAGTCGCGCGATGTACTGCTCCGGCAGATTCCAGGCCCGAGCACCGTCGACGATGAGCGCCTTGTATTCCCGACTGGGCGGTGGCGGGCTGGGCTGAGGCTCAGCAAAGTAGGTCTGGACACCGCACGGGCGGTGACTTTCTCCGTCGAGCAGCACGACGCAATCGCGGCGCCAGTAGGAGTTGGAGGACCGTCCGAGGCGAAAGCCCTCCGCTCGATCGAGCTCCTGAAGATCGAGGTCGGAAAGCTCGTATACAACACCCCACACTTCTTCTCGTTCGGCCTCCACCACATCCGCGACACCACAGCCCCGCGACTTCGAATAGCGATTGAACGCAAGCCTGTGACCCGGCAGCTGTGCAATGCCGACGAACATCGCTGACGGGCAGCGCTGCTCCATCTGTTCCCGGCAGAGATTCGAGCCGTAGGCAAAGTAGTGCACGGGCTACCTCGGTACCGCGAGAAGCATGGCGTCCACGAGGCGCTTCTCCTCGCTTCCCTTCGGATAGAGCGCCGACAGGGCGTTCGCGAGCCGCAGGAAGTCCGCCCCGCGCTCCTGCTCCGCCTTGAGGAGCGCGCGCAGGGCATTCGTGCGCCCGCTCGACTGAAGCAGCATGGCGGCATGCACGCGATCCAGCGTCGTGGCTTCGCGCGCGGAGCTGAGGTTGTCCTCAGTGACCACCACGCCGGCGCGGCGGCCACGCCCCCTCGTGCTGCGCACCGTCGGGGCGGCTTCCAGTTC
>JACRIW010000065.1 GCA_016215625.1 Candidatus Eiseniibacteriota bacterium | reverse complement strand
CGGCGCGACGAGGCCCTTGCGGAAGTTGCCCTGCATGTCGCGCAGGTTCACGCGGTCCTGCGGGCGCTTCGGCCCGGCGAGGCACGCCTCGACGTCGGCGAGGTTCAGTTCGAGCGTGTCCGAGAACACCGGGTCCGGCGTGTCGTCGGAGCGGAACAGGCCCTGCGCGCGGCAGTACGCCTCGGTCAGCTTCGCCTGGTCGCCGCGGTTCGTGCGGTCGAGGTAGCGCAGCGTCTCGGCGTCCACCGGGAAGAAACCCATCGTCGCGCCGTACTCGGGCGCCATGTTCGCGATGGTCGCGCGGTCGGGCAGGCTCATCGCGGACAGGCCGGGTCCGTAGAACTCGACGAACTTGTCCACCACGCCCTTCTTGCGGAGCATCTGCGTGACCGTGAGCACGAGGTCGGTCGCGGTGACGCCGTCGCGCAGCTGGCCGGTGAGCTTGAAGCCGACGACCTGCGGCGTGACGAGGTACAGCGGCTGGCCGAGCATGACGGCTTCGGCTTCGATGCCGCCGACGCCCCAGCCGACCACGCCGAGACCGTTGATCATCGTGGTGTGCGAGTCGGTGCCCACGAGCGAATCGGGGTACGCGACCTTCTCGCCGTTCACGTCGGAGGTGAGCACGCAGCCGGCGAGGTATTCGAGGTTCACCTGGTGCACGATGCCCGTCGCGGGCGGCACCACGCGGAAGTTCGAGAACGCCTTCTGGCCCCAGCGCAGGAACTCGTAGCGCTCCTTGTTCCGCTCGAACTCGATCTCGGCGTTGCGCTCGAGCGCGGTCACGTTGCCGAACACGTCCACCTGCACCGAGTGGTCGATCACGAGATCGACGGGCACGAGCGGATTGATCTTCTTCGGATCCGCGCCCATGCGCTTCACGGCGTCGCGCATCGCGGCGAGGTCCACCACGCACGGCACGCCGGTGAAGTCCTGCAGGATCACGCGCGCGGGCTTGAACGGAAGTTCGACCGGCTCGGCCGACACGGGCTCCCACGCGGCGAGGCGCTTCACGTCGTCCTGCGTGACCTGGTAGTCGTCGCAGGTGCGCAGCGCGGCTTCGAGCATGACGCGGATGGAGAAGGGAAGCTTCTCGAGCGAGAGCCCGAGCTTCTGCGCCAGCACGTCGAGGCGGTAGATGGTGACGTTGCCGACGGGGGTCGAGAGCGCGGAGCGCGCCCCGAAGTAATCACGGGAAGAGGCGTTCATGACGCGTCCTTTCCGGATGCGACGGCGCACAGGGCCGTCGTGGAGAACGGGAGGTCACACAGGGACCTCGGTGAACGGGGCCACCTTACTCCCATCGGCCGGGAGCTGGCCACCGCTGCAGCATCGACCGGGCGGGCCGCCGAAATCTTCCTCCTCGTGAGCCCCCGGCCGGGCGTTTTGCGATTCCCCATGCGAGCCCCGGTCCGTCCCCACGGTTCCGGCGGCCGGCCACCACCCCGCGCACGTCCCGTTCCACCGCCATCGGAGGTCCATCCCATGCGCTCCGCCCATCTCTCTCCATGGGTCCACCGCTTCCTCGGGGTCGCGGCGCTCGCCGTGCTCCTCGCCTTTCCGGCCCTCGCCTCGGACCGCGAGCGGACGATCCGATCCGCCGGCGCCTCGGCGCAGGTCCGCGCCCTCGCGCCCCCGGCGATCGCGAACGCGACGAACGGCGTCCCGAACCCGATCACGGCAGGCCCGTGGACCCAGCTCGGCCCGTTCAACCAGCCGGGCCGGATGAACGGCGTGGTGTCCCGCATCCTCAACCAGCCGGTCGTGGACGCGCTGTCGGACGGCTATGGGTTCTGGCGCGGCTACGCGCTCGCGGACATCGACTGGGAGGAGCACGGCCGCTCGATGTCGTTCGGACTGCGGCAGGGCGTCCTCAAGCTGGTCTTCCCTCCGGTCGGCAACTACTTCGAGCGGCTGTCCGGCGAGTGCACGGACGGCGTCCTGCGCTACACGGACGACGACGGCGACACGTGGAATCCGGTCGTGCTGAACCTCGACGGCGGCTACGACCCCGTGCCCGGCGGCGGCCGCCTGCTCGCGTCCGACCTGTGGGCCAACGTCACCTACCTGGTCTCGCGCTACTACGACTCGTTCGCCGCCGACACGTTCACCGTGCTCATGATCTCGTACGACAGCGGCGCGTCCTACGACCCGATGTACTACTTCGCGGGCTCGCCCGTGGCCGACGCCTGGGTGTCGCAGGACGGCTCGGGCCAGATGGTGATCGCCTACTCGAACGGCATCGGGGACGACACGGTGCTCCAGTACGCGAGCGAGAACGGCTGGAACTTCCAGCCGTTCGCGAATCCCGCGACGACGAACAACGAATTCACCTACACGGGCCTGCAGATCACGGCGCAGTGCCAGGGCGGCCAGCTGTCACGCGTCTGGGTCCTGCGCGGCGACCACCTGCGGTCGACGACCGACCTCGGCGCGACGTGGGACGTCGTGCGCGACGCGTGGACGCCGGCCGGGCCGCGCGGGCTGCGCGCCGCGATCTCGCATCCGGACCTGCTGCTGTGGACGGACTCCGAGCAGGCGGCGCTGGAGTCCGCCGGCAAGCTCTACCGCTCGACCGACGGCGGCACGACGGCGCAGTGGATCGAGAACCTGTACGCCTGGGGCGATACCGAGCGGCCGCACACGCTGTCGACGAACATCGACGTCGCCGGCTGGAACTTCACGCCGGCGCTCGGGCTGTCCGAACGCCGGCGTGACGGCACGAGCGTGACGCACACCGTCCCGCGCACGGCGGCGCCCCACTCGGCTGAAGCGACCGGCTTCTTCGAGCGCTTCTTCATCTCGAGCGGCGGCGGCATCTACCTGATGCAGCCCGAGGACACGACCGTCACGTTGCTCACGCGCAACATCTCGAACCAGCAGATCAACGACGTCGCGACGCTGCGCGACGACCTCCCGGCCGACACGTACGCCGCGACGCGCGACAACGACCTGCTCCGCACGTACTCGACACCCTACGGCTGCGACGCGTATCACTCCGTCATCAGTGGCCTCGGGCCGTCGTGCTCCGACGTGGTGACGATCTACCAGCGCCGTGCGGACGACTGGTCGTACTGGTCGCAGTTCGATCACGGGCTGTTCCTGCTGGGCGGCGGCGGTCCGTTCACGGGCACGTTCGGCGAGGCCTACTTCACCCAGTACCGTCATCACGTGCTCGTGCAGGATCCGCAGCAGTGGAACGTGGCCTACAGCGGCAACGACTTCCTGCAGCGCATGACCTATTCGCTGGCGACCAACGACATCACCGTGACGCCCATCGGCGGACCGTTCCAGTCGGCCTACGGCGGCATCGCCGGCTTCGGCATCGCGCCCTCGGACGGGAACCGCTGGTACCTCGCGATGCGCGACGGCACGCTGCTCTGGTCGCCGGACGCGGGCGTGACGTGGAACCCCTCCGCGGGCGCGGCGCCGCCGGTCATGGATGAGCTGCAGCTCTCGCGCGTGAAGATCGTCGTGAACCCGGACGACGCGCTCGAGGCCTGGTGCCTCGGCCGCGGCATCGTGCACACGTCGGACGGCGGTGCCACCTGGACCGACGCCTCGTCCGGCCTGCCGTCCTCGCAGACGACGGTGTTCGACGCGGCGTACGACGGCACCGCACTCGGCGTGTTCTACCTCGCCACGGAAGCGGGCCCCTACCGGGAAAGCGGCGGCGGGACTTTCGTGAGCACCGCCGACCCGGCGCTTCCCGCCGTGCAGTTCCGTGCGGTCGAGGCGGTGCCTTATCGGGGCGTCATGCGCTTCGGCACCTGGGGCGCGGGCCTGTGGGACTACACGACCGGCAACTTGCTGGACGCGCCGGTCGCCGCCGCACGCGGGCTCGAACTGGGCACGCGGCAGAACCCGGTGCGTGCGCAGGGCCAGCTCGCATACGCGACGACGCGCGAAGGTCACGTCTCGCTCGAACTGCTCGACGTGGCGGGACGCCGCGTCGCGACGCTCGTGGACGGCGTGCGCCCGGCAGGCCGTGCGGCCGCATCGTTCGACGCCGCGGGCATGGGCGCGGGCGTCTACTTCGCGCGCCTGCGCACCGCCGAGGGCACGCGCACGGCGAAGATCGTGATCGCACGCTAGCGCGGCTCGTTGGAATCCCGTCCGTCGCTCGGGGGAGCGCCGACGGGCCAGCGGAGGGTGTGGCCTCGCTCGGGCCGCACCCTCTCGCGTTTCGCCCCGCTACATCCGTTCGCGCAGCCGCTGGTAGCCGCCGCGGCTGACGGGGAGCTCGCGGCCGTCGTGCAGGATCGCGACGCGGCTGTCCTTCGCGTAGGGCTCGATGCGCGCGATGCGCTCGACGTTCACCACGTACGAACGGTGCACACGCACGAAGCGCGCGGGGTCGAGCGCCTGCTCGAGTTCGGCGAGCGTCTGGTGCTTGAGCCACGACCGGCCCTCGGCATGGATCGCGACGTAGTCGTCCTGCGCTTCGACGTAGTCGAGCTTCTCCATGGGAATGACGTGCACACGCGCGCCGTCGCGGACCATGAGGCGCTCGGCGTACTGCCCGCTCGGCCGCGCCGCCGCCGCGAGCGCCGCGGGCGAAGGCGCCGCGGGGGCTTCGGCCGGCGCCGTGGGCGCGCCCGCGGCACCGGACGCCGCCAGCCGCTCGCGGACGCG
>JACRIW010000067.1 GCA_016215625.1 Candidatus Eiseniibacteriota bacterium | reverse complement strand
CTGGTTCAGGCCGCCGGTGACGCCGCCCTGGAAGGTGATCGTGCGTCCCACGGGCACGTTGATCGTGCCGGTCGTCGTGAAGCTGTGGCCGGTGCCCGAAATGACGATCGTGTAGTCACCCGTGGTGAGGTTGATCGTGCCGCCGTTCGTGTGCGCGACGGACGCCTTGTTGGTGGTGAGCGCCTGCGCGACGGTGATCGTGCCCTGGTTGTCGAGCTTCGCGGTCAGGTTGCGCGCACCACCCGAGCCCGCGAGCGACTGGATCGACGCGCCGGCAGCATTCGTGAGCGTACCGTTCGTCACGGCGAGCGTGGCTGCGGTCGCGGCGCCGCTGGACGTGAGCTCGATCGTGCCGTTGTTCGTGAACCCGTTCGCCACCGTCAGCTGCCCGTTCAGCGAGGCGGTGCCCGCGATGCGCAGCGTCGCCCCCGAGTTCACGGTCAGCGCGCCGCTCTGCGTGCACGTGCCGTTCACGACCAGTGTGCCGTTCAGCGTGAGCGCGTTCGGCAGCGACTGGTTCGTGAGGTTGCACGTGCCGTCCACCGTGTAGCCGCCCGTGCCGTTCACCGTCGCGCCGCCGAGCGTGAGCACGCCCTGCGCGCCGACGATCACGGGACCGTTGAAGGTGAGCGTGCGACCGCTCGCCGCGCTCACCGTCTGCACGCCGCTCGCCGCGCCGCTGATGCGCAGGCCCGCGATCGTGAGCGTCGTCGGGTTCACCGTGACCGTGTAGGTGCCGGCGAGGTCGAACACCGCCGTGTCGGTCGCGGCCGGCACCGCGCCGGTGGACCAGTTCGTCGTCACGCTCCAGTTGCCACCCGCGGCGTTGGTCCAACGCACGGCGGCGGCGCGGGCTTCGGCGCTCGGAAGCGTGAGGAGGAGGGCGACGGCGCAGAACGCGAGGGCGATACGTCGAAGCATGGGAAGTACCTCAGGCGAGTAGGGCGAAGGTGTGGGGAGGGAGGTCGAAGCCATGATTCGGGCCGCGAAACGGGGATAAAGTGTGTCGGAAAGCGTGTCCGCGCAGCAACAAGAAATGAGCGATACAAGGGGTCTACGCGTGGACGAGGGCCTTCTGACAGCCGAATCGAAGCAGGTGGGCGGCACAAATGCGCCGGGCGGCGGCACCCGATGGTGCCACCGCCCGTTCGTTTGCTCACGCGCGGCGAAGTTCGATCGCGCGGTACGCCCTCAGCGCAGGTCGCCGGTCTCGTCGAGGCGTCGCTTCGCCGCCTCGAAGTACTCGAGCGCGTCGTCCAGGTTGTCGGAAACATGCCCGTGCGGCACGGCCTGGCGCAGCGCGTCCACCGGGCGATAGAGCACGGGCAGGTCGCAGCTGTTCAGCAGCGAGAAGTCGTTCATCGAATCGCCCATCGCCGCGACCTTGAAGCCCGCGGACTTGAAGCCCGACACGATGCGCTCCTTCTGGCCACGGATGCGCAGCTTGAATCCCGAGATGATGCCCTTCTCGTCGAGCTCGAAGCGGTTCGCGAACAGGTTCACGCCGCCGAGCTTGGCCGCGAGCGGATCGCTGAACTCGTGGAACGTGTCCGAGATGATCACCACGTTGCCCATGGACCGCAGCCGCGCGATGAACTCGCGCGCACCGAGGTAGGGCTCGACCGCGTGCGCGAGCTTCTGCAGGTCGGCGAGCGTGATGCCCGCCCGGCGGGCCGCGGCGACGCGGCGCTGCATGAGTTCGTCGAAGTCCCCGATGTCGCGGGTGGTGAGGGCGAAGTCGGGAAGGCGGTAGGTGGCGCCCAGGACGGGCCAGATTTCGGGGGCGATGCACCCTTCGAGGTCGAGAGCGAAGATCATAGGGCGGGCACATTAAGGGGAGGCCCCGTTGCTGTCCAACGACTTGCGCGAACAAAGTCCACAAGAACGGTAAAGATTTCAGTTGAAATGCCTTTTTGCCGAACATATACTCGTTGCATGGTCAGAAAGCCGAAACATTATCAGCCGCTCGACGCGAAGGACCGCCACATCGTCCGTCTCGTCCAGCGCGACGCCAAGCTGGCGCAGAGCGAGATCGCCAAGAAGGTGGGGCTGTCCACCGCCGCGGTGAGCGAACGGCTGCGCAAGCTCGAGGCTTCGGGCGTGATCCGGCGCTTCGCCGCGATCGTCGAGCCCGCGGCCGTCGGGGCCGGTGTGTCGGCTTTCGTGGAGGTGTTCTTCGAACACCCGAGGTTCGAGGGCGGATTTCTCGAACGGATCATGAAGCTCAACGAAGTCCAGGAATGCCATCACGTCACCGGCGAGTTCTCGCTGCTGCTCAAGGTCCGCGTCCGCGACATGGAGTCGCTGCAGGAGCTGCTGCTCGAGCAGCTCGCGGGACACGAGGGCGTGCGGCAGACGCGCACGGTGATGGTGCTTTCGACCGTGAAGGAAGAGTCCTACGTCGAACCCGAGAACACGGGAGGTGAGGAATGACCGCTCGCATCGCACCCTCGCAGGTGCACGACACGCTTCATCGCCACATGCTGGCGGACGGCTACGACATCGTGCTGGATCTCGAGAAGAGCCAGGGGCGGCGCCTGTACGACTCGCGCCACGACCGCACGTACCTCGACCTGTTCTCGTTCTTCGCCACGCTGCCGATCGGCTTCAACCACCCGAAGACGAAGGACCCGGACTTCCTCGCCAAGCTCACGCGCGCCGCGCTCGTGAACCCGACCAACTCGGACGTCTACACGACCGAGATGGCGGAGTTCGTCGACACGTTCGGCCGCGTCGCGAAGCCGGCGAGCATGAAGTACGCGTTCTTCGTGGCCGGCGGCGCGCTGGGCGTGGAGAACGCGCTCAAGGCCGCGATGGACTGGAAGGTCCGCCGCAACTTCGCGAAGGGCATCAAGGAAGAGAAGGGTCACCAGATCCTGCACTTCCGTGAGGCGTTCCACGGCCGCAGCGGCTACACGGTCTCGATGACGAACACCGCCGATCCGAGGAAGTACCAGTACTTCGCCAAGTTCGACTGGCCGCGCGTCAGCAACCCGGGGCTGCGTTTCCCGGTGACCGACGCCGAGATCGCGCGCGTGCAGGCCGCCGAGGCGCAGACGCTCGCCGAGGTGAAGGCCGCGTTCGCCGCGAACAAGGACGACATCGCGGCGATCCTGATCGAGCCGATCCAGGCGGAAGGTGGCGACAACCACTTCCGCAAGGAGTTCCTCGTCGCGCTCAAGTCGCTCGCGCACGAGAACGACGCGCTGCTGATCTGGGACGAAGTGCAGACGGGCATCGGCATCACGGGCAGCATGTGGGCGCACCAGGCGATCGGCGTGGACGCCGACCTCGTCGCGTTCGGCAAGAAGATGCAGGTGTGCGGCTGCATGGCCGGCGGCCGCATCGACGAGGAGCCGGACAACGTGTTCCACATGAAGAGCCGCATCAACTCGACGTGGGGCGGCAACCTCGTGGACATGGTGCGCTGCGAGAAGTATCTGCAGATCATCGAGGAAGAGAAGATGGTCGAGAACGCGGCGACGGTCGGCGCGCACCTGCTGAAGGGCCTGCAGGCGCTGCAGTCGCGCCACGCGGACGTGCTGTCGAACGCCCGCGGCCGCGGCCTCATGTGCGCGATCGACTTCCCGGACGGCGACGTCCGGGCCGCGGTCGGCGCCAAGGCGTACGAGATGGGCATGATCATCCTGCCGTGCGGCACGAAGAGCCTGCGCTTCCGTCCGCCGCTCGACATCACGGCGGCCGAAGTGGACGAGGCGCTCGACATCGTCGAGAAGGCCACGCTCGCGGTGGTGAAGAAGTAGCGGCACGACACACGGAAAGACGGGACGGGGCGGTGGCCGGAGACGGCCGCCGCCCCGTTCGCATGCCCGTGCGCCGCGTTCGTCGCGCGGGCCGGTCCACGCGCCCGCGCCCGCGGAGTACAGTGCCGCCCGTCCTGCGCCGCTCCCCACGCGGCCGAGCCCTCACCCTCTCGACCGAGGTCCGCCCGATGGCCGCTTCCCCGATCCGGCGGCGCGTTCCGCGCGCCGCACTGCTGTCTTCGCTGCTCCTCGCGTGCGCGTTCGCCGCGGCGCCCACGTTCGCGCACGAAGGTCCCAAGGACACCGACGGCAACGGCCCGCAGGCGATGGGCCCGCTCATGCAGCGTGCGCCCTCGAGCGGTGCGAACGCGCCCACGGTGGCGCCGGACGGCAAGTGGGACGTGAGCGCGCCTCCGGGCGAGCATCACGAGGTGAAGCTCGACACGCGCACCGGCACGTGGATGAGCGTGGACGTGAGCCCCGACGGCAAGCGTCTCGTGTTCGACCTGCTCGGCGACCTGTACACGCTGCCGATCGAGGGTGGCGAAGCGCGCGCGCTCACGAGCGGCCTCGCGTGGGACGAGCAGCCGCGCTTCAGCCCGGACGGCAGGCGCATCGCGTTCACTTCCGATCGCGCGGGCGGCGACAACATCTGGATCGTGGACGCCGACGGCGCGAACCCGCGGCAGGTGACGAAGGAGACGTTCCGCCTGCTCAACAGCCCCACGTGGACGCCCGACGGCCAGTACATCGCGGCGCGCAAGCACTTCACGTCCACGCGCTCGGCCGGCGCCGGCGAGATCTGGATGTACCACTGGACCGGCGGCGACGGCACGCAGATGACCAAGCGCCGCACCGAGCAGAAGGACGAGGGCGAGCCCGCGTTCTCGCGCGACGGGCGCTGGCTCTACTGGAGCATGGACGCCACGCCGGGCGGCTCGTTCGAGTACAACAAGGACTCGAACACGCAGATCTACTCGATCCAGCGGCTCGATCGCGAGAGCGGCGAGATCCGCACGATCGAAGGCGGCGCCGGCGGCGCGATCCGTCCGACGCCTTCGCCCGACGGCAAGTGGCTCGCGTTCATCCGCCGCGTGCGCTTCAAGAGCGTGCTCTACCTGTACGACCTCGTGAGCGGCGCCGAGAAGCCGCTGTACGACGGGCTCGACCGCGACCTCCAGGAGAGCTGGGCCGTGCACGGCGTGTACCCGGGCATCGCGTGGACGCCCGACGCGAAGGCACTCGTGTTCTGGAGCAAGGGCGGCCTGCACCGGATCGACGTCGCGACGAAGGCCGTCCGCGACATTCCCTTCCATGTCGCCGGCACGCGCACGGTGACCGAAGCCGTGCGCTTCGCGACGCCCGTCGCGCCGGACTCGATGCGCACGCACATGCTGCGCTGGGTGACCGTGTCGCCGCAGGGCGACCGCGTCGTGTACTCGGCGCTGGGGCACCTGTACGTGCGCGCGCTGCCGAACGGCGTGCCGCAGCGGCTGACGACGCAGAACGAGCACTTCGAGTCGCATCCTTCGTGGTCGCGCGACGGGAAGTGGATCGCGTACGCGAGCTGGAACGACGACGCGCTCGGCGCGGTGCGCGTGGTGAGCAGCAAGGGCGGCGTGGGGCGCGTCGTGACCGCGATGCCCGGGCACTACGTCGAGCCCGTGTTCTCGCTGGACGGTGCGACGATCGTGTACCGCGCGATCGGCGGCGGCTACCTGTTCTCGCCGCAGTACGCGTTCGAGACCGGACTGTTCGCGGTGCCCGCCGCGGGCGGCGCGTCGCGCCGGATCTCGCCGCACGGCCAGCTGCCGCAGTTCGCGGCGCGCAACGACCGCGTGTACTTCACGGACGTCGAAGGCGGCGACGAGGACGAGCGGTCCCTCGTGAGCATCGCGCTCGACGGCACCGACGAGCGTACGCACCTGAAGGGCGTGTACTTCACCGAGATCCAGCTGTCGCCCGACGAACGCTGGGTCGCGTTCCGCGAGAAGTACAAGGTGTTCATGGCGCCGTTCACGTTCGCCGGCCGCCCCGTGGAAGTGGGGCCGAAGGCGGGCAACCTGCCCGTGAAGCTCGTCTCGCGCGACGCCGGGGACTGGCTCGCGTGGTCGGGCGACTCGCGCACGCTGCACTGGGCGCTCGGCGAGACGCTCCACTCGCGCGACCTCGCGGAGACGTTCACGTTCGCGCCCGGCGCGCCGGATTCGCTCGCCGCGGTCGCGCCGCGCACGCGCGCGATCGGTTTCACGTTCGCGCTCGACAAGCCCGCGGGCGTGATCGCGCTCACCGGCGCGCGGCTGCTCACCATGCGTGGCGACGAGATCATCGAGGACGGCACGGTCGTCGTGACCGGCAACAAGATCACCGCCGTCGGCCCGCGCGCTTCGACCGCGATTCCCGCCGGGGCGAAGGTGTTCGACGTGAAGGGCAAGACCATCACGCCCGGCATCGTGGACGCGCACTGGCACGGCGGCATGGGCGCGGAGCAGTTGATCCCGCAGCGTTCGTGGATCGACTACGCCTCGCTCGCGTTCGGCGTGACCACGCTGCACGACCCGTCGAACGACTCGTACCAGATCTTCACGCAGGCCGAGATGCAGCGCGCCGGGATGATCGTCGCGCCGCGCATCTTCTCGACGGGCACGATCCTCTACGGCGCCAAGGGCGACTTCCGCGCCGACGTGGACAGTCTCGGCGACGCGCTCATGCACCTGCGCCGCATGCAGGCGTACGGCGCGAGCAGCGTGAAGAGCTACAACCAGCCGCGCCGCGACCAGCGCCAGCAGGTGCTGGAGGCCGCGCGCCAGCTCGGCATGAACGTCGTGCCCGAAGGCGGCGCGCTGTTCCCGCACAACATGACCATGGTGATCGACGGCCACACGGGTGTGGAGCACGCGCTCCCGATCGCGCGCGTGTACGACGACGTCGTGCAGCTCTGGAGCGGCACGAAGGTCGGCTACACGCCGACGTTCAACGTCGCTTACGGCGGCCTCGACGGCGAGCACTACTGGTACGCGAAGACGCCCGTGTGGGCCGACGAGCGCCTGCAGGCGTTCGTGCCGCGCCGCATCCTCGACGCGCGCGCGCGCCGTCCCGTGACCGCGCCGGACGGCGAGTGGAACCACATCACCGTGGCCGAGGAAGCCGCGAAGCTCCATCGCGCGGGCGTCGGCATCCAGGTGGGCGCGCACGGCCAGCGCGAGGGGCTCGGCGCGCACTGGGACATCTGGAGCATGGTGCAGGGCGGGATGACGCCGCACGAAGCGCTGAAATGCGCGACCATCGGCGGTGCGCGCTACCTCGGCTACGACCGCGAGATCGGCACGCTCGAGCCGGGCAAGCTCGCCGACCTGATCGTGATGGACCGCGATCCGCTCGCCGACATCCGCAACAGCGAGAGCGTCTCGCGCGTCATGGTGAACGGCCGTCTCTACGACGCCGCGCGCATGGACGAGATCGCCCCGCGCACGCTGCCGCGCGGCGCGTTCTGGTGGGAGGCCGAGCAGGCCGAACTGCGGAACGTCGCGCATTAGGCAAGCCCGGCGCCTCCGGCGCCGTGCATTCGAAAACGTCGCGGGGCTCGCACTGCGGGCCCCGCGACTCTTATAGTGCCGTGCGATGACCACGCCTCCCGTTCCCCCATCCGGAGCCCCCCGGCCCAAGTTCCGCGACAGCGCCGTCGTCGTGCTCGTGCGCGGCCGCGGCGATGCGCTCGAGGCCTTCTGGGTGCAGCGCAGCGAGGCCGTGCCCGTGCAGCCGGGCTTCCACGCGTTCGTGGGCGGCAAGGTGGACGCCGCCGACACGCTGCTGCCGCTGGACGGCGTGGACGACGAGTTCGAACGCGCCGCGCGCGCGTGCGCCATTCGCGAGGCGCTCGAGGAGACCGGCGTGCTGGTCGCGCTCGAGGGTGCGGCCGACGCGGCGACGCTCGCCACGGCGCGCGAGCAGCTGCTCGCCGGCACCGTGACGCTGCCCGAACTCGCCGAACGCCACGGCTGGCGCTTCGACGCGTCGCAGCTGACCTTCGCGGGGCGCTGGCAGACGCCGGCGTTCGCGCCCGTGCGATTCGACACGCTGTTCTTCCTCGCGCGCGTGCCCGAGGGACAGGAGGCGAGCATCGTGCCCGGCGAGCTCGAGCACGGCGAGTGGATCAGGCCCGCCGACGCGATCGCGCGCTGGGAACGCGGCGAGGTCACGTTCGCGGCGCCGATCCTGTGGACCATGCGCGACCTCGCCGTGGGCGAGGAGAACCTCGCGTCGCGCCTCGCCGACGCGCCGCGCCGCGCCTCGACGCCCGCGCGGCTCGTCGAGCTGCAGCACGGCATCGTGCTGCACGCGATGAAGACGCGTCCGCTGCCGCCCGCGCAGCACACGAACGCCTACTTCATCGGTGAGCGCGACTGCCTGCTGGTGGATCCGGGCAGCGGCGAACCGGAAGCGCTCGAGGAACTCTTCGGCGTCGCCGACCTGCTCGCGACCCAGGGGCGGCGCGTGAAGCTCATCCTCGTGACGCACCATCATCCCGATCACACCGGCGGCGTGGCGGCGTGCCGCGAACGATTCGGCGCGCCCGTCGTCGGGCACATCGCGCTCTCGCCGCACCTGAAGCTCGACCGCGTGGTGGGCGACGGCGACTCGATCGAGCTGCCGTCCGGCCACACGAAGTGGTCGCTCAAGGTGCTGTCCACGCCCGGGCACACGCGTGATCACATCGCGCTGTGGCTCGAGAGCCGTCGCGTGCTCTTCTGCGGTGACCTGGTGCCCGGTGGTCCCGGCAGCGTGATCATCGATCCGCCCGACGGCGACATGGGCGACTACCTGGCGACGCTCGACCGCATGGCGGCGCTCGAGCCCGCGACGATCTTTCCCGCGCACGGCTCGCCGCAGGGCGCCGCGGTGCGCCGGATCAAGGCGCTCGCGAAGCATCGGCGTGAGCGCGAGGTGCGCGTGCTCGCCGCGCTCGGCGACTCGGAGCGCACGCTCGCCGAGCTGCTGCCGCTCGCCTACGACGACACGAAGCCGGAGCTCTGGCCGCTCGCCGAACGCTCGCTGCTCGCGCACCTGATGCTGCTCGAGAAGGGCGGCCGGGCGGTTCGGCTGGGCGAGAGGTGGCGGAGGGGGTAGGTCGTCCCGTGGCGTAGCCCCACAACGACTTGCCTGCGCCTCCTCGTGTTTCGCTTCAGCTTTGTGCCGCGCGATCTCCCCGATCGTCCGGTCGAGCTCCGACCTCTGTGAGCGTCGACCACGCCACTCGACATGCATGCCGTGGCGCCGTCTCCCGCCGGCGAGAGGGTGACCAATCCCGTCTTGTATGGTCCGAGGTCGCTGCCTATGGTCCGGGTGCATGCTGACATCGCCATACCGCCGGGGGCGTGGTTTCCGGCGGCTTCGCTCCCGGGGTTCGAACGCGCACTCGGTAACGCTGCGCCGCCCCCGACGTCCTTGGGAGTGAAGGCCGATCGCCTGCCCGGCGACGGCGGTACTCGACCCACCCCAAGGATCGCGACATGGCCCGCAACGATCGCCCAGCCGCCCGTACCGAACGATGGGATATCGGGCTCACGAACCTCACGCTTCGGCAGCTGGTGGATGAGCTCAACGAAATCGCCGGCGATTCCACCCGGCGACGCCGCTACGACCGGTTGCTTTCCGAGGTCTATGTGCGCACGGTGGAGTTGGTGAGCGCAAGGGTACGGTCCAAGCGCCACATGCTGGACTTGCCTGACACTTGGGAAGACGTGGTGCAGCAGACCTACCTCCGGTTCCAGCAGCACCACACGGATTGCCACGGGGCGCCCGAGGGGTACCTCATCGCGATCGCCACGAATCTCTTGAACACGCAGGGCCGGCATCGCAGCGTCGTCGCCGCCCACACCGCGCTCGTGCAAGCCGAGAGCGGAACCGAGGCGAACCTCGCTCCGCTCGCCGCGGGCAATGCACTCGCGTCCGAAACCGACCTCGTCGAGTTCGGACGGACCGTGTTCCGCCGCGAGGCCGGCACGCACCTGTCGCGGCTCGAGAGCTGGTGGGTGCTGAACTTCACGCAATACCAGTACCTGGTCGCGGACGAGCGCTTCGACCCGATGCCGGTGCCGTTCCTGCGCGTGCGCAAGGGGGGCACGGATTGGACCAAGGTCACGGCGACCTGGCTCTATCGCCACGCATGGCGCGCGCGCCGCAACGACGGCAACGCGCTCGTGCCGCGGCTTCGCGACCTCGCACTGTTCCGCATGCGGAACCTGGCCGGGCTCGACTATGGACCGATTCTCGCCGAAATCGTGCCCTTCGTGCGGCATTGCCTCGAGCGCCTCGAGAAGCTCGGTCAGCGGCCCAGCGCGCGCAATCGCAAGCTGGCGGCGATCACCGTCGGTGCGGCGCGCAAGGCCGTCACCGGCGTCGGCCACCGATTCCGCGACTACTTCAGGGAGAACGACCTTTCGCTGTCCGAAGACGGCTGGTGGGTCACGAGAGAATCGAGCTGATCACCCGCGACCGGTTCGCCGCGCACTGCGCGCGACCGGCGCATGACCCGAGGAGCCCATGAAAAAGAGAAGCGTCCAGAGACCATCGGTCCCCGCGAGCAAGGCCGCGCTGGGGCGGGAGTGCCCGTCGAGCGCCGACCTGTACCGCGGAGCGGCCGGGCAGCTGCCGCTGGAGCAGGCCGGCGAGCTCATGTTCCACGTCACCGGCTGCCCGAAGTGTGCGCTGCGCATGGCCACCGCGCGGCGCGCTTGCCGCGAGGCGATCGAAAGCGGTGTGGCTGCCGGCGCGCTCATGCCGTGGCTGAAGGCCGCTCCGCGCGCACTCACCGCCGAGCAGGACGGGGTCGTGGATCGGCTGCTCGCGTCGCTTCGACTGGTGGAGTTCGCGCCGGCCGAGGACGAGCTCATGCTCGCGGCCGCGGCGAGCAAGCGTGCGCCCGCCGTGCGGCTCGAATGCCGTGCGGTGGACGCGAAGGGCAAGCTGCTGGCGAAGGCGCTGCGCCACACGGTGGTCGTGGAGCCCACGATCGGCGCGGGCGGCACGCTGTCGCTGACCGTTCGGCTGGCCGACTCCGCCGCCCGGTACGCCCAATCGCACGTGCTCGTGCGCATCGAGTACCGCGCCCGTGGTGCGCGCGCTGCGAAGGAAGCGGTCGCGCGAGGCAAGTGCTCGGGCGGACGGCTGCGGTTCGAGGACGTGCGCTGCACGCCGGCGCTCAAGGGCGCGCTCGTGCGCGTGCAGCTGGTGTTCGGGATCCCGGCCTAGGCGAAGGACGCATGGACGTCTCGCGCGAGAACCTGCTGACGGCGAAGCGGCATGGCTGGCCGCGCGGCATGGACCTGCTCGAGACGCTCGCCAAGCAGGGCGACGTGGTGCTGGCCCGGCTCGCGTTGTTGTCCGGCGAGATCGTCGCGGCGGGCGCCGATGGGTTCGCGAACGCCGTGAGCCTTCTGGAACTGCTCGAGGCGTCGCTCGCCGATCTGCGCGACCGGGGTAAAGTCGACGATCGCCGGCGCTACGAAACGTTCGGCGAAGAGGCCGTGGCGCGGCTCGCGGCGTCGCTCCGCGATGCGCTCCGCGAACTGCTCGCGCGCTCGGCGGACGGCGCCGATGGCCGAGCGGGGCGTTCGCGGGATGAAGCGACTGCGCTCGAGCGCGGGCTCAGCGCCGCGGCGTTGCGCCGGCTCGCCGGCGAGCGCGTGCTGGAGCGGCTGCGGCTGCGCCGCGCACAGATCGTGACGAGCGCGCCACCCGAAGGCGCTTCGCTCGCGAGCGCCGCGAGCGACTGGCGGCGGCAGTGGGGCAGGCTCGCGAGCCGCGCCGGGCTGGCGAAGCCGGCCAGCGATTCGCTGGCGTCGCTGCTTTCCTCCCTCGACGAGGAAGAGCGCCTGGCCGGGCATCGCGTGTGGGCGCTGTTCCTGCGCGCTCGCGATCGCGCCGGCATGTGCGAACCCCTCGCCATCGGCGTGCGCGCGCGCGCGGGCAAGCGCGACGCGATTCGCGTGCGCGGGCCGCGGCAGGTGGATCGCGAGTTCGTGCGCGCGCTCGAGACCGCACGCCACGTGACGCTTCGCTGGCTGGGCGACGGCGTGGGCGTGGACGCCTGGCTGCGGCCGTCGTTCGCGGGCCTCGAAGTGGCGGGTTCGTCGGCCGGGCTGGCCGCGGCGCTTGCGCTCATGGCGCAGCATGCAGGGCGCCGCGTGGGCGTGGAGTCGCCGGGCGACGTGGCGTTCACGGGCGAGTTGGCGCGTGACGGCCGCATTCGGCCCGTGGAGGGCATCGCCGAGAAGCTCGACGCGGTGCTGCTGCACAACACGCATGCGCCCGAGTCGCAGCAGGTGCGCTTCGTGCTGCTGCCGCGCAGGAACGAGCGCCAGGGCGACGAGTGGCGCCGCCGTCAGGGGCGCCGCGCCTCTTGCCCCGAGCTCGTGTACGTGGACACGTTCGAGCAGGCGCTCGAGCGCGTGCTCGTGGATCCGTGGCAGGGCCACCTCGAGGCCCTCGCGCGAACGCGCGGTGGGAAGCGTGCCCGTGGCGGCGTCGCGACCGCGCCGGATGCCGGCGCCCACCTGTTGCACGTGCGCTCGGAGCAGCCCGGCGACGACTTCGACGCAGCCTCGGCAGCCTGGGCCCGGGAGCGCGCACGCCGGCTGGCCGCGCAGCGGCTCGCCGAGGAACGGACCGCACGAGGCGGTCGTTCCGGGCGCGTCCCGGAATCGCGAGCCATCGCCTCCGCACGCGCGCATCGCGTGCCGCTGGTGGCGAGCGCGAACGAACTGACCGCGGAGTTCCGCGACTGGCTGCGGCGTGCCGCACCCGGGCGCGAACGCATCGCGGCGCGTGACTGGGCGGAGGGGCGACTGCACCTGATCGTGCACGGGCTCGACCTGGCACGGGTGCGTTCGCGGACCCACTCCATGCGGCTGATCGAGACGTTCCTGCACGCGCACGGCAACACCGTGGCGCTCGCGTGCAGCGAGGAAGCCTGTGCCGCACTCTCGCCGTGGATCGCGAACACGATGGGCGCTGGCATTGCACGCGAGCATCCGGGGCGCGCACGCCGTACGTGCTTCAACAGCGGCAACGCCGCGGTCACCGGCTGGCGGCCGCTCGGCATCGCGCGTGAGAGCGCGAGGGCCGCGCAGTTCTTCTCGACCGTGCAAGCGGGCATGTGGATGCCCACCCCGGTCATGCGCACCGGGCGCAACGGCGCCGAGCCGCTCGGCCCTCCCGAGGATCTGCACGCGCTGCTTCGCCGTGTGCTCGACGAAGGCCTGGCGGGCCGCACGCTGGTGCTGGTCGGTGACGCCGGTACGGGCAAGTCCACGCTGGTCGAGCGCTGCCTGCGTGCCGCCAACGAGGGCACCCTCGCGTGCGCGAGCGGCGCCGTGGTGCCGTGGTACCTGCACGCAGCCGACGTCGCGCGCGCCGGAAGCGGACGGATCGCACTCGACGAGCGTCTCGCACTCGCTCGTAGCCTGGACGGCCTGCTCGTGGTGGTGGACGGCCTCAACGAGATCGGTGAATCCGAGGAGCGCCGGGGATTCGCGCGCTTCTTGAGGCAGTTGGTCCAGGCGCTCGAGGCGAACCCGCGCGCCGCGCTGTTGCTGGTCGGCCGTCCGGACGTGCTCGCGGTGAACGCGCGGCTCGATCGCCTCGAGACGGCGTGCGCCGGGCTGAAGCCCGAGGTGTACCGCGTGCTGCCACCCGCTGCACGCGACCTGCAGCGCTTCTTCAGCGCCAGGCAGGCGGCGGTGGTCGAGAGGCTGCGGCGCTCGCTGCAGGGCGGCGGCGCCGAACTCACGCCGCTGCACGCCGCCCTGATCGCGTCGGTGGGGGGCGCGTTCGAGAAGCGCCCGAGCACCGAGGACGTGCGGCTCGCCGACCTGTTCGACGAAGCGATCGCGCAGCTGCTGGCGGAGTTCGCCACGCTCGAGCGGGCCAGTCACAACTCCGACTGCCTGACCGACGGTGCCGAGGTGGTCGCGAGCGCGCGGGGGCTGCTCGACGTTCTTGCGCGACGGCTGGTGGAAAAGGGCCGCACGCAGCTGGACGAGGACGAAGCCTGCGATGCGCTCGCGCAATTCTTCCGCGCGCGGCCCGCGGGTGAGACGCCGCGCTGGTGGCCCACCCGGAGCCGGGCGCCGCGCGAGGACTTCACGGCGATCGTGCAGGCGCTGGCGCGCACGACGGTCTTTCACGCCGTGGAAGGGACACCCGGCGTGTACACGTTCGCGCACGAGTCGCTGCGCGACGCCTGCTGCGCGCACGGTTTCCGTGTGGCCCACGGCTGGACCGCGCCCACGGCGCCCGCGTCTTGGGCGGCGGCGATGGCCTTCCAGGGCAAGCGGCCCGCGGCCAAGCCGGTGGTGCTGCTGCTGGCGCAGGGTCTCGTGGCTGCCATGCGCGCCGAGTCGCCGCGCATTCGGCAGGGCTTCCGCGCGGAGGCCACTCAGCTTGCGGCCGACCTCGGAATGCACGGCGACGTCGCGGACTTGACTCGGCAGGCCTACGAAGACCCGGAGGCCACCACGCTCGAACGGGCCAACGCACGGATGGCGCAGGGCCGGTCGCTGCGACTGCAGGGGCTCGTGGGGCCCTCGAATCTGGCGTTCCTCCAGTGTGTGGCGCAAGCACGCGCGACACGTGACGGGGCACTCATGTGCGAGGCGCTCGAGCGGCTGCGTGCCGATCAGGCGCGCGTGCCGCGCGGCACGCCCGGGTTCGTGGCGCTCGACAGCCTGCTCGAACATTACGAGGCGGCGGTGCGGATCGTGCACGAGGATGCCGCACCCGGAGCCCAGGTGATCGTCGCCGAACACCGGCTGGCGGAGTACCTGCTGCATCTTCGCTGGCACGCGAAAGGCCGCGACAAGAAGCTCGTGCAGGACGGATTGAAGTCGCGCGCCATGACGATCCTCGACGGCATACTCGAGCGTCATGCCGACGCGACCGATCTGGAAGAACGGCGCTTCCTGCAGTACTCGCTCATGGCCCGGCTTCAGGGGCAGTCCATGGCGGAAAAGGCCGAGCGCGTGATCGGTGGCGCGCGCGAGCTGCTGCAGCTCTTCGAGCGATCCGACGATCCCGCGGCGCAGCGCCTCGTGCCCATGCTCGGCCGCGATCTGTGCAATCACTACTATGGCGCCGGCCGAATCGCCGACGCCGAGCGGCAGATGCGCGATTCGCTCGACCGGGCTCGCGCCGCGCAGAACAACGACGAGATGCGCCAGCTCCAGGGCTTTCTCGCCGTGCTTCTCGAGCGTGCGGAGCGTTATCCCGAGTCCATCGAGATCCAGCGCGAACACCTGCGGCTTTCGCGCGCCGCCGGCATCCCCGGCGGCATCTTCAGCGCGCTGTTCCGGCTCGCCATCATGTCGCTGCGCTCCGGCGACGAAGCGAGCTTCTGGAAATACGGCGACGAGTGGATGGCCGAATACCCGCTGCGGTCGGAGTTCCTGCACACCCGGCGCGGCCGCGGGGCGCAGGCTCAGGGCGTGGTCCTGCGCGCGTATCGTGACGTCCTGCGCCGGGGCCACCACCACGCGCTGGCGTGGGCGAGGCGACTTTCGACCCCGCGGCAACTCGAGTGGATGCAGGGCGTGGATGACCACAACCTGCTGCTGGGGCTCCTCACCGCCGGGCACTTCTTCGCTTTGGGCGGCGACACGGCGCGGGCCCGGGAGTTCGCCGAGCGCGCGCAGGCCAGGCGAGGCGCGATGACCTACGCGAACCAGGCCGAGCAGCTGGTCTGGGAAACGCGCGAAATCGCCCGGCTCAAGGCGCTCCAGGACCCGCCCCGGAGCTCTCGGTAACGCTGCACCGTCTCGTGCGTGTACCGGATGGAGGCCCGAAAGAAGGCCTTCACCGCCCGGAACCCGGAAGGACACTCCTTCCGGGTCGTTCTTTCGGGTGGTCACCGCACGAGGTCGGCATGATCGCCACGACGTTCGAAGCACCCGCTTCGCAGTCGGCGCAGCACGGTTCCCGCGTGGCCCTGTTCGTGGACGGCGAGAACCTGTACGGCTATTCGCATTCGCTCGGCACCCCGCACGACATGCACTACGAGGCACTGCTCGCCTACGCGGCGCGGCTGGGCGCGCTCGAGCATTCGGCCATCTACCTGGGCGCCGCGCTGCCGTCGGACGGGCTCAGCCGGTTCATGATCGCGCTCAAGCATCAGGGCTTCACCCGAGTGAAGATGCGGTTGCGCCGCCCGCTCGCGGACGGCCGGCAGAAGTCCTGCTGCGACATGATCATCACCATGGAAGCCTGGGAGGCCGCGCTGAGCGGCCGGTTCGACAAGGTCGTGTTCGTGACCGGTGACGGCGACTTCGTGCCGGTGCTGGAGCGGATGGCCGAGCGCGGTATCGAGGTGCACGTGATCGGCCCGGATCGCCGTTCGGCGCCGGAACTGCTCATCGCATCGCACACTTTCACCAACGCGTCCCGGGTTCCGGGGCTCATCGAACTGCACCCGGCCACGACCGACACCGCGGGAGCCGTGCCCGACACGACTCGGGCAGCATGAGTTCGCGGTTCCACTGGAACCGCCGATCCTGGGCACTGTTCCAACGACTCATGGCCTTGCTCCGGTCCCAGCGCCTGCGGCTCTGGGTACCGGAGCTTCGAGGAAGGAGACGCGAATGCTCGTGACGGAGTTGGGCCAGCACCTGCAGGTGGCCTCGCAGGAAGAAGCGGTTGCTTTGACGGGAATGGACAAGCGGTTCTGGAACGTCATCTCGATCTACGGCACGAGCTCGCCGAGGCCGCTACTGCGGTTCGCCGCGAGCGTGCACCACGCCTGCTTCGACGACATCGAGGCCGCTCCCTACGACGGGGGGGCGCGGCCGGCGGCCCTGGATGTGCTGGAGGCCGCCTTCCAGTTCGCCGACGGGGTCGGTCGCGCGCCGCTGCTCATCCATTGCCGGATGGGGCTCTCGCGGAGTGCAGGCGTGATGTTGGGCTGGTTGCATCGCCGGATCGGTGGCGGAAGCGATGCTCCGATGAAGGCCCTCGAGATCCTCCTCCGGGTCCGGCCCCGCGCCGTGCCGAACGAACTCGTCGTTCGTCTGGGACTCCAGTTGAGCATGCCCGCAGCGGAAGCCGCGGCCCTGGCCCGCATGCTCGTGAACGACCCCCGGGTGCTCGCGAACCGCCCACAGGGCTGAGCGGGCAGCGGACACGATGCGTGTGCCTCCGAACGACCCGCTCAGGCTCCGCGGTGAGTAACGCCGGATCGGTTCGCTCGTCTGACCAGTAGAGGCTCATCGGAGCTTCGTCGCGACGCGGCTCCGCCCCATGGGCGGGGCCGCGTCAGTGTTTCGTCTCCACGAGAGGGGAGCAGGACCATGAACTCGATGCCCGTGTGGGCGGCGGTGCTCGCCGCCCTGCTGTTGATCGCTCTGCTCGAGCGCACGCTCGCGCAGCTCTTCGAAAAGGTCGCCGACGGCGTTCGCGCGCTGCTGGGGCCGGCACGCGCACCCGAGCGCGGACTGGCCGACGTCGTCGGCGGCGTGGCCGGCACGATCTCCGGTCACGCGTCCGAGATCGTGAAGCGCTACCAGCTGGACGCCGGCAAGCTGATCGGCGGCGTGCTGCTGACCGGCCTGTTCGTGTTCGCCGCCGCGATCGAGACGGCGCTCATGAAGGTGGCGCTGGAACTGGTGCTGCCCTTCGACGACACGCCGTTCGCGCTCGGCGCCTGGAGCGTGTCGCCGGCCGTGGCGGTCGCGGTGGCGCTGCTGACGATCGAGGCGGTCGTGGCCATGCTGCTGCTCGTGTGTGTGGGCATGACCGACCTGTTCGCGTGGGACCGCGCGTGGCCGCGGAGTCGGCGCCTCGTGGTCGCCGTGGGCTGCGGCGTGGTGCTGCTGGCGTTGATCGGAATCCAGGCCGGGCTCGCGTGGCTGCGGTTGTCGCAGCCCGACGTCAGCGCGGCGCTGGGCGAGCTGGCCGCGAACGGCGTGGCCAGCGCGTACGAGCCGCCCGGTCAACTGGCGCGCGTGCTCGGCTCGGCGCTGTCGGCGCTGGTGCCGGTGTGCGCGACCGCCGGTGCGCTGGGCGTGAAGCTGCTGCTGGTGGCGCTGCTCGCCGGAGTGCTGGCGCTGGCCGCCGTGGTGGTGCGTGTGGCGCAGCTGGCGCTGGCGGCCGTGACCGCGGTGGTGCAGTTCGCGGTGCGCCTGCTGCAGGGCGTACTGCGGTTGTTCGCGTGGCCCGGCCGCACGCTCATCGACGCGCTCGACGCGTTGCTGGGTGCGGCCCGGCGCCCGCGCGAGGCGCGGCGATGAGCGCGCGCACCGACGTGTTCGTGCGCGCGCAGCGCGTGATGAGGTGCGCGGCGCTGCTGGCGGCGGTGGCCGCGCCCGCCGCGGTGCGCGCCGAGCCGCGCGCGACGCCGCGCGTGGCTCGCTCGGTGGTGATCGCCATGGACGTGAGCGGTTCCATGGCGCCGCATCGCCGGGCCATGGAGGAGTGGATCGTGCGGCAGACGATTCTCGGTGCGCGCAGCGGGGATCGTTACCGCGTGCTCACCATCGGGCGGCGCAGCTTCGGTGACGAACTGGTGCTGCCGGTGCTCGACCTGCCGGCGACCGGGCGGCTGCTGCCCGACCGGCGGGCGTTGTACGAACGCCTGAGCGCGTGGTCCGCCAATGCGCGCGCGGTGCTGCCCCGGGTGCCGCGCGAGGACGCGACCGACGTGGGCGGCGCGGTGTTCCAGTGCGCCCGGCTGCTGGCGGGTGACGCCGAGCGCTTCGGCGAACGGCACATGGTGCTCATGACCGACCTGCGCGACAACCGGCGGCTGGCGCTGCCGGGAGACGCGGCGGCGCTGCGCGGCGTGCACGTGATGATCGCCTTCGCCGCGCACGACGACGGCGATCCGGTGGCGTTCGCGCGCCGGGTGGAGACGTGGCGCCGGTTCCTCACCGAACGCGGCGCCGCGAGTGTGCGCGTACTGGACGTGGCCGAGTGTTCGAGCGGCGAGTCGTGGTGGTTGGCGCAGTCCGGACCCGAGCGAGGGAGGAACTGATGAACGTGGATCCCGGCAACAACGGAACCGTGAGCCTGGCCGAGCGCGCTGCGGCGCGAGAGCCGCACGCCGGCAGCTGGACGCCGGTGCCCGTGGCCGGCGCCGCCGGCGCGGAGCCCGGCCGGCACGGACACACCCTGGGCGAGGCGATCGCCACGGTGGTGGCGGTGGCGCTTGCGCTCTACGTGGCGGCCGTGTGGTTCGGCCCGGCGGCCGGTCGGTAACGCCCGGCGCCGCCGAACGTCTACTGGGGTGAAGGCCGCGAGAACGGCGGCCGGATCGGGAAAGGAGGAGCGGGCCAGACCGGCGGCGCGGTGCCGCGGCTGGTGGCGCCGAGACGGCGCGCGACACGGGCCTCAGGCCCGGGCAGCAAAGAGCGGGACTCGCACGCGCGGGTCCCGCTCTGCATTTGGTGCGGAGGGCAGTGAACCCGCGGTCGAACGACCGCAAGTCAAAGGAGAGTCGAAGATGAAGAAGCTTCGCGTGATGTGGACGCTGCTGGCGCTGCTGTCGGTGGTCGTGGTCGGTTCGTCGCTCGTCGGCTGCGGCAAGGCGACCCAGGAAACCGTGGCGGTGACCGCGGTGGACGGCGGCGGCGGTGCCGACGCCGGTGACCCGGTGACGACGCCCGATTCGATCGTGGTCCGGGACCGCGCGGTGCCGCTGTACGGCACCGCGGCCGACCGGGCGTGGTGGGCCGCCCTGACGCAGACGGCCCGCGGCAATGCGATCGTGGCCACGGCCGCGGCGGACGTGGGCAAGTACGTCGGCCTGAACTGCAAGGAATGGGCCCGGCGTACGGTGCTGAACGCCAGCCGTGGCGTGGTGAACCTGCCCGCGACGATGCCGAACGCGAGCGGGTGGTACTTCGGGTCGTCCAGCTACCTGGTGAACGTGGGCAGCATCCGGAACGTGAACCCGGGTGACGTCGTCCAGGTGAACTGGCGGCTGAACAGCGGCGCGATCACGCCGCATACGATGATCGTGGAATCCGTGAGCAGCACGGGCTTCACGGTCATCGAGTCCAACTGGGTGGCGGCGCTGACGGTGGGGCGCCGTACCATCACGTGGACGACGTTCAGCTCGAAGGTGACGGCCTACACGGCGTACCGGATCGTCGGCTGAACGGAAGGCAGTGAGGCAGGAAGCGGGTGGGCGAAGTTCGCCCACCCGCTTTTTTCGTTTGTGGCGCTATGCTCGGCGCGTGGTTCGCGACCTTCGTCGCGAGCTGTCGCGCGATGGGGAGATCCGATGGTCGAACTCGGTGCGAATCGAATCGAACTGCTCGTCGGGCCGGGCCCGGATCGGGACGCGGTGCGGTTGTCGCGATACCCGTCGGCTCGCGCCTTCATCGAGGCGCTGCATCAGGTGTTTGCCACGCCCACCCCGGGGGCGGTCGAACTCGTGCTCGATGTGCCCCGGCGCGATGCCCGCGACCTGTCGATCCCGGTCGCATTCCGGATCCTCGTGGGCGTTCTGTCTGCGCCGGAGCAGGCGCTGCTCGTTCGGGTGCATGTGCCGTCGGCCGAACTGCTCGGCCATCTCGAGCGCTCCCTGCCGCCCGGACCCGGGCGGATCTGGAAGACCACCGTGGGCCGGATCGAACTGGAGTTCGTGATCGGTGATGTCACGCGGCTCGAGGCGGAAGCGATCGTGAACGCGTCCAACACCACGCTCACTCTGGGCGGTGGCGTGTCGGGATCGATCCACGATGCTGCCGCGCAAGGGCTGCAGCAGGAGATGCACCGGATCGCGGCGCGGCGTGAAATCGCCCCGGGCGACGTCGTCATGACGGAGAGCCACGGCCTTCCGAACACGAAGCGCATCCTCCACGCCGCCACGACCACCGGGGACCCGGCGATCGTCGTGCGGGCGATCGAAGCCGCGCTGGCGCTGTGCGAGCAGCATCACCTGGCGTCGCTCGCGCTTCCGGCGCTGGCCACCGGCACCGGCGACTTGTCGCTCGAACAGTTCGTGGAGTCGTTGCATGTCGCGCTGGCCCGGCATGCCGCCCGAGGACACGCAGGATCGCTTTCCCGGGTTCGCGTCGCGGCCTGGACGCGAGACGCGTTCGACCGGATGGTCGGGCATTGGCTGCGCGTGGTCGGCGACTGAGGCCCGGAAGTTCGGTGCGGCCTGAGGTGCGTGATCGGACAGTCGAACGTGTGACGGAAAGCGGGTGGGCGATGTTCGCCCACCCGCCTTTTTCGTTTGTGGCGATATGTTCGGATTCAGCGCGCGATCTGCTCGATCGCCCGGTCGAACTCCGCCTCCGTCAGCCGCGTCGGCGTGTAGCCGCGCACGACGCCCTTGCGGTCGATGAACACGAAGGTCGGCGTGCTCGATCCGCCGTACTCGATCATGGATGCCGTGCTCACCACGACCGGCGTGTCGCCCATGCCGGAGTAGGTCGCGGTCCACGTGCTGTCGACCACCGTGCGCTCGCGTTCGCGGCCGGCGTCGTCGGAGTACCAGCGCGTGAGCGCCACCCACTGCACGCCGCGCGCTTCCCATTTCGCGCGCACGCGGGCGAGCGTCGGCGCGCTCGCACGGCAGTCGCCGCACGTCGACGAGTACACGTAGACCACGACCGGCTTGCCGCGCAGCGACGCGAGCGTGGTGCTCGCGCCGCGCACCTGGTCCTCGGCGCGAAGCTCCGGCGCGCTCTTGCCCGTCCACGTGAGCATCGCGAGGCGCTTGTGCAACCGCGAGCGGAACCCCTTCGGCGAATCGGCGAACCGCACGAGCTGCGCGCGCACGAACTCGGCGCCCTTCGCGGGGCCGAGCAGCTGTGCCTTCACCTCGATCGCGGAGCCGAGCGCGTATTCGAGGTCGCCGTCGTCGGCGAGCTTCGCGCCGCCCGCGAGCCGCTGGTCGCAGTACCACAGCGTCGAGTCGGCGTAGAGCCGCGCCTTGGCGGGCTCGCCCAGCAGCTGCGCGCCGCGCGCGAGCCACGAGAAGCCGACGAGCCACGCACCGTCCGGGCCGTGCTGCGTGCGCCAGACCTCGGCGAGCGATTCGGCCGAGAGCAGGTCGCCCGCGGAGATCTTGTTGCGGATCGCGGAGACGGGTGACGCGGGGGGAGCCGGAGCGGCGGGCGCTGTCGCCGGTGCGGCGGGTGCCGCGGGCGCCGGCGCCGTCTGCGCGAAGGCGAGCGTGGCGGCGAGTGCGGCAAGTGCGAACGTGAGGACGGCGGCGTAGCGAAGGCGCATGCGATCACTTCCTCGAGGATGGGGTCGAAGCGTCGTGTAGCGTGGCCGAGCGCGGACGGTGGCACGCCCGCGGGCCCCCGTGGTCACGGCGCCGCAAAGTTGCCGTGCGGGAACCGTGGGTTCGCACGCCGCCGCGCGTTCGCCTAGTCTGCGGCCCATGTCCAACCGCCACGTCCTCGTGATCGGCGCCGGCGCCGCCGGGCTGACCGCCGCCATCCGCGCCGCCGAATCCGGCGCCCGCGTCACGCTGCTGAACGCGCACCCCAAGCCCGGGCTCAAGATCCTCATGAGCGGCGGCACGCGCTGCAACGTGACGCACCAGAAGGTGACCGAGCGCGACTACTTCGGCGGCTCGCGCAACGTGGTCGCGCGCATCCTGCGGGCGTTCGACGTGCAGCAGACGCTCGACTGGTTCGAGGACGACATGCAGGTGGCGCTCAAGCTCGAGGACACGGGCAAGTACTTCCCGCTCACCGACGACGCGAACACCGTGCTCGACGCGCTGCTGCGCGAGGCCGAGCGTGCGGGCGTGACGCTGCGCGGCGGGCAGCGCGTGGTGCGGCTGACGCGCGTGGCGAACGGCTGGCGCGCCGGCATCCAGCGCGTGCGCGACGCGTCGTCGCTCGGCGACGCCGTGAGCGGCTCGGGCCAGACCGAGTGGCCGCTGCCCGCGATCCACCCGGAAGCGTGGGAGGAGGCCGACGCCGTGATCGTGGCGACCGGCGGCCTCAGCTACCCGCGCAGCGGCAGCGACGGCACGGGCTACGCGCTGCTGAACTCGCTCGGGCACACGCTGACGCCGCCCGTGCCCGCGCTCGTGCCGCTGACCGCGGACGATCCGCTGTGCGCCGCCGCGCAGGGCGTGACCACCGACGTCGCGCTGACGCTGCACCAGAAGGGCGCGAAGCCGCAGAAGTTCGAAGGCTCGCTGCTGATCGCGCACTTCGGCTACACCGGTCCCGTGGCGCTCGACCTGTCGCGGCACTTCTCGGGGGCCGATCCCGCGACGCGGCGCGTGACGTGCAACTTCCTTCCGCACGCCGACCACGAGTGGCTGCTGGAGGACTGGCTCGCGCGCGCGGACCGCGAGAGCGTGCGCACGGTGCGCAGGCACCTGGGCACGTGGCTGCCCGACCGGCTCGCGTGCGAGCTGAGCTGGGAGGCCGAGATCGATCCCGGCCGCGCGTTGCCGCAGGTGGCGCGTGCGCGGCGCGAGAAGCTGTTTTCCAACCTGCTCGCACGCGACCTGCGCGTGACCGGCACGCTCGGCTACGAGCGCGCCGAAGTGACCGCCGGCGGCGTGCCGCTGTCCGAGGTGGATGCGAGCACGCTCGAGTCGCGCGTGGCGCCCGGACTGTACCTGTGCGGCGAGGTGCTCGACGTGGAAGGAAGGCTGGGCGGGTTCAACTTCCAGTGGGCGTGGAGCTCGGGAACGGTCGCCGGGCGGTCAGCGGCGAAAGGGCGGGACGCCGAACGCGAAGCCGCGCGCTGAGTTCCGCGCGAGGCCCCGGTGACCGCCGCATCGTCGCAGTCTTCGCCGGACCCCGCGATCGAGCGAATTTGTGCTGGAACTGTGCTAGTTCCGAGTTCGGTGCTCGCCGCTGCCGGCGTTCCCTGCTGGTACGCCACGAGGCGACGCACGGCGTCGTTGAGGTCGGCCTCGGACACGATCGCGTATCGGCGGTAGACGGACTCGGTGAGGTGGCCCGTCAGCTTCATCGCGGCCGAGCGCGGGACGCCCGCCCGCTCGAGGTTGCGCACTGCGCTGCGGCGCAGGTCGTGCACGAGCCGCCCGGGAAGTCCCGCCAGCCGGCAGGCCCGCATCCAAGTGTCGCGATGGTCGCCGAGCTGCGCTCCGAGCCGCCAGAAGACCCAAGGCACGACCTGGCCGTGCTCGCGCTGCCACGCCTGCGTGCGCGCGAGCTGCTCACGCAGGAGTGCGGCCAGCATCGGTGAGGTGGCGAACGGGAAGATGCGGCCCTCGCGGTTCTTGGTCGTGCCGGGCTCCAGGCGGACCGTGCCCGCGGCGAAGTCCACCTGCGCCCACGTCAGCGCCTTCACCTCACCGATGCGCCAGCCGGTGCGCCACGCGAACTCGATCGGCGGCGCGTACCAGTCGGGCATGTGCTTGAGGACGCGACGCGCTTCGTCGTCGGTGAAGAAGCCCTTGCGGACGTTGTCGAGCTTGAGGACCGGGAGCGGGACGCGCACGTGCAGCTTCCCGGCGAGCACGGCCAGCTTGAGCATGCGGCCGAGTGCGGCGACCTCGTGGTGGATGGTGCCTCGGGCGGCACCGTCGCCGAGCCGCGCCGAGATGTAGCCCGAGACGTCGCCGTAGGAGATCGCCACCGCCGGCATGCGGGCGAATGCAGGGCGGAGATGCTTGATCGCGTGCTCGACACGGTCCCACGTCCGGTTCTGCTTCTGGAGGTAGTCGGCGCGGATCAGCTCGACTAGGTCGTCGAACGTCACCTTCTCGGCGTCCGGAGCGGCCAGGCGCCCGCGCGCCATCTCGGCCTGCCGCATGCGCAGCAGCCGCACGGCCACCGAGCGCACCTGTGAGCACGACGATTCGCGGTACAGGCGACCGCGGAAGGAGTACTGCACCCACCACGTCTTGCCGCGGCGGTACAGGCTCCCCATGCCTCGGGTCTTCATCGGGAAGTGGGCTTCCTCGCCTTCCTGCCTTCGCGGCGCTTCAACCACTCCTGGACGGCCTGCCGAACCAGCTCCGTCATGACCGTGCGCTCCTCAATCGCTGCGATGGCAAGGGCTCTGTGGACGTCTTCATGGAGGGCAATGGTTGTGACGACCATGCCCTCGCGGCTCTCTGCTCGTTGGCGTTTGGTCATGCCTCTACGATATCATAGCGGTGCAGCGGCCTCCAGTCGCATCTTGCGCAGGCATCTACGGAGCTCGGCCTCGGGGAACCGGATGACCTTCCGCGATAGCCGTAGTACGCCGAGCTTTCGCTTGTTCCGATACAGCCAGCGGATGGGCACGCCGAGTAGCGCTGCAGCTTCCGCCGGAGACAGCAGCCGGTCCGACGTTGGATCGCTGGCTCGAGCTGGGGCAATCGTCGGGCCCGCCGCAAGCCGGGCGGCGAGCGCCGACTGAACCGCGGCCAACCGGGTGAAGAGCGCGGCGGCCTCCTCGCAGGTGAGGCCGGCCGCCCGGGCCGGGTCGCCGAGAAGCGTGGCGATCGAAGTGCCGCATTGGTCAGTCACCGGCGCCCTCGCTCTCGGACTGATCGCCGGGCCCGCTGTTCCTTCTGCCCCGGTGAGGCCCCGCGTCTGGGCAGGATGAATCGCCGCGGTCGCGCGTTGATGGCCCGCGGAGGGAATAGGTGAACGCGTCGCCTTTCCGGCCCTTGCCGCCTCGCTCGACAAGGCCCTCAGCCATGAGCGAATCGAGGGCCCGCTGCACCGCGGTTCGCTTGCTGCTCGGCAGAAGAGCGCAAAGCGCATCCATCCTGAGCACCTCGTCCGATTGCTCACCGAGAACTCGCAGGATGCGGTCCCGAACATCTCGGTGACCGACGTCGTGGCCGGAGCCCAGGGAGCGGTACGTCGCCCCGTCGAAGTCGACGAAGAGCTCGGCGGGCGTGCCGTCGAACCGAGAAACCGCGTGGATCACGCGAATCGATGGACGATGGGCGCCCTCGGGCCGCCGGAGTGCCATGACGATGTCCACGGCGCCGGTAAAAGCCGATGACCCGCGAGCGGAGTCGCCGACGTCGCCTCCACCCTTGCGCTCGTGCCGCGTGACGATGACCGCGAGGCCGCTGGCCGCGGCCATCTGGAGTGGTTCCACTGCCGCGAGCGCGTCGCCAGAGGAGTTCTCGCTCTCGCCGCGCAGTCCCGCGAACTGTCCCAGTGTATCCACGACCAGGACGCCGGCATCTCGTCGATGGGCCTCGTCGACTGCGTTCTCGACGATTCGAGGCCAGTCCGTGCCACGAACTTCATGAAAGAACTGAATGGCCATGCCAGTCTCTTGGTCAAGCCCGGCGCGAGTGAGCGCTTCCTTGAGGCTCTGCTCTGGCTGCTCACTGAGCCACACGACGTTTGTGCGTGACGTCTCCTCGCCCAGAAACTCCTGCTCGTGGAGGACTGACGCGAGCATCGCGCTCACGAACGTCGTCTTGCCCGCCAGCTTGACCTTGCCGGCGAGCTCGGTGATGCACCCGGTCGCGAGCCACGGCTTGGCAACCCATGGCACGGACGGTGGCAACGAGGCAATGATCTCAGCCGGGGTCCTGAATCTGGGATTCTTGCCGCCGGTTCGTCCGTCCCTTGGGACGGCAGAAGCCAACGCGGCTGGTTCGGGAACGCCGCTGCCGTCATCCGTTGACGTCGGCCCGGAGTTCATGTTGGATTGCCCACGCATTCCCTGTTCCTCGCAGCAGCGGCGCCCGGCCTGCCCGCCGGGCGTTCGCGTTTCGGGTTACCTTCCTGGTGACCGCCTGTCGGTGCTGCGAGAGCCCACGAGGGACGACATCGCCTCCTCGCTGCGCCGCTTCAGCCACTCCTCCCAAGCTGCCTGGGGGATGCGGATCGCGCCGCCCACCCGAACCACGGGAATCGTCCCCGCGGCGATGAGCTGATAGACACGGCTCCGGGTGACTCCGAGCAACTCCGCGACCTGCGCCGGTCGCAGCAAAGGCTCGTTCTGGTTCATCGCTCCTCCCTTCCGTCGGATTCCCCTCCGACTGGCTGTGCGCTAATCTAACCGTGCCAACGAGACTCGCTTGAAACTGGCACGGTCATTTGGCGACTACAGAGCCGTGCCGCTCTGAGGAGCGTGAGAATGGCACGCGAGATTCCCAAGTCGAACGACCAGCTCTGGAAGTGGCTCGAACGCGACACCGGTCAAGCAGTGACTCGGGTCGAGAAGAGGTGGCTCGAGGAAGAACGGGTGACCGAGGTGGCGCTCGACTCGAGCGAGCCTGATGGCTACACGGAATGCGTCGCGGCTCTACGCAGAGCGAGAAAGCTGCACAAGGCGTTGCTCGTGGAGGCCGCAGGCGGTCGCGCCGGCCCCTCTACGTCCCATGAGCGTGTCGTTCGGCTGAACGGCGTTGCCACGCGATCCGAACTGCTGCGGGCGAAGGTGCTCGCGCGCTGGGTAGCCAATCGAGTGTCGAGGTCCCCGGTCGTGACCGCCGTTCGTGCCCAGCTCCTCCGTGATCCAACTCGGGACCTCTCGCCGGTAGGCGTGGACAGGCTCGTGTTCTCGCCGGCGGCGAGCCGTCTGCCGCCCGAGTTCTTCCGCGACAGAGGGATCCCCATCACGGGTCACCAAGCGGTAGTGATCGAAATACACCCGCGCATTACCTCGGACTTTCGCGTGGAGGAAGATGTTGAGCTGCTCATTCGATGGCGGAGGAAGGAACTTCGGCACAGGATTCTGACGGGCAGCCAACAAGTGGGAACTCTGCCCACCGCCATGCGGTTCAACTTCTACGCCGGATTGATCGTGCCACTCGAACTGGTGGCCTATCGGGGCTCGTGTTTGTGGATCCTCGCGGAGGCCTGCAACGAAGTTGCCGCTGCCCACCGGTGGTCGGTGACCGAAGCTGCCTGGCTGATCCTCAGCGGTCTGGCTCCAGACAAGAAGCCAGTGCGCACGAAGTGGCGTCACACCTGGGACCACACCGGGCAACCCCTGACCGCGTTGGTCACGGTTACCGCCAAACACTACGTTTCCGGGCGCACCGTGGCGCGTGCCTTCGAACGAGCGCGCAAAATGATGCTTCTCGCTCCTGCGCCGCGGCCGGTTGGCGAAAGGGCGCTCCGCCTCTTCGAGTTCGTAGAGGACCATCGCGACCCGGAGCAGAAGAAGATTCCGTGGAGTGCGTTGATGCGGGAATGGGACCGATGCTCTCGACCCGGCTGGGCCTACCAGGATCGGGGTCACTTCATGCGCGACTACTTGAGGGCACGAAAGCTCCTCGTCGAGGAGGGAGGGTCGAGGTTCATCAGGACACCCGTCGGCGAGCCCGGGCCCCACGAATACCAGGACTACTAGTGTCAGCATGTGCGGGGGGTTGAGCCCGCAAGTCCACGAAGCCAAGAACCCTGGGTCTGGCGTCGCGGGGCAAGCCAACCGGTGGGGCGCAGGCACCGGGCCGGCGGCCCTCGAGGTTGGCCACCGCTGGCAATGAGCGATCCGGAGCCGTCGACGGCCCAGGCGGTAACTTGGGTGGTACGCCCGCATACCACTCTTGGGCACCCGGACACGTCTCGCACCCGTGCCAATCGCGCCCGGGACACAATTTTCGGGGTGGTAACTTGATGGTACGCGGCGCGACAAGTTACCACCCTGCACCCGCGCTCCGAACGCGCGCGCGACCGCGATTGACGCGGTCCGGATGCACTTCGCGACCGCGAGCAGTGGTAAGCGGAGTGGTAACTTGAAATCGAGCCCTGACGCTAGCGAAATGCCGGGGTCGCCGTCACCCGCGAGCGGGGAGGCCGAGAAGGACCCGCACGACCGTGGCCTTGCGGGGCGTCCACGCATCCGACCACGAACCGAAAGGCACGCCAGTGGGCCCGTGCAAGTCGCCCTCTCGAAACGAGTCAGGCCTGTGTGAGTTCGCGCACCGACCCTGCGGAGCGATCATCCGATACCGATAACAGCCTTGACGGCCCGCTGCTGGGGAGGCAATGCTGTCCGAAGTTGAATCTCCTGGAGGTTTTGGTCGGATGAAGATCTTGCTCGGGCTACGCGTTGTTCTGGCTCTGTTCGTTGCGGTGTTGATGCCGCTCGAGCTGGGGCACTGCGCGCTTATGCCCCTGCAGCCGGCGGCCGTCGCGGCCGTTGCCGATCACCATGATGACGGCGACCACGACTGTTGCCCAGAATCTGGTCCCACACACCGGGCGACCTCCCCTTCGGACGACTGCTGCTGCGGCAACATTCATCTTCCGGTCGCGACCTCTCCTGTCTCGATTTCCATTGATGCCCCGGCGTCGGCGCCTGCGTCATTTGCCGTAGTTGCGATGACCATGGCGACCGCCAACGCGCAGAGCGTCTTCGTCCGGCTTGAACCGGATGCCCGATCGGCGTCTCCGCCCGATCCCTCGACTGCCCCGCAGTCGCCTCGCAGCCCCCCTTACTCCGCCTAGCTTCCCGTTCTGGTCCTCACGTAGGACAAGGCGCGCCATCCCTCTGGCGCGTGG
>JACRIW010000012.1 GCA_016215625.1 Candidatus Eiseniibacteriota bacterium | reverse complement strand
GCGCGATCGAGCGCGACTCGGCCTCGGGGCTCTACACGGACGAGCGTTACGAGCGCTATCCGACCTCGTACCTGATCCAGCGTCGCGGCTTCCGGCCGAAGACGCTCGCGCTCACCTTCGACGACGGACCCGCCGCGCCCTTCACGGGCCGGCTGCTCGACGAACTTCGCGACCTGCGCGTGCCCGGTACGTTCTTCGTGGTCGGCGAGAACGCCGAGCGCCATCCCGACCTCATCCAGCGTCTGTGGGCCGAGGGCCACGAGATCGGCAACCACACCTAAACGCATCCGAACATCGCAGCGGTCTCGCCCGCGCGCGTGCGCTTCGAGCTGAACGCGACTCAGCGCGTGCTGCAGGCCGACCTCGGACGTTCGACACTCATGTTCCGGCCGCCGTACAACGCGGACGCCGAACCGACGAGCGCCGAGGAAGTGCAGCCGATCCTCGATGCCGCCCGGCTCGGTTACTTCACGGTCGGCGAGTACCTCGACCCGCAGGACTGGCGGCGACGCGACGCGGACGGTCGCGAGCGCACGCCCGCCGACATCGCGGAGCGGGTCGTCGAACTCGTGCATGGCGGGCACGGCAACGCGATCCTGCTGCACGACGGCGGCGGCGACCGGCGCGCGACGCTCGAGGCGATCCGGATCTTCGTGCCGCGGCTGCGTGCCGAGGGTTACGCGTTCACCACCATCTCCGGGCTCGCGGGCATGCCGCGCGAGCGCGTGATGCCGCCCGTCAGCCTGCGGGACCGCGCGCTCCTCGGCGGCGACCGCGTGGCGTTCGACCTGCTCTACTGGGGCGGCACCTTCCTGCGCTGGGCGTTCCTCGCGGGCATCGCGCTCGGGGCGTTGCGCGTGCTCACGATGACCACGCTCGCGCTCGTGGCGTGGCGGCGCGAGCGCCGGCACTCGCGCGCACCGGTGGCGCACTGCACCGCGAGCGTGCTCATCGCCGCGTACAACGAGCGGCCGGTGATCGCGCGCACGATCGACGCCGTGCTCGCGAGCGAGCCGCCGCCACTCGAGGTGATCGTCGTGGACGACGGCTCGAGCGACGGCACCGCGGACGAGGTCGAGGCGCGCTTCGCCTCGCACGAGCGCGTGCGGGTGCTGCGGCAGGCGAACGGCGGCAAGGCGTCCGCGCTCAACCGCGCGATCGCGGCCTCGCGTGGCGACGTGCTCGTGTGCCTCGACGCGGACACGCTGTTCACGCCGTCGACGCTGTCCCAGCTCATCGGGCACTTCTCGGATCCCCGCGTCGGCGCCGTCGCGGGCAACGTGAAGGTCGGCAACCGCGTGAACCTGTGGACGCGATGGCAGGCGCTCGAGTACATCACGAGCCAGAACCTCGACCGGCGCGCCTACGCGCTGCTCGACGGCATCACCGTCGTGCCCGGCGCCGTCGGCGCATGGCGGTGCGCCGCCGTCCTCGAGGCCGGCGGCTTCCAGGAGGACACGCTCGCCGAGGACATGGACCTCACGTGGCGCGTGCGCCGCGCGGGCTGGCGGATCGCGAACGAGACACGCGCGCTGGGATTCACCGAAGCGCCGGACTCGCTGCCGATGCTCTACCGGCAGCGCTTCCGTTGGACGTTCGGCACACTGCAGTGCCTCTGGAAGCACCGCGACGCGGTCGGCGGCCACGGCTGGTTCGGGCGGCTGGCGCTGCCGAGCCTGTGGCTGTTCCAGATCGCGTTCCCGATCCTCTCGCCGATCATCGACCTGCAGGTGCTCGTCACGCTCGTGAGCGTCGCGCAGGGCTGGGTGACGCGCGCGCTGCTCACGCAGGACTGGCAGCCGCTCCCGCAGGCCGTGGACTCGCTCGCGACGGTCGGGTTCCTGTACCTCTTCTTCTTCCTGCTCGAACTGCTCGGCGCGTCCATCGCGATCGCGCTCGACCGCGAGAGGCGCCGGCTGCTGTGGTGGCTCTTCTGGCAGCGCTTCGTGTACCGGCAGGTCATGTACGCCGTCGTGTGGCGCTCGTTGCGCCGCGCGCTCGACGGCCACTCGGCCGGCTGGGGCAAGCTCGAGCGCAAGAACACGGCGGTCGCCGACGCGACGGAGTGAGTGGGTCGCACGACAAGCGAACGGCGGCGCCGCGCGGGATGCGCGACGCCGCCTTCGCGTGGCCTCGCGGGCGCCCTACTTCTGCAGGATCAGTGCGACGCGCGATTCCTCGGCCTTGGAGCGCGCGATGAGGCGGACGTGGTCCACCTTGCGGCCGTCGGCGAAGTCGAGCAGCGAGTAGAACCCCTCGCCGTGCGGCTTCTCGGCGAAGTCCACCACCTGGCAGTCGCCGTTCTCGAAGACGACCTCGGCGAAGTCGAACTGGACCTTCCCCTTCACGACCTCGAGGTAGAGCTTCGTGCCGCGCTGGTCCGAGTTGAAGACGGTCTCGGCCCAATCTTCCTCTTCGAAGAGCGTCTCGGCGTCCTGCCACACCATCGCGTCGCCCGCGGGACGCGTGGCGACCACCACCGGGGCCCACACGACGAGCGGCAGGAAGCGCACGGGAGCGACGCGCACGGCGACGCCGGGGCGGCGGAACACGACGGGATGCATCGCACGGCGGATCGGGTGGCCGCGGTGCACGACGACGACCGTGCGGCGGTGCGGACCGCGCCGCACCACCTTCACGCGCGCGGCGTCGGCGAGGGAGGGAGCGAGGATTCCGAACGACACCAGCATCAGCAGGAGAACCGAGAGGAACTTCTTCATCGGTGCGACCTCCGGGGTGGGGACCTTGTCGAAGCGGGGAACCGCCCTGCTTCCCCGTGCACTCCCTGTGCCGCGCGCAAGATGGTGGAAAACCATGTGCGGACGCCAGAGGAATGTACGTGCAGGGACAGGGCGGGCCCGACGGCGTACGGCGAGGTCCCGTCCCGCCGGACCGGGGAGGCCGCCCGGGAATCGGGATAGGGGGTAGCGGGTTTCCCCGCTACTCCCCTCCCACACCACCGGACATGCGGGTCCGCATCCGGCGGTTCAGAAGGTTGACGGCGTGCAGCACTGGCCCGCCTGTGCTCGTGGTCCTCGTGGCGTCGTTGGGGTTTCCTCGCTGCGACGTACGTTCGGGCTTCACCCTATCCTCCGGCGCGAGCTCCACCCTTTCCGGCGTGGATATCTGAGGCGTGACCCTTCCGTTCCGCGTGGGCTTGCACTCCCTTCCGTTCGGCCCTTCGCGGCTCGCGCCGCTACTACGGCCTTGGCTGACTTCTCGCTCCGTTCGGGGCCAACCACTCATTGCCGACCGTCACCCTTTCGGATGTGAGGCGAGATCTCCCCAGATAAGAACGCTGGCCTTCCCTGCACGACCGCCGGATTTACGCCACCTGACCTTTGGTCACGAGAGCTTCGCGAACCGTTGCTCGCTCGCCCTGGTCGGCACCGCCTCATATCCGGTTTCTGTTCGTCGGCCCGCAGTTTCGTTTCCCGCTTCCTTCAGACGGTCGCTCGCGCTTCCGCCCTTGCGGTTCCCTTGGGTCCCTGTGACCAAGTCCCCGGAGGACTTCCACCTCCAAGTCAGCGCCCATGCTGGGCGTACAACGAAAAGGCGGCGCTCTCTCGAGCGCCGCCTGTCGTCTGCTGCCGGGGTCGCGCGATCAGCGCATGCGCGTCTTGAGCTGGCCCCAGGTCGTCGTGCTGACCGGCGTCGTGTTGACCGACTCCATCGCGACGACGCAGTCGTCGAAATCCTGGTCGGAACCGCCGCCCTGCACCTGCGAATCTTCGAAGCACAGGAACCACACGCCCGTGTTGCCGCCCGTGCCCTTGTAGGACACGGCCTGCGCCTTGCCGCCCGGATTGCGGGCGTCCTGCGTGTAGAACGTGCCGCCGGCGGTGACGAGCGCGAAGCTGAAGCCCGTCTGGTCGACGCCGTTGAACGTCTGCGCGCTGAGGAAGGCGCCGTTCTCGTCGAAGCGGTTCACGGTGAGCTGGTTGCCCGGCTTGAACGTGGCGGTCGTGAAGCCGTACTGGCCGACGGGACCGGACACGAGCGAGAAGAGCGTGGGCACGCCCGCGTTGCTGTTGTACATGGCGAGCGCGTTCGTGTTCGCACCACCGGACGACTCGAGCAGGATCGTGTAGCCCGTCGTGTTCGACGAGGTGTGCGTCCAGCTGGTCGTGGCGTCCTGAGCGGTCGCCGCGTTGATACCACCGTCGGCGGAGTTCAAGTAGGCCTGGAGCCCACCACCGAGAATGGTCACCTGCGGCACGCGGAGCGCCGCGAAGGAGTTGCTCGCGAGCGCCGCCGTCGCGACGAGGGCGACGAGCACTGCGTGAAGATGGGTAGCCGAACGCTTCATGATGGACTCCTCCGGCTGTGGGGCGATGCCTCGGAAAGGGTGAGTCGTATTCACTCGCGACGGAAACTAGCACTCCCGACCTGCCGGGCGAAAGGAAAAGTGTTGTGACACGCGCAGGAAGTTCCCGGGCTTGGCCAAACGAAGTTTGGTGTGAGCAATCAGCAGGCGTCGGCCCCACATCAGATGAGCGGCATGCCGAACACCTGCGGGTTTTGACGGCCGCTCCCGCGCCGCGATAGCTTGGCCGCCCCTCTTCCTGTGCCGGAGTGGCGGAACTGGCAGACGCGCCGGACTCAAAATCCGGTACGACCAAAATCGTGTGCGGGTTCGACCCCCGCCTCCGGCACCAGACGAACCCCGCGCGTGCGCCCTCCCGCCGCGGTTCGGCCCCCGTTCACCGAGACGCTGCGGCCCGATTCACGCCCCCCGCCGACGCGAGGTTCAGCCTCATGTCACCGAACGAACTCCTCGCGACCTACAGGTCGGAAGCATGCAGCCCCGCATGGCCTGACACCTGTCGAATCGCACTGAAGGAGGAGGTCGCCATGATCCGACTGGCCCACAACGCACTCGAGTTTTCCTTTCCCAAGGTCCATCCCGACGCCCGCATGTCGATCGCGTTCCAGCGCACGCTGCGGATTCCCGACGATGACCAGGTGTACTCGCTGCCTCCGGGCCTCGGCCAGTTTCCGCTTCGCCGGGTCGATGACTTCGCGACGAGTGTGCCGCCCTCCTGGTTGAAGCGCGGGGGCGTCATGCTTCCGATGTACCAGTCGGAGGCGCTCTGGATCAGTTTTCACTCGACCCATCCGTTCGCCGTTCAAGTCGGCGCCGGAATGATCGATGCCATCACCGGTGAACCGTGGCAGCGGGAACTGCGCAAGGAAGCCCAGAACTACGTCGTGCTTCCTGCCCAGCCCTGGCTGGACGGCTTCTGCGTCCGCAAGGGAGTCATTCGCCAGTTCGTGGCGATGCCACTCGGCGACGGCTACACCGCGGAGGAGCAGCTCACCGGCGAGGCTCGCTTCGGCGGGCTGCAGTTGCGGGTGTGTCCGCTTCGGCCGGAACTCTACGAAAATACGTCGGAGCTCTGTGCAGAGGATGGCCGCCGACTGCTGCAATGCTGCGCCGCCATGGGCCTCGCGCCGGGCGGCCAGATGAACCAGGAGATCTACAAGGATGCCCGCCAGCTGACGGACTGGGACGAATCTCGCTCCCAGAGATGCTTCGTGCATTTCACGAACTCGCTCGTCTGGCGCCAGCTGACCGGTGAGAACCCGCCGACGGTGCCCTTCACGGCCAAGGAATACTCCGATCAAGGTCTGCCGTGGTTCGATTACTACGACGGCGATGCGAAGGCTCTCGAGGGCGCGGGGCGTCTGGCCGAACTCGAGAGCGTCGCTCAGCGCGCCGGAACCACGGGAACCTCGCCGCTCCCGGAGAACGCCAGCGTGGTGCCTGCATCCGTCATAAAGCTCGGACCCAATCTTCGTCCGCAGAAAGTGCGCGCACCCCGCGAGTGAGCGCGATGCGCCCCCCCCTCACGACACCACGCGGGCGGCGCGATCTCTCGGATCGCGCCGCCCGCGGGCTTTCCACGACCCCGGTATGTGGTCTGCGGCCGGGTCCGCGATCGGCGTCAGCCGACCTCGACGACCTCCGTCGTGGTCTCGCGCGGGGCGTCGCCGGCGGCCATGAAGCGCTCCTCGAGCGCCGACCAGCGGATCACGCCGTCCGCCGCCTCGGAGTTCGCCTTGCGAAGCGCGGTCACCTCGTCCTGGTACCAGCTCACCACGGACTTGCCGATGCGCAGGTTCGCGAGGTCGAGCGTCAGGTCGCTCGGATGGATCATGCACGTCCAGCCGTGCTCGTACGGGCTCTCGATCATGGCGCGCGCGTCCTTCTTCACGTCGCCGTTCACGGCGGTCACGGTGCCGCTGACCGGAGAGCGGAACCGCACGTGCTCGTCCTTGCGGCGCGCCACGAACAGCACCTCCCCGCGCTTCACGCTCGTGCCGGGTGCGGGCAGTTCCACGCGCTCGACCTTGCCGATCGCCTTGCGCGCGAAGTCGTCGATGCCCACGCACACCTCGCCGGTGTCCTCGATGCGCGCCCAGGTGTGGCCGTTCGCCACGAACATGCCGCCGGGCACGACGTACTCGCGCGACGCCATGATGTCCACCAGCTCGGGCGCCACGACGCGCACGGCGGGCTTCGCCTGCGATTCGATGCGCGCCTGGCGGCGCACGTGCATCCGGTTCGCGAACGCCACCAGCTCTTCTTCCGTGAAGGGCTTCTGCACGTAGTCCACCGCGCCGTGCATCATCGTCTCGACGGCGGTCTCGATCGTGGCGAAGCCGGTGATCACGGCGACGTCCACGTCCGGACGCAGGTGCTTCACGGCCTTCACGACCTCGGTGCCTTCCATGACCGGCATCTTGAGATCGGTGAACAGGAAGTCGTAGTCGCGCTGGCGCACGAGCGCGAGCGCCTCGGGGCCGGTGTTCACGGTGTCCACGCTGAAGCCGGCGAGCACGAGGATCTTGCGGAACGAGTCGAGCACGATCGCCTCGTCGTCCACGGCGAGGATGCGTGCCTTCGCGTTCGGCACCTCGGCGCGCTGCAGGCTGGGCGTCTCGGTCGCGATGTCCAGCTTCACGGGCGCCTTGAGCACGGCTTCACGCTCGCGCCGCACGCGGGCGGCCTCGAGGTTCTTGTTCACGGCGCGCACCGCGAGTTCGATTCCCAGGAACAGCACACACAGCACGACCACCAGGAGCGCGGTCATGACGATCCCTCCTTCTCGTCGGTACGGGCGCCCACGAGGACGCGCCGCACCTGGTCCAACAGCTCGACATCATCGAAAGGCTTCGCGAGGAAATCCGTCGCACCGCACCGCGCGCCGAGGGCGGCGTTGTCGTCGGTGGCATAGCCGGTCATGAGCACGATGGGCAGCGCGGGCCGGCGGCGGCGCGCTTCGCTCACGACCTCGAGTCCGCTCTCACCCTGCAGCATGAGATCGCACAGCAGCAGCCGGCATTCGTTCAGCGCCTCGCTCGCGAGCGCTTCGGCGACGGTGGCGGCCTGCGCCACGGTCAGCCCCTCCGGCTCGAGCACGAGCTTCACGCCGCCGCGCACGACGGCCTCGTCGTCCACGACGAGCACGTCCCAGGGCCGGCTCATGCGGCGCCTCCCGTGCGTGCGGGCGCGGCCACGATCGCGCCGTCGTGCCCCTCGCGCTGCAACGGCAGCCGCACGAGGAACGTGGCGCCTTGCCCCGGTTCGCTCGACACGACGATCGTGCCGCCGTGGCGCTCGACGATGCCGTAGGTCACCGCGAGCCCGAGCCCGAGGCCGCGGTTGCCCTTGGTGGTGAAGAACGGCTCGAACAGGTGGTCGAGGTCCTCGGGTGCGATGCCCTTGCCACTGTCGCGCACCTCGAGTTCGACCATGCGCAGCGGACCCGCGGCGTCGAGCGAAGCGCAGTGCGTCCAGTGGCAGCCCTTGCGCGTGCACCACTCGATCCGCCCCCACTCGGGCGACTGCACGGCGAACGTGGGTGCACCGCAGTCGCCGCAGCGCGACGGTGCGTCGAGCTTGGCGCGGCAGCGCGGGCACGCGTAGGTCGCGAGCCGGTCGCGCTCGAGAGGTCCGCTCGCGTGGTGGTTCCCGCGCCCGTAGACGGGGTCCAGGTGCACGACGTCGTCGCGGTCGCCGGTGCGGCGGATCACCTTGATCGCCGGGTGCGCGCCGATGCGCACGGCGGGATCGAGCAGGTCGCAGCCGTGCGGACAGCGCGCGACGCGCACGAGCGAGTTGCCGCGCGCGGGCAGTTCCACCGCCGCGGTGCGCACCGCGATGGTGCCCCCGCCGTCGCCGATCGCGTCGGCCGCGTTCATGACGAGGTTCACGACGACCTGCTGGATCTGGTTGCCGTCGGCCGGCACGGGCTCGAGCGCGTCGGCGAGGCGGAAGTCGAGTGCGACGCGGCGCAGCATGAGCTGGTTCATCACGACCGCGACGGCCCGGCGCACGATCTCGTTGAGGTCGGTCGGCTTGTGCTGCGGCGGCGACTGGCGCGAGAAGTCGAGCAGCCCGCGCACGATGTCGCGGCAGCGCTTGGTCTCGCGCACGATGACCTCGAGGTCCTCCTTCACCTCGGGCCGGTCCGAGAGACGCTTCTGCAGGAACGACGCGTACGTGAGCACGCCCGTGAGCGGATTGTTGATCTCGTGCGCGACGCCCGCGGCGAGCCGGCCCACGGACGCGAGCTTGTCGGCCTGCGTGAGCTGGCGCTGCGCGTCGGACAGCTTGCTCGTCATCTCGTTGAACGCGCGCGCGAGGTCGCCGAGTTCCGTGCTCGAGGCGGCGGGCAGCATGGTGTGCAGGTCGCCGTCGGCCACGCGGCGCGTGCCGGCGATCAGCTCGCGCACCGGGCGAAGCACGAGGCGTTCGCCGAACCACAGCAGCACGATGCTGATCGCGGCGACGATCAGCACCGCGAGCCAGATCATCCGGCGCTGGTCGTCGGCGATGCGCGCGTCGGTGTCGGTGAGCGACAGGTTCACGTCGAGCACGCCGAGCACGGTCTCCTCGCGCGAGTGCGCGTGACAGGCCGAGTTCCAGCAGCGCGTCTCGTTGTGGATCGGGCGGATCATGCCGAGCACGCGGTGACCATCGGGCGCCCGGTAGATCCGCGCACGCGCCTTCGTCGGCGGCCGCGTGATCGGCTGGTCGGCCGTGTGACAGGCGATGCAGGCCTCGGCCTTCTTGTCGAGCACGTGCCCGATCTCGTCCTCGGCCGACGAGAACATGATCTTGCCCGTGCGGTTGAAGAGCCGGACCTTCTCGATGCCCTTCTGCTTGCCGATCGTGATCATCTCGCGGTGCAGCGCGGGACGGTGGTTCTCGAGCATGTCCCAGAACGTGCTGCTCACGATCGTCTCGCTCAGCTGATCGGCGCCCTGGGTGAGCTGGGCGATCTGCGCGTCACGGTGCGCCTTGAGCACCAGGCCGGACATCATGCCGATGCTCCCGGCCGTGACGGCCGCGACTCCCAGGACGGTCAGGACGCCGATCCGCAGTTTCATCACGTCACCTCACGCCCCGCGGGCGTGCGAGCCGTGCTTGCTCGCGGGGAAGATCGGCAGGTAGCGCACGGCGAGCCCGAACACGGCGACGCCGATGGCCATCAGGCCGACCGACACGGTCATCTCCATCCACGACGGCACGTAGTGCGTGCCGCTCGCGCGCTCGATGCCCGTGATGCTCACGTTGAGCCGGTACAGCATGAACCCGAGCACGGCGCAGGTCGCTCCGATCACCAGCCCCACCGGCGAACGCCGCACGCGCGGCCACGACAGCAGGAGGATGGGCGCGAGCACCCCGATGACGAACTCGGCGAGGAACATCCGGCCCTCGTAGACGGGCTGGAACGCCAGCGGCAGCGCTCCCGCGTGCCATAGGAGATCGAGCCGCAGCACGCCGAAGATCGCGAGCACGACGATCATGACGCGGCCGAGCGGCTCGAGCAGGTTCATCTCGAGTTCGTGCCCGAGCGCGCGTCCCGACAGGTGCGACTCGAGGATGACCATCCCGAGGCCCGCGCCGATCGCCGAGATGTAGAAGAGCAGCGGCAGCGCCGGCGTGTACCAGAGCGCGTGCAGCTTCTCGGGCACGATCAGGTACATGGTGCCGAGCGACGACTGGTGCAGCGTGGACAGCAGCACGCCAAGGATCACGAGCGGCGTGTTCAGCGCGTGCATGATGTTCAGCGCCCATTTCCAGTTCAGGCGCTCGAACACGATGTGCGAGAACTCGAGCGTCAGCACGGTCGTGTACAGCATCACGCACCAGGCGACCTCGAACATCACGCTGTGCTCGTTCCAGTAGATGAGCGCGTGCCAGATGCGCCACGGCTGCCCGAGGTCGTACATCAGTCCCACGCACACGAGCAGGTAGCCGAGGTAGCCCGTGAGCAGCGTCGGGCGGACGATCGGCTTGAACTTCTCGATGTGGAACAGGTGCACGGTCGCCATGAGCGTGAACGCGCCGGCCGCGAGCCCCACTCCGCAGAGGATGTCGAACCCGATCCAGATGCCCCACGGGAACGCGTCGGACAGGTTCGTCGTCGCGCCGAGTCCCTTCGTGAAGCGCATGAACGTCGCGTAGAGGAACGCGGCGAAGATCAGCGCGAAGATGCCGGGCCAGATGCCGAGCCGCACGGTGCGCGGGCGCGGCAGTTCCATGGTCGTCATGATTCGTGACCCTCCCCGCCCTCGATGCGCCGCACGTGTTCCCGGCGCTTCGTGATCCAGTAGATGCCGTACAGGAGCGTGCCGCCCATGAGCACGATGTCGGGCACGCGGCTCAGCACGCGCCACGTGAGCTTGCCCAACGGTTCGTCGGGCAGGTTCGTGCGCAGGCCGAGCTGGCCGAACGGCACCGAGGACAGCATGAGCACCGACGTGCCGCCGGCCTCGTGCAGTCCGTAGATGTGGTCGACGTAGCGCCCCGGCGTTGCGGCGATGCGCTCCTTCGCCTCACGGACGAGATCCTCGCGGTCGCCGAACCGGATCGCGCCGGTCGGGCACACGCTCGCGCACGCCGTCGCCTCGCCCTTCGCCAGCCGCGGCTGGCACATGACGCACTTCGCGACCACGGGAACGTTGCGGTCCCACTGGTACTTCGGCACGTCGAACGGGCACGCCTGGATGCAGTAGCGGCAGCCGATGCACTTCTTGGGGTCGTAGAGCACCGGGCCTTCGGGGCTCTTCTTCATGGCGCCGACCGGGCACACCGACTGGCAGGTCGGCGACTCGCAGTGCATGCACATGCGGCGGACGAACGTGCTTCCGCGCTTCTCGACCGTGCACCACGTGTACGCGGTGTTGCGGCCCTCGATCTCGAGAGGCAAGGCGTTCTGTTCCTTGCAGGCCGCCGTGCACGCGCCACATCCGGTGCACAGCGTCGTGTCGAGCAGCAGCGCGTGGCTCATGGCTTCGCCCTTCCTTCCGCGTGGCACTTGCCGCAGAGCTTCTGGTCGTCCACGGCGAAGGCGCCCTTGCCGTCGTGGCAGCCGCCGCACCGGGTCTTGCCGTGCATCCACTCGTCGTCGCGAGGAGGACGCGCCTTCATCTCGAACAGGCGCGAGTGGCAGGTGTTGCACTTCATCGAGGCGCCCGTGTGCGTCGTGTGCTTGAACGTCACGGGGCCCGGCGACGTACGCCCGGTGGGATACGTGTACGGATCGGGACCGCGGAACGCCGCCGAGCTGCGCATCGCCTCGCTTTCCGCGTTCAGGATCGACTCGCTCTTTCTGCCAACGTGACAGGCACCGCATGACGCCTTGGAGCGAACGTCAAAGGCGTGTGTCCCGTCATGACAAGCGCCGCACGATCCGCCGGTCTCCATCTCGGCGTGCTCGATGCGGCGAACGGGATTCAGAATGCGATAGAGCTTGGGATGACAGCCGGTGCAGCGGCCACTTTCGTAGTCCACGTGCGTCGTGTGGCGGAAGACGACGGCGCTGTCCGGGCCGGAGATCTTGTCGTAAACAATGCCAGCAGGCAGTTTGAGCGGAATCGGGCGCGAACCTTCCGCGCGGCCCGCGGCGCTTGCCATCGTGATGACGGCTGTCACGAGGATGAGGATTCCTGCGTGACCTGTGCGGCGAACACGTGAGGCGGGTGGTGAAGCTTTCGGGATCATCCAGATCCCCCTTTCTCCCAACACACTTCGCGCGCGAAATGCAGCATAAGATGTTCCACGCTCGCGCTCTTTCACGCCGCGTTCGTCCGCGACACGCATGCGCGGCCGCACTCCGCGCGGCGAACGAAGCGCGGCACTGCTAGCATGCGCGCGCTCGCGCGACGGCGATCCCGGCGCGCGCGAAACGCCACACGTCACTTCACTCCTCTTCATCGAGGTTGCGACATGAGCCGCTTCATCCTCCTCAACACGATCGTCGCGTTCCTCCTGCTCGGCATGACGCTGTCGGCCGCGCACGCGATCGAACGCTCCGAAGTCCCCGCGAATCTCAAGTGGAAGACGTCCGACCTGTACGCGAGCGACGACGCCTGGCACGCGGAGCACGCGGCGCTCGGCAAGCGCGTGCACGAGATCGACGCCTACAAGGGCCGTCTCGGCGAGTCGGCGGCGACGTTCTACGCCGCGCTCGAGCTCCGCAGCACGCTCGACCTGGCGCTGACCAAGCTCTACGTCTACGCGAGCATGCGGTCCGACGAGGACACGCGTGACAGCCGGGCGCAGGAGATGAACCAGCTCGCCGAGAACCTGTACGTGGACTTCGCGACCGCGGCTTCGTTCATGCGCCCCGAGATCCTCGCCGTCGGAGCCGACAAGGTGCGCGGCTTCCTCGCCGCCGAGCCGAAGCTCGCGCCGTACAAGGCCGGGCTCGAGGACCTGCTGCGCTACGCCCCGCACACCCTGAGCGCCGCCGAGGAAGCGATCGCCGCGCGCGCCGGCCGCCTCGCCGGCGCCGGCGGCAACATCCGCGGCGTCTTCGCGAACGCCGAGATGAAGTGGCCCACCGTGAAGCTGAGCGACGGCAAGGAAGTGAAGCTCGATGCCGCCGCGTACACGCAGTACCGCCAGCTGCCGAAGCGCGAGGACCGCGACCTCGTCTTCCGCGCGTTCTTCACGGCGCACAAGGAGTGGCAGAACACGTACGGCGCCGCGCTCGACGCCGCGGTGCAGACGCACCTCTTCAACCGCGACGTGCACAAGTTCGACTCGTGCCTCGAGGCCGCGCTCTTCGGCGACAACATCCCCACGACGGTCTATCACCAGCTCGTGAAGGACGTGAACGACAACCTGCCGACGCTGCACCGCTACCTCAAGCTGCGCCAGCGCATGATGGGACTGCCCGACCTGCGCTACGAAGACCTCTACGCGTCCGTCGTGGAGGAAGTCGACCTGCGCTACACGCCGGAGCAGGCGCAGGCGCTCGTGCTCGAGGCCGTCGCGCCGCTCGGCAAGGACTACGTGACGGTGCTCGGCGACGGCTTCCGCAACGGCTGGGTCGACTGGATTCCGACGCCCGGCAAGCGCTCGGGCGCCTACAGCACCGGCGTGTACGGCGTGCACCCGTACCAACTGCAGAACTTCACCGGCATGTACGACGAGGTCTCGACCGTGGCGCACGAGTCCGGCCACTCGATGCACACCTACCTCGCCGACCGCACGCAGCCCTACCCCACGCACGACTACGCGACGTTCGTGGCCGAGGTCGCCTCGACGCTCAACGAGAACCTGCTGCTTCACCGGATGCTCGCGACGACCAAGGACCCGAAGACGCGCCTGTTCCTGCTGAGCACGCACCTCGAGGGCCTGCGCACGACCATGTTCCGCCAGACGCTGTTCGCCGAGTTCGAACTGGCGATCCACGAGAAGGCGGAAAAGGGTGAAGCGCTGAGCGGCCGCGCGATGACCGACCTGTACCTCGGCCTCGTGCGCAAGTACTACGGACACGACGCGGGCGTCTGCAAGGTGGACGATCTGTACGGCGTCGAGTGGGCGTACATCCCGCACTTCTTCCGCAACTTCTACGTCTACCAGTACGCCACGAGCATCATCGCGTCGTCGGCGATCGCGAACGGCATCTACGAGGACCTCGCGAAGGGCGCGAACAAGCCCATGCCGCACCGTGACGCGTACCTGCGCATGCTGTCGGCGGGCTCGTCGAAGTTCCCGATCGACCTGCTCAAGGACGCGGGCGTGGACATGACGACGTCCGCCCCGTTCCGCGCCGCGATGGCCGAGATGAACGCGACCATGGACGAGATGGAGCGCATCCTGGCGGCGCAGAAGAAGAAGTAAGCCGGACGCGAGAGCACGATTCGCACGAGGCCCGCGGGCACGCCGCCCGCGGGCCTCGTCGTTTGGCCGCGAGGCGCGCCGACGCACTCTCCGGCACTTGCGCGCGCCGGCGCGTGCCGGACGCCGCGTTCGTCCGCGCGTGCTGCAGCCCCCCGCGGGCGCGTCCGAGACTCCGCGGAGTCACGTGCGGTTCACCCCACGCCCCGGAGGACGTTCATGCGCCGCTTCCTGGTCCCCGCGCTGCTGCTGGTCGGCTGCCTCGTCGCCGGCCCCGCCGCCGCGAAACAACCTCGCTGCCCGCTGCCGCTCGACGAGTGCCTGCAGCGGTTCGAGCTGATGAAGACACGCCCCTGGCTCGGCGTCGAGCTGGACCGCGACTCGACGACCGGCGTCACGACCATCGTGAACGTGACGCCGGGCGGCCCTGCCGAGCGCGCGGGGGTGAAACCGGGAGACGTGCTCGAGAAGCTCGACGGCCTCGCGCCCGACGAATGGTTCGCGGGGCGCGCGGGCTGGAAGACCTCCGGCGACACGCCCGTGGCGATCGTGCGCTCGGGCCGGCCGCAGACGCTGCGCCTGCCCGTGACGCACATCCCCGAGGACCTGCTCACGCGGCTCGTGGGCGAACACATGCTCGAAGGCCACCTCGCCTGGATGGAGCCACGCGGGCACGAACACTCGGAATCGCACCAGCGCTGAGTTTCGCAATACGCATCGCCGCCGCGGGTCCGGGGCAATTTGCCCGGCCTCGAGGCGGCGTTTCGTTTGGCCGACCGTGAGGGCGGCCACTACTATGGAGGGGACACTTCCCCACGCACCATCCCATCGCCCGCATCTCGGAAAGACACCATGCTCAAACCTCTCGCGCTCGCGCTTCTCGCCCTGGCGCTCTTCGTCGCACCGGCATCGGCCCAGAAGAAGGCCCTGTTCGACAACACCAAGGCCGAGCAGGCCGGCAACGCCGACTGGATCATCGACGACACGTTCCCGGTGCCGAGCCCGGCGCAATCGGGCATCACGCCGACGTCGCCCGAGTCCTACTGGACCGGCGGCATCTCGGCCTTCGGCGTCGCGCTCGTCAAGCGCGGCTACACCGTGCACACGCTCGCGTCGCCCTACGGCATCACCTACCAGAACGCGGGCAACCAGTACGACCTGTCGAACTACGACCTGTTCGTGATCCCGGAGCCGAACATCCGGTTCTCGTCGGCGGAGTCGCTCGCGATCTTCAACTTCGTGCGCGACGGCGGCGGGCTGATCCTGATCGTGGATCACGGGCAGTCCGACCGGAACAACGACGGCTACGACTCACCGCAGATCGCGAACCTGCTCGACGCGCAGAAGCTCTGGGGCATCCGCTCGCAGGTCATGGGCGAGACGAACACGAACATCGTGCAGACGAGCACGAACGTGAACACGTCGCCGTCCGACTCGATCATCACCGGCCCGTGGGGCAACGCCACCGGCATCGCGTTCCACAACGGCACCACCTTCACGCTCTTCCCCGCGATCAACTCCACGGTCACCGGCGACGTGTGGATGACGGGCACGGCGCAGGGCAGCCTGTCGAACGCCATGGTCGCGCACTCGGTGTACGGCAACGGCCGGGTCGTGTACGTCGGCGACAGCTCGCCGGTGGACGACGGCACGGCGACGCCGGGCAACACCGTGTACACCGGCTGGACCGAGCTCGCCGGGGCCAAGGCCGACAGCGCGATCTTCCTGAACGCCGCGCAGTGGGCGACGCGCCGGGGCGTGGTCGTGCCCGGCGACGTCACCGCGCCCGCCGTCACGGTCACCTCGCCCAACGGCGGCGAAGCCTGGAAGGCCGGCTCGACGCACGCGATCACGTGGACCGCGACCGACGCCGTCGGCGTCGTGGCGGTGGACATCGCGTACTCGAGCGACGGCGGAGTCAACTTCACGAACACGATCGCCACGGGTCTCGCGAACACCGGAACGTACAACTGGGCGGTGCCGAACGCTCCGGGCACCTCGCTGCGCGTGCGCGTGACGGCGCGCGACGCCGCGTTCAACTCCGGTCAGGACGCCAGCGACGCGAACTTCACGATCGACCGCTGGAGCATCGTCGCCAGCGCGGGCGCCGGCGGCACGATCACGCCGAGCGGCACGATCCTGCAGGCCGAGGGCTCGAGCCGCACGTTCACGATCGCCCCTTCGACGAACTACGCGATCTCCTCCGTCCTCGTGGACGGCGCGTCGGTGGGCACGCCCACGAGCTACACGTTCAGCGCGATCAACGCGAACCACACGATCGCGGCCTCGTTCGCGCCGATCACGTGGACGATCACGGCCAGCGCCGGCGCACTGGGCACGATCGCGCCTTCGGGCGCGGTGCCCGTGAACCAGACCGCTTCGCAGTCCTTCGCGATCACGCCCCAGATGGGCGCGCACGTCGCCGACGTGCTGGTGGACGGCGTCTCGGCGGGCGCGGTCACCGGCTACACGTTCACGAACGTCACCGCCGCGCACACGATCGCCGCGAGCTTCGCCGCCGACCAGCTCGCACTCACCGTCTCGCACACCGGCACTGGCTCGGTCGCGAAGTCGCCCGACCTCGCCAGCTACGCATACGGCTCGGCCGTCACGGTCACCGCGACGCCGGCCACGGGCTGGGCGTTCGACGGCTGGACGGGCGACACGACGACCGCCGGCAACCCGCTCGCGCTGACCGTGGTCGCCGCGCGCTCGTTCGTCGCCCACTTCGTGGACGTCGCCCCTCCCGCGGTGCTGCTCGCGCTGCCCACGGGCGGCGAGATCTGGGACGTGGGCTCGCCCGCGTTGATCCAGTGGACCGCGACCGACAACGCCGGCGTCGATTCGGTGGACATCGACTTCTCGTCCAGCGGCCCCACCGGTCCCTGGTACGGCGTCGCGCACGGGCTGGCGAACACGGGCTCGTACTCGTGGACCGTGCAGCCGCCCATGACGCAGGAAGGCTTCGTGCGCGTCACGGCGCGTGACGCCGCGGGCAACGCCGCGAGCGACACGCTCCTCACCCCCGTCACGGTGCGCGACCCGAGCACGAACGGTGTCGAGGACGGCGCGCTCGTCTTCGCGCTCGCCCGCCCGATGCCGAACCCGTCCACGGGCTTCGCGCTGCTCTCGTTCTCGCTCCCGCAGTCCGGCCCGGCCCGCGTCGAGGTGCTCGACGCGAGCGGCCGCCGCGTCGCGCACACCGAGGGCGAGTTCGCCGCCGGGCGCCACGGGTGGCGCTGGGACGGCCGGCTCGCGGACGGCTCGCGCGCCCGCGCGGGGCTCTATTTCGTGCGCCTGACCTCGGGTACGCTCACGCGCACGCAGCGTCTCGTCCGGCTCGACTGACTTTCCGGACACGGAGCGACACCCCGCGCCGCGCCTCCTTCATCGGGGGCGCGGCGCGGCGTCCTGCGCCGTGACGCTCTTCGGATCGGACGGCCGCACGATCAGGCGCTGGATCCAGCCGAAGCGTTCGATCGTCGCGCGATGTCCGGGCGATCGGGCGAGCGCTTCCTCGTAGGCCTGCACGGCGTCGAGCGGCGAGCCGAGCACTTCGTACTGGGTACCGCGCCAGCGCCGGACGTTCGCCCACTCCTCGTCGGTGCGTGCCACGGCCTCGGCCGAGTCGAGCAGCGCGAACGCGTGCTTCTCGAACTCGATCCGGTCGAGGCTCGTGCGCGTCGCCGAACGCCCCGGCCAGCGCTGCGTCGCGTCCTGCGCGTAGTTGTGCCACGCGAGCGCCTCGTTCAGCAGCAGTCGCGCGTCACCGGGCTCGGCGACGTTGGAGGCGTGCGCCCAAGCGAGCGCGCGGTCCCACTGGTGCGCCTCGAAGTGCGTGCGCACGCTGTCGAGCATCTGCGTCGCCGTGAGCCCCTCGACCGGCAGCGACGGCCCTGCCGCCGCGCCGTCGCGCGTGCCGCGGCCGCGCCAGAAGAAGGCGAACGCGACCCCGAGCACCGCGACGGCCACGGTGGCCGCCAGCCACGCGGACACGCGTGCGATCGGTGCGCCGGGCTTTCGCGCCGGGCGTGCCTCGCGCGTGGGCGTCTTCTCGCGCCGGCTCACGGCGCCTCCTTCACGAACAGCGTGACGCCGGTCGCCGTCGCCGGGCACGCGACCCAGCGCGCGTCGGCGGGATCGGCCGCGCCGCCCACGGCGCGCACCAGCGTGAAGCCGTCGGGCACCCGCACGCGGACGGGCACACCCGCCGAGCGCGCGGCCCCGCTGCCGGCCCACTTCGCCTCGAAGCGATCCGCGGCGGGATGCGACAACGACAGGTCGAGCGTGCCGAAGCGCGTCGGCGCGCTGCGCAGGTGCGTGCCCGCCCACCATGCCGCGTCGGCACCCGCGGCGATCTCGAGCGTGTCGCGCACGTCCATCACGACGAGGTCGCGCAGCAGCTCGACCAGCTGCGCGGCGGCGGTGCCGTGCGGCGGCAGGTTACCGCCGAAGCCGCGCCCCGAGCGCGAGAAGATCTCCGCCTGTCCGAGCGTCGCGCTCGAATGCGCGAGCAGGTCGGCGAGCGAGGCGCGCGCGTCGGCGGGACGATCCGCGAGCAGCGCCCAGACGGCGAGGTCGGTGCCGAGGTACGTGTGCAGCGAGTCGGCGGGGCCGTACGACACCATGTGCAGCCCCGACCGTGCCCACAGGCGCCGGGCGAGCGCGGCCAGGCGCGCGTCGCCGGGCGCGAGCACGCGCGAGGGGAAGCCCACGTAGCAGTTGCCCCAGTCGCGCCCGCCTTCGCCCCACGACGGTGGCACGTCGGGATGGCCTGCGCGCTCGAGCGCCGCGCCGAATGCCGCGCGATGAGCCGCCGCCTCGGCGCGCGCGGCCTCGCTCGCCGGCTCGTCGCCGGCGCGCGCCGCCAGCGCGGCGAGCGCCTCCTGCCCCGCGATCGCCCACGCGTCGTTGCCCACGAGCGGCCCGCGCACGAGTTCGGCGTCGCGCGGATCGCCGAACGGCAGCAGGCCGGGCCAGTCCACGCGCATCTTCGTGGACAGCTCGATCGTGCGCGCACGCTGCGCGCGCAGCCATGCCCCGCCGCGGACGGCGACGGCGAGATCGCGGCGCGCCCACGCCGGATCGGGCGGCAGCGAGGCGGCCTGTTCGAACGCCCACAACGCCTGCCCGGTGCCGTCGAGCTGCCCCGGCTGCGAGACCAGCGCTCCGCTCGGCAGCTGGTAGCGCGTGAACGTGAGCGCGTCCGCCCGTGCGAGCTCGCCCTGCCCCGCGAGCGCGAGTGCGCGCACGACGCGCGCGCCGTCGCGCAGCCACGTGTCGCGATACTGGAACGGATTGCCGAGCGGCACCCAGCCCCCGGCCGAGCGCTCGTGTCCCTGCAGCAGCGTCACGAGCGCGGCGCGCCAGGCCATGTTCACGAGCGTGTCGGGCGTCTCGAACGTGGCGCCGCGCGCCAGCCAGTCGCGCCACAGCGTGCGCGTGCGCGCGACGTGGTCGTCGTGGCGCAGCCGGCGCTCGATGCGATCGGCCTCGGTGGGCGGCAGCGGGCGATCGGCGAGCCAGCACTCGAGCGTCGTCGCGCCGGCGGGCGCTTCGGCGGCAAGCCGCTCCCCACGCTCGCCACCGGCCACGCGCCAGGCCCTCGCGTCGGACAACCCGCCGAGCACGCGGCCGTCCCGGGTCGCGCGTCCACTCTCCCACGACCACGCCGCGCCGGGCGCCGGCACCGCGTCCCACGGGCGCCAGTGCGGACCGTCGAGCTCGTCGAGCACGCGCAGGCGCAGCGCCGCGCCGGGCACGCCGCCCGCGCGCGCGCTCACCGTGACGCGCACGCTCGCGACGAGCAGCGTGTCGGTGATGCCCGGCACGGGCGCCACCGCCGCTTCGAAGTGCGCGGAGTCCGATGCCGTCGTGATCCACCAGTGCGCGACCGGCACGCCGTCGGCCTCGAAGTACACGGGAGAGGTCGTGGCCGAGTCCGCACCCTCGAGCGTCCACGTGAACGCCGCGTCGCCGGCGCCGAGCTGGCTGCCGTGCCCCGCCTGGAACGCACGGCGGAAGCCCGGGAATCCCAGCGCCGCGATCGAGTGCGCATAGCGTTCCGGCAGCACGGCCATGCCCGCCGAGGGGCCGGCCTCGGGGTGCGCCGGCGCGCAACCGAGCTGCGCGGACAGGGTGAGAGCGCCCAGAAGAGCAGGGATTATCCGTTGCCCTCCCGAAGTCCACGCCCCTAAACTTTTCCACCTCTCCCGACGCATCCTGCTCGACCTCACTCTTCGAGGAGCCCCCGTGCGCATCGCTCGCTTCGCTCTCGCCACCCTGGGCCTGCTGGCCGCTGCGGTCACCCTGCCCACACTCGGCCGGGCCGCCGTCACCTTCTACGACAACGAGGCCGCCTTCACCGCGGCTTCGGGCGCCACGCTCCAGGCGAACTTCGACAGCGACGGCCCCGGGCCCGTCCCGAACTTCTCCTCGGGGTCGCTGAGTTTCGTCGCGTGGGCCGGTGGACTCTACATTCTTCCCCCCGGAAGCACCGACTCCTTCCCGCTGACCACGACCCCGGCGCTCGCCGCCAACGGCGACGAGGACATCCTCGTCCAGTTCACCCACGGGCTCGGCCAGGCGATCGGATTCGACGCGGTGACGAACCGGTACGACATGCCGCAGGTGCAGGTGCTCGATGCGAACGACGGCGTGCTCGCGACGTTTCCCGCCGGCATCGCGCCGAACACGGCCGGCTTCGTCGGCATCGTCTCGACCACGCCGTTCAAGAGCGTGCGCTGGACGGCGGATCGCGGCCGCATCCAGGACACCTATCTCGACAACGTGCGCGCGAGCACCGCACTCGCGACCCCGGCGGCGAAGTCCACGTGGGGCCGGATCAAGCAGCTCTACCGTTGAGCATCCTGCGCGCCGAAGCGTGAAGGGCCGGACGATCTCCGTCGTCCGGCCCTTCGTTCGTTCGACTCGTGCAGCGATCGCCGAGTGCGCCTACTTGAGGTTCGCGAGCGAGTACATGCGCTCGACGTTGCTCTGCACCCAGCCCTTCAGGTTCTCGATGTCCTGCTCGCGGCCCGGCTTCGGCTTCACTTCGCCGGTCACCTTGTCGCGCTGCACGAGGTGCGCGAAACGCCGCTGCATCGCGAGGAAGTCCACGACGTCCGGGCGCTCCGAAGCCTCGAGCGAGCAGTCCTTCACCGAACCGCCCTTGCCGCGTTCCCACATGAAGGCCGGGAACACGCCGCTGCGGGCGCCCAGGAGCGCCAGCTCGACGGTCTGCCCGTCCTCGAACTTCCAGCCGCTGATGCAGGGCGCCGGCACGAAGATCACCGCCGTCCCCTCGACTTCCAGCGAGCGCTCGACGGCCTTCACGAACATCTTGCCGTGCGCCGGCGACAGCTGCGCGACCATGCCCGCTCCCGCCGCGATGGCGAGATGGATGTAGTCGAGCGGCGGATTCATGTTGCCGGGCGCGCCTTCCGCGGGCGTGGTGCTCGTGTCCGCGTAAGGCATGGTGGCCGGGCTGTACTGGAAGCCCGTGTTCGCGAAGATCTCGTTCACGAGAATGACGATCGTGACGCGAGCGCGGCGGTGGATCGTGTGCAGCAGCGTGCGCAACCCGATCGCGAACGCGCCGCCGTCACCGCCGGTGCTGATGATCTGCACGGGACGGTCGAGCGCGCCGCAGTCCGTGAGCGCGTCGGCCACGTCACGCGTCGCTTCCGCGAGCGTGGGCGCCGACTCGAACACGTTGTGCAGGATCGAGAAGCTCTTGCCGAAGTCGTCCGACGATTCGTCGCCACGTCCCCACGCCACGACGTTCGGGAACGCGAGCGTGGACACTTCGGCGCACGACGTGCCAATCGTGAAGATCGTCTTCACGCCGTTGTCGGTGACGCGTCCGATGTTCTGGAACGCGACGGACTCCATGCAGCCCGGGCACAGCGTGGAGCCGGCCCGGAAGCAGCTGTCCTTGGTCGCGATTTCCTTGAAGCTGCTCATAGCCGCGCTCCTTCGTGGAAGACCATGTAGGGCTGGCGCGGCGCCGTCGTGAGCGCGTCCTTCGCCTCGTCCAGCATCGCTTCCCAGGTGGCTTCGGAGACGTCCGCGCCGCCCATGCCGGCGAACGCGCTGACGATCCGCGGCTGCGGCTCGATGCCCGCGAGCGCGTCGGCGACGTCGAGCGTGAGGTGACCGCGGCCGGAGTGATGCGCCTGGTTCACGACGAGCACGACCTTCGCGCGCTGCAGCTTCTCGCGATACGCGTCGCGCGGGAACGGATTGAGCAGCCGCAGGGCGAGCCCCGAGACGCTCACGTCGTTCTTCTTCGCCCACGCCTCGCGCACGGATTCGAACGTGCCGTAGTCCGGCCCCATGCCGACGACGGCGATGTCCACCGGGCCGGCTTCCGGCCAGGCGGTCTCGTCGAAGAAGCGGAGCCCCGGACGGCCGAACGTCTTCTCGAAGTCCGCACCGATCTGCGGAAGGATGTCGAGCACGCGTTCGATGCGGCGCTTCTGGTTGATCTTGAAGCCCTGGAAATGCCGCGACGTGACGCAGTTGCCCATCGCCGTGTCGCCGTTGATCGTGCCGGGAAGGTGGCAGGGCTGCAGCCAGCGGTCCTGGAACTCGTGCACGGCCGTGTCGGCTTCGACGATGAAGCGCGCGTTGCGGTGGCTGTCCTTGATGCCGTAGTAGCCCGGCATCGTCGGCGTCATGATCTCCGGATGCATGCCGAGGCAGGGCGCCTGCAGCACGGTGTCGTAGATCTGCTGCTTGCCGCGCGCGCAGATCTGGATGAAGCCGTCGTCTCGGTGCGCCATCGCGTCGGAAGGATCGCCCTCGATGCACAGGGGGAAGTTCGCGGTCGCGCGATACACGTTGATGATCATCACGTTCCCGAGGCCCGAAGCGCCCAGCGAGCGCGTGGTCTCGGTCATGTGGTCGAGGCCGACCGAGCTGGTCGCCGTCGAGAAGATCAGGTCACGGCAGGCCGCGCCGGCGCCGACCATGTAGTCGGCGACCGCGTGTTCGGCTTCGAGCAGCTTCACGCGCTTCTTCGTGCCCTTCTGCGCGCCCACCTTCGCCGCCACCGTCTCGATCCACTTGGTCGAGGGCGTGATCGGGAAGCCGGGATAGATGAGCGCCCGCCACATCTGCAGCGTGGCGATGGCCGCCGCCGTGTTGCCGTCGGCGGTGACGCCTTCCTGCTCCGGGTAGAACGGGATGTGGGCCTGCTTCACGCGCTCGAGCTTGAGGATGTCGTAGCGTTCCCCGCCCGGCGTCGCGACGTGCGTCGTCGGCCCGTGTTCGATGCCGATCGTGCTCATGAACGGGCCTCCTCGGTCACGGTGTCTTCCCAGACTTCCTCGTACTTGCCCTCGGTGAAGAGCTTCTCGGGGCACACGGCGATGCACTCGCCACACAGCTTGCAGAACGCGCTCACGTCCGCGCCCGTCACCAGCACCCCGCGCGCCTCGTCGGGCTGGAAGCGGATGATGCCTTCGGGGCAGTTCGTGATGCAGTGCGAGCAACCGGTGCACGAGAGATTGGGATCGTTGAACAGCAGGCGGAAGCCGCTGCGCGCGAACGCGGCGGTGTGGTTGGTCTGCGACAGCCGCAGGCGCGTCTGCGCGCCGATCGGCAGTTCGCCGTAGCCCGAGAAGACCGTCGTGGCGTGATCGCCGGGACGGGCTTCGTCGAACTCACCCACCTGGATGGCTTCCTTGGTGGCGTAGAGCGCTTCGCGGTTGCGCTCGAGCAGCACGTCGGGAATGCGGCGCTTCTTGAGCTGGCCGAGGAACGTCCCGACCACAGTCTCGAACTCGAGGCCGCCGATCGCTTCGGTCATGGCGACGTACGCCGACACGTTGCCGATCGGATGCTTGAGGAAGCGCGTACCGATGTCGTCACCCGGCACGGTCATCACGCGGCCGGACAGGTGGAAATGCTTGGCGCACTCTTCGGGAGTGCGGCGCGTGTTGAGCACGAACGTGCCGCCGTGCGGCACACCCAGGGCGAAATCGACGGTCTTGCCGGTCACCTCGTCCATGAGCAGCGTGATCACGGGGCGCGTCACTTCGCAGCCGACGTCGATGGGCTTGGAGCTCACGCGCAGGAAGGAGCGGATGTTCGCTCCACGGCGGGCCGAGCTGAAGAACGGCCACTCCTGCACGTGCATGTTGGGAAGAGAAGAGAACAGGGCGGCGAGGCTCTGGAAAGCCAGGACCAATCCGCCGCCCGCCTTCCCGTCCCCACGAACTTCGAGCGCGGACTGCTCGAAGATCTGGCGCGGGTCGAGAGTTCTCATCGCCGGCCTACTTCTTACGCCAGAGGATCGCCCGACCCGGACAATCTGTCATGATTTGCTGAACTCGTGGCATGAAAGTGTCATCGAGCTCCCACGTGTGAACCTCGGCGACTTCTTCATCCTCAACCTTGCGGAAGGCCTGCGGCACGGCCTTGATGCAGTCGCCGCATTCCGTGCAAAGGTCTTGATCGACATAGAATTCGGGCAGCTTGCCCATCGCGTTCTCTCCTCTTGAGGGTCGGCGTTTTCCACTCCCAACCGGCGGAATCGCCGGGCAGTTCCGAATCCCTTGCATAACCTATGCTTGGGATTTGCTTCGACAGACAATTCACGGAAGCCGGAACTCGTTCACTGTTGGGAGGACGACTCGCGTCATGGATGCGAAGAGGAATGCTCGTGCGCTCATCTTGCTGCCCAAGGACACGCCCACCGGAACACTGAGCCGTCGGCGTTTCCTGCTGAGTCTCGGCCTCCTGGCCGGAGCAGGCCTCACCGCTCCTTCCCTCTCCCGCCACTTCACGCGCGCGAACGAACGCATCGAGTCCTCGCGCAGCGTCCTCGGCACCTGGGCGCGCATCGTCGCGCAGCATCCCGACTCGCGCGTCGCCGACCGCGCCATCTCGCGCGCGTGGGCCGCGATCGCGCAGGTCGACGCGCAGATGAGCATCCATCGCGCGGACAGCGAACTCTCGCGCGTCAACGCCGCCGCCGGCGAAGGCGCGGTGAAAGTGAGCGACGACCTCATCGAAGTGCTCGAGCGTTCGCGCGCGCGTGCCGCGGTGTGCGGCGGCGTGCTCGACCCGACCGTGCTCCCGCTCATGCGCCTGTACGGCTTCTACCGCTCGGGCCGTTCGCACCTGCCGACCGACCGTGAGCTCCGCGCCGCGCTCGACGTCACGGGTGTGCGCCACCTGCAGATCGACCGCGCGGCAGGCACCGTGGCGCTCACGCGGGCCGGCGCCGCGCTCGACCTCGGCTCGATCGGCAAGGGCTGGGCGGTCGACCGCGCCGTCGCCGCCATGCGCGCCGAGGGCGTCGAGTCGGGTCTCGTGGACGTGGGCCGCAACGTGTACGGCATCGGCCGTCCCTCGGACGACTCCGACGGGTGGGCGGTCGGCGTGCTGCACCCGGTGACGGGCCAGGTGGACCACGTCTTCCACCTCCGGGACTCGGCGGTGGCGACGAGCGGCAACTACGAACAGTGGACGACGCTCGACGGGGTGCGTGTGGGGCACCTCCTCGACGCGAAGCTCGGACGCCCGGCCAACCCGCGCTCGAGCGCGAGCGTGCTGGCGCGCACGGGAACGGATTCGGACGCGGGATCCTCGCTCGCCTTCCTCGCCGGTGCGCCGGCCGAACAGGCGATCACGAACCTTCTGGCCACCCACTACATCGGGTGACCGCGATGACCCATTCGTCGAGTTCCCTGCACACCTTCGGGCGCGGGGGGATCCACCCCGGCCCGCACAAGGAAGCCACCGCCTCGCGCGAGATCGAAGACCTGCCGGCGCCGTCGGAGGTCGTGCTCCCGCTGCTGCAGCACCTCGGCGAACCCGCCGAGCCGTGCGTGAAGAAGGGCGAGATGGTCCGCCGCGGCCAGAAGATCGCCGAGGGCGGCAAGACCGGCGTCCCGCTGCACGCGCCCATCAGCGGCAAGGTCAAGCCGGTGGACAAGCGTCCGCACCCGACCATGGCGATCGCGCCGTCGATGGCGATCGGCGCGAACGCCGAGGCCGGCCCCGAACTGGAGTTCCCCGAGGATCCGGAGTGGCGGAACCTTCCGCTCGAGGAAGCGCTCTCGCGCGTGCGTGAGGCCGGCATCGTCGGCCTCGGCGGCGCGGCCTTCCCCACCTGGCGCAAGCTCGAGTTCGCACGCGCCGCGAAGGTGGACCTGCTCGTCATGAACGGCGCCGAATGCGAGCCCTACCTCACGTCGGACTACCGCGTCATGCTCGCCTGGCCCACCGAGATCGTCGAAGGATCCGTGCTCATCGCGAAGATCGCCGGGGCGAAGAAGGTCCAGATCGGCGTCGAGTCCGACAAGCCCGACGCGATCGAGGCGACCACGAAGGCCGCGGCCGCGCTCACGCAGCGCGAGATCCCGGTCGAAGTCGTGCCGTGCGAGGCGCGTTACCCGCAGGGCGCGGAAAAACAGCTCGTGTTCGCGGTCTCCGGGCGCACCGTGCCCGCGCGGCAGCTGCCGTCCGCGGTCGGCGTGCTCGTGCAGAACGTCGCGACGGCACATGCGGTGTACGAGGCGCTGCGCTTCCGCAAGCCGCTGCTCGACCGCATCCTCACGGTCACGGGTCCGGGCATCGTGCAGCCGCGCAACGTGCGCGCGCCGCTCGGCGCCTCGCTCGCCGACATCGTGGAGTTCTGCGGCGGCATCAAGCCCGAGACCAACCGCATGGTCGCGGGCGGCCCGATGATGGGGCGCGCGCTGCCGCGCCTGGACGTGCCGCTCATCAAGGGCATGAACGGTCTCGTGATGCTCACCGGACGTGGCCCGCTCGAGGACGGTTTCGGCCCGTGCATCCGCTGCGGCCGCTGCCTCGACGCCTGCCCGCTCGGCCTCGAGCCCGACCAGGTCTCCGTGCGCGTCGAAGTCGGGCGCACGCTCGACTGCGAGCCGCACGGCGCACTCGATTGCTACGAGTGCGGCTGCTGCAGCTACGTCTGCCCGTCCTCGCGCCCGCTCGTGCAGTTCATGCAGGTCGCGAAGTCGGCGCTGCGGCGCGCCGCCGCCACGAGGAGCGCGTCATGAGCGAGAACAACCCGACGTTCGTCCTCTCGCCCGGGCCGCACCTGCACACCGAGGAATCCACCTCGAAGATCATGTGGTGGGTCAACGGCTCGCTCGCACCGGCCGTGCTGTGGGGCGTGTTCGTGTTCGGCTTCAACGCCGCGCTCGTGGTGCTCGCCTCGATCGCCGGCGCGGTGCTCACCGAGTTCGCCTCGCAGAAGGCGCTCGGCCGCCGTCCGACGCTGACGGACGGCAGCGCGGTGTGCACGGGCCTGCTGCTCGCGCTCACCGTCAATCCCAACCTTCCGGCGTGGCAGGCCTTCCTGGGCGCCATGTTCGCGATCGGGCTGGGCAAGATGATCTTCGGCGGGCTCGGCTTCAATCTCTTCAACCCGGCGCTGCTCGGCCGCGCGTTCCTCATGGCGACGTTCCCGCTGAACATGACCTCGGGCTGGGCGATGCCGCGGCCGTGGTTCGGCGCGCCGCTCGACGCGGTCACCACCGCCACGCCGCTCGCCGTGCTCAAGGAGCAGGGCATCGAGGCGGCGGTCCAGCTCGTCACGAGTCCCGCCGGACTCTGGAACGCGCTCGCGCTCGGCTTCCGGCCCGGCTCGATCGGCGAAGTGTCGCTCGTGCTCGTCGCGCTCGGCGGCGGCATCCTGCTCGCCCGCCGCATCATCACGCTGGCGATTCCGCTCAGCGTGCTCGCCGGCGTGGCGCTGTCCACGCTGCACACCGGCGTGCCGCTCCTGCACCTCATGAGCGGCGGACTGTGGATCGGCGCCTTCTACATGGCGACCGACTACGTGACCTCGCCGAGCACGACGCGCGCTCAGATCGCCTTCGGCCTGCTGATCGGCCTGCTCACGGGCATCATCCGCGTGTACGGCGGCTATCCCGAGGGCATCTGCTACGCCATCCTGATCGCCAACGCCATGGCCCCCGCGCTCGACCTGTGGTTCCGGCCCAGACGCGCCGCCATCGCGGGGAGCCCGTCATGAGCGAACTCGTCCAGATCGACGGCGCCCCGCGTCCGAAGGCCGACCCGAAGGTGGTCGCGGGCATCGCCATGAATCTCGTGCTCGTCTGCGCCGTGAGCGCGATCGTGCTCGGCGGCGTGTACGTCGGGACGGAGCGCTACCAGCGCGAAGCCCGCCTGGCCGGCGAACGCGCCGCCGTGAGCGGCATGCTCGCGCTCGGCGCGGACGCCCAGGTGACCGAAGTGCGCCAGTACCTCGATCCCGCGAAGCGCGAGGTGCGCTACCTCGCGAAGCAGTACGGCGACGAATCGGCGCCCACGCGCACGCTGGTGTTCGGTCTCGACGGCAGCCTCCGCGAGGCGGAAGCGGCCCCGGCCGGCGCCGCGGAACCCACGGGGCTCGAGGAACTCGGACGGCTGTTCGTCGCGAAGCAGGGCGGCGCGCTCGCGGGCTTCGTGCTCGAGGGCGAGTCGCGCGGATACAAGAACCGCATCCGCTTCTTCGTGGCGCTCGACTCGTCGCTCGCGGTGCTCGGCGTGCGCGTGCTCGAGCACGAGGAGGATCCCGGTCTCGGCGCCGAGATCGCCACGCCGGTCTTCCGTGCGCAGTTCACCGGCCGAACGCCCGACGAGATCGCGGCGCTGGGCGTGACGCGCGATCCGATGCCCGAGGACTGGCACGCCGCGCTCGCGGCGTACGCCTCCTCCACGGGCGGTGAGGCGCCCGCCGACTGGCGTTCGCTCCTCGAGCGAGAACGCACGAAGCCCATCTACGCCGTCACCGGCGCCACGATCTCGAGCCGCGCGCTGACGCGCGGCGTCAAGGGCACCGTGGATCACTTCCGCCGCCGCTGGGCGCTGCTCGCGCCCCGGCTCGAAGGCGAAGGAGCTTCGCGATGAGCGAGACCACCGAGCGCCCGCCGGGCGCCCTGCAACTGCTCTTCAACGGCATCGTCAGCGAGAACCCCGTGTTCCGCCTGGCGCTCAGCCTCTGCCCCGCCGTCGCGGTCACGACGACCGTGGCGAACGGCTTCATCCTCGGCGTCGCCGTGCTCGCGGTGCAGGTGCTCTCGAGCCTGACCGTCGCGATCGCGCGCGGCGTCATCCACCCGCGCGTGCGCATTCCGGTCTACACGATCATCATCGCCGTGTGGGTGAGCGCGATCGACATGGCGCTGGCGGCCTTCGTGCCCGCCCTGTACGCGCAGGTCGGGCTCTACATCAAGCTCATCGTCGCGTTCGCGATCATCATCTCGCGCCTCGAGGTCTTCGCTTCGCGCCAGCCGCTCGTGCCCTCGTTCTGGGACGCGGTCGGCATGGGGCTCGGCTTCATGATCGCGCTCATGGTCATCGGCGCGCTGCGCGAGGTGCTCGGCGCGGGCTCGTTCTTCGGCATCGTGCTCTTCAAGACCAAGCCGCTGCTCTTCTTCGCGCTCCCCGCGGGCGGCTTCTTCTCGATCGCGCTCCTCATGGCGTTCTTCAACGCGCTCGAACGCAAGCTGACGGGCGGCACCGCGAAGCCCGCGGCGGGAGGCCACCATGGTTGAGCGTCGCATGCCTTCGATCCGGACGACGCGGTTCTCCGCCCTCGCGCCGCTCGCGCTCGTCGCGGCGCTGCTGCTCGGCGCTCCGATGCTGCGCGGAATCGGGGCCGTGCAGGCCGCCGACGGCGGCAACACGATCGAGTCCGTGGCGATCGACACGCCCGACCAGGTGCGCATCACCTTCCGTGGCGAGTTCCCCGCGGCGCAGGCGACCGCGGAGAACTTCCGTTTCGCCGAAGCGGCCGCGCCCGACGCGCCCATGGCACTCAAGAGCGTGAAGGCCGAGGGCCGTGTGGTCACGCTCACCGCGACGCAGGCGCTGCACCCGACCGAGCGCTACAAGCTCGAGGTCGCCGACCCGCCGATCTCGCGGGACGTGACGCCCTCGCCGTGGGCGACGCTCGTCACGCTCTTCTTGTCCTCGGCGCTCATCAACAACTTCGTGTTCACGCGTTACCTCGGGCTCTGCATCTTCTTCGGCGTGTCCAAGAAACGCGACGCCGCGGTCGGCATGGGCGTGACGTTCACGGCGGTGATGATCTTCACCGCGATGACCTCGTGGGCCGTGGACACGTTCGCGCTGCAGCCGCTGCACCTGGGATTCCTGCAGGTGCTCGTGTTCATCGGGACGGTGGCGGCGGTCGTGCAGTTCCTCGACACGATGCTGCGCAAGACGCACCCGGCGCTGCACCGCAGCTTCGGCGTCTACCTCATGCTCATCACGACGAACTGCATCATCCTCGCCGTGCCGCTGCTGAACGCGCAGGGCAAGGTCTCGATGCTCGAGGCGCTCGTGCTCGCGCTCGGCTCGGGACTCGGATTCGCCCTCGCGCTGTTCCTGATGTCCTGCGCCCGCGAGAAGATGGAACTCGCGCGCGTGCCCAAGGCTTTCGAAGGCCTGCCCATCGCGTTCGCGCTCGCCGGGCTGTTCGCGCTCGCGTTCATGGGCTTCTCGGGCCTCGACTTCTTCCGGTGAGGCGCACATGACTTCCGAATCCCTGCACACCGCGCTCTACGGACTGGGGGTCTTCAGCGGCCTCGGCGCCGTGTTCGGCATCGCGCTCGGCGCGGCCGCCGAACGCTTCAAGGTCGCCGGCAATCCGCTCGTGGACCGCGTGCGCGACCGGCTGCCGTCGGCGAACTGCGGCGCGTGCGGCTTCGCCGGCTGCACGGCGTACGCCGAGGCGGTGGTCGAGCGTCCCGAAGTCTCCCCCAGCCTCTGTATTCCCGGCCGCGAGTCGGTCGCACGCGCCGTCGCCGAACTGACGGGCAAGGACGCCGGCTCGGTGCAGGATCGCGTCGTCGTGATGACGTGCCACGGCACGTCGGCTTACGCGCGCGACGAAGCACTCTACGCCGGCATCCCCACGTGCAGCGCCGCCGCGCTCATCTTCGGCGGCCCGCGCGCGTGCAAGAACGGCTGCCTCGGGCTCGCGGACTGCGTCCGCGCCTGCCCGTTCGACGCGCTGTTCATCGGCTCGGGCGGCATCGCCCAGGTGAACACCGAGAAGTGCACCGGCTGCGCGGTGTGCGTGTCGGTCTGCCCGAAGGACCTGTTCCGCCTCTACCCGCGCGCGCGGCGCATCGAGCTCTCGTGCAAGGCGGTGGACAAGGCGTCGGTGGTGCGCTCCACCTGCATGGTGGGCTGCACGACGTGCCGCAAGTGTGTCTCGAAGTGCCCGGCCAACGCCATCACGTGGGACGGCCGTACGATCCTCATCGACCACGACGTGTGCATCGCCTACGGTCCGTCCTGCGGCGAGGCCTGCACCGAAATCTGTCCCAGCACGATCCTGCACAAGGTCGGGCAGTCGCCCGAGCCCGAGCTGGTCGAAATCGCCGAACCGACTGGAGCCTGAACGATGGAAACGCGCACCGAATCGATGCCCGCCTCCGTGGCGACGGCCACTCCCCTGCGTTCGCTGGTCATCGCGATCGCCGGAAGCGGCGGCGACGGCGTCGCCCTCATCGGCGACCTGCTGCTCAAGATGGCGGCCCACCAGGGCCTGTACGGCATGCTCGTGCAGTCGTACGGACCGCAGATCCGCGGCGGTGAGTCCGCCGTCGTGCTGCGCATCGGCGACCGCGAGATCTGCTACGAGGGCGAGGACACCGACGTGCTCGTGTGCTTCCGCGCCGCGGACCTGAAGCGCTTCCGGGGCTCGCTCCACCTGCACGACGACAGCCTGCTGATCCTCGAGGAGAAGGACACCGGAGCACTGCCCGAGTGGCTCGGCACCACGAACCAGCCCGTCTACCGCCATCCGTTCGCGACGTGGGACGGCGACGTCGAAGTGGCCGGCGAGCCCAAGAACATGATGGCGCTCGCGCTGCTGTGCCGCGCGCTCGGCTGGCCCGAGGAGCTCGCGCGCCAGGCGATGGCCGAGCGCTTCTCGCACAAACCCGCGCTCGTGGACCGCAACATGCCCACGTTCCGCAAGGCCTACGACGCGCCGAACGTGCCGCAGCTGCTCCAGCTCAAGGGCCACGGCGTGCCGCTCGTGGTCGAGACGGGCAACGAAGCCGTCGCGCGCGGCGCCATGTCGGCCGGCCTCGAGTTCTTCGCGGGCTACCCGATCACGCCGTCGTCCGAAGTGATGGAGACGCTGATCGACGAGCTGCCCGCCGCGGGCGGCCGCATCATCCAGGCCGAGGACGAGATCTCGGCGCTCGGCATGGTGGTCGGCGCCAGCTTCGGCGGCGTGCCCTCCATGACCGCCACGAGCGGCCCGGGCCTCTCGCTCATGACCGAGATGATGGGCCTCTCGAGCATGGCCGAGATCCCGACGGTCATCGTCGACTGCCAGCGCGCCGGTCCGGCGACGGGCATGCCGAGCCGCACCGAGCAGTCCGACCTCTACCATGCGATCTACGGCGGCCACGGCGACTTCCCGCGCGCCGTCCTCGGCGTGTTCGACGTCGTGCACGCGCGCGACGTCATGTTCCGCGCCTTCGAACTGGCGGAGAACTACCAGCTGCCCGTGCTCGTGCTCTCCGACGCGTACGTCGCGCAGCGCCGCCAGATCCGCGACGGCGTCACCGACCGCCGCGACAAGCCGCGCCGCTGGCGCTGGACGCCGGAGGATGGTCCGGCGCGCTTCGCGATCACCGGCGACCAGCCCGTGAACGCCTTCCGCGTGCCCGGCACGCCCGGCGGCACCTACCTCGCCGCCGGCATCGAGCACACCGAGGACGGCAACCCGAGCGCCGACCCCGGCGTGCACCAGCGGATGAGCGAAAAGCGCTTCAAGAAGCTCGAGGCGATCGCCGCCGACACGCGCACGTGGGTGCGCACGATGGGCGACCCGGCCGCGGCCAAGGGCATCATCGCCTGGGGCAGCAGCTACGGCATGCTGCGCGAGTGGATCGAAAGCCACCCCGAGTACCGCGTGTTCATGCCCGAGATCCTGCATCCGTTCCCGATCGAGGCGTTCACGGAATGGCGCAAGGGCCTGCTCGAGACCACCACGGTCGAGCTGAGCTACCAGGGCCAGTTCCACCGCTACCTCTCGAGCCTCACCGACATGAACGGCGTGCGCAGCTTCGCGCGCAGCGGCGGCCTCCCGATGTCCATGCGCGAACTGGGCGAGATGCTCGGTGTTCCCGCGACCCGAAAGGAGCGATAGATGAAGCCCAAGGATCTGCGGACCGAACTCCTGCCCGTGTGGTGCACGGGCTGCGGCGACTTCGGAGTGCTCAAGGGCCTCACGCAGGCGCTCTCCGACCTCGAAATCGCGCCCGAGAAGCTCGCGGTGATCTCCGGCATCGGCTGCTCGAGCCGCCTGCCCGGCTACGTGAAGGCGTACTCGTTCAACACGATTCACGGCCGCGCGCTGCCGATCGCGAGCGGGCTCAAGACCGCGCGCCCCGAGCTGACGACCGTCGTGGTCGGCGGCGACGGTGACGGCTTCTCGATCGGGCTCGGCCACCTGCCGCACGCCATCCGCCGCGACATCAACCTCACCTACATCGTGATGGACAACGGCATCTACGGCCTCACGAAAGGCCAGGCCTCGCCCACGACGGAACTCGAGTCCAAGCGCACCCGCGGGCTCGCGGGCGGCGACGAGCAGCCGCTGAACCCCGTGCTGCTCGTGCTGAGCGCGGGCTGCGGCTTCGTGGCGCGCACGCACGCCGGCAACATGCCGCACATGCGCGAGATGATGAAGCAGGCGATCGAGTACCCCGGCTTCTCGTTCGTGCACGTGCTCGCGGGCTGCGTGACGTACCAGCCGCGCAACTACTCGGACCAGCTCCTGCAGCGCAGCTACGAGCTGCCCGCCGAGTACGACAAGAGCGATCTCGGCGCCGCGATCACGGCGGTGCGCGACGGCCGCTTCGCGCTCGGCGTCATCTACAAACGTCCGCTCGAGGAAGTCGCGGCCACGGCCGGCGCGACCGCGGACGAGGACTGGACCCCGCCCGACGCGGTCCTCAAGCAGGACCTGCCGACCGAGTAGCCCTTCGGTCTCGCCTCACACGGCGCCCGCGTCCCGACTCCGGCACGCGGGCGCCGTCATTTCCGGGCCTGCCGCTCACCCGTCTCCCCGCCTCCCGAGCGCACGCGACCGGCCCCCGAATCGGGGAAAGTGAAAAAAAGGTCATGAATCCGCGTGCGGCACCTGCCGATTTCTGCCTACACTACCCGCCGACCGTCGTGCCGCAGGCGACGATTTCAGGGAAGAAAGGATGCGCTGCGGGCGTATCCGCGCTCGTGCACCGGCCAGTCGTCGCGCCCTGCTCCGCTCTCCGGGGGCTCGAAAGTCAGCCGGCCACCCGTTCATGCGTCGTCTCCAGGCCGCCACGGCTCCCCACGGGCCATGGATCCGGACGCCGATCCGCTCAGGAGGAAGCTTCGTGTTCCACAGCCCCAAGCCCCATCTCGCCCGTCTGTTCACCGTCGCCGTCCTCGCTCTCGCCACCGTCGTCGCCGTCCCCGCCTCCGCCAAGGAGTGGGTGCCGGGCAAGTACCTCGACCAGGCCATGTCGCGAGTGATGGAGAGCGTCCGCAAGGTCACGGACAAGACCCAGTACGGTCTCGACGACCAGAGCTCGTGCTTCATCGGCGCCTATCTCGAGGAAGGCAAGCAGGTCGGCGCAGCCACGATTCCGCTCACCGGCGGCACCGAGTACGCCTTCATCGGCGGCGGTGACGACGACGTGCAGGACATGGACCTGTACCTCCTCGACGCCGACGGCGACGTCGTCGCGAAGGACGACGCCAAGGATTCCAACCCGGTCGTCGTGTTCACCCCGAAGGAAGACGGCAAGTACAAGGTCGTCATGAAGCTGGTGGACGGCAAGGCGCGCGGCTCGTTCGTCGCGTACGCGCTGCTCCGCAAGGGCGGCTACGACGTCCCGGCCAAGAACCTGAAGGCCGCGTGGGAGCGCCTGCTCGGCATGTGCGAGAAGATCAACGACAAGCTCGGCTGGGCCGCGTTCCACGACGGCGACAACGAGCTGTGCGTGATCGGCTCGATCATGAAGGAAGGCGAGACGCTGACGCAGGGCGGCATCGACCTCGAGGACCGTCCCTACGCGTTCGTCGGCGCCGCCGATGGCCAGGCGAACGACATCGACATCACCGTCACGGACGGTGACAACGAAGTCCTCGCGAAGGACACCGAGAACGACGCGATTCCGCTCGTGCTCTACACGAAGGGCGGCACGGTCAAGCTCAAGCTGTCCGACGTGAAGTCGAACGGCGCGACGCTCTGCATGGCCGCGGTCGTGAAGCTGAAGTCGAAGTAAGCATCGTCCGCGAAAGTCGAACGGCCGGTCGGGAGCTCCCGACCGGCCGTTCGCGTTCGGACGAACCGGACTAGTACCCGTACTCCGGCGCCGGCTTGCCCTGCAGCCACCGGTCGAACCAGCGGCGGATGTGCTGCTGGTTCTGCACGCGCCGGCTCGGCGCCCCGCTGCGCGACAGCTCGTGGCTCTCGCCCGGGAACCGCACCATCACCGCCGGTTTCTTCTGCGCGATCAGGCCGCGGAACATGGCCTCGCCCTGGGCGATCGGCGTGCGCCAGTCCTCCTCGCTGTGGATCACCATGAGCGGGGTGTTCACACGGTCGAGGTCCCAGACGGGCGACTTCGATTCGTAGTGCGCGCGGTCGCGCCACGGGGTGCTCTTGAACCACGCGTCGTTGTACATCGCGAAGTCGCACGAGTACCACATGCCCGACCAGTCCGAGACGCAGCGCTGCGTGATCGCCGCGGCGAAGCGGTCGTTGCGCGTGATGATCCAGTTCGTCAGGAGGCCGCCGCCGCTGCCGCCGGTCACACCCATGCGCTTCTCGTCCACGTACCCCTTCGCGAGCACGAAGTCCACGCCGGCCATGAGGTCGTGGTAGTCGTCGCCGGGATAGGCGTACTGGATGACGTTGCCGAACTCCTGCCCGTACGAGGTCGAGCCGCGCGGGTTCGTGTAGAGCACGACGTAGCCCGCGGCCGCGAGCACGCGGAACTCGTGGAAGAACGCGACACCGTAGGGCACGTGCGGGCCGCCGTGGATCTCGAGGACGAGCGGGTACTTGCGCGCCGGGTCGAAGCCCGGGGGCTTCACGATCCAGCCCTGGATGCGCCTGCCGTCGAAGCTGTCGTACCAGATCTCCTCGACCTCCCCGAGCCCGGCTTCGTCGAGCATCCCGGCGTTCGGCGCGTGCAGGCAGGCGCCCTCACCGCTCGCGGCGTCGAACACCCACAGGTCGCCCGGCGCGGACGTCGAACCCATGGCGAGCGCGAGCGTGCGGCCGTTCTTGGACAACGTGCCGGCGTACACGTCGCAGTCGGACGGCGTGAAGTCGTCCACCTCGCCGCTCGTGAGGTCCAGCCGCGCGACGCGAGTCGAACCGTGCCACGCGTAGCCGAACACGATCCCTCCGTCCGCGGTGAACGCGAGCGGCAGCGCGCCGCCGCCGCGCGGCGGATGCATGTCGCCCGACGTGGTCTCGCCGACGGCGAGGTCCTTGCCCGCCGTGAGGACGCGCGCCTTCGTCAGCGGCCATTCGCCCTCGAACAGCAGCACGTCGTTCTGGTCGTACGAGCGGATCGGCTTCGGCCGCACGCCGCCCCACGCGAGCCATCGGCCCTCGGGGCCCGGCGTGAAGCCCGCGATCGGACCCTCGATGTCGGCGACGAGCGTGAACGCCGCGCCGTCGGACGGAGCGGGCAGATCGGCCGCCACGGCGTAGACGCTGTTGTCCTCGGCCGGGTCGCCGAACCACGGTTCCTCGCGCCGGTCGCTCGCGAACAGCACGTGCCGGCCGTCGGGCGACCACGACAGGTCGCCTTCCTTGAAGCGCGTACCGCACGTGAGGGCCTTCGCCTCGCCGCTCGCGACGTCCACGACCCAGATGTGATCGAGATGGTCCCAGTCGGTGAACCCTTCGCCGTTCCAGCGGTACTCGGGGCGTGTCACGACGCGCGCGGGTTCGTGCTTCGGTTTCTTGTACTCGGGCGTGTCGAGCGCCGGGTTGTGCCCGGACAGGAACGCGATGCGCGAGCCGTCGGGCGACCAGCACGGGCTCGAGGCGCCGCCCTTCAGCGTCGTCAGCACCCTCGCCTCGCCGCCGTCCGCGGGCAGCAGGCAGATCTGCGGCGCGTCCTCGGCGTTGGGCTTGCGTACGAACGCGATCGTCGAGCCGTCGGGCGACCAGCGCGGCTGCGCGTCCCGGCCGGCGTACGTGAACTGCCGCGCGGGAGCCGGCGCGCCCTCGTCCGAACCCGCGGCGGGCACTTCGGCCAGCCAGAGGTTCGTGCGGTACTCGTCGGCTTCCGCATCCACGTGAACCTGCGTGAACGCGACGCGGGAACCGTCGGGCGAAACCTGGGGATCGGCGACCCAACGGAACCGGAGGATGTCTTCTTCGCGCATGAGCGGCATTCCTCTTGTGGAACGTGACGGCGGCGTGCAGCGGACCGGGCGAAGCTAGGCGCACGTCCTCCGAGGGTCAACGGCGACCTTGGGCGGCCTTCCGGCGGCGGCCGTGCCCGTGCGAAACTCCGCGCATGTCCTCCCCGCGCTCCACTCGATCGAAGGCCTCGGCCGCGCCCCCTTCGCCATGGGTCTCCGTGCTCGTCGGCGCGGCGTGCCTGGCGGTCTACGCCTCGCTCACTCCCGCCGTGCCGGGTGACAAGGACAGCGGCGAGTTCACGCTCGTGCTCGCGACGCTCGGGCTCGCGCATCCGACGGGATACCCGCTCTACACCTTCGCGGGGCACGCCTTCGTGAGTGCGCTCCACGCGCTCGGGTTCGGCTGGGCGCACGCGGCGAACCTCTTCAGCGCGCTCGGCGGCGCCGTCGCCATGGGCGCGCTGCACGCGGTCACGTCGCGCATCGCCGTGGCGGCGGGACGCGCGCGTGGCGCCGGAGTGTTCGCGCTGCTGCCGGTCGTCGCGCTGGCGCCGAACCCGGTGTGGACGCAGGAGGCCACGCTCGCCGAAGTGAACGCGTGGCACGTCGCCTGGTGCCTGCTCGCGGCGCTCGCCGCGTGGCGCGCCGCGCGCACGTTCGACGGCGACTCCTCACCGCCTTCACGGGTCCGCGCCGACGCCGCGCTCTGGGGCCTCGTCGCCGGCTGCGGCATGGCGCACCACGCGACCTCGGTGCTCGTCGCGCTGCCGCTCACGCTCGCGCTCGTGATCGTCGCGAATCGCCGCGGCCGCCTCGGCGCGGGAACGATCGCCGCGTTCGCCGCCGGCGCGTTGCCGCCGCTCGCCTGCCTCGGCTGGGTCGCCTGGCGCGCGTGGCATCCGGTCGCGGGCCAGTGGCCCGTGCTCGAGTCGACGTGGCCGAGCGTGGCCGATCACCTCACGGGCGCGCAGTACCGCACGTTCCTCGGCCGCTTCGCGCCGTCGCCTCGTCAGGCGGCACTGCTCGCCCGGTGGGTCTGGCCTCCGCTCGTGCCGGCGCTCGTGGGCGCGATGCTCGCCTGGCGTCCGCCCGCGAGCTCGGCGACCGCGGTGCGCCACGCGATCGGCGCCGCGACGGTGCTGTCGTGCGGCTACGCGCTGCTCTACGGCGTCAGCGATCCGGCGCCCTACTTCCTGCCCGCGCTCGCGCTCGGGCTCGCGCTCGCCGCGGGCTCGGCGGCCGGGATGCTCGCGCGCCGGGGCTGGTCCGGCGGCGCGGCGACGGCCCTGCTCGCGGCGCTGCTCCTCGCCGCGGCGCCGCAGCTGAAGGCGGCTTCCGATCGGAACGACGCGTTCGCGAGCCTCGACGGCTTGATCCGCCGCATGTGGGATGCGATTCCGCCGGGCGAGGCGTTCGTCGTCTGGGACGACGACATGGCGAGCCGCCTGCGCGGATTCCAGCAACTCGAGGACAGCCGAGCGGACCTGATCGTCGTGCAGCCGCGCATGCTGTCGCACCGGGCGCCGTTGCGCCGGTTCGAGACACGACACCACTTCGATCCGATGGCCCCGATCGGCGGCGACAGCCCTCCGGCGGACCGGGGCCCGCTCTCTTCCGGCCAGCTCGTCGACGCCATCATCGCCCGGATCAACGTCGCCAGCCCGCTTCCCGTGTACACGTTCGATCCCAGCCTGCAGTCGCTGCGCCGGCTCACCAAGCCGGCCTCGGACTCCTCGGCCGTGACCGGCGCCGCGGCGGCACGCTAGAATCATCGGTCCATACACCGCGAGCCGCACGGTTCGCGACACCCGTTCGTTCCACCGCCCGAGAGAACTTCCCCGATGCGCGCTCCCCACCTCGCCCGCCTGCTCGCGCTCCTCGCGCTCGCCGCGCCGGTCGCCACCGCCGCGCCCATCCACACGACGTACCTGTGGCACATGCACCAGCCGATCTACTGGCCGGAGCGCAGCACCTGGAACGGCACGGCGTACGAGTACGCGTACGAGACGATGTCCCTCGGGCACTCGCAGAACGACCTCGGCACGATCTTCGGCAGCGACGACCGCGTGCACGACTACCAGGACTATCCCAAGTCGGCTCTCTCCTCCGTGCTCGACCTTCCGGATGCCGGCGCGCAGGTGTCGTTCGCGGGCTCGCTGATCCAGAACCTCAACAGCCTCGGCGCCGCGAACTGGAACGGGAAGTACGGCGCCAGCTGGTGGCAGTCGTATCGCGACGCGATGGCGTGGAGCACTTCGGGTGGGCGCCGCCGGCTCGATCCCGTGATCGTCGGCATGCACCACGCGATCAACCCGCTCTGCGACGAGACCGTGTTCCGGCGCGAGCTGCAGGCGCAGAAAGCGCTCATGACCGGCACGTGGGGCTCGCCCACGCTGTCACAGGGCTTCTTCCCCGCCGAGATGTGCTTCTCCGAGCGCCTCATCCCGACGCTCGTCGCCGAAGGCGTGCAGTGGAGCATCGTGCCCGACGTGCACATCGCGCGTGCGTGCGCGGACTATCCGTTCGACGCGCGGCAGGACAACTGCGACCCGCCGAACAAGGCCGACCAGGTGAACCCGGCGCAGGGCTGGTACTACGCGCAGAGCATCTCGCGCGGCGTGACCACCAAGGTGCCCGCGCCCTACGGGCTGCGCCCGCACCGCGCGCAGTACGTGAACCCGGCAACCGGCGCGGTCTCGAGCCTCACCGTCGTGCCCGCCGCGAACGGCATGTCGTGGAACGAAGGCTACGGCCTCTACGGCACGGGCGAGATCGACGCGATCGCCGCGCGCAACGACGCGGCGAACCCGATGCTCGTGCTGTTCGCGCACGACGGCGACAACGCCTGGCAGGGCGGTTACTCCTACTTCATGGAGAACGTGACGCAGTTCTCGCACGCTGCCGCCGGCAAGGGCTACGAGCCGACGACGGTCGCCGAGTTCCTCGCCGATCATCCGGTGAGCCCGACCGACGTGGTGCACGTCGAGGACGGCGGCTGGGTGAACGCCGACGGCGACTTCGGCTCGCCGCAGTACATCAACTGGAACTGGCCGCTCGTGAACTCGACCGGGCAGTTCGACATCCCGAACGGCTGGGCCGAGGACGAGCGCAACTGGGCCGTGCTCACCGCCGCGACGAACCACGTGCTCACCGCGGAAGGCGTCGCGGGCCCGCCGGTCGCCGCGCGCATGGCCGACCCGACACTGCCGGGCACGACCGCGATCGACAAGGCGTGGCACTTCCTGCTCGCCGGTCACGAGAGCGGCTACATGTACTACGGCACCTCGCTGGACATGGAGGTGAAGGCCACGCTCGCGTGCAACCGCGCGGTCGAGCACGCGGCCACGATCCTCGCGAGCGCGCCGGACACGACGGCGCCGACCCTGTGGCTGCCGCAGCGCCTGCCGTGGAATCCCGGCGGCAAGGGCGCGGGCGCCATGTGGGGCTGGCCCGGCGGTACGGGCGCGGACATGACGCAGGACTTCTGGGTGTGGACGTTCGCGCACGACGTGAGCGGTGTGGACACGGTGCGGCTCGTCTATCGCGTGGACGCCGACGGCACGAACCCGATCGCCTCCGTCCAGAACGAGACGTACGCGGGCGGCGCCGAGGTCGGCGCGTGGCAGACCGCGGCGATGACGCGCCGCGTGTTCCCGAAGACGAACGTGTTCAACAATCCCAGCATCTCGTTCACGGTGCTGCCCACGGTGATCGCGGACGAGTGGTACGCGCACGTCACCGGGCTCACGGACGTGCTCGTGGACTACTACTGCGAGGCCGTGGACCACAACGGCCGCATCCGCCGCAGCCCGATCCAGCACGTGTGGGTCGGCGCGGGCAACGTGACGCCGGTGAACCCGGCCGTCACCTGGGAGCCCGCGAACCCGTCCGCCGGCGGAACGATCACGATCCACTACGACCCCGTGCCGGGCGCGCTCGCGGACAACACGAACCCAGTGTACATCCACGTGGGCACGAACAACTGGGGCTCGGTCGTCACGCCCGATCCGGCGATGACGTGGAACGCCGCGACGAGCCGCTTCGACCACACGTACTCGATCCCGCTCACCGCGACGAAGGTGGACTTCGTCTTCCGCAGCGCGGCCAACGTCTGGGACAACAACGGCGGCGCCGACTGGCACGTGAACGTGTCCGGCGCGGTCTCCCCCCCGCACACGATCGACGGCACGGTCGACCCCGGCGTCGCGGTCGTGGGCGCCTGCGGCGGGCAGAACGTGTACGCGGATTACGACGGCCGGTGGCTCTACCTCGCGGTGCCGAAATCCACGACGCTCGATCACTTCACGTTCGTCTCGATCGCGGATTCGACGGCGCTGCGCGCCGCGCCGTGGGCGAAGGCCGGCCAGGTGACGGGCTACCGGCTCATGCTCGCGAACGAGAGCACGAACGGCTGGACGGGCTGGTTCGACGGCGCGGGCACGCAACCTTCGGCGGGCCTGAGCAAGGCAGCCGGCACGGTGCTCGAAGCGCTGATCGACGTGACGCAGTACTGGGCGAGCGCGCCGGCCACGCTGCGGCTCGCGTTCGCTGCATACGGAACCGCCGACGGCGGCGCGCTCACGTCGCAGGCGCCGTGCGGCGACGGCGACGGCGCGCTGGAGCCGGGCGAACGGGCCGTCGTGACACCGAGCTCCGCGCTCGCCGTGGACCTCGCGTCGCGTGCACCGGAGCTGCGGCTGCGTCTGGCGGGCGCCCATCCCGTGCGCGGCACGCTCGACGCCGAACTCGACGCGCGCCCGGGCGAAGCCGTGCGCGTCGAGCTTCTCGACTTGCAGGGCGCCGCCGTGCGCACGCTGTACGAAGGCGTGGCGCCGGGCGCGCTGCGCGTGCGAGCGAACCTCGCCGAGGGCCGGGCGGTCGCGCCCGGGGTGTACTTCCTGCGGGCCGTCTCGGGCGCCCGCACGGCCTCGCGCCGCGTGGTCGTGCTGAAGTGAGCGACACGCCGAACGCGGCCCCGCGCGCGTCGACGCTCGCGGGGCTCGCGGCGTTCTCGGGCATCGTCCTCATCTGGGGCAGCACGTTCCTCGTCATCCGGATCGGCAACGACAGTCTCTCGCCGGTCTGGGCGGCCACGCTGCGGCTCTCGGCCGCGAGCGCGATCCTGCTCGCGATCGCGCTGCTCACGAAGCAGCCCTGGCCGAAGGGCCGCGCGCTCGAAGCGGCCGTGTGGTTCGGCGTCGTCGATTTCGGCGTCAGCCTGCCGCTGCTCTACTGGGGCGAGATGAGCGTGCCCTCGTCGATCGCCGCGATCTTCTACGCGAGCATCCCGCTCACGACGGCGCTGCTCGCGCGTGCGATGGGCCTCGAGCGCATCCGCCCGCTCGGCCTGCTCGGCGCGATCATCGGGCTGGGCGGCGTGATCGTGCTCTTCGCCGCGGAACTGCGCGGCGCCATGCCGCTCGTGCCGCTCGGCGCGGTCCTGCTCGGAGCGCTCACCGCGGCGCTGGCGGGCGTGCTGCTCAAGCGCGGGACGCCGTCGAGCCCGATCACGACCAACGCGGTCGCGCACGCGGCGGGCATCCCGTTCTGCCTCGTCGCGTCGTTCGCGCTGCGCGAGACGCACGCGTTGCCGGCGACGGCGAGCGGCTGGTTCTCGCTCACCTACCTCACGCTGGTGGGCTCGATCGGCGCCTTCGTGCTCTTCGCCTGGCTCGTGCAGCGCTGGCGCGTCACGGCGACCAGCTTCCTCGCGGTGCTCACGCCCGTGCTCGGCGCGTTTCTCGGCGCCACGGTGCGGCACGAACGGCTCGCGACGACCACGATCGTCGGCGCCGTCGTGGTGGTGAGCGGCGTGATCATCGCGAACGTCGCCGACCGGGCCCTGCACAAAACGCGATGACGGCGGCACCGAAGTGCCGCCGTCGCGAAGTGCCGATCGTCGCTCTGCGAGGCCTTACCCCCCCGGGCTCCGGTTCTCGCATCGACGTCCGATCCGCACACTTCCTCCCGCCGCCCTTCCAGCCGGCGGGTCACGTTCACGGACGGCCGGAAGGCTCCGTCGCGTGATTCGCCTGGCGAGCGCTCTCTCCGCCACCAGGTGACTGCGGACGCGCGGAGGGCTCGGCGGGGGACCCTGCCGGACTGGCCGCTGCTCCGGAAGGCGCCGCTCCGCTTCCGCGCGTCACGTTCTCTCGGGCTTCTTCTTCCGCGCTCTCGCCGGACTCACCGGCTTCGAGCATGGCCGCGGGCATCACCATGCCACCCGCGCTCTGCGCCGGGCTCATCTCGGCGCGGACGCCGAACTCGTGCACGATCCGCCCGCCCTGGTGCGCGGTGTTCACGAGGAACACGGCGCCGCCGGCGTACAGCACGAGGAAGGCGGCGTGCGCGGCCGTGAACGGCACACGCTCGAGCGCCCGGCGCATCATGCTCGGGGCGAACACGAGCGTGGCGAACGCCAGCGTGAGCAGTGTGAACACGTTGCGGGTCGTCTCCGCGAGTTCCTCGTGCTGCTCGACGACGGCCTCGATGCGGGCGCCACCGCGCTCGGCCTGCTCGCCGGCCGCCGCTCCCGTGCTCACCGCGACCCACGTGAAGGCCGTGCCCACGGCCATCAGCGCGAGCGCCGCGACGAGCAGTCCGCGCGAGAGGGACTTCCAGACGAGCGCACCCACCACGAGCAGCGGCGCGACCAGCAGCAGTGCGATCGGGAAGTGCACGACCAGCGGGTGCATTCCGGTCCAGCTCGGCATGGGCGGCAACAGCTGCATGGTGGTCTTCTCCGTTCGAGGTGGCCCCGTGGGCGGCTGGCGTGGTGCGGGATGGATTCGCTGCGCCGCCTCACGGGTGGACCGCGCTCTCGCGCGTTCCGTTCACCTGCATCTAGGGCAATGCACGTGCCACGACGGGGACGCCGCGTTTTCCGGCCATTTTCGCGGGTGTTCAGCACGAACGAACGGGCCGCGCACGAAGATTCGAACGCGGCCCCGTCCTGCTCGTATGAACTTTCGAACGTCGCGCGGAGAATTAGTCCCCGGTCGCGCCCTCCGGGCCGCCGAGTCCGAACTTGCGCAGCCGGTAGGCCACGTCCGAGCGCGTGAGGCCGAGCCGCCGCGCGGCCTCGGCCTGCACGCCGTTCGCTTCGCGCAGCGCGCGCATCAGCAGTTCGCGCTCGAGCGTGTCGAGCAGCGGACGCAGCTCGAACCGTTCGGGCAGCGTGCCGAGCCAGCGTTCGCGAGCGGATTCGTCGTCCGCTCCGGGTGCGTCGGGCGCCGGCGTTCCGCCGCCCTGCGGGCGCGGCACCATCCACGCGCGCACCGCGGCCTCGTCGATCACGTCGCCCTGCGCGAGCAGCCCCGCGAGTTCGGAGAGGTTCTCGAGCTCGCGCACGTTGCCCGGCCAGTCGTGCGCGCGAAGCGCCGCGATCGCCTCCGGGCCGAAGCGCAGGTTCGGGCGGCCCGAGGCGGCGCCGAAGCGCGCGAGGAAGCCCTGCGCGAGCAGCGGCACGTCGTCGCGCCGCGCGCGCAGCGGCGGCACGGCGACCAGCGCCACCGCGAGCCGGTAGTAGAGGTCCTCGCGGAAGCGGCCTTCCCGCACGGCCGTGGGAAGATCGCGATGCGTCGCGGCGACCACGCGAACGTCCACCGGACGCGGCGTCGTCGAGCCGAGGCGAACGACCTGCCCCTCCGCGAGCACGCGCAGCAGGCGCGCCTGGGCCGCGAGCGGCATGTCGCCGATCTCGTCGAGCAGCAGCGTGCCGCCGTGCGCCGCCTCGAAGACGCCGGCGCGCGGCGCGCTCGCGCCCGTGAAGGCGCCCTTTTCGTGCCCGAAGAGTTCGCTCTCGAGCAGCGACTCGGCGATCGCGCCGCAGTTGATCGCGACGAACGCCCCGCGGGAGCGCGCGCTGAGCGCGTGCACCGCCCGGGCGACGAGCTCCTTGCCCGTGCCGGTCTCGCCGGTGACGAGCACGGTCGCCGCCGAGGGCGCCACACGCGCGACGAGGTCGCGCAACGCGCGCATCGGGGCGCTGTCACCCACCAGCTGGCCCGCGGCCGCGAGCCGCTGCACCTCGTCGCGCAGGCGGGCGTTCTCGCGCTGCAGTTCGGCGCGTTCGACGGCACGGCGGACGGCGGCGCGAACGGCCTCGGGCAGGAAGGGCTTCGTGATGAAATCGAAAGCGCCGAGCCGCATCGCCTCCACGGCCAATTCCACCGTCGCGAACGCCGTGATGACCACGACGGGCGGCGCGCCATCGCGCTCGCGCAGCGCGCTCACGAGCTGCAGCCCTTCGCCGTCGGGAAGCTTCTGGTCCGTGAGCACCGCGTCGAAGTCGGAAGCCGCGAGCGCCGCGACGGCTTCGCCGACCGAGCCCGCCTCGGTCACCGCGTGCCCGTCGGCGCCGAGCAGCGCGCTCAGCACGCGGCGCAGGTTCGATTCGTCGTCCACCACGAGGAGCCGTGCCATCAACCGTTCCCTCCCGCCGCGGCGGGCAGCGAGAGCGTGAAGCGCACGCCGTCGTCGGTGTTGGAAGTGAGCGTCACGTCGCCGCCGTGCGCGCGCGCGATGCCGCGCGCGATGGCCAGCCCCAGCCCGGTGCCGCCCGAGCGTGTCGTGAAGAAGGGCTCGAAGATGCGCGCCTCGGTCTCGGGTGCGATGCGCCGACCTTCGTTGCGCACGTGCAGCAGCAGCGTGTCGGCCGTGCGCTCGGCGCTCAGCTCGACCCGCCGCCCACGCGGCGTCGAAGCGACCGCGTTGAGCGCGAGGTTGAGCAGCGCCTGGTGGATCATGAACGGATCGAACACACCGGACGCGCTCGTGGGCTCCACGCGCACTTCGACTCCGGCATCCTGCGCCTTGGCGGCCGTCAGTTCACCGACGACCGCGAGCGTCTCGGCGGCGCTCGTCGGCGCGGGCTGCGGCCGGCGCGTGTGCGCGTACGCGAGGAAATCGGTCGTGAGGCGCTCGAGCCGTCCGGCCTCGTCGGTCGCGACGCGGAACATCTGCTCGCGCACGCTCTCCTCGAGCCCGCCGCGCGAGGCGGCCGCGAGCGAGCTGTGGATCATGGCGACCGGGTTGCGGATCTCGTGCGCGATCGCGCTCGAAAGCCGGCCGACGGCCGCCAGCTTTTCCTGCGCGACGAGCGAGTCCCGTGTGCGCTCGAGTTCGGCGACGGTCGCTCCCAGTTCGGCCGAGCGGCGGCGCAGGTCGCCCGCCAGCATGTTCACGACGAGCGCGACGACGACGAACAGCAGCCCGACGGTCGCGACCTCGAAGAACTCGCTCACGTCCGAGGGAGGGTGCTCCTGCGACCACTTCCAGACGTCGTAGTACATGAGCGCGCTCGACACGGCGGCGATCGAGAGCGAAACCTCACGCCGGTAGCGGAACGCGGCGAGCACGATCGAAGGCAGCATGACGACGTGATAGTGGTGGTCTTCTCCCTCGCCGTAGAGCGAGGCGAAGAACGCGCCGGCGATCGTGACGACGATCGACGCCAGCGTGACGCGAAGATCCGTGCGCTCGTCCGGCATCTGTTCGAGGCTCTGGTGCCAGAAGAGCAGCAGGACCTGCGTGACGAAGATCGCGAGCAGGATGCCGAGCAGCACGACGCGCGGCGGTCCGAGCAACTGCACGTAGAACAGGTGGAATGCGAAGACCGCGGCGAGCACCACGAGATTGAGCACGGCGAACGTCACGCCGCGCGCGCGGTAGGCTTCGAGCCTGCGGACCGGATCGGGATGCATCATGCGCGAAACTTAACGGTCGGCGCGGCGCGGCGCCACCGAGCCCCCGCCGGCCGCACGAGGCGCTCG
>JACRIW010000064.1 GCA_016215625.1 Candidatus Eiseniibacteriota bacterium | reverse complement strand
GAGATGGTGATGCCGGGCGACAACGTGGACATGGTGGTGGAGCTGATCACCCCGATCGCGATGGAGAAGGAACTTCGCTTCGCCATCCGTGAGGGCGGTCGCACCGTCGGCGCCGGCGTCGTCACCGAAATCATCGAGTAACGGGGGCGGACATGGTGAAGATCCGCATCAAGCTCAAGTCGTACGATCACGCGACGCTCGATCAGTCGTCCGCGGAGATCGTGCGCACGGCCCGCCGGACGGGCGCTGTCACGTCCGGTCCGGTGCCGCTGCCCACGCGCAAGACGGTCTACACGGTGCTTCGCAGCCCGCACGTGGACAAGAAGTCGCGTGAGCAGTTCGAAATCCGCATTCACAAGCGTCTGATCGACATCGCTCGTTCGACGCCGCAGACGATGGAAGCGCTCGAGAAGCTGGACATCCCGGCCGGCGTGGACATCGAGATCAAGGCCACCACCTAGGGCAGAGCCCTGGGCCGGAGCGACGGCGGCACCCACGGGGCCGTGCGCCTTCGAGAAGGAACGAAGAAACCATGATGGGTTTGATTGGCAAGAAGGTGGGGATGACCCAGCTCTTCGACGAGAAGGGCGACATCATCCCGGTCACCGTGATCGAAGCGGGACCCTGCACGGTGACCGAAGTGCGCTCGCCCGAGCGTGACGGTTACTCCGCGGTCCAGCTCGGTTTCGGGACCAACAAGGAGTCGCGCTTCACGCGTCCGCTCCTCGGCCAGTACAAGAAGCGGAACCTGCCGCCGTCCCGCCACCTCAAGGAGTTCCGCATCGCGGACTCCAGCGGCTTCCAGGTCGGCCAGACGATCAAGGCCGAACTGTTCGCGAAGGGTGAGTACGTGGACGTCCGCGGCGTGACCAAGGGTCGCGGCTTCGCGGGTGTGGTCAAGCGTCACGGCTTCGTCGCCGGTCACGCTTCGCACGGTCCGACGTTCGGCAAGCAGCCGGGCTCGATCGGCTCCTCGGCCTACCCGTCGCGCGTCATCAAGGGCAAGCGCCTTCCCGGCCGCATGGGTGGCGTGAACCTCACCATCAAGAACCTCGAAGTCGTGGGTGTGGACAGCGAGCAGAACTACGTGCTCGTGCGGGGCGCGATCCCCGGCCCGCCGAACGGCCTCGTCTACATCCAGAAGCGGGAAGGCTGACATGAACGCGAAGCTTTACGGCCTCGACGGCTCCGAAAAGGGCACGACCGCCCTGCCGGATGAGCTCTTCGCTCAGCCGGTGCACGAGCACCTGGTCTGGCTCGCGGTGAAGCGTCACCTCGGCAACCAGCGCCAGGGCACGTCCTCGGTCAAGAACCGCGGCTCGGTTTCGGGCGGCGGCAAGAAGCCCTTCAAGCAGAAGGGCACCGGTCGCGCTCGCCAGGGTTCCAACACTTCGCCGCTGATGCCCGGCGGCGGCCGCGCGTTCGGTCCTCGCCCGCGCGACTACCGCACCGACATGCCCAAGAAGCAGCGCCGTCAGGCGCTCGTCTCGGCGCTGTCGCTCAAGGCCACTTCGGACGCCGTTTCGGTACTCGAAGCCCTCTCGGCCGAAGCGCCCAAGACCGCCAAGGTCGCCGGCGTGCTCAAGAAGATGGGCGTGTACGGCAAGCGCACGCTGCTCGTCGTGGATCAGCAGAACGAGGCGGTCTGGAAGTCGGTGCGCAACATCGACAAGCTCGAGACCACCCTCGCTCACCAGCTGAACACGTACGACCTCATGAAGGCGGAAGCGCTGATCCTGACCGCGGACGGCCTCGCCCGGGTGAAGGAGGTCTTCAGCAAATGAACAAGGACGCCCGGACCATCGTCCGTAAGGTGCTCATCACCGAGAAGGGCACCGTGCTGCGCGAAACGCAGAATACGTACTTCTTCGAAGTCGCGCGCGATGCCAACAAGATCGAGATCAAGAAGGCCGTCGAATCCATCTTCCGTGTGAAGGTGGCCGACGTCCGGACCATGCAGCTGCGCGGCAAGGTCAAGCGGCAGGGCCGCTGGGTCGGCAAGCGCAACGACTGGAAGAAGGCGATCGTGACGCTCGGGGCCGATCAGAAGATCGACCTCTTCGAGCAGATCTGACGAGGGAAGACCGATGGGTCTGAAGAAATTCCGCCCGATCACTCCGACTCTCCGGCATACGGTGATGCCGGACTATTCGGAGTTGACGCGCAGCAAGCCGGTCAAGTCGCTCACGGAGCGTCGTTACAAGACCGGTGGGCGCAACAACTATGGTCACATCTCGATGCGCTGGATCGGTGGCGGCCACAAGCAGCGCTACCGCATCGTCGACTTCCGTCGCGACAAGGACAACGTCGCCGCGAAGGTCGCGAGCATCGAGTACGATCCGAACCGCTCCGCCCGCATCGCCCTGCTCCACTACATGGACGGCGAGCGCCGCTACATCGTGGCGCCCGACGGCCTGAAGGTCGGAGACAAGGTGATGTCCGGGCCGAATGCCGAAATCGCGAACGGCAACTGCCTTTCGCTCCGCGGCATTCCGGTCGGCACGAACGTGCACAACGTCGAACTCTACCCCGGTCGCAACTCGCGCATCGCGCGAGCGGCCGGCGCCTTCTGCCAGCTGATGGCGAAGGACGGCGACTACGCGCAGCTGCGCCTGCCGTCGGGTGAAGTCCGGAAGTTCCACGTGAACTGCCGCGCCGTGATCGGCCAGGTCGGCAACCTCGAACACGAGAACATCTCGTACGGCAAGGCGGGTCGCAATCGCTGGCGCGGCAAGCTGGGCAACGTGCGTGGTGTCGCCATGAACCCGGTCGACCACCCGATGGGCGGCGGCGAAGGCAAGACTTCCGGCGGCCGTCACCCGGTCTCGCCGTGGGGCAAGGGCACCAAGGGACTCAAGACCCGGAAGCGCAAGCTGAGCGATTCGCTCATCGTGCGCCGCCGGAAGAAGTAAGCGGGGAGACGAGACATGGCACGTTCAATCAAGAAGGGGCCGTACGTCGTCGACTCCCTGGTCAAGAAGATCGAGGGGTTGAACCGAAGCGGCGAGAAGCGCGTGCTCAAGACCTGGGCGCGCCGCTGCACCGTGCTGCCGGAGTTCGTGGGCCACACGCTCGCGGTGCACAACGGCAACAAGTTCATCCCGATCTACGTCACCGAGAACATGGTCGGTCACAAGCTCGGCGAGTTTGTTCCGACGCGCGTGTTCCGTGGTCACACCGAAAAGGCCGCCAAGGCCGAAGCGCCTGGGAAGTAAGCCATGGAAGCCACTGCGATTCAGCGATTCGTCCGGATCACGCCGCGCAAGTGCAACCAGATCCTCGGTCTGATCCGTGGTCTGGATGCCGAGCAGGCTCTGGTCACGCTCAAGTTCACGCCCAAGAACGGTGCGCGCATCATCGAGAAGGTGCTCGCTTCGGCGATCGCCAACGCGAAGCACACCCGTCAGGCGCGTACCGAGAATCTGTACGTGAAGGAAGCGCGCGTGGGTGCGGGACCGACCATGAAGCGCTGGCTGCCGCGCGCCCAGGGGCGTGCGACACCGATTCTCAAGCGCACGAGCCACGTCTCCGTGACCGTGGCCACGAAGGAGTAGTCCATGGGACAGAAAACCCATCCGATCGGTCTGCGCCTGGGGATCGTGAAGACCTGGGACTCGCGCTGGTTCGCCAAGCGCGGGTACGCGGAGCTGCTGAAGGAGGACCTGCTGATCAAGCGGTACCTCAAGAAGCGTCTCTACCAGGCCGGCATTTCCAAGATCACCATCGAGCGCAAGGGCGAGAAGATCACCATCGGCATCAAGACGGCCCGTCCGGGCCTCGTGATCGGCCGCAAGGGTGAGCAGGTCGACAAGCTCTCCGAAGAGATGAAGCAGCTGACCCGCAAGCAGGTCCAGCTGAACATCGAGGAGATCAAGCGCGCCGACCTCGACGCCCAGCTCGTCGCCGAGCACATCGCGAAGCAGCTCGAGCAGCGCGTGTCCTTCCGCCGTGCCATGAAGAAGGCGATCGCCTCCTCCATGCGCGCCGGCGCCCAGGGCATCCGTATCAACTGCACGGGCCGCCTCGGTGGTTCGGAAATGGCCCGCTTCGAAACGTATCGTGAAGGCCGTGTGCCCCTGCACACCCTGCGCGCGGACATCGATTTCGCCCGCGCGACCGCCAACACCGCCTACGGCACGTGTGGCGTGAAGGTGTGGATGTTCCACGGCGAAGTGCTCGACAAGCAGCCGGCCGGCACGGCCGCGGCTTCGAAGTAAGGAGATTCGCGACCATGTTGATGCCGAAGCGAGTCAAATACCGCAAGACGCACCGCGGCCGCCGCAATGGCAAGGCCTACCGTGGTTCGAGCATCGCCTTCGGCGAGTTCGGACTTCAGGCCCTGCAGCCGGCCTGGGTGACGAGCCGCCAGATCGAGGCCGCTCGTGTGGCCATCACGCGCCAGATCAAGCGTGGCGGCAAGGTTTGGATCCGGGTGTTCCCGGACAAGCCGGTGACGAAGAAGCCGGCCGAAACGCGAATGGGCAAGGGTAAGGGCGCGCCGGAGTTCTGGGTCGCCGTGATCAAGCCCGGTCGTGTCATGTTCGAGATCGAAGGCATCTCGAAGGATCTCGCTCGTCAGGCGTTCGAACTGGGCGCGTCGAAGCTTCCGATCAAGACGCGCTTCCTCGAGCGGCACGAACTGGGAGGAGAGTGAACATGTCCCACGTGAAGGCCGGATCGATCCGTGAGATGACGGCGGACGAAATCAAGAGCCGAGTCTCCGAGCTGCGCGAGGAACTGTTCAACCTCCAGTTCCGGAACACCATGAAGCAGCTCGACAACCCGCTGAAGATCCGCGAGAGCCGTCGCGAAATGGCGCGCCTCCTCACGGTGCTGAAGGAGAAGGAGCGCGCGTCCGCTTGATGCGGCGCGCCCCTGAGACGACATGACGACGGAAACGACTGAAAACGCGGCCACGGCCGCCCGCAATCGCAGGAAGACCCGCGTCGGCAAGGTGGTCAGCGATCGCATGGACAAGACGGTGGTCGTGTCCATCGAGCGCCTGGTCAAGCACGAGACGTACGGGCGCTATGTGCGTCGCCGCACCAAGTTCAAGGTGCACGACGAGAACAACGAATGCCGCATCGGCGACACCATCCGCTTCATGGAGACGCGACCGATCTCCAAGGACAAGCGCTGGCGCTTCGTCGAGTTCGTCGAACGGGCCAAGTAAGACCGCGAGGAGACCGAAATGATTCAGCTTCGTACCATGGTCACCGTCGCGGACAACTCGGGCGCCAAGCGTGCCCAGTGCATCAAGGTCCTCGGCGGTCATCACAAGCGTTACGGACGCCTCGGCGACATCGTCGTCGTGTCCGTGAAGGACGCCATCCCCGGCGCCCAGGTGAAGAAGGGCGACGTCGCCAAGGCGGTGGTCGTCCGTGCGGTGAAGGAAGTCCGCCGCAAGGACGGTTCGTACATCCGCTTCGACGAGAACGCGGTGGTGCTGATCAACAACGAAAAGGAGCCGCGTGGCACCCGTATCTTCGGGCCCGTCGCGCGCGAGCTTCGCGAGAAGCAGTTCATGAAGATCATCTCGCTGGCTCCGGAGGTGATCTGATGGGACTGAAGATCCGCAAGGGCGACACCGTCGTCGTGATCGCCGGCGACGACAAGGGCAAGACGGGCCGCGTGCTGAGCGTGGACGCCGAGAAGAACCGCGTCATCGTCGAGAAGGTGAACTTCGTCAAGCGTCACACGAAGGCGCGTGGCCAGGGTCAGCAGGGCGGCATCCTCGAGAAGGAAGCGCCGGTGCACATCTCGAACGTGATGCTGTTCGACCCGAAGGCCGGCAAGGGCGTGCGCGTCGGTACGCGCGTCGCGAAGGACGGCAAGCGCGAGCGCGTGTCCCGCGCGACGGGCGAGCCGGTCGGCAAGCAGGACTGATCCACTGAATCGTTCGTGTGCGCCACTCGCGCACACGTGAAGCCCGCCCATCGTGGCGGGACGGATGTTCCCAGGCACCAGGGTCGCGGGAACGTCCGGGCAGGGACCCTGGAGATCAACGTTCGATGGCGGAAGAGAAGAAGAGCAAGGGTGGCAAGGTCGGCAAGACCGAAGCCAAGGGTGCTCGCGGCGGCGGCAACGTGACGTTCGACGTCATCGAAGCACGCCCGCAGAGCCTCGGCGGCAAGACCCGCTATGCGAAGCACTGGGAAGAGAAGGCGCTCCCCGAGCTGATGAAGAAGTTCGGGTACACGAGCGTCATGCAGGCCCCGCGCTTCGTGAAGATCGTCCTGAACATGGGCGTGGGCGACGCGACGGTGGACGTGAAGAACATGGACATCGCCGTGAACGAGCTGGCGCAGATCGCCGGTCAGCGTCCCTCGGTCCGCAAGGCCAAGAAGGCCATCTCGAACTTCAAGCTGCGCCAGGGGCTGCCGATCGGCTGCATGGTGACCCTGCGTGGCGCGCGGATGTTCGAGTTCTACGATCGCCTGATCAACGTGGCGGTCCCGCGTATTCGCGACTTCCGAGGCCTGTCCCCGCGCTCGTTCGACGGCCGGGGCAACTACTCGGCGGGCTTCACGGAGCAGATCATCTTCCCGGAAATCAACATCGAGAAGGTGGGTAAGGTGCGAGGCATGGACGTGACCATCGTCACGACCGCCAAGACCGACGAAGAGGGCCGCGAACTGCTCCGGCTCATGAACATGCCGTTCCGTCAGCGCTAGTCAGGGCGAGGAGACTTTTCCGTGGCGAAGAAGTCCAAGATCGAGAAGTGGAAGGCGACTCCGAAGTTCAAGGTGCGCGGATACAACCGCTGCCACCGCTGTGGACGCCCGCGCGCGTTCCTCCGGGACTTCGGCATGTGCCGTATCTGCTTCCGTGAGCTGGCGCTGTCGGGACAGATCCCGGGCGTCGTCAAGTCGAGCTGGTGAAGGATCCGCGCGGCGCCACCCGGCCCGCGCGACACGTCGCTCCCTTCAGGGGAGCGCATACACCGCGTTCCGTGAGGAACGCACGAATCAGGCTGCAGCGGGGCCGAGTCCCCGTTGGACGCTGGTTCATGGAGGTCGTACATGTCGGTCAGTGATCCCGTCGCGGATTTCCTCACCTGCATCCGCAACGCGATCGGCGCGAAGCACCGCAAGGTGGATGTCCCCGCGTCGAACATGAAGACGGAAATCGCGAAGGTTCTCCTGCGCGAGCGCTTCATTAACAACTTCAAGACCATCGAAGACACCAAGCAGGGTGTCCTGCGCGTCTACCTGAAGTACACGAACGACGACACGCCCGTCATCACGGGCATCAAGCGCGTCAGCAAGCCTGGCCGCCGCGTGTACGTGGGTAAGGACAACATTCCGCGCGTCATGGGTGGTCTCGGTATTTCGATGCTGTCCACGTCCCGCGGGCTGATGACGGACCGCGAGGCTCGCGCAGCGGGCCTCGGCGGCGAGCTCGTCGCCCAGATCTGGTAAGGAGAGGCGACATGTCGAGAATGGGTAAGCGACCGGTCGCCATCCCCGCCGGAGTGTCGGTGACGGTGGATGAGACGCAGGTCAAGGTGAAGGGCCCGAAGGCGGAGCTTTCGCATCCGATCCTTCCGAGCACCCACGTGAAGGTGGAAGGCGCGGAAGTCCAGGTCACCTCGGACAAGATCACGCGCAACCCGATGTTCGGCACGATGCGCGCGCAGATCGCGAACATGGTGCAGGGCGTCTCCACCGGTTTCAGCAAGACCCTCGAGATCGTCGGCACGGGGTACCGCGCGCAGATGGACGGGCAGAAGCTGGTGCTTCAGCTCGGTTTCTCGCACCCGGTTCACTTCGAGTCGCCGGCCGGCATCACCATCAAGGTCGAGACGCCCACGCGTCTGACGATCAGTGGCGCGGACAAGTGCCAGGTGGGCCAGGTCGCGGCCGACATCCGCGGGTTCCGTCCCCCCGAGCCCTACAAGGGCAAGGGCGTCAAGTACGAAGGCGAGTTCATCCGTCGCAAGGCCGGTAAGGCTGCGGGGTCGGCATAATGAGCGGACAGCACAACAAGTACGAGCGTCGCCGGATTCGTCGTTACCGGATCCGCAACAAGGTGTCGGGCACGCAGGCGCGTCCGCGTCTGTCGGTCTTCCGGAGCTCGGCGCACATCTACGCCCAGATCATCGACGACACGCAGGGTGTCACGCTGGCGCAGGCTTCGAGCCGCGACGACGTGAAGGCACTCGTCGAGGGCAAGGGCAAGGTGGGCGTCAGCACCGCCGTCGGAAAGCTGCTCGCGCAGCGCGCCAAGGACAAGGGCATCGCTCAGGTGGCCTTCGATCGTGGCGGCTATCTCTACCATGGGCGCGTCAAGGCGCTCGCCGACGGCGCGCGCGCCGGCGGTCTCAACTTCTAGGAGGCCTGAAATGGCGGGTCCCCAGCGTGAGCGCCGTCAGCCGCGTCAGCAGGAAGAGGCGAAGTCCGAGTTCCAGGAACGCGTGATCAACGTCAACCGTTGCGCCAAGGTGGTGAAGGGCGGCCGGCGGTTCTCGTTCAACGCGATCGTGGCGCTCGGTGACCAGAACGGCCGGGTCGGTGTCGGCCTGGGCAAGGCCAACGAAGTCGCCGACGCCATCCGCAAGGCGGGCGAGGCGGCGAAGAAGAACATGTTCCGTGTCCCGGTCACGAAGAGCGGCTCGATTCCGCACCAGATCCTCGGCCACTTCGGCGCGGGGAACGTGCTGCTGAAGCCGGCTTCGCCGGGTACGGGCGTCATCGCGGGCGGCGGCGTGCGCGCCGTGCTCGAGGTGGCGGGTGTCCAGAACGTGCTCACCAAGTGCCTCGGCACGCGCAACCCGCACAACCTCGTCAAGGCGACCGTGGACGGCCTCAAGCGTCTGCGCCGTCCCTCGGACGTGGCGGCCATGCGCGGCACGACGATGGCGGAGCTGTTCGGAAAGGGATCGGCCAATGGCGCGTAAGCTTCGCATCACCCAGACCAAGAGCGCCTCTGGTCACCCGAAGGATCAGGCGCTCACCGTTCGTGCGCTCGGCATCCGCAAGATGCAGCACACGGTCGAACACAACGACACGCCCCAGATCCGGGGTATGGTCTTCAAGGTCCGCCACCTGGTGAAGGTGGAGGAGCTCAACTAGGTGGCCAACATGAACATCGGAAACATTCACCCGGCTGCGGGCTCGACGAAGAACCCGAAGCGCCGCGGCAAGGGCGCTGCGACTGGTCTCGGCGGCACTGCGGGCAAGGGTCACAAGGGCAAGAAGGCGCGCTCCGGCGGCAAGATCCCCGCGTGGTTCGAAGGCGGGCAGATGCCGATCCAGCGCCGCCTGCCGAAGCGCGGCTTCCTGAACCACATGCGCGTCGAGTACCAGGTCGTGAACGTCGGCTCCCTCGCGGATGCTCCGGCCGGAACGGTCGTGGATGCAGCGTGGCTGAAGGCTCAGCGCATCATCCGTCGCCCGGGGCTGATCAAGCTCCTCGGCGGTGGCGAGCTGAAGGTGGCGCTGACGGTCAAGGTGGACGCCGCGAGCGAGGCTGCGAAGAAGGCGGTCGAGGCGGCGGGCGGTAAGCTGGAAACCCCCAACGTCAAGGGCTGATCGACTCATGTTCGAGAAGCTTCGCAATATCTTCCAGGTTCCCGAACTCCGCCGGCGGATTCTGTTCACGCTCGGCCTGTTCGTGATCTACCGGCTGGGCGAGCACGTGCCCACGCCCGGGGTGAATGCGGCTGCGCTCACCGCGGCGTTCCGTTCGCAGGCGAACACCCTCTTCGGCATGTACGACATGTTCGTGGGGCAGGCGTTCTCCAAGGCGACGATCTTCGCGTTGGGCATCATGCCGTACATCTCGTCCTCGATCATCCTCCAGCTCCTCGGCGCCGTCGTGCCGTACTTCGAGAAGCTGCGCAAGGAAGGCGAGGAAGGCCAGAAGAAGATCACGCAGATCACGCGCTACGGCACGGTGCTCATTTCGGTCGTGCAGTCGTTCGCGTACGCCGTGTTCCTGATCGGCCTCGGCCAGTCCCAGGGACTGTCCGTCGTGCCGAGCCCGGGTCCGATGTTCTATCTCTCCACGGTCATCACCCAGACCGCGGGCACCATCCTCGTGATGTGGCTCGGAGAGAAGATCACGGAGTTCGGCATCGGCAACGGCATCTCGCTGATCATCTTCGTCAACATTCTCGGTGGTCTTCCCAACGGCATCGCGGCCACGATCGACAGCATGCGGGCCGGCAGCTTCTCGCCGTTGCAGGCCATCTTCATGGCGGCCATCCTCATCGCCGTCGTCGCTTCGGTCATCGTCATGACGCAGGCCACGCGCAAGATCCCGGTGCAGTACGCCAAGCGCGTCGTGGGCCGTCGCCAGTACGGTGGGCAGAGCACGCACATCCCGCTCCGCGTCAACACCGCGGGCGTGATTCCGATCATCTTCGCCTCGAGCATCATGGTGCTTCCGGCGACGGTGGCGGGCTTCTTCGCGAACAACCCGGCCGCCCAGGCGGTGTCGCAGTTCTTCAACCGCACGGGCATCGCGTTCAACGTGATCTACGCCGCCATCATCATCTTCTTCACGTACTTCTACACCGCGGTCGTGCTGAACCCGAACGACCTCGCGGAGAACATGCGGAAGTACGGTGGCTTCATCCCGGGCATCCGTCCGGGCCGCAAGACGGCCGAGTACATCGACCGCGTACTGACCCGGATCACGCTGCCGGGCGCCGTGTTCCTCGCGGCGATCGCCGTCCTTCCGGACATCATCCTGGCGCTCTTCAAGGTGCCGGCGCTGGCGTTCGGCGGTACGAGCGTCCTGATCGTGGTCGGTGTGGCACTCGACACGCTGCAGCAGGTGGAATCGCATCTCCTGATGCGGCACTACGAAGGCTTCGTCAAGCGCAGCCGCATTCGCGGCAGGCAGAGAATGTGATATGCGAGTCATCCTGCTGGGACCTCCCGGAGTCGGGAAAGGCACCCAGGGGCGCCGGCTCGCAACGGAACGCGGGCAGGCCCTGATCTCGACGGGCGACATGCTGCGTGATGCCGTTGCCAGGCAGACGCCGCTCGGCGTGCAGGCGAAGAAGTTGATGGATGCAGGGTCACTGGTCCCCGACGACGTGATCGTCGGGCTGGTGAGGGAACGAACGCTCGAGCCGGACGCCCTCGCGGGCTTCGTCCTCGACGGCTTCCCGAGGACGGTTCCGCAGGCGGAAGCGCTCGACGCCATGCTCGCGGAGCGGTCGCTGAAGATCGATGCAGCCGTGCTGTTGACGGCGCCGGACGAGGAACTCGTGCGGCGGCTCAGCAGCCGGTGGGAGTGCCCGGAGTGCCGGCGCGTCTTCAACACGCTGACGGCGCCCTCGAAGGACGGACGTCGTTGCGACGACCATCCCTCGACGGAGCTGCGCCAGCGTGCGGACGACACCGAGGAGACCGTTCGGAAGCGGCTGGAGGTGTACCGCAACCAGACGGCGCCCCTGGTGGGCTGGTACCGGGGGCAGGGCAAGCTGAAGGAAGTGCAGGGCACCGGTCCACTGGACGACGTCTACGGCGCGCTGACACGAGCAGTGCCGGACTGAAGCCGGGGGAATGGTGTTCACGAGGAACCGAGAGGAAATCGAGAAGATCCGGGTGTCGGCCCAACTCGTCGCGATGACGCTTCGGGAACTGGGACGCCACGTGCGGCCGGGCATCACGACGGCCGAGCTGGACCGGATCGCGGAGAGCTTCATCCGGGATCACGGCGCGCGCCCCGCGTTCAAGGGCTACCGCGGGTTCCCGGCCTCGATCTGCCCCTCGGTGAACGAAGAAGTGGTCCACGGCATCCCGGGCCCGCGCGAACTCCGCGAGGGCGACATCATCGGGATCGACGTGGGGGTGGAGAAGAACGGTTGGTACGGGGACGCCGCGCTCAGCTTCCCGGTTGGCGAAGTGAGTGCGGAAGCCCGTAGATTGCTGGACGTGACGCGCGAATCCCTCATGCGGGGCATCGCGCAGGCTCGCGCGGGAAACCGGGTGGGCGACATCTCGAACGCGGTGCAGTCGTACGTCGAGGCGCAGGGCTACTCGGTGGTCAAGGCCCTCGTCGGACACGGTATCGGGCGAGAGATGCACGAAGAGCCGGCGGTTCCGAACTTCGGACCGGCGGGACGTGGACCTCGGTTGATGACCGGCCTCGTGCTGGCGATCGAACCGATGGTCAACACCGGCGGTTTCGAAGTGGTGACTCGGTCCGACGGCTGGACGGTGGCGACGAAGGACGGCGGGCTCTCCGCCCACTTCGAACACACCGTGGCTGTGGGACCGGACGGACCCGAGATCCTCTCGGCGCTGCCGGACCAAGAGAACTGAGGACGAGTTTGGCGAAAGAAGAAGGCATCCAGGTCGAAGGCACCGTGGTCGAAGCGCTCCCGAACGCGACGTTCCGCGTGGAGCTCGAGAACGGTCACCGGCTGCTCGCCCACATCTCGGGCAAGATGCGGATGCATTTCATCAAGATCCTTCCGGGAGACAAGGTCACGGTCGAGCTGTCGCCCTACGATCTGTCCCGCGGTCGCATCGTTTACCGGTACAAGTAGTCGTTCCAGGAAGTACACGGCGAGACGCGTCACGTCGCGTGTCGCGAACGCCACAGGAGAGCTGCAATGAAGGTTCGTGCTTCGGTGAAGAAGATCTGCGAGCACTGCAAGGTCGTGCGTCGCAAGGGTGTGATCCGCGTGATCTGCAGCCGCAACCCGCGGCACAAGCAGCGTCAGGGCTGAAGGAGGAGTTCGGTGGCACGTATTGCAGGTATCGATCTCCCGACCGAGAAGCGCATCGTGGTCGCGCTCACGTACATCTACGGCATCGGTCCGGCGACGGCGAAGAAGCTGCTGGCTTCGGCCGGCATCAGCGAAGACATCCGCGTCAAGAACCTGAGTGACGAGGATGCCGGCAAGCTGCGCACGCTCATCGAGCGCGAGTACAAGGTGGAAGGCTCGCTGCGCAGCGAAATGGCCATGAACATCAAGCGCCTGATGGACATCGGCGCCTATCGTGGACTGCGTCACCGCCGCAGCCTGCCCGTTCGCGGCCAGCGCACGAAGACCAACGCGCGTACGCGTAAGGGTCCCAAGAAGACGAAGTCCGTCCGCACGAAGGCGGCGGGCGGCAAGAAGGGCTGATTCGGCGGCGCAACTGAGCGCGTCCAGCCAGGAGGTTTCGAGTGGCGGAAGTCAAGAAGGCCAAGAAGCGCGACCGGAAGGTGGGCACCAACGGTGTCGCCCACGTCCAGGCGAGCTTCAACAACACGATCATCACGATCACCGACATGGACGGTGCCGTCATCAGCTGGGCCAGTGGTGGCAAGGTCGGCTTCAAGGGTTCGCGCAAGAGCACGCCTTTCGCGGCCCAGGTGGCCGCCGAGAACTGTGCTCGCGAAGCCATCAACGCCGGTCTCAAGCGCGTCGAGGTCTGGGTCAAGGGTCCGGGTTCCGGTCGTGAGGCCGCTATCCGTTCGCTGCAGGCGACGGGTCTCGAGATTTCCGCGATCAAGGACGTCACTCCCATCCCTCACAATGGCTGCCGCCCGCCCAAGCGGCGCCGCGTCTAGGAGAATCCGAGCATGGCGGTTTATCACGACGCACGATGCCGGCTTTGCCGGCGCGAGGGCATGAAGCTGATGCTGAAGGGTGCGCGCTGCCTCACGGACAAGTGCGCATTCGAACGGCGCGGTTACGCCCCGGGCGAGCACGGCAAGAGCCGTCGCGCCAAGGAAACCAACTACGGTCAGCAGCTTCGTGAGAAGCAGCGTGCCCGTCGCATCTACGGCCTGCTCGAGCGGCAGTTCCGTCACACGTTCGCGAAGGCCAGCGACGCGAAGGGCGTCACGGGCGAGGTGCTGCTCCAGATGCTGGAGCGCCGTCTCGACAACGTGGTGTTCCGCCTCGGGTTCGCCCCGTCGCGCAGCGCCGCTCGCCAGCTCGTTCGTCACCGCCACTTCTCGGTCAACGGCCGCACGGTGGACATTCCGTCGTTCATGACGAAGGTCGGCGACGAGATCCAGGTGCGCGAGCGCAGCAAGGAGATCGCCGTCTTCAAGAACTCCCTCGAAGCCCGCAAGGGCCAGGGCGTTCCGGACTGGGTCGAACTGAACCCCGAGAAGCTCTCGGGCCGCGTGCTCCACATCCCGACGCGCGCTTCGATCCCTGTGCCGATCAACGAGCAGCTGATCGTCGAGCTTTACTCGAAGTGACGACTGCGTTCTCCCCACGGGAGGCTTGCCGATGAAGTGGAAGAATCTGCAGATGCCCAAGCCGTTGATGTCGGACGCGGGCAACAACGATTCGTATGGAAAGTTCGTGCTCGAGCCGCTGGAGCGGGGCTTCGGCGCGACGCTGGGCAACGCCCTGCGCCGCGTGCTGCTCTCGTCGCTGCAAGGCGCCGCGATCACCGCGGTGCGCATCGACGGCGTGCTGCACGAGTTCTCGACGCTCCCGGGCGTCATCGAAGACGTCACGGAAATCGTTCTCAACCTGAAGCAGGTGCGCCTCAAGCTGCACGGCGACGGCCCGAAGAAGGGCGTGTTCGAGATGCGCGGCAAGGGCGAGGTGCGTGCCGGTGACCTGAACGTCGACGCCGACGTGCAGGTGCTCAACCCGGATCTCCACGTGGCCGCGCTGAACCGCGACGGCGACCTGCGCATGGAAGTCGAGATCAACGGCGGCCGTGGTTACGTTTCGGCGGACCAGCACTCGCAGACCGACCGTCCGATCGGCGTGATTCCGATCGACTCGCTGTTCTCGCCGGTGACGAAGGTGAACTACACCGTCGAGGCCACGCGTCTCGGACAGCGCATCGACTACGACAAGCTCACGATCGAAGTGTGGACGGACGGCAGCATCAAGCCGGCCGACGCGGTCGCCATGGCGGCGAAGATCCTCAAGGATCACTTCGCCATGCTCGTGAACTTCGACGAGGAGCCGGTCCAGGAAGACGAGCCCGAGGTGGACGAGGAGAAGGTCAAGATCCGCAAGCTGCTCGACAAGAGCGTCGAGGAGCTGGAGCTGTCCGTGCGCTCGAGCAACTGCCTGCGCGCCGCGGAGATCAAGACCATCGGTGACCTCGTGCAGAAGGGCGAACCGGAGATGCTGAAGTTCCGCAACTTCGGCCGCAAGTCCCTGAAGGAAATTCAGGACATTCTCGGCGAGATGAACCTGCACTTCGGCATGGACATCAGCCCCTACTACGAGAAGTCGCCGGCGAAGACCGAGGTGTGACGCGAACCGGGCGCTCCAGGGGAGCGCTCGGGGCCGCACCCGCGCTCGTTGTGACGTGAGAGGACTGGGCAACAGACATGAGACACCGCAAGGACCATCGCAAGCTGAGCCGTACGCACCAGCACCGGCGTGCGCTGCTTCGTAACCTGGTCACGGCGCTCTTCCAGTACGAGCGCATCGAGACCACTCTGGCCAAGGCGAAGGAAGCCCGCCGCCTGGCCGAGCGCATGATCACGTTCGGCAAGCAGGGTGACGTCGCGGCCCGCCGCCACGTGTCCACGTTCGTCTTCAAGCCGGAGGTCGTGGGCAAGCTGTTCGACACGATCGCGCCCTGGTACGAAGGCCGCAACGGCGGTTACACGCGCATCATCAAGCTCGGCCGCCGTCTCGGCGACGCGGGCGAGACCTGTTACCTCGAGCTGGTGAAGTCGGCCGAGCAGAAGGAGCAGGAGCGTCAGGCGCGCATCGCGGCGGCGGAGGCGAAGGCCCTCGCGGCGGCGACGGACAAGCCGGCCAAGAAGTCGAAGGCCGCCGAGGCCGAGGAGCCCGCGGAAGCGGCCGCCGAGGCCAAGCCCAAGCGCGCGCCGAAGCCCAAGAAGGAAAAGGTGGGCGGCGGTTCGGGCGGTGGAGCGGCCAAGCCGCGCCGCGGCCCGCGCAAGACCGGCGGTTGATGCTGAAGTACGGCATCCCATCGCAACAAGTCGTGACGCGGGCGGGAGGGTCACCTTCCGCCCGCGTCGTTTGTCCGCAGAAGGAGTCCCGAACCGCATGATGCACCGCCGTTCCCACGCCGCGCCGTGGCGCGCCCGCACGGGCGCCCGAACGGGCGCCCGTGCGGGCACGCTCCCGCTCGTCCTGAGCCTCGTACTCGCGGCCGCCGGTCTCCTCGGCGCCGGGGCGGCTCCGGCACGCGCGGACGCGCCCGGGGACTCGACGGTCGCGGCCGACAGCAGCGTGCTGGGACCCATCGAGTACCTGTGGGTGCTGCGCAACTCGCTCGTGGAGGCGGACGACATCCCGCGGCTCGTCGAGCGCGCCCGCGCCATGAAGGTGAAGGGGCTGATCGTGCAGGTCGTGGGACGCGGCGACGGATGGTACCGCTCCGACCTCCTTCCGTACCCGGAACCCATCCGCGAGCGCGGCCGCGACCCGCTGGGCGAACTCGTCCCGCTCGCCCACGCCGCCGGCCTCGAAGTGCACGCGTGGATGAACTGCTGCCTCGTCTGGTCGGGCAAGAAGCCGCCCACGGATCCGCGCCACGTGATCCGTCAGCACCCCGAGTGGGTCGCGCGGCTCGAGGACGGACGCCCGATGACGCGCATGTCCCCGCGCGAGCGCGAGAAGCGCATGGTCGAGGGCGTGTTCCTGTCACCGGCGCATCCGGGCGTGCGCACGTATCTCGCGAACGTCGCCCGCGAGATCGCGTCGCGCTACCCCGTGGACGGCATCCACCTCGACTACATCCGCCAGCCGAGCGTCGCGATCGGTTTCGATCCCACGTCACGCGCGCGCTTCGCGCTCGAGTTCGGAGCGGACCCTGCGATGTTCTCGCGGCTGCCGCAGGCCGAACGCGCCCGCGCGGATTCCGCGTGGTCCGCCTTCCAGCTCGGCCAGGTCACGGCCATCGTGCGCGAGGTGCGCGATTCGCTGAACGCCGTGCGCCCCGGCATCGAACTCACCGCGGCGGTGCTCGCGGACACGCTGACGGCCGTGAAGCGCAACCGTCAGGCCTGGAGCGCGTGGCTGCGCGACGGGTTGCTCGACCGTGCCTTCGCGATGTGTTACGCACCGCTCGTCCAGACCGTGATGCAGCAGCTCTCCGCGATGTCCTCGCAGGTGGGAACGCTCCGCCTCGTCCCCGGCATCGCCATCTACAACACGTCGCCGTCCACCGCCGCCGCCAAGATCCGCGGCGCTCGCGAGCTGGGTTTCGGCACGGTCGCCCTGTACAGCTACGATTCGCTGTGGGAGCGGCAGGACCTGTGGGACCGGCTCCGGTCCTTCCTGCTCGCCCCGCGTTCACCGGAGGAAACACCTTGACCCCGAAGCCCAGTCCCGCCGGAAATCCCACCGCGGTCCGTGAGGACCTTCGCAACATCGCCATCATCGCCCACGTCGACCACGGCAAGACCACGCTCGTGGACGCGATGCTGTGGCAGAGCGGCGTGTTCCGCGAGAACCAGGAAGTCGCGGAGCGGGTCATGGACTCGAACGATCTCGAGCGCGAGAAGGGCATCACGATCCTCGCGAAGAACATCGCGATCCGGTTCGGCGACATGAAGATCAACGTCGTCGACACGCCGGGCCACGCGGACTTCGGCGGCGAGGTCGAGCGCACGCTCAAGATGGTCGACGGCGTGCTGCTGCTCGTGGACGCGTCGGAAGGCCCGCTGCCGCAGACGCGGTTCGTGCTCAAGAAGGCGCTCGAACTGGGCCTGCAGCCGATCGTCGTGATCAACAAGATCGACCGCAAGGACGCGCGTCCGCAGGAAGTGCTGAACGAGGTCTACGACCTGTTCATCGATCTCGACGCGCACGAGGACCAGCTCGACTTCCCGGTCTTCTGGACGATCGCGCGCGAAGGCGTGTGCCGCACGTCGGCGGACGGCGAGAACCAGCGCCTGCTGCCGCTGTTCGAAGGCATCGTGAAGAGCATTCCGGCTCCGAAGTACGACCCGGCGATGCCGCTGCAGATGCTCATCCTGAACCTCGACTACTCGGACTACGTCGGCCGTCTCGCGATCGGCCGCATCATCAACGGCACCCTCGCGCCGCGCCAGGAAGTGGCGCTCGTGCGCCGCGACGGCACGATCGTGAAGACGCGCGTCACGAACCTCTACGCGTTCGAAGGCCTCGAGCGCGTCGAAGTGCAGACGGCCGGCCCCGGCGACATCGTGGCGCTCGCCGGCTTCGAGGAAGTGCACATCGGCGAGACCGTGACCGACGCCGAGAACCCGCGCGCGCTGCCCCCGGTGACGGTGGACGAGCCGACGGTGAGCATGGTGTTCAGCGTGAACACCTCGCCGCTCGCCGGCACGGAAGGCAAGTACGTCACGAGCCGCAACCTCAAGGACCGCCTCGAGCGCGAGATCCTGACGAACGTGTCGCTCAAGGTGGAGCAGGGCGACACTCCCGACCAGTTCACGGTCTCGGGCCGCGGCGAACTCCAGATGGCGATCCTGATTGAGATGATGCGCCGCGAAGGCTTCGAGCTCGCCGTGAGCAAGCCCGAGGTCATCACGCACACCGAGAACGGCCGCAAGATGGAGCCGATGGAACACCTCGTGATCGACTGCCCCGAGGAGTTCGTCGGCGTCGTCACGCAGAAGATCGGCGGGCGCAAGGGCCGCATGACGAACATGGTCAACCACGGCACCGGCCGCGTGCGGCTCGAGTTCCGCATCCCTTCGCGCGGGCTCATCGGCTTTCGCAGCCAGTTCCTCACCGACACGCGCGGCACCGGCCTGCTGAACCACCTGTTCGACGGCTACGAGCCGTGGATGGGTGACATCCCGCACCGCACGACCGGCGCGCTCGTGTCCGACCGCGCGGGCACGGCGACGCCGTACTCGATCGAGCACGTGCAGGACCGCGGCGAGATCTTCATCGAGCCCAACGAGAAGGTGTACGAGGGCATGATCATCGGTGAGAACTCGCGCGAGCAGGACATGGACGTGAACGTCGTGAAGGAGAAGAAGCTCACGAACATGCGTTCGGTGGGCGAGGAGGCCGTCCGGCTCCTGCCCGTGCACCGCATGTCGCTCGAGCAGGCGCTCGAATGGATCCGTGACGACGAACTCCTCGAGGTCACGCCGCAGTCGCTGCGCCTGCGCAAGCGCGTGCTCGCCGCGAACATGCGGCCGCGCTACTGGCAGAAGCAGGGCGAGTAGCCCGTACGACCGCCGACGAGCCCCCCGGAGCCGCATTCCGGGGGGCTTTCGTATGCCCACCGGGCTCAAGAACCCGCTCAAGCGCACGCATTTCCGGCCGATGACGTGTGGGGCACGACGCCCGACCATGGCTCACACCCACACGAATCCGGCGCACGACGCGCGAGACACGGACGGTCCTGCACACGCGGGAGGCGCCGTCGGCTACCTGCTGTCCGGAACGGGCGAGCAGCGCCGTGAGAGCCGCCTCGTGCTCGCGGGCATCGCCGTCTTCCTGTTGCTCGCGATGGTGGCTTTCAACCTCGCGTTCTACGGCAAGGCGAAACAGCGGCTCGAGCTCGAGGGCTGGTCGCGCCTCGAGGCGGCCGCGGACCTGCGTGCCGACCAGCTCGACCATCTGCTCGGCACGCTCGTGCGCGAGGCGCTCAGCGTCGAGCGCGACCCGGTCGTCGAGGCCCGCGCGACGCGATGGTGCGAGGGTTCGCTCGACGCGGCGGAGCAGGCGCTGCTGAAGAAGGAACTCGCCTCCGCGCGGGAGCGCTTCGAGTTCGAGAACGTGCAGCTGGTGGACGCGGGCGGTCGGGTGCTGTTCGAGGACTCGCCGGCGACGGACGAGGAACGCGTGGTCGTGCAGCGCCTCGTGCGCCGTGTGCTCGGCTCCGGCGAACCCGAACTGGGCGACCCGTGGGGCGACGAGTTCATGGTGGGCGTGCCCGTCGCGCAGGTCGGCGGCGTCGAGGGCGTGCTCGTCATGCACAGCATCGGGACACGCTTCCTCACGCCGCTGCTCGCGCACTGGCCGGGCCTCGGCGCTTCGAGCGGCGCCTACCTCGTGCGGGCCGACGGGGACTGCGCGCGCATCCTGACCGACTTCGGCGACAAGGGCGGCTTCGCCCTCGGCATGAGGCTCAAGCTCACCGATCCGCGCGGGCTCGCCGCCTCGATGGCGGCGACCAACGTCGAGTCGCGAGCCGAGTTCGTGGACGCGCTGGGCGCTCCCGCGTGGGCCGTGACGCGTGCGCTGCCCTCCGCCCGCTGGGGCGTGGTCGGCCAGGTGCAGAGCGCCGACATGCTGACCGGGCTGCGCACCACCGTGCAGGAACTCGTGCTCATCGACGCCGCGGTGGTCGCGTTCCTGCTCGCCATGGCGTGGGTCTGGCGGCGGCTCTACCGCAGTGGGCTCGCCCGTCGCGAGCGCGAGATCACGGAGCGTCACGCGCTGCGCGTGCAGGCGATCCTCGACACCGCCTTCGACGCCATCTTCACGTTCGACCGCCAGGGCCGCATCCGCACCGTGAACCGTGCCGCGTCGGAACTCTTCGGGACGTCCGCCGAGGACCTCGACGGACAGCCCGTCCGACGGCACCTCGACTGGGGCACGCCGGCCGGTGGCGCGCTGTTCCCGAGCACCGGCGCCGTGACCGCCGCGCAGGTGCTGCGCCGCGACGGCGCGCGCGTGCCCGTGGAGCTCTCGCTCGGCAGCTCCGGCTTCGGCGACGACCTGCTCTACACGGCCATCGTGCGCGACGTGAGCGAGCGCATCGAAGCCGAACAGCGCATCCGCGCGTTCGCCGACGGTCTCGAGGTGTCGAACCGGCGCCTCGAGGAAGTGAACGCCCAGCTCGAGGAGGCTTCCCGCCTCAAGAGCGAGTTCCTCGCGAACACGTCGCACGAACTGCGCACGCCACTCAACGGCATGATCGGGTTCCTGCAGCTCGTGCTCGACGGCATGTGCGACGATCCCGAGGAGGAGCGCGACTTCCTCAAGCAGGCGCTGCAGTGCTCGCGCCACCTGCTCGGGCTCATCAACGACGTGCTCGACATCGCCAAGATCGAGGCCGGCAAGCTGTCGCTCGAAATGGGGCGCGTCGAGGTCCAGCCGCTGTTCGACGAGGTCTACACGCTCACGCACGTGCAGGCGGCCCAGCGCGGCGTGCAGCTGCGCTTCGAGTCGTCGGTGCCCGACCTGCTCGCGGCGCGCGGCGACTTCGGCAAGATCAAGCAGGTGCTCATCAACCTCGTGGGCAACGCGCTCAAGTTCACGCCCAAGGGCAGCGTCACCGTGCGCGCGAAGGCGCACGTCGAGCTCGGGCATCTCATGTTCGAGATCGTGGACACCGGCATCGGGATCCCGCCGGAGCGCCAGAAGCTGATCTTCGAGAAGTTCGTGCAGGGCGACGGCAGCACGACCCGCCGCTTCGGCGGCACGGGTCTCGGCCTCGCGATCTCGCGCAGCCTCGTCGAGCTCATGGGCGGCATCATCGGCGTCTACAGCGAAGGCGAAGGCAAGGGCACGCGCATGTACTTCTCGCTGCCGCTCTGGCGCACCGAGGACCACGCCGCGCCGGCGCCGCTCGTCGAGCCGGGCGACCGCATCCTGGGTCCGGCCGGCGGCCAGCTCGTGCTCATCGTCGAGGACGATCCGGTCTTCCGCCGCTTCCTCACCGCCGTGCTGCAGCAGAGCGGCTACCGAACGGCCGAAGCCGAGAACGCCGAGTCCGGATGGATGCTCGTGCGCCGGCTCCAGCCCTCGGTGGTCGTGCTCGACTACGCGCTCGCGTGCGGGGACAACGCCGCGCTGCGCACCGGCTGGGACCTCGCGCAGCGCATGACCGCCGAGGACGAAACCCGTCACATCCCGCTCGTGTTCGTGACGGGCTTCGACGGCGAACTCAAGGAGAAGCTCCGCGCCACCGCGTTCGCGCGCAAACCCGAACACCTCGTGAAGCCGATCGAGGCGAACGTGCTGATCGCGCGGATCGCGCACGTCGTCGGCGACGTCGGCGGGCGCCAGGTGCGCATCCTGATGGCGGACGACGACCCCACGGTCGCGGCGTACGTGCGCAAGGTGCTGCCGTCGTCGAAGTACCACATCGAGGTCGCGAACAACGGCGAGGAGTGCCTGCACATCCTGCGCACCCAGCCGAACGGCTTCGACCTGCTGCTGCTGGACCTCATGATGCCCGAGGTGAGCGGCTACGACGTGCTCCGCGAGATCACGCTCTCCGGCCTGCACACCGAACTGCCCGTGCTCGTGCTCACGAACTTCCCCGAGGCGCGCAACGACGAGGAGCGCCGCCTGCTCGAGCAGGGGCTGGTCGTGGACGTCGTCGCGAAGTCCGCGGTGCACGAAAACCCGCAGCTGCTGCCGCACGTGCTCGACTGGCACCTCCAGGTCGCGCGCGAGGGTGGCGACGCTCGGCGGGAGGCCGCATGAGCCCCACGAGGCGCGTGGTCGTGGTCGAAGACGATCCCCACAACGCGGTGCTCTTCCGCAAGCTGCTCGAGAAGCGGCTCGGCTGCGACGTCACCGTGACCGAGTCGCCGGAGGAGCTGTTCGAGGCCGCGCGCTCGGGCGAGGTCCGGCTCGTGGTCATGGACGTCTCGCTCGCGCACTCGACGTGGCAGGGGCAGCCGGTGAACGGCGTCGCGCTCTGCCGCATGCTGAAGTCGGATCCCGCCACCGCGGCGATCCCCGTGCTCCTCGCGACCGCGCACGCCATGCGCGGAGACGCCGAACGGCTGCTGCAGGAGAGCGGCGCCGACGACTACATTTCCAAACCCATCGTGGATCACTCCCAGTTCGTGGAGCAGGTTCGCGCCCTCGTGCAGGAGGCGGCGTGAAGGCCACAGCGGACGTGCGCATTCTCGTGGTCGAGGATGACCAGTTCTTCCAGCGTGTGCTGCAGAAGCGGCTCGCGGCGGAGGGCTACCAGGTGATGACGGCGGGCGACGGGCGCGACGGCATGAAGGCCATCGTGTCGTTCGAGCCCGACCTCGTGATCTCGGACTGGATGATGCCGCTCGTGGACGGGCTCGAGCTCTGCCAGTCCGTGAAAACGGGCCTGCGCGAGTCGGCGCCGTACTTCATCCTGCTCACGGCGAAGGGCGAGATCAGTGACAAGCTGCTCGCGCTCGAGACCGGCGCCGACGACTACCTCGTGAAACCGTGCGACATGGGCGAGCTGCTCGCGCGCGTGCGCGCGGGACTGCGTATCGTGCTGCTCGCCCAGGATCTCCGGCGCACCGCGCTCGAATCGCGCGGGGCGAGCGCGGAACTCGCCGCGCTGCGTTCCGAGAACGCCCGCCTGCGGGCACAGCTCGGCCTGGTCGCTTCGGGGTCCACGCCCGACACGCCGGATGCCGCCGCACCCGCCGCACCCGCGGCAGTGGTTGCGCCTGCGGCCTCCGCGATGCCGGTCCGCAGGCCGCCGTTCGCCGCCTGAGGCGTTCCGCGTTTCCGCGCGACGCCGAGCTCGGGTAAGTTGCCCCGTGCGCTCCGGCGCACGCACGCATGGCACCCCCACTCGAAATCCTGCTGGCCGGCGGCAGCGGCCTCATGGGCGAGCCCACCGCACGGGCGCTGCTCGCGGCGGGGCATCGTCTCTCGGTGCTTTCGCGTGGCCGCCGCCCCTCGGTCGTGGGAGCCGAGGCGATCGCGGGGGACCGCACCGACGCCCGCTCGCTGGCCGTGGCGCTCGGCGGGCGCACGTTCGACCTCGTGGTCGACTTCCTCGCCTACGACGGCGCCGACGTCTCGCGTCTCTTCGACACGCCGGGCCTGCGTATCGGGCGCTACGTGATGATCTCGACGGGGCAGGTGTACCTGATCGGCGAGAGCCGCCGGCCGCCCTTCGTCGAGCCGGACGCCGGCATCCCGGTGATGCGCGAGCCCGAGCAGGGCACGCGCGCTCACGCGAACTGGGTGTACGGCGTGGGCAAGCGCGCCGCCGAGGCGGAGGTCATGCGCCGGCGCGAGGCGGGGCAGGAGGCGCTCGCGCTGCGGCTGCCCGTCGTGCAGGGCGCCGGCGACGGCTCCCGCCGGCTGTGGGCCTACCTCCAGCGCATGCTCGACGGGGGCCCGATCCTGCTTCCCGGAGGCGGCGGCCATCCCGTGCGCTTCGTCTGGGCCGAAGACGTGGGCCGCGCCATCGCGCATCTGGCCACCGGCGTCTCGGTGCCGTCGTTCGCCTACAACGTCGCCATGCCCGACGAGCCCACGCTGCAGGAGTTCCTGAGCATGGCCGCGACCTGCCTCGGCGCGCCGCTCCGCACGCTCGAGGCCGATCCGTCGGCCTGCGACGCGGCCGGGCTGGACGAGCGCATGTCGCCCTATTCCGGCCCCTGGTGCTCGCGGCCGGACCCGGGGCTCGCCCGGGCGGAGCTGGGGTTCGAGACCACTCCGAGTTCGATCTGGCTGCCCGAGGTCGTGCGCGCCCACCTGAACGAGACCCGCCCCGAGCCGCACCCGAGCTACGTCCAGCGTGCGCGGGAGATCGAGTTCGTCCGCCGGCTCGAGGATCGCTGAGCGACTGCTCCTTTCGACCCCGTTCGGGGCCGGGAATCTGATTGCCCAGCGGCGGTGCCTCGGTCATGCTCCGGCCCCGAAGGGAAACCCCTCCATGTCCCTCGACACCCCAGTTCGAGCTGACACAGGCGTACCGCTCTGGCCCGGTTTCTCACCGAGCACGTATCCCATCGAGGATCCGCTCGGGCGGAACTCCTCGCCCGTGGACGCGTCCCCGATCGCTGACTTCACACCCGGCCGGTCGGAGATCGCCGCGCTGAGTCACGTGCACTCCGCGGTGGCCGACAGCAGCGACCCCGTCGCGGCGGTGCGTTCCGCGCTGGCGGCCGTCGTCGCAGCCACGCATGCCGAAGCGGGTTCGCTCTGGCTCTTCCATTCGGACGGACGCCTCGTCCGGGTCGGTCACCACGGATTGTCGCCACAGTATCTCGACGAGTTCGCCGGACGGCCGGACTGGGAGCGGGTCCAGATGGCGATCCTCGGGCAGGATGACGTCGTCGCACACGGTGAGGGCATCCCGCCCCGATCCGGTGTCAGCGAAATCCAGCCGCCGCCGGGCATTCACAGCACGCTCGTGATTCCGCTTCGCACTCGCGGCATGCGTGTGGGCAGCGTGCTCATGGGCAGTTCCGATCGCGCGTGGGCGCGAAAGCACTCGCTCGACTTCCTCCGGGCGCTCGGCAACATCCTCGGGTCCGCGCTCGACACCACCCGGCTCGTGGCCGACCTGCGCTCGCGACAGGAACTGCACGAGGGCCTGCTGCACGCGACGCACGACGCGATCGTGCTGACGGACCCGTCCGGCGTGGTCACTCAGGGCAACGTCGCGCTCGAACGGCTCCTCGGGCGGACGCGCGGCGAACTCGTGGGCATGTCGCTCTTCCAGCTGCTCGATCCCGCGAGCCAGGCGGGCATGCGCGAGCGCTTCCGGGAACTGATCGAGACGAACAGCCCGATGATCGGCGAGTCGCCGGCCTTCCGCCATGCGGACGGAACGCTCGTGCCCGTCGTGATCAACGCCACCCGCTACATGCAGAGCAGTGGCGACGTCGTGGGCGCCGTGGCCGTGATCCACGATGATCGCGAACGCCGCGCTGCCGACCTGAGGGTGCGCGAAGCGCACGAACGGCTCGTTCACCTGCTCCAGCACCTGGACGTCGGTGTCGCGCTCGTGCGCCTCGCCGACCTGTCCGTCGCGGAGCACAACCCCGCGCTCCTCCGTGTGCTCGGGCGCGTGGACGCGCTCGGCTGCCGTCTCGAGGGACTCGTGCCCGGCGCCGCCTTCCGCGAGATCGGCCGGCTGCTCGAGCGCGCGCTCGCGTCGAGAGGCGCGCAGTCGGTGAGCGACATCGAGGTGAAGCGCCCCGACGGCGCGGCACGCTACTGGAACGTGACGCTGGCGCCGATCCCGACCACGGGCCGCGACCTGCCGGCGCTCGCCGTGCTCACGGTCTCGGACATCACCTCGCGCCGCGACCTCGAGGAACGCTACCGCCACGCGCAGAAGATGGAAGCCGTCGGCACCCTCGCGGGCGGGATCGCGCACGAGTTCAACAACCTGCTCACCGCGATCATCGGCAACGTCACGCTCTCGCTGCTCGACCTGCCCGAGGATCATCCGCTGGCGCCGGGCCTGCGCGACTGTGAGTCCGCGGCCCAGCGCGCCGCAGACCTCACGCGCCAGATGCTCGGTTTCGGCCGGCGGACGCCGTTGCGCATGCGGCCGACCGACCTGCGCGAGACGATCTCCGATTCGCTGCCGCTGGTGAGCCGGGTGCTCGACCCCCGCATCACGATCGAGCGCACGGACGCCGAAGACCTCTGGACGACGCTCGCGGACCCCGCGCACGTCGGACAGGCGCTGATGAACCTCTGCGTGAACGCGCGCGACGCCATGCCCGAAGGCGGGCAGCTGCGGGTCGCCACGCGCAACGTGCCCGAGGGGCACCTGCCCGGGCGCGAAGGCGACTTCGTGCTGCTCGAGGTCACCGACACGGGGCAGGGCATGCCTCCCGAGACCGTCGAGCGCATCTTCGAGCCCTTCTTCACGACGCGCGGCCCCAGCCATGGACCCGGTCTCGGACTGTCCGTGGTGCACGGCATCGTCGAGCAGCACGCCGGCTGGATCGACTGCACGAGTGCGCCCGGCGCCGGCACGACGTTCCGGATCTACCTGCCGCGCCACCGGGAGGACGAGCGGCCGGTGCTCGCGGCGGCGGGACAGGGCGAGGTCGTGCTCGTCGTGGACGACGAGGAATCCGTGCGCGCGCTCGCGCGCTCGGTCCTCGAGCGTCTCGGCTACCGCGTGCTGCAGGCCGCCGACGGACTCGAGGCACTGAATCTCGTGCGCGACCTGCGCGGCGCGGTGGACATCGTGATTCTCGACCAGACCATGCCGCGGCTCTCCGGGCTCGAGACGCTGCGCGAACTGCGGCGCCTCGCTCCCGAACTGCCCGTCGTACTGACGAGCGGCTACGAGCCGGGCGGCGGGCCGCAGGGTGGGGACGGTGAGCTCGCTGACGGCTTCCTGCCCAAGCCGTACGCGCCGGACGCGCTCAGTCGAGCCGTGAGAAACCTGCTGGATTCGGCCGCCCGGGAGTCCGATACCCGGCCCGCGGACCTTTCGCGGGGGGCGCGGAAGCGCTCGTGAGGCGGCGTCGAAGGCGTCGCGCCGGGCGGTCGGCTTGACCGATTCCGGCCCGACCGACTAATCTCCCCGCCCGCAAGACATTCCGGCCCGGCATCATCGCCCGGCCCGCAGTGCGGTTCCTCGGTAGCTCAATGGTAGAGCATTCGGCTGTTAACCGAAGGGTTGTAGGTTCGAATCCTACCCGAGGAGCCAGTTTCGCCGGGGAGCGCATCGGTTCGCGCTCCCCGGTCGTTTTTTGCGGCGCGCGCCGGGTCCGGCCGCGCGGAAGGCGTGGCCGCGCCCTCGTGCAGGGGAGGTTCGCAGCATGTACTTCTCGTCCATCGGCGCATTGTTTCTCCTGGTCGGCGTCGCCGCCGGCGCGTTCGGCGCCCACGGGCTGCGCGAGCGCCTGAGTCCCGAGATGCTCGCGGTCTTCGAGACCGGGGCGCGCTACCAGCTGCTGCACGGCCTCGGCCTGATCCTCGTCGGGCAGCGAGCGGCGGGCGTCCCCGGCGACGGCGGGCTCTCCGCGCAGTCGCGCGGCGGCTGGCTGCTCGTCGCGGGCACCGTCGTCTTCTCGGGCAGCCTCTACGTGCTCGCGCTCACGGGCGTGCGCGCCTGGGGCGCCGTCACTCCCGTGGGGGGCGTGTGCTTCCTCGCGGGCTGGGGCCTGCTCGCGCGCGCGTGGTGGCCGAGGCGATGACCGGCACGCGCGTGCTGCGCTCGCGCCGCGTCGTGACGCCCGACGGTGTGCGTCCCGCATGCGTGGTCGTGCGTGACGGCGTGATCGCGGCGATCGAGCCCTACGCGGCGCCGCTCACGATCGACCACGACCTCGGCGATGTCGCCCTGCTCCCGGGCGTCGTGGACACGCACGTGCATGTGAACGAGCCCGGCCGCACGGAGTGGGAGGGGTTCGCCACCGCGACGCGTGCCGCCGCGGCCGGCGGGGTCACGACGATCGTGGACATGCCGCTCAACTCGATCCCGGCGACCAACGACGCCGAGGCGCTGCGCGCGAAGGTGCGCGCGATGGCCGGTCAGCTGATCGTGGACGTGGGGCTCTGGGGCGGCGTCGTGCCCCGAAACTCGGGATCGCTCGCGGGGCTCGCCGCGGACGGTGCGCTCGGCTTCAAGTGCTTCCTGTCGCCCTCCGGCGTGGACGAGTTCGGTCACGTCGGCGAGCGCGATCTCGAATCGGCCCTGCCGGAGATCGCGCGGCTCGGCCTGCCGCTGCTCGCGCACGCCGAGGATCCCGCCGCGCTCCTGCCGATGCCCGCCTCGACGCGCCGCCATGCGGACTGGCTCGCGAGCCGCCCGCCGCTCGCCGAAGCGCGCGCGATCGCGTCGCTCGCGCGGCTCTCCGCTGCGACCGGGGCGCACGTCCACGTCGTGCACGTGGCCTCGCGCGCGGCGCTCGACGCGCTGGCGGCCGCGCCCGCCGGTGCGCACCTGACCGCCGAGACCTGTCCGCACTACCTGAGCTTCTGCGCCGAGGAGATCGCCGACGGCGCGACGGCGTTCAAGTGCGCGCCGCCCATCCGCGAGTCGCACGAACGCGACGCGCTGCGCGCGGCGCTCATGAGCGGCTCGCTCGCGATGGTCGCGAGCGATCACTCGCCGGCGCCACCCTCCACCAAGGACCTCGACGGCGGCGACTTCGCGCGCGCCTGGGGCGGCATCGCCTCGCTCGAGCTCGCGCTCTCCGCCACGTGGACGGCGCTCGCGCCGCGCGGCGCGACGCTCGTGCAGCTCGCGCGCTGGACGAGCGCCGCGCCGGCGCAGCTCGCCGGGCTGGGCGCGCGCAAGGGCGCGATCGCGCCGGGCCTCGACGCCGACTTCGTGGCGTTCGACGACGGCGCGTCGTTCGGCGTGAACGCCGCGGCGCTGCACCAGCGTCACGCCGTGACGCCGTACGCCTCGCGCACGCTGCGCGGACGCGTGCGCGGCACGTGGCTGCGCGGCGAGCGCGTGTACGACGGCGCGGAGGTCACGCGCGAGACGCACGGACGCTGGCAGCGCCGCACCGATGCGGTGGACCCCGCCCGGGCCTTCGCGTAGCGTCCCCGCCCATGACGACGTCCCCGTTCACGCTCGAAGCGCTGTCGGAGAAACTCGACCAGCTCGCCACGTTCACGGCCCCCGGTCCCGGCGTCACGCGGCTCGTGTACGACGAGCACTGGTGCGACGCGCACCTCTGGCTGCAGGCCGAAGCCCGCGCGCTCGGGCTGGCGGCCACCTGCGACGCGATCGGCAACCTGTGGCTGCACGACCCCGGCCTCATGCCCGGCACGCGCGTGATCGCCGTGGGCTCGCACCTCGACAGCGTGCGGCAGGGCGGGCGGTTCGACGGCGCCTACGGCACGATCGCGGCGCTGCTGCTCGCGGCGGAACTGCGCGGCAGCGCCACGCCGGTCGCGGCGTTCGTGACGTGCGAGGAGGAGGGCAGCCGCTTTCCCATGGCGCTGACCGGCGTGCGCGGCCTGCTCGGGCAGCTCGTGCCCTCGCGGTGCGCCGACCAGCGCGATCGCGACGGCGTGCGCTGGGCGGACGCGCTCGCTTCCGCACGCGCGCGCGGCTGCGCCGCCGAGGCGCCGCCCGACGGTGCGCCGGTCCCGAAGCTGTTCAACGCCGCGCGCCAGCTGGAACTGCACATCGAGCAGGGCCCGGTGCTCGAATCGATGGGGGCGAAGCTCGGCGTCGTGGACACGATCGCGGGCTACCGCCGCGTGCGCGCGCGCCTCACGGGAGAAGCGCGTCACGCCGGCACGACGCCCATGGACCGCCGCCGCGACGCCCTCGCGGCCGCCGCCGAGATCGTGCTCGCGGCCGAAGCGCTCGGCCTCGAGACCGGGGCGCCGGCCGTGGCGACCGCGGGCGGCGCGAGTGCCGAGCCCGGGCTCTACAACGTCGTCCCCGGAACGGCCACGCTCCTGCTGGAGGTGCGGCACACCGACGACGCGGCCCTCGTGCGCATGGAAGCCGCGCTCGGCGAACGCGCGCGCGCGATCGCGGCGCGCCGCGGCGTGGCGATCGAGCTCGAGGTGCAGTCGGGAGAGGCCGCGACGCCGCTCTCGGCCGCGCTCGCCGACCAGGCCGAGGCGATGGCCGCCGGCATGGCGATCCCGTACCGCCGCATGGCGAGCGGCGCGGGGCACGACACGATGGCGTTCGCACAGGACGGCGTGCCCGCGCTCATGCTGTTCACGCCGAGCCGGCTCGGCATCAGCCACCACCCGGACGAGCTCACCAAGGTGCGCGATCTCTGGGTCGCCGCCGCGTTCGCGCGCGAACTGCTGCTCGCGTGGGCGAAGGATCTCGCGTGACGATCGAGCAGCTGAACGCCGCTCCCGCGGCCGCGGCCGCCGAGGCGCTCGAACGCTGCTGCGGCGCGTCCGCCTGGGTGCGGGCGATGCTCGGCGCGCGTCCGTTCGCTTCGGCCGAGGCGCTGCACGCCGCCGCCGACGCGTGCTGCGCCGCGCTCGAGGAGCGTGACTGGCTCGAGGCGTTCACGCACCATCCGCGCATCGGGGACGTCGCGTCGCTGCGCGCGAAGTTCGCCTCGACCGCGCGGTGGGCGGGAGGCGAGCAGGCCGGTGCCGCGGCCGCCGACGAAGCCACGCTGCAGGCGCTGGCGAAGGGCAACGACGACTACTTCGCGCGCTTCGGCTTCATCTTCATCGTGTGCGCGAGCGGACTCTCGGCCGCCGAGATGCTCGCGCGACTCGAAGCGCGCCTGCCGCACGAGCGCGCCGAAGAGCTGCGCATCGCCGCGAGCGAACAGAACAGGATCACCCACCTGCGGCTCGACAAGCTGCTCCGGGAGGACGCATGAGCGCCATCACCACCCACGTGCTCGACCTTTCCACGGGACGTCCCGCGGCGAACGTCGCGGTGAAGCTCGAACGCAAGGACGACAGCGGCTGGCGCACGGTCGCCGACCGCACCACCGACGGCGACGGCCGCGTGCGCGACTTCCTCGCGCCCGGCGAGATGGCCGCCGGGCTGTGGCGTCTCACGTTCGGGACCGGACCCTACTTCGCCGCGCGCGGCACGCAGACGTTCCTGCCCGAGGCGACGATCACGTTCGAAGTGTTCGACGCGGCGCAGCACCACCACGTGCCGCTGCTCGTGAGCCCGTTCGGATTTTCGACCTACCGCGGGAGCTGAACGCACGAAGCGCCGCGGCCCGGAAGGACCGCGGCGCCGTCGTTTCGCCGAACGTCACGCCTGGCCGCGGCGGCCCTTCAGGATCTTCACGAAGCTGCGCCCGCGCAGTTCCTCGAGCGTGAGCCCGGTCGAGAGCGCTTCGGCTTCCGTGAGCGCGCCGCACGAGATGCCGCGCAGGAAGAAGTTGAGCAGCCCCTGCCCGGTCGCGGCGTCGTCGAACACGTTGCCGAGCAGCGTCGCCTGCGCCGCCTTGGCCACGAAACGCTCGAGCCGCTCCGCCGCCTCGTCGCGCCCCTCGAGGAAGAACGCGACCACGGCCGCGTGACGCGTCGGCAGCTGGCCCGGATGCAGGTCCCAGCCCTGGTAGTACGCCTCACGCAGCGCGCGGCGCACCTCGTCGTAGTGCTGTTTCCACGCCCCGTGCACCGCCTTGCGGTTCGCCTGCACCTGCGCGTCCGTGAGCGTGCCGCCCTCCGGCGCGCGGTGCGGCGCGACCGGCATGATCGTCACGGCCCCGTCGGAGATCGCGACGCCCGTGCCGGCCAGCGCAACCTGCATCACGTGGCGCGCGAACGCGCACGCGGGGTGGCCGGGCGCCTGGTAGAGCGCGGTCACGTTGCACGATGCGGTGTAGTCGTACACGCCGAGGTGCGCGCCGACGCAGCGGCCCTGCGCCGCGGCGACCAGCCGGCGCAGCGGCACCGTGCCGTCGGGTCCGATCACGCTCTGCGTGGTCTCGACCATGATCTCGCAGCGCAGCGTGCCGGGCGCGAGCTGGTGCTGGCGCTCGAGCAGCTCGAACAGCGCCACGAGCGTCTCGACCTGCTCGGGAATCGTGACATTGGGCAGCGTGACCACGAAGTTCGCGGGCAGCGTGCCGCCCGTCCTGCGCAGCAGCGTCGTGAGGAAGAGGTCGAGCGTGCGGATGCCGCGCGCGCGCAGCTCCTCCGTGAACGGCTTGATGCGGATGCCGAGGAAGGGCGGCAGCGTGCCCTTTTCCATGCCGAGCGCGACCTGCTCCGCGTCGGCGATCGCGTGACCGTCTTCCTCGGTGTCCGGGCGGTTGCCGTAGCCGTCCTCGAAGTCGATGCGGAAGTCCTCGATCGGCTCGCGCTTCATCTTCTCGAGCACGCGCTCGTACACCGTGTGCGCCAGCCACGCGGCGGGCTCGGCCTTCCGCACCGCGCCGGGGTCGGCCGCGAGCCGCGCTTCGAGCTGCGCGCGCTCTCCGGCCAGCCCGGGCAGCTTCTCGGCGCCCGCGAGGGCGATCGCGCGCGCGAACGTGCAGAAGTCGGGCGCGTACTCCGCGAGTCCCTTGAGGCCCGCCGCGCCGAGCTTGGCCGCGATGTCGTGGGAGAACAGCTGGGCCCCGCCGTACACCGTGTGCACGGGCTGGCGGTCGATCGGATCGCCGGGGTAGGCTGCCGCGAATGCGCGATTGGCGGCCGAGAGCCGTGCGAGGGCATCGTGAGTGAGGGCGTCGTTCAGCACCGTGGACATGGCGCGTCTCCGTGATGGGCCGCTGGTGTGGGATGAGCGCGCCAATGTAGCCGGGCACCCCCCGGAACGCAGCAGGAAACCGTTGGGAGGAGCAGGAGATGTCACGCATCGGACTCGTGGGCAGCCGTGCCCGCGTCGAGAGGGACTGGGCGCTGCTGCCGCCGGAGGGCGTGGCCGAGAGCGTGCTGCCCGAGTGGCGGAACACCGTCGCCAAGATCCTCACCGCGCCCGCGATGGGCGCGGCCTTCGCGCAGTACGACCTCGCACTCGGCGCGGGGGGCGGCACGCAGCAGACGCTCGCCGACGGCGTGCAGTCGTTCCTCTTCGTGTTCGAGGGCGAGGTGCGCCTCGACCTCAACGGCGCCGGGCACACGCTCACGAGCGGCGGCTTCGCGTACATGAAGCCGGGCTCGCGCTTCTCGGTGGACGCCGAGTCCCCCACGAAGCTGCTCTGGCTCAAGAAGCGCTACGTGCCCTTCGGCGCGAACAAACCGCACGACCTCGTGGGCAACGAGAACAAGATCCCGGGCGAGACCTACATGGGCATGGAGGGCGTGATCCTCAAGGTGCTCCTGCCGGTGGACACGATCTGGGACATGGCCATGAACATCTTCACGTTCCCTCCGGGGGGCTCGCTGCCGGTCACGGAGACGCACGTGATGGAGCACGGCCTCGTCTTCCTGCAGGGGCAGGGCGTCTATTACCTGGGCCGCGAATGGATGGAGGTCCAGAAGGGCGACTTCATCTGGATGGGCCCCTTCGTGCCGCAGTCGTTCTATGCGGCCGGCGCGGTGCCGTCGCGGTACCTGTACTACACGGACGTGCATCGCGACGTGACGCTCTAGCGGCAGTCCGCACGGCGCGACATGGGGCGGCTCCCGGACCGGGCGCCGCCCCGATTCCGTGGACGTGGAGCCCGGCCGGCCCGGCCCACCCTGACCGGGATCCCGAAATATTCAGCGGCTGTCAAGAATTGTCCTTGAAACGTCCAGCGGGAACCTGACATCTTCTTGGCCTTGCCGGTTGGCCGGAACCCGGACTGGAGCGCGAGGTCGCGGGGGCTGAACCGGTGCCGACGCCTTTTTCCCCCAGCCAGGAGGCATCGTCATGAAGCACCGGTCCCTGACCGCCGCGTTCGCCCTCGGTCTGCTCCTCGCCGTCGCGTCCACCGCCTCCGCCGCCCGCAATCCGTTCGGCGACGCTCCGCACTCCGGTGACCTGATCAACGGTCGCTCCTGCGGCGCCCCCGAACCGACCGCGATGGAAATGGATGCGGTGGGCACCGCGCTCCGCCGCTACATCGAGGAAGGCCGCGCGTCCGCGACCGGCCAGATCAAGGTCGCCTGGCACGTCATCTCGAACGGCACGACGGGCAACGTCGCCCAGTCCGCCATCGACGCGCAGATCGCGTACATGAACCAGCGCTACGCCGGCACGGGCTTCTCGTTCGTGCTCGCGTCGGTCGACCGCACGAGCAACAGCAAGTACTTCTCGATGACGCCGGGCTCTCGCAACGAGACGAACTGCAAGAACGCGCTCGCCATCGATCCGCTCCACCGCTTCAACGTGTACTCCGCCGCGCCGGGACAGGGCCTGCTGGGCTGGGCGACGTTCCCGTGGTCGTACGCCGAGAGCAGCAAGATGCACGGCGTCGTCATCCACTACGGCTCGCTGCCGGGTGGCTCGATCGCGAACTACAACGAAGGCGGCACGCTCGCGCACGAGGCCGGTCACTACCTCGGCCTGTACCACACGTTCCAGGGCGGCTGCACGGCCCCGGGCGACCAGGTCGACGACACGCCGTACGAAGCCACGTCCACGACCGGCTGCCCGAGTGGCAAGGACACGTGCCCGGCGACGGGTCTCGATCCGATCCACAACTACATGGATTACTCGTACGACGCCTGCTACACGGAGTTCACCCCGATGCAGATCTCGCGCATGCAGAGCAGCGTCGGCACGTACCGTCCGAACCTGCCGAACGCCGCGGTCGCGCAGGCCAAGCCCGAGCCGGTCGAAGCCGCTCGCATGACGGGCGCGGTCGCCTTCCGCAACATCTATCCGAACCCGTTCACCTCGCGCACGAACGTCCAGCTCGTGATGCCGCGTGCGGGCCAGGTGATGGTCAAGGTGTACAACGTCGCCGGCGCGCTCGTGGAAACGCTCGCCGACGGCGAATACGCCGCGGGTGAGCACTCGCTGGCCTTCTCCGCCAAGCAGCTGGCCCCCGGCACGTACTTCGTGCGTGCGACCGCGGCGGGCAAGTCGGTGGCGCGTGCGGTGGTGCTGATCAAGTAACACGGGATTTCATGAGGCGCGGGCCGCGCCGAAACGAACGGGGATCGGTCTTCGGACCGGTTCCCGTTTCGGTTCCGGGGGGCGCGCGGGAGCGCGCGCTGCGTGGCTGCCGCCGCACGGCTGTGGCACTCTGCCGCGCATGGCCCCGCTCGCCGATTCCGCCGACACCGCCGCGCTCGCACCGCTGGTCTCCGCCGCGCTCGCGCGTGCGCGCTCGCCGGTCCGCGAGGCTCCCGCGCGCTGGCTGCTCGTGGACGTCGCCGCGCAGCGGCTGTGGCTGCTCGCCGGGACCGGGGCGCTCGCGTCGTGGCCCGTGTCCACGGCCGCGAACGGAGTCGGCGGCGAATCGGGTTCGTTCCGCACGCCGCCGGGCTGGCACCGCGTGCACCGGCGCATCGGGGAGCACGCCGCGCACGGCACGGTCTTCGTCAGCCGCGAGCCCACGGGTGAGGTGTGGCACGACGAGACGCGCGACGACGACCTGATCCTCACGCGCATCCTCACGCTCGAGGGGCTCGAGGACGGCATCAACCGCGGGCCCGGTTGCGACTCGCTCGAGCGCTACGTCTACGTGCACGGCACCAACCACGAGGACGCGCTGGGCACGCCCGTCTCGCACGGGTGCGTGCGAATGGCCAACGCGGACGTGGTCGAGCTGTTCGACCGCGTGAGCGAGGGCGACCCGCTCGTGATCGTGGCGCCGGGGCCGGGCGCGATGCCGAACCCGCGCTCGGACGCGCGCTTCCACTACGCCGGCGTCGGCGGCTCGGGCATGAGCGCGCTCGCGCAGTTCCAGGCGATGCGCGGCGGACGCGCGAGCGGCAGCGACCGCGGGTTCGACCGCGGCGAGCGTCCCGAAGCGCGCGCGCAGCTCGAGCGGCTCGGCGTGACCTTGTTCGCGCAGGACGGCAGGGGCGCCGAAGGCGACTGCGCCGCGGTCGTCGTGTCCACGGCGGTCGAGGAGCAGGTGCCGGACTTCGCCGTCGCGAAGCGGCGCGGCCTGCCGCTCGTCCATCGCTCGGAAATGCTCGCGCACTGGGTCGCCGAGACGCGCTCGGTCGCGGTGAGCGGCACGAGCGGCAAGTCCACGGTCGTGGCGATGACGTTCGAGGCGCTTCGCGGCGCGGGTGAGGACCCGTCGGTGATCACCGGCGGCGAGCTGTCGGCGCTCCAGGCCGAAGGGCTGTGGGGAAACGCCTGGTCGGGCGCGGGCCCGCTCGTCGTCGAGGCCGACGAAAGCGACGGCTCACTCGTGCGCTACCAGCCCGCGATCGGCATGGCGCTCAACCTGTCGCGCGACCACAAGACGGAGTCGGAGGTCGCGGCGATGTTCGCGACGCTGCGAGGGCGCACGCGCGAGCGGTTCGTGTGCGGGGAGGACCACTCGCTGGGCGCGCTGCGCGACGGCGCGCTCGTGTTCGGCTTCGGCGATCGCGCGGACGTGCGCGGCCGCGACGTCGAGCCGGGCACGCACGGCAGTGCGTTCACGGTGGACGGCGTACGGTTCACGCTGCCGGTGCCGGGCGCGCACAACGTCGAGAATGCCCTCGCCGCGATCGCCGCGTGCCGCGCGCTCGGCGTGGACGCGGCGCGGATCGTCGCGCCGCTCGCGGCCTTCCGCGGCGTGGCGCGGCGCTTCCAGTCGCTCGGGAGCGCGCGCGGTGTCGAGGTCGTGGACGACTTCGCGCACAACCCCGCCAAGATCCGCGCGGCGCTCGCGACCGCGCGGCTCCGCGGTGCGCGCGTGCTCGCGGTCTACCAGCCGCACGGCTACGGCCCGACGCGCTTCCTGCGTGAGGACTTCGTCGAGACGTTCGCGACCGAACTGCGCGAGCAGGACCGCGTGTGGATGCTCGAGGTGTTCTACGCGGGCGGCACGGCGCTGCGCGACTTCTCGAGCGCCGATCTCGTGCGCGACATGACGGAACGCGGGGCGAAGGCCGAGTTCGCACCGTCGCGCGAAGGGCTCGCGGCACGCCTCGCGGCCGAGGCGCGCGAAGGCGACCTCGTGCTCGTCATGGGCGCGCGCGATCCGTCGCTCACGGCGTTCGCGAAGGACGTGCTGGCGGCGCTGCGGGGTTAGGCGGGGCTGCCCCAGCGCTTTTCGACGTACTCGTCGAGCATGCGCCCGAAGTCCGCGGCAATGTGCTCGCCCTTGAGCGTCACCACGAGCTTGCCGTCCACGTAGACGGGGGCGCGCGGATCCTCGCCGGTTCCCGGCAGCGAGATGCCGATGTCGGCGTGCTTGCTCTCGCCGGGTCCGTTCACGACGCAGCCCATCACGGCGACCTTCAGCTCCTCGACGCCGGGGTGCTTCTCGCGCCACACGGTCATGCGCTCCTGGAGGTGCGCGGTGACCTGCGCCGCCAGCTCCTGGAAGAACGTGCTCGTCGTGCGGCCGCAGCCGGGGCAGCTCGTGACCTGTGGCGTGAACGCGCGCAGGCCGAGCGACTGCAGCACCTGCTGGCAGACGCGCACTTCCTCGGCACGGTCGCCGCCGGGCGCGGGGGTGAGGCTCGTGCGGATCGTGTCGCCGATGCCCTCGAACAGCAGCACGGAGAGCGCCGCGGTGGTCGCGACGATGCCCTTCGTGCCGAGCCCGGCCTCGGTGAGCCCGAGGTGCAGCGGCTGACGGGTGCGCCGGGCGAGCTCGCGGTAGACCGCGATCAGCTCGAGCGGCCGCGAGACCTTGCACGAGATGACGATCTGCTCCTCGCGCAAGCCGCACGCGAGCGCCTGCTCGGTCGAATGCAGGGCCGAGAGGATCATGCAGTCACCGTAGATCGCTTCGGCGGTTCTTCCGAGCCCCCGGTCGGTGTTCTCCTGCATCTTCGCCATCACCAGCTCCTGGTTGAGGGAGCCGGCGTGGACCCCGATCCGCACCGCCTTGCCGTGGTCGCGGGCGACCTTGCAGATGGTGGCGGCCTGCGCGTCGCG
>JACRIW010000062.1 GCA_016215625.1 Candidatus Eiseniibacteriota bacterium | reverse complement strand
CTGCCGATGCTCGTCATGTGCGGTTTCGCCTCGCGGGGGCGAGCTCGCCCGAGGATTCGGGCTAGAAGATGCTCAGGTTGATGTACTTCCTCGGGTTCTTCTTGATGTCCTCGATGAGCGCGTTGAGCGAGCCGACGCTCGCGCGCACGTCGTCGTAGAGCTGGCGGTCGTTGATGAGCTGCGCGAGCGTGCCGTCGCCGTGGTCCACCTTCGCGACGACGACCTGCACATCGCCGCGCAGCGAGTCGAGACGCGCCGAAAGGCGCTCGAGGTTCTGCGCCGAGCGTTCGGCCGAGTCGAGCGTGCGCTCGAGCTGCGCCTTGCGCTCGGTCGTGAGGTCGCGGGCGGTCGCGCTGACCGAGTTCGCGTTCGCCACGATCTCGTGCACGAGCTTGCGGTTCTCCTCGACGGCGGCGCGCAGTTCCTCGCTCGTCGCGCGGAAGTTCGCGACCGTGGCCTCGACGTCGCCGCTCTCCTCGAGCCGGGCCGCGATGCGCGCGAGCTGGCGCGTGACGCGGTCGAGCGACTCCGTGGTGCCGCCCATCTGCCCCATCACCTCGCCCATGCCGAGTTCGAAGATGCCGGGGATCGTGTCGCGCGCGGTGTACGCGCGGCCGGTCGTGTGCAGTTCGACGAAGATCACCTTCTCCCCCATGAGGCCGACGTTGCGGATCGAGACCTTCGAGTCGGACGTGAGCTTCACGTCGGAATCGAGTCCGAGGTCCACGTACACGCCGTCGCCCGCGAGCTCGATCTTGCTCACGAGCCCCTTGCGGATGCCGTTCACCTGGACTTCGTCGCTCTGCCCGAGGCCGCCCGTCTGCGGGAACTTCACCTTCCAGACGGTGACCTTGCGCTGCAGCGTGAGGTCCTTGAGATAGGTCACGCCCCACAGGAGCGTGACGAGCGCCACCAGCACGGTGATCCCGACCTGCACTTCGGTTCTACGGCTCACGTGTTTCTCCCTGCCGTCACAGCGGCTTGATCGGGCCTTCGCTCGACCCCTCGATGAACTGGCGCACGATCGGGTCGCTCGTGGAGCGCGCCTCGTCGGGCGTGCCCGTGAACACCACCCGTCCCTCGTTCAGGAGCGCCATCTCGTCGGCGACGTGGTACGCGCTGTTCATGTCGTGCGTGACCACGATGCTCGTGACGCCGATGCGTTCCTGGAGGGAGCGGATGAGACGATTGATGACGTCCGACATGATCGGGTCGAGGCCCGTCGTCGGTTCGTCGTAGAGGATGTACGCCGGGTCCATGGCGATCGCGCGCGCGAGTCCCACGCGCTTGCGCATGCCGCCCGAGAGCGACGCCGGCTTCATGGCTTCGACGCCCTTCAGGCCCACCCACTCGAGCCGGTCCGCGACGCGCTTGCGGATCTCGGCGTCGGGCAGCTTCGTGTGCTCGCGCAGCGGCAGGCCGACGTTCTCGCCGACCGTCATGGAGTCGAACAGGGCCCCGCTCTGGAAGAGGACGCCGAAGCGCTTGCGCACTTCGTTCAGCTCCTTCTCGGGGATGCCGACGACTTCCTGCCCGTCGACCTCGATGCTGCCGGAGTCCGGGTGCATGAGGCCGATGATGTTCTTGAAGAGCACGCTCTTGCCCGTGCCCGAGCGGCCCATCACGACGACGGTCTTGCCCGTCGGGATGTCGAGGTCCACGCCGTTCAGCACCTGCTTCTTGCCGAGCCGGATCTTGAGGTCGCGGATCTTGATCATGGCGTGAAGATGAACCGGAAGAGGACGTTGGCGAGCACGTAGTCGCTGATCAGGACGAGCACGCAGGACGACACGACCGCGCGCGTCGTCGCGATGCCCACGCCTTCCGCGCCGCCCTCGGTGCGGAAGCCGTAATAGCAGCCCATCCACGCGATGATGCCGCCGAAGAAGAACGCCTTGATGAGGCCCGACCACAGGTCCTTCATAAAGAAGAACGTCTTCATGCTCGTGACGTAGGTGTGCGTGCTCACGTCGAGCGTGGTGAGGCAGACGATCCAGCCGCCCACGATGGCGATCGTGTTCGCCATGATCGTGAGCACCGGCAGCATGACGAGCGCGGCGATCACGCGCGGCACGACCAGGTAGCGCACGGGATTGATCGCCATCGCGTCGAGGGCGTCGATCTGCTCGGTCACGCGCATCGTGCCGAGTTCGGCCGCGATCGAGGCGCCCACGCGGCCGCCGACGATCAGCGCCGTGAGCACGGGGCCGAGCTCGATGATGACCGAGCGCAGGATGACCGAGCCGATGAACTTGAGCGGCACGACGTTCGCGAACTGGTAGCCGGCCTGCACGGCCGCGACGGCGCCCGTGAACAGGCTGACGATGAACACGAGCATGAGCGACTGCACGCCGATGTGGTCCATCTGGTCCACGATCAGCCCGAACGAGCGCAGGCCGCGCCCGAGCTTGCGGAACGTGTCGCCGACGAGCATGGCGATGCGGCCGACTTCCGCGATGCCGTCGAGCATCTTGTCGCGCAGGTAGTCGTAGCCGTCTTCGAGCCACTCGGTCATGAAAAGTCCCCGGCCGTCTCACCCGACATCATCGGGCTGTACGGGACGAACTTGGTGCATTCACGCAGGAAGGTCATGTCCACGTCGTCCACCGGGCCGTTGCGCTGCTTCGCGATGATGATCGCCGCCTTGCCGGGCTCGGGTGTATCCGGCTTGTACACGACTTCGCGGTACACGAACAACACGATGTCGGCGTCCTGCTCGATCGAGCCGGACTCGCGGAGGTCCGAGAGCTGCGGACGGCCGCCGCCGCCGCGCTGTTCGACGGCGCGCGAGAGCTGCGAGAGCGCGAGGACCGGGACGCCGAGTTCCTTGGCGAGCCCCTTCAGTCCGCGCGAGATCTGCGAGATTTCCTGCACGCGGTTCTCCGCGGGCGTGCTCGAACGCATGAGCTGGAGGTAGTCGATCACGATCATGCCGAGCTTGCCCTCGGCCTTGAGCCGGCGGCACTTCGCGCGGATCTCGAGCACGCTCTGCGCGGGCGAGTCGTCGATGTAGATCGGCGCCTGCGTGAGCAGCCCGGCGCCCGTCGTCAGGCGCGGCCAGTCCTCGTTGCTCAGGTAGCCCGTGCGCACCTTGTGCATGCTCACCTCGCTGGCCGAGCAGAGCATGCGCAGCGCGAGCTGCTCCTTGCTCATTTCGAGCGAGAACACCGCGACCGGGATGTTGAACCGGATCGCCGCGTTCTCGGCCATGTTCATCACCGCCGAGGTCTTGCCCATGGCGGGACGCCCGGCGAGGATCACGAGGTCGCCGGGCTGCCAGCCGCTGGTGAGCTTGTCGAGGTCGTCCCAGCCGCTCGGCACGCCGGTGACCTGGACCTTGCGCTCGAACAGCTTCTGGATGTTGTCGAACGTCGGCTTGAGCAGCTCGCGGATGGTCGTGAAGCCCTGCCGGATGCGCGAGTCGGTGATCTCGAAGATCCTCGCCTCGGCCATGTCGAGCAGCGTGGCCGTCTCCTCCTGCCCCGAGAAGCACTGCTGCTGGATCTCGCCCGTCGCGTGGATGAGCTTCCGGAGCACGGACTTGCTGTGCACGATGCGCACGTGGTGCTCGATGTTCGCGATCGTGGTGGCGTACTCCATGATCTGCGCGAGCCCGGAACCGCCGCCCGCGGCCTCGTAGTCGCCGCGCTTGCGGAGCTCCTCGGACACCGTGATGAGGTCCGCGGCCTCGTTGCGGTTGTAGAGCGCGACGAGCGCGTCGAAGATCTTCGCGTGCGCGTTCCGGTAGAACACGCTCGAGTCGATCACTTCGACGGCACGCCCGATCGCGGCCTGGTCGAGCATCATCGCGGCCAGGATCGAGCGCTCGGCGTCGAGCGCCTGTGGCGGCGTGAGGCCCGCGGCTCCGCCCGCGTGGCTCGGGAAATCGTTCATGTCGTCCTCTCCCGGGCGCGCACGTCGCGCCCGCACTTCGGGAGCGTCGGTCAGTCGGTCAGGTATTCCTGCGCGAGCCGCTGCAGGTCGTCCCACACGGGACGCTTCGCGCTCGGGCTGCGCAGGCAGTAGGCCGGATGATACGTCACCACGAGCTTGGCGCCCTTCCAGCGGTACGTCTTGCCGCGCATGCTCGAGATCGTACCCTTCATGCCGAGCAGCAGTTCCGCGGCGAACTTGCCGAGGCAGCAGATCACGCGCGGCTGCAGCGCCTCGAGCTGGCGCAGCACGTAGGGCGAGCAGGCTTCGATCTCGTGGGGCAGCGGATTGCGGTTGTCGGGCGGGCGGCACTTGAGCACGTTGACGATGTACACCTCGTCGCGGTCGAGCTTCACGCCGGGAATCAGCGCGCGCTGGTGCATGCCCTCGATCATCTTGGTGAGCAGTTCGCCGGCGCGGCCCACGAAGGGCTCGCCGCGCAGGTCCTCGTCGGCGCCGGGCGCCTCGCCCACGAACACGATGCCGCTGCGCGCCGAGCCGACGCCGGGCACGGCTTTCGTGTGCGTCCGGCACAGCCCGCACTTCTCACAGGCGTTCGCCTGCGCCGCGACGTCCGCGAGCACGGGCAGCGAAGCCGCGACGATCGCGTCGCGGCTGCCGCCGAGCGCGCTCGGGTTGAGGTCTTCGGTGAACGGCGGCAGCACGAAGTCGGGCGCGACCTTGGGTTCGGGCTGTGGCGCGGGCGGCTTGAACGCGGGCGAGTTCGCGACGAAGTCGGGCATGCCGCCGGCGGGCGGCGCCGCGGGCGGCGCGGCCGGAGCGACCGGAGCGGCCGGCGCCACGACGGGCGCGGCGACCTCGAGCGTCGTCGGCTGCGCGACCGGCTCCCGCTGCGGCGCCGAGGGCGCCGGCGGCAGCACGATGCCCTTCGCACGCGCGCTCGCGCGCGCGCTTTCGCGCGCTTTCGCGACTCCCGCGGCGAGCAGTTCGCCGCCGCCGCGCGCGCGTTCGCGCTCGATCAGGCGCTTGGCCGCGTGCGCGATGCTCGCGGCTTCCTTGCGAAGGTCGTCGGCGCTCACTTGCGGGCACCCTTGCGCGCCGGCTTCGCCGGCTTCGCCGGCTTCGCCGGTTTCGCGCGCTTCGCGCGCTTCGCGGGCTTCGCACGCAGCCCGTGCACGCGATCGAGGATCGACTCGGCGACCTCCCGCTTGCTCGCGACCGGCAGCGCCTGCGCGCTCGTGGCGTCCACGAGCGTGACCTTGTTGGTCTCGGCGCCGAGCGAGTCGGCGGGCGCGTTGAGCACGATCAGGTCGGCGTTCTTGCGCTGCAGCTTGCCGCGCGCGTTCGCCACGCCGTTCGTGGTCTCGAGCGCGAAGCCCACCACCACCTGGCCCGGCGTCTTCGCCGCACCGATCGCCGCGAGGATGTCGGCGTTCGGCTCGAGCGTGAGCGTGAGCGTCCCGTCCGTGCGCTTGAGCTTCTGCTTCGCCGTCTTCGCGGGACGGTAGTCCGCGACCGCGGCGGCCATGAGCACGACGTCCGCGTGTTCGGCCGCGCCCGTCATCGCGCGCAGCATCTGCTCGGCGGTCGTCACCGGCGTCAGCGTGACGCCGTGCGGCGCCGGCACGTCGACGGGTCCCGCGACCACGGTCACGTCCGCGCCGCGGTCACGCGCCGCCTCGGCGAGCGCGAAGCCCATGCGTCCGCTCGAGCGGTTCGTGAGCACGCGCACGGGATCGATCGCCTCCTCGGTGCGGCCCGCGCCGATCAGCACGCGCACGCCTTCGAGGCTCGCGCGCCGCACGACCGCGCGCTCGATCTCGTCGACGATGTCGGAGACTTCGGCGAGACGCCCCGGCCCCACGAGGCCCGACGCGAGGAATCCACTCGCCGGTCCCACGATCCGGGCGCCGCGCGCACGGAGTTCGCGCACGTTCGCCTGCGTCGCGGGCGACTGCCACATCTGGAGGTCCATCGCCGGCGCGAGCACGAGCGGCGCGGTGGTCGCCATCGTGATCGTCGTGAGCGCGTCCGGCGCCTCGCCGTGGACGATGCGCGCCATGAGGTCGGCCGTCGCCGGAGCGATCGCGAGGCAGTCCGCCGCCTCGGCCACGTCCACGTGCGCGACCTTGCCGCCGACCTTGTGCAGCGTTTCGACCGGAAGGTCGAAGCGCTGCTGCTGGTCGCCCCAGAGCGTCGTGATCACCGGATTGCCGGTGAGCGCCTGGAACGTGAGCGGCGTGACGAACTCGCACGCCGCCGGAGTCATGACCGCGATCACCGTGGCGCCGCGCTCGCGCAGCCGGCGCACCAGTTCGCAGGCCTTGTAGGCCGCGATCCCGCCGGAGACGCCGACGACGACGACGCGATCGCGCAGCATGACCGCGCTACTCGAGCGTGGGCTCGACCGGTGCGACCGACGCGTCGAACGAAGGCACCATGCTCGGGTCTTCGTAGTAGTACGGCACGTCGTCGTGGATCACGCGCTCGAGCGCGACGGCGGTCACCTTGCCCGGCAGCGTCTCGCCGGAACGGCGGACCCAGTCGTTCAGGCGGCGCGCTTCGCGCGCGGCGATGATGGCCAGCTCGTACTTGCTCTTGCCCGGAGGAGGAACCAGCGAGGACAGCTTCATGAGGTGTGCTCCCTGCGTGCGTTGTGGGCGGACACTTCGCGCGAACCGTTCGCCCGGAAGGCGGCCGCGCCTGCAGAAAAAGGTTACTTCGAGAGCCGCCCGATGCGGCGGCGTTCGACGTCGTGAATGGCGACGAGCTGCGACTTCGCGCTCTCGAGGTCGTCGTTCACGATCAGGTAGTCGTAGTGCACGTACTGCGGCAGTTCGATCTGCGACGTCGCCAGCCGGCGGGCGATCGCCTCGGCGCTGTCGGTCCTGCGCCCCACGAGGCGGCGCTTGAGTTCGGCGAAGGACGGCGGCGCGATGAACACCGACACGGCGTCGGGGCGCTTGCGCCGGACGCTGGCGCCACCCTGCACGTCGATGTCGAGCACCACGACCTTGCCCTTCTTGATCTTCCCTTCGACTTCGTGATTCGGGGTGCCGTACAGGTTCCCGAACACCTTCGCGTACTCGAGGAACCAGCCCTGCTTCGTCTTGGCGCGGAAGTCCTTCTCGGCCAGGAACCAGTACTCCCGGCCGTTCTTCTCCTTGCCTCGCGGCGCTCGCGTCGTCGCGCTCACCGAGAACACGCAGTCCTCGCGCTGCTCCATGAGCGACGCGACCAGCGTGCCCTTGCCCACACCCGACGGCCCCGAGACCACGAGCAGGAACCCGCCCGGCTTGAGACGGGCGAAGTTCGGCGCGGCTTTGGGAGCTCTCTTCTTCGCGGCGGACTTGCGTGCGGCCAAGGCCCTCACTCCACGTTTTGCACCTGCTCGCGCAGGCGTTCGATCTCTTCCTTCATCACGATCACCGCGTGCGCGATCTCGACGTCGTTCGCCTTCGAACCGATCGTGTTCGCTTCGCGGTTCATTTCCTGGAGCAGGAAGTTCAGCTTGCGGCCGGCGAGCTCGGAGCCGTCCATGAGCGACTGGAACTGGTCGAGGTGCGCATCGAGGCGCACGCACTCTTCCGTGCAGTCGAGCCGGTCGGCCAGCATGGCCACTTCCTGCGCGATGCGAATCGGGTCCATCTCGACGTCGTCGAGCAGCGGCTTGATGCGGCTGACCATGCGGTCCTTGGCTTCCTGCGGCCGCAGCGGCGCGCGCTCCGCCACCTGCACGAGCGCGGACTTGATGAGGTTGAGGCGCTTCGTCAGGTCGGCAGCCAGCGCCGCGCCCTCGCGCGCCTTCATCCCGTTCATGCTGTCGCAGGACTTCTCGACCACTTCCTTGATCAGCGTCCACGCCTCGTCGTCCGAGAACGTCGAGTGCTCCCACGTGAACAGGTCCGGCAGCCCGGCCAGCGTGCGCAGGTCGATCTCGCCCTTGAGGCCGTAGCGCTCCTGCAGCTGCTTCATCGCGGTCACGTAGCGGTCCGCGACGCCCTCGTTGAGCTTGAGCTGCCCGCCCTCCTCGCCCACACCCGCCCACGTGATGGTCAGGTTGAACTTGCCGCGCGAGAAGCGGTCCTGGATGAGCTGGCGGATCTGGTCCTCGAACAGCAGCGCGACCTTGGGGGCGCGCACGGAGACTTCGCAGAAGCGGTGGTTGACCGACCGGATCTCGGCCGAAAGGCGCTGGCCGGACCGTTCGAGCTCGGCCATGCCGTAGCCGGTCATGCTGCGAATCATGCGAGGACCTCCGGGATGGTTTGCGGGACGGGGCAAGGTAGTGGAACGGGGCTCCCGGAGTCAAAGAAGCCCGCGTCTTTCGCGGGGTTTCGTGAAGATTGGGGGTGTCGGGACTCGTGCCCGGGCGGCATGCGTACTCCACCGCCTTTGCACAGGGGGCGGTGGAGAGCGCGAGCGGCTCGATGGCAACGGCGAGGCGTCCCCGAGGCCGGAGGCCGCGAGGCTTCCGCCCTAATACACCACCTGCACCTGCGCGAGGAACGCGTCGGTCCGCGTGAGCCGCACCCCGGCTTCGCGGCGCGACCACTCGGCCAGCAGCTTCACGTGCGATGGCGCCACGTCGTAGGACGCCGCGAACGCCAGCCCGCGCACGCGGCGGGCGGCGCCGAACACCGGGCGCTCGTAACGCTCCTGCCGCGCCACCAGCATCACGTCGGGCGTCGGGCGGTACGACTCGAGCAGGTACCAGCCGAACTCGTTCGCGTCCGTGGCCCGGCCGCGCACGACGCGCTTCGCGTACTCGCCGCGCAGCGTGGCGCCGCGATGCTGCACCTGCGCGTCGGCGCACCAGCGCAGGCTGTCGTCGCCGTCGCGCGTGCCGCTCAGGCCCAGCGCGAGCGGCGGAATCGGGCGGAACACCGTGCGGGCCGCCCACATCACGGTCGAATCGCGATTCACGGTGGCGTTCGCGCCGTCGCCGTTGAACACGCCCAGCTGGAACGTGAACTCCGCGCCGTGCGCGTGCTCGAGCATCACGCCCACGTCGTACTTTGGCGCAAGCGAGTCGAGCACGGTGGCGAGATCGGCCAGTTCGAGCTGGGTGAGCGAGATGAGCACTTCGCGCGAGAACGGGACCTTGAACTGCCCGGCGGTCAGCATGACCGGCGCCGAGGTCCAGCGCACGTACGTCTCGCGCAGGCTGGGCGTGGCGGCGGACTTCGCGCCGGTCGAGGCCTCGAGCTCGGCGAGCAGCCGGTACGAGAAGCGTTCCGGCAGCTTGCCGTCGATCGAGAAGCGCGCGCGGTTGAGCGACTGCGACAGTCCGGCGTGCGCCTGCGCGATCGCGCGCACCTGGAGGTACCCGCCCAGCTTCGGCGGCGCGATCGCCGGCGCGCTCGCGGCGGCCACGGGGGCTGCGGTCGTGGAGTCGGCCGCGCCGAGTGCGACCGGGGCGGACACGGCGAGCAGGCCACCCGCCGCGAAACAGGCGATCAGGGCCGTTCTGGGCCACATATAAGGAGTGCCCCCGTGGAAATGGGTTGTCTTGTTCCCTTGTTTATCTCAATGTGCCCGCACTGAGGCACCACAGGCAACATAACCGCCACAACTTGCCGGAACAACCCCCATGTCCGCCAACCCGATGCTCACGGCCGACGAAGCCGCCGAACTGCTCCACCTGAACGTGAAGCGCGTCCAGTCGCTCGCGCGTGCCGGGAAGCTGCCCGCGGCGCGCGTCGGCCGGAAGTGGCTCTTCCGGCGCGACGAACTCGAACGCCGGCTCGGGCACGCCGCCGGCCCGCTCTCGACCGTCACGCTCACGATCAGCGCGCGCAATCGCCTGCGCGGCACCGTCGCGCAGCTGAACGTGGACGGGCTCATGGCGGAAGTCGTCATGCGCATCGGCGACCAGGAGCTCGTCTCGGTCATCACGCGCTCGTCCGCCGTGCGGCTGGGCCTGAAAGTCGGCGACGAGGTGCTCGCGGTGATCAAGTCCACCGAGATCATGATCGGCAAGGAAGGCGTGGAGTGAGCGCGGTGCCGCGCCTGCGCTTCGACCGGCACGAGCTGGCCGGCGCGTTCGGCGACATCGGCACCGACCTGCCGCTCATCGTCGGGCTGATCGCGTTCTGCGGGCTCGACCCCGCGAGCGTGTGCATCGTCTTCGGCCTGCTCCAGATGGCGACGGGCGTCGTGTACGGCATCCCCATGCCGGTGCAGCCGCTCAAGGCCATGGCGGCGATCATGCTGGCGCAGAAGTTCTCGCCCGGAACGCTCGCCGCGGGCGGCATCGTGATCGGCGTCGTCATGCTCGCGCTCGCGCTCACGCGTTCGCTCGACTGGCTCGCGCGCGTCGTACCCCCTTCGGTCGTGCGCGGCATCCAGCTCGGGCTCGGCCTCGTGCTCGCGAAACTCGCGCTCGGCGAGTACGCGGGCGCCGACGGCGCGCGCGGCTACGTGCTCGTCGCCGTCGCAATCGTCGCGCTGCTCGCGCTGCGCCGCCAGAGCCGCGTGCCCGGGCCGCTCGTGGTGATCGCGCTCGGCGCCGCGTACGCGCTCTGGCACGGGCTCTCGGCGCCCGCCGGCGGCGCGCTCGTGGGGCTGAGCCTGCCGCGCTGGGGCGTGCCCACGCAGGACGAGTTCGCGAAGGGCGCGCTGCTGCTCGCGCTGCCGCAGCTGGCGCTGTCGCTCGGCAACTCGGTGCTCGCCACGGCCCAGGCGACGCGCGACCTGTTCCCCGAGCGCGCCGTCGGCGTCGGGCGCATCGGCTTCACGTACGGACTCATGAACGTCGTCGCGCCGTTCTTCGGTGGCATTCCCGTCTGCCACGGCTGCGGCGGGCTCGCCGGCTTCCACGCGTTCGGCGCGCGCACCGGCGGCGCCCCCGTGCTCTACGGCGCGCTGTTCGTGCTCATCGGGCTCGTGTTCGCGCCCGGCTTCGCGACCGTCGTGCGGCTCTTCCCCATGCCCATCCTCGGGACCGTGCTGCTCATGGAGTCGGTGAGCCTCATGGGCCTGGTGGCCGACGTGGCCGGCGACCGGCGGCAGCTGTGGATCGCGCTGCTCGTGGCCGCCGCCGTGATCGGGCTGCCGAACGGCTACGTGGTCGGCCTCGTCGGGGGCACGATCGTCGCGCACGCGATCCGGCGCGGCTGGCTCGGGGTGCCGGTGCACTGAAGCGGCCTCGCGGCGTGATTTCGCAGTGCCGCGGCCGCCGTTCGGGCGTGTACTGTGCCGCCAATCATGGCGAAGCCATTCGGAGCACCCGCGGCGCCCGCCTCGCGCGGCGCACTCGCACGCACGCTCGACGCCGTCGAGCGCGTGGGCAACCTGCTGCCCGACACGCTCACGCTGTTCGCGGCGCTCGCCGTGCTCATCGTGGCGGCGTCGTGGCTGTGCGCGAAGTTCGGCGTTTCCGTCGTGCATCCGCGCGACGGCTCGCTCGTGACCGCGGTCAACCTGCTCGACCGCGCCGGCGTGCAGCGCATGTGCACCGAGGCCGTGAAGAACTTCACGAACTTCCCGCCGCTCGGCACCGTGCTCGTCGCCATGATCGGCATGGGGCTCGCCGAGAAGACCGGGCTGCTCGAGGTGTCGCTGCGCGCGCTCGTCGCGAACATCCCGGCGCGCATGCTCACCATGACCGTCGTGCTCGCGTCGCTGCTCGCGCACCTGGGCGCCGACGCCGCGATCGTCATGATGCCGCCGCTCGGCGCGATGATCTTCGCCGCCGCGGGCCGGCATCCGCTCGCGGGCGTGGCGGCCGCGTTCGCCGGCGTGACCGGAGGCTTCAGCGCGAACGTGCTGCCGAGCACGCTCGACGTGCTGCTCGTGGGCATCTCGCAGGCCGCGCTCGACGCGAGCAAGCTGTCGCCGGGCTACACGGTGCAGCTGCTCGGGAACTACTTCTTCCTGTTCGCGGCTTCGCCGGTGCTCGTGATCGCGGGCGCGTGGGTCACGGATCGCATCGTCGAGCCGCGGCTCGGCACGTGGCACGGCGAGCGCGAGCCGCTGCGCGCGCTGACGCCCGAGCAGAAGCGCGGGCTGTGGTGGGCGTTCACGTCGCTGTTCGTGCTCGGCGCCGTCTACTGGACGCTGATCGTGCCGTCGTGGGCGCCGCTGCGCACCGAAGGCGCCTCGCTTCTGCTGCGCATGAAGCCCGCGTTCGACAGCATGGTCGTGCTGATCACACTGCTGTTCTTCATCCCCGGGCTCGCGTACGGGCTCGGCGCGGGCACGGTGAAGAGCGACAAGGACGTGGCCGCGATGACCGGCGATTCGATGGGCTCGATGGGGCTGTACATCGTGCTCGCGTTCGTGGCCGCGCAGTTCGTGAGCTACTTCGCGTGGAGCAACCTGGGGACGATCATCGCGGTCTCGGGCGCGGCGTACCTGAAGAGCGTCGGGCTGGCGGGCGCGCCGCTGCTCGTGACGTTCGTGGCGTTCGCGGCGACGCTCAACCTGCTCATCACGAGCGCGTCGGCCAAGTGGGCGATCCTGGCGCCCGTGTTCGTGCCCATGTTCGTGCTGCTCGGGTTCACGCCCGAGGCCACGCAGGCCGTGTTCCGGATCGGCGACTCGTGCACGAACATCATCACGCCCATGCTGCCCTACGTGCCGTTCATCCTGACCGTGATGCGCAAGTACGACCCCAAGGTCGGCACCGGCACGCTGATCACGATGATGCTGCCCTACTCCACCGTGTTCATCGTGCTGTGGACGGCGCTGCTGCTGGTGTTCTACTTCGCGCACTGGCAGATCGGGCCGGGCGTGCAGATCTTGCTGGGGCGCTGACGCCGCAGTCGCGTGCGAACAGCTGCAATCCCGCGGCTTCGTCGCGGTCGCCGCGGCGGCGCGCACGTGCCGCGCGTTCGAGCGCGAGGCGGCCGGCCAGCGTGGTGACCGACGCAGCGGCGCGGGCGCGCAGATCGTCGAAGGCCGCCGCGGCGCGGTCGGACGGCGTGTCGACGCGCAGCGTGGCGTCCGAGTCGGCGAGCGCGTTGCGATCACCCGGGCGCACGCCCTGCAGGCCGGTCGCGGTGCGCTCGCACGCGCCCTCGAGCGCGACCGAGTCGCGTGCGCCGGTGAGCGGGTCGCGCAGGACGAGGATCGCGGCGACGACCGTGAGCGCGCGGGCCTCGGTGAGTTCGGCGGCGTAGGGCGCATACGTTGTCTCGGTGACGAGCAGCGGCGTGCGCTCGACGGCACGGCGAGCGTCGTTCGCCTGCCCGCGCACGGCGATCGCGTGCAGGCCGTTGATCAGCCCGGGATCGTGGCGCTCGTCGGCCTCCGCCGACTCGAGCTCGTGCAGCGCGAGCATGAGCTCGGTCTGGCGGCGTGCGTATTCGGCGTTCGGCCTCGCCGTCGTGCCGGTCGCGAACTCGGAGAACCGCGTGCCGGTGACGCGCAGCAGGACCGTGTCGCGGCAGTCGAGCGATGCGACGCTCAGCTCCAGCGCGCGTTCTTCGGAGGAGCCACGCTGGAGCGCGGTCGAACCGGCGAGGACGGCGTCGAGCACGAGGTCACCGGGTTCGGCGCGCAGCGACGCACCGAGCGGGCGGCCGGAAGCGACTGCGCGGAGCGGAAACCGCGTGCCGCTGGGCAGGAGCGCGTCCCACACTTCGGCGCTGGCGTTCGCGCGGGGCCCGAGCGCGTCGGCGAGTTGCTCACGCAGCAGTCGCCGCGCACCGGGGCCGCCGGCGGCAAGGCGGTGCGGCAGCGCGGACTGCATGGATCGCAACGAGCGCGTGTAGAGCGACTCGGCCTCCGGCGTGGAGGCATCGGGAATCGCTCGGCGCTCGAGCGCACGCTCGAGCTGAGCGGCGATCGTGTGGAGCGCTTCGGCGCCCGGCGCGGCGGCGGCAGCGAGCACGCCGGCGATGGCGATCGCCGACTGGATGCGCAAACGGTTTGTGACCAGCGTGGCCCAGAGCGTTGTCGCTCGCGACCTGCTCGATCGGAGGTGCATGTCGGGCGGCCCTCGAAGACGCGCGCCGGCTCACAGGGAGCGAGACGGTCGCACCGGCGCGCGTGGGATTCGTGCTTCGCGCAGGCACAGAGCACGATGCGGGCCGCGCCGCGGGTGGCGCGCAAGTGGCGATGAGTACGCGTGGCGCCGCGGCATCCGGGCGGGGTTCCCGCGGCGTTCGCGCGACGTTCGCGCCACGCACTGTCGCGGGTTGGCCTCAGCATGTCGCTCGAGCGCAGTTGTCCCATCGAGTGCCGGAAGCATCGGGCGTTCGACGGAGCCACTGGTTCCGTATCGATGAAGACGGGTTGCCCCCTGACCGCGGTAGGGTCCGCGGTGGACCACGGGGTCATCCATGTCGGATGCCCCAAGCAAGCGGAGGCAACCCGATGGGACGGTACGTGGGCCTCGACGTGCACAGCAAGCACTCCGTGTATGCGATTCAGGACGATTCAGGCCGGCTCGTGGGCGAGGGCAGCGTGCCCACGACCACCGAGGGGCTGCAGTTGCTTCGAGCTCGCTACGAGCTCCCAGACGCCACGCGTGTCGCGCTCGAGAGCGGAACGATGGCGTTCTTCGTCGCGCGGCGACTGACACGACTCGGCTTCGCTCCGCTTGTCGTCGATGCTCATGAGGTCCGGCAGAAGGCCCTGCGCCCGAACCAGAAGAGTGACCGGCGTGATGCCCTGGAGCTCTGTGAGGGGCTTCGACGTGACGTGTATCGCACGACGGTGCATGTACCGCCCGAAGCGATCGAGCGTTTGCGCGAGACCCTGGGACGTCGTCGTCACTTCGTGCGTCTCAAGACGATGGAAGTGAACGCGGTCAAGAGGCTGCTTCGTGCAACGGGCCTTCCGGTATCGACTCGGTGTCTCAGCACTCCGACCGCATGGGAGAGGCTCCTGAAGGCACTCGAAGTGGAGCCCGGGCTGCAGGCCTTCTGCGCTTCACATCGAGCGGTGTGGCTGTGTGCCCATGAGCAGGTCGCAACGCTCGATGCTTCGCTTCGTGCTCAAGGACATGCATTCGAGGCGGAGCTTGCTCGCCTGCAGACCGTGCCCGGAGTCGGGCCGATCGTCGCGACCACCATGCTCGCCGCGCTCTCCGACGTGAGTCGGTTTCCGAGCGCGAAGCATGTGGCCAGCTACGCCGGGCTCGTGGCCTCCACCTACGACTCGGGCGAGAGCGTGCGCCACGGACACATCACGCGGCGTGGTTCCAGCGAGCTGCGCGCGATGCTCTGCGAAGCAGCGCACCACGCCGGGCGACCGAGCAGTCCGTTTCACCCCTACTTCACGAGCCTGTGCGCACGACGTGGCCACAAGATGGCGGTGGTCGCAGTCGCACATCGCCTTTGTCGGATCATGTTCACGATGCTGCGCAAGGGCGAGGACTTCGACATCAACAAGCTGGGCATCGAACGAGGTCGCTTCGAACACAAGATCGTACGGCACTATCGCCGCAAGGTAGCCGTAGCCACGAAAGCGAGCAGGTGATCCCGACTGGTTCTGTGGGCGAACAGCCCGGGGTTCCGTGTGGGCCCCTGCTCGCCACAATGACATCGCTGCAACTCCCTCGATGTAGTCCGCGACCGTGCATCACCACGACCGACGCTGAACATGGAGCAGGGCACCCCGACAGGCGATCTGGGCTACGAGCCCGTTGTTCCTCGTAGGGCCTGCTTCCCGAAACGAGACATGGGGCGGAGGTCCGACCCCGAATAGACGGATGGTGAGCGGCGGCTGTGTTGCGCACGGGCGGGTCGGAATCGAGCGTTGACAACCCGTCTTCATAGACGGAACCAGT
>JACRIW010000063.1 GCA_016215625.1 Candidatus Eiseniibacteriota bacterium | reverse complement strand
TGCGGATGCGGTTGGCTCGGGCATCCCAAACGCGGGTGCCGCTGCACGAACTCCGACCTCGCGCGTCACGCCACGCGCGTGAGCGGCCCGGTGCTCGACCGGCTCGACCTGCAGGTCGAGGTGCCCTCGCTCACGTCCGCCGAACTGCTCGCCGCGACGCCCGGCGAGCCCAGCGCGCACGTGCGCGAGCGCGTGCTCGAGGCGCGCGAGCGCCAACGCGCACGCGGCGCGCTCAACGCCATGCTCGGCAACGCCGCGCTGCGCGAACACGCGGCGCTCGACGCCGACGGCGAGCGCCTGGTCGCCGACGCGATGGACCGCGGCGGCATGAGCGCGCGCGCCGTGCACCGCGCGCTGCGAGTGGCCCGGACGATCGCCGACCTCGCGGGCGCGCCGCGCCTCAGCGCGGCGATGCTCGCCGAGGCGCTGCAGTACCGGGCCTACGAGAAGCGCCGGACGGGCGTGACGGCGGCGGATTGAGGGCGGCTCCGATCATGGCACCAGCGTTTGTCTGCGTACGCCGCTCACTCGATTGCAACTGAGGAGGGTGAAGCGCGAATCGTGTGCGTAGAGCGGATCCATGCGATCGACTCGGGAGTTGCTTCGACCAAGAACACGCTGATGATCGCACCCATCCCACCGCCATGCTGATCGAATATGTTGCACCATACGTACGCTGTGTCGGGTGCAGTCGCCAGAGGGCCGGCGCGAACGACTGCGCGCGACCGCGCCGTGCCATAGATATGTCCATACACCTCTCCATCTGCATCAAGGCGCCCATCGGTCGACCAATCGTAATAGACGGCATCTCCGTCCTCGTCAACGGAAGGGCAATCGATGACGACGGAATCTCCGAGCGCGAATGCAGGCGGATTGACTTCGATGCTCACAAAGCGCGGAGCATGATTGATGGGCCGAACACTCCGCGCGGCACGATCGCACCCGAGCGATCCAACCACCGCAACGAGCATCAGGTACGCGCACAGGCCTAACTGAGGCCGCTCCCGCGTCAATTTCGCGAGCCACTGAAACTGAGCGCCCAGCTGACGATGGACTGCGCGCGAGCCCTTCATGCGAAACCCACATTCGCGCCTCGACAAATCAAGCTCCTCTTCCGTGTGAATTGCTTCGAAGAAACTCAGACAGAAGTGGCGTTCGCCTCAAATCCCTCACTGCCGCGCAGCCCGAGACTTCGGCGTAAGCCGAGTCAACTCCGTTCGGCAACTGTCGAGAGTTTCGTTCATGCCCCATAAGACACGCCAGCGCACAGTCGCGCCCGCTTCAACGGTCACCGAGTCGTGTTGACGACATTCGGGGAGGTAGGGGCGCATCGCGAAGACGACGGCAGGGGTCGCGCGCCGGGGCGCAGACACGGAAAGAACGTACGCTCCGCGCGTGGGGTAGAGACGGAGCCATGTCTGATAGATGGGATCCTGCTTGGGCTCTGTCGCCGGCCCGGTCTTCATGGGACCAGTGAAGCTGCGGCAGTCCGGAATCCGTGACCGCCGTTGACCGTCGTTCCAAGCATCTTGCCGCCCCCGAGGGTCGGTCAGGGAAACCTGGAGGCTCTCTCCGACCACGACAAGATCGGCAACGAGCCTCATTTGCTCCCAAGGGCGGGGAGACTCCTTCGGCGTGGGCCGAGAGGACGAGCGACCACTCGCGGCCCTCGGGATGGCAAGCAAACAGGCACCCAGCAGAACCATCAGTAAGAAGTGAAACGCTGTCGATGCGAGTCGGCTCATTGAACGATGAGGCATTTCATTCTGCTCCGACGGACCGTGGTCAGTGGATCTCTCCATCAGGCTGGATGGCTCTTCGCATGGCCCGTTGTTGTCTGGCAACGAGTATTACTCCACACGCCGTCCCCACGATCGCGCCGAAGACAACGCTCGCGGCGGCGATGACCAGGGCGAACGCCCAGCCCACCGGGCTCCACCCTCGGCTTGAGATGCCCGTACGCAGGGCAAAAGAGATCATCAACACCAGGGACGCGCCGCCCTGTATCGCCCCACCCAGGAGCCCGCCGATGACACCACCGCGCACAATGGTGATTGCTCGCTCGTTCGCGACTCGGTGCCACCAAACGAAAGGTACAACGACGAGCGCGAGCGCTCCGGTCAGGAATCCCTCCTGCACTCCATGGGTGTAGCGACTCGCCAAGAACATGCCCACTGCGAACACCGCCGCGGCCGGCCACGTTCGTGCCAGCATGGCTGCCATCGAGCCCCCTTGTCTCCAACCCTCGTGGGCGGACCGCCCACGGGGCTTCCCGTCCCTCTGCTGTGAAGCATTCGCAGACGAAAGCTCCGACTCGCGAGGGCCCGAGTCACCGATGCAGAGCCATCCTCTCCGACGCGGTCATCCCAAACAACGACGTGTTCGTCACTTTCTGCTTTTCCGATAGGAGCGTCTACCGCAATTCTCCTTCGCGCATCCACCCTCCCACTCGCTCCCCGCGAAAGGCCGCCCTCATGCGACTCCGCACGCTCCTCCCGACCGCCGCGCTCTTCGCGGCCTGCTCACTCGCCGCAGCCGGCGCAGCCTCCGCCGCCGTCGCGGACAGCACCGCCGCAGGCTTCCTCGTTCATCACGAAGCCGTCTTTCACGCGCCCGCCGCCGACGTCTACGCCGCGCTCGTCAAAGTCGGCTCGTGGTGGGACGGCAGCCACACGTGGTCGGGCAAGGCGGACAACCTGACGCTCGATCCGCGCGCGGGCGGCTGCTTCTGCGAGAAGCTCCCGAACGGCTCGGTGCAGCACATGACGGTCGTGTACGCCGACCCGGGCAAGCAGCTGCGCCTCTCGGGCGGGCTCGGGCCGCTGCAGGGCCTCGCGGCGAGCGGCGCGATGACGTTCACGCTCAAGGGTGGCGACGACGGCACCCGCGTCACGTTCGACTACATGGTCGGCGGCTACATGCCCGGCGGCATCGGCGCGCTGGCCCGGCCGGTGGACGGCGTGCTCGGCATCCAGTTCGCGCGCGCGAAGCGCTTCGTGGAGACCGGCAAGCCCGAATAGGCGCGGCACCGAGCGCCCCCGAGCGCGGCGAATCCGCGCACGAGCGCGAGCCGGGTGTTAGGCTCGTGTCATGCGCTTCAACTCGCTGGACTATCTCTTCTTCTTTCTCGCGGTCGTGGGGCCGTTCTTCGCCATCCCCGCCCGGCTGCGCAAGACGTGGCTGCTGGTCGCCAGCCTCGCCTTCTACATGTACTGGTCGCCGGTCTTCATCCTGCTGATCCTGTACTCGACGACCATCGACTACTTCGTCGCCCGCCGCCTCGCGGTCGTGGACGACGCGCGCGCCCGCCGCGGACTGCTCGCCTTCAGCTACGTCACCAACTTCGGCGCGCTGTTCGTGTTCAAGTACTTCGACTTCTTCATGGACAGCTGGGCGAGCGTCATGCAGGCGGCCGGTTTCCCGGTGGATGCGCCCGCGCTGCGGCTGATCCTGCCGGTCGGCATCTCGTTCTACACGTTCGAGGCGATCAGCTACACGACCGACGTCTACTACCGGAAATACCCCGCCGAACGCGACTACGCGCGGCTGCTGCTGTTCATCGTCTACTTCCCCAAGCTCATCGCCGGCCCGATCGAGCGCGCCTGGCACCTGATCCCGCAGTTCGAGCGCACGGCCGTGTTCGAGTACGACCGCGTGCGCGAGGGGATCGCGCGCATTCTCTGGGGGCTGTTCAAGAAGGTGGTCATCGCCGACCGGCTCGCCGTGTACGTGGACACGATCTACGCGCACCCCGACCAGCACGTGGGCAGCACGCTGCTGCTCGCGACGCTCTTCTTCACGTTCCAGATCTACTGCGACTTCTCGGCGTACTCCGACATCGCGAGCGGCACGGCGCAGGTCATGGGCATCGAACTGCTGCGCAACTTCCGCCGCCCGTACTTCGCGTCGTCGATCGCGGATTTCTGGAGCCGCTGGCACATCTCGCTGTCCACGTGGTTCCGCGACTACGTGTACATCCCCCTCGGCGGCAACCGCTCCGGGTTCTGGAAGACGAACCAGAACATCTTCACGGTCTTCCTCGTGAGCGGCATCTGGCACGGGGCGAACTGGACGTTCGTGCTCTGGGGCATCTGGCACGGCGTGTTCCTGCTCGCGCAGAACATCCTCGACCGCTACGCGCCGCTGCTCGTGCGCCCGGGACGGCTCTCGCACGTGCTGCGCGTCGCGCTCACGTTCGTGATCGTGACGCTCTCGTGGGTGCTGTTCCGCGCCGCGAGCGTCTCCGACGCGATGCACGTCTACCGCGCCATCTTCACGAACTTCGACGCGGCGCGGTTCTTTCCCGGCAACGGCGCGCAGCTCGCGTACGGCGCGTTCGGGATCGCCGTGCTGCTCGCGGTCGAGACGTGCACCGAACTGGGGCTGTACTCGAAGTTCTTCCTGCCCCGCCTGAAGCCGGCGCGCTGGCTCGCCTACGCGAGCGCGGTGCTCCTCCTGCTGCTCATCGGCGTCGTGGACGGCGGCCAGTTCATCTACTTCCAGTTCTGATGCGAAAACTCCTGCTCTCCCTGCTCGCCATGACCGCCCTGCTGTTCGTGCTCGACCGCGCGATCGGCGCGGGACTCGAACGCCTGTTCCGCGCCTCGGAGAACCCCACCGACGGCGACGTACTCGGGCACGCGTGGAAGCTGCGCGCGCCGGTCATCGTGTGCGGCGCCTCGCGGGCCTCGCATCACTACGTGTCCGATTCGCTGGGCGCGGAGCTCGGCGCGCCGGTGTTCAACCTCGGCCGCGACGGATCCTGGGGCGCGGCCTACCAGTACGGCTCGGCGGGCATCCTGCTGAACCACTACACGCCCTCGCTCTGGATCATGGACGTGGACCCGTTCCTCGTGCGCACGCACGAGATCCTCGACCGGCTCTCGTGCTTCCTGCCCTGGGCGCACTCCGAGCCCGTCGCGCGTGAACTCGTCGGGCTGCGCTCGCGCTGGGAGCCGATCCGGCTCCTCTCGCGCATCTATCCGTACAACTCGATGGTGCTCCGGCTCGCCGCGGCGCATCGCGGGCAGGACGCCGCGCCGCGCTTCGGGTTCCTTCCGCTCACCGGCACGATGACCCTGGCCGAAGCCGACCGCGAAGCCGCCAGCGCGCCGGTCGCGCGCGCCGACGTGGACACGCTCAAGCTGCGTTTCCTCGCACGCGCGATCGGCGCGTTGCGCGAGCGCGGCGTGGCGGTGGTCGCCGTGCGCTCACCGCGCTACGTGAGCGCGCAGTCCGCCGTCGCGCGCGAGCGCCTCGACGGGCAGGAGCTCGAGCGCGTCTTCGCGCGTCACGGCGTGCGGTTCCTCGATTTCTCCGCCAGCGCGCAACCACACTGGCGCGAACCCTCGCTCTACCGCGACGCGTCGCACCTGAACGAGACCGGTGCGCTGCGCTTCACGCACGAGCTCGCGGATTCTTTGCGCGCCCTGAACCTCGTTCCGGCCGTTCGGGATTGAGTGTGGCCACACGGGCGGCGTAACCTGCCGCGCCGCCCGGAGCGAGCCCACGTGGCCGCTCCGCCGGATCGTCCATCCTCGGCCGCAAGCGAACCTCCCCAGGAGAGCCCCACTCATGCGCATTCGTGCCTCGCTGCTGCTGCTCGGCGCCGTCATGCTCGCCGCGCTGTCCGCCACGCCCGCTTCCGCGCAGCTCAAGCTGCCGCGCATCAGCCCGAACGCCAAGGTCACCCAGACCATCGGCATCACCGACCTCACCGTCACGTACAGCCGCCCGGGCGTGAAGGGCCGCACCATCTGGGGATCGCTCGAAGCCTGGGACAAGCCGTGGCGTGCGGGCGCGAACGAAGCGACCACGTTCACGACCACCGACGAGATCCAGTTCGGCGGCCAGAAGCTCGCCGCCGGCACGTACGCGCTGCTCATGATCCCGGGCCAGACCGAATGGACCGTCGTCCTGAACTCGGAGAAGAACCTCTGGGGCGCGGTCGCCTACGACCCGGCGAAGGACGTCCTGCGCGTGAAGGTGAAGCCCGAAGCCGTCGCGAACGAGGAGTGGCTGTCGTACTCGTTCGACGGGTTCTCCCCGGCGACGGCGACGTCCATGCCGAACGCGGCGAACCTCGTCATGCGCTGGGAGAAGGTGCGCATCGCGGTGCCGGTCTCGGTGGATGCGAACGCCACGATCCTCGCCGGATGCCGCAAGGCGGTCGGTGAGGCGAAGGCCGACGACTTCCGCACGCGCGTGCAGGCGGCGCGCTGGTGCCTCGACTCCGGCGTCAACATGGACGAAGCGCGTGGCTGGATGCAGCAGGCCCTTGCGATCCAGAAGAACTACTCGACGCTCGGCCTGCAGGCGCGCTTCTTCGCGAAGGAAGGCAAGAAGGCCGACGCGATCGCCGCGGGCGAGGCCGCCATCGCCGCCGGCAAGGCGAGCCCGGACAAGCCCGACACCTCGGCGCTCGAGAAGCTCGTGGCCGAATGGCGGGCCGCGAAGTAGTCCGCACGCACCGCTGGAACACACCGAAGGCCCGCGAGGTTCGTACCCCTCGCGGGCCTTCGTCGTTCCCGGCGTCAGGCCCGGCTCAGGCGGCGGTCGCGTCGACGCGTTCGCGCCGCGGCCAGACGGCCGAGAGGGCGGTCGCGACGATCATCACGAGCGCGCACCCGATCAGGTTGTACCAGAGGAACGAGATCTTCGTGCTCGTGAAGCACGCCACCACCACGGCCTCGGCCACGATCGCGCCCGCGAACACCGCGTGCCCGCCCACGCGCTTGAGGTAGAACGCGCACAGGAAGATCCCGAGGATCGTGCCGTAGAAGAGCGAGCCGAGGATGTTCACGGCCTCGACGAGCGTGCCGAGCCCGCTCGCCCACTGCGCGAAGCCCACGGCGAACGCGGCCCACACCACCGTCACGACGCGCGATGTCCACACGTCGCGCCGCTCGTCCGACACGTGGCCGGGCAGCCGCCGCAGCACGTCCACGACCGTCGTGGAGGTGAGCGCCGACAGCTCGGCCGACGTCGAGTTCATGGACGCGGCGAACAGCGCCGCGAGCACGAGCCCGACGAGCCCCGCGGGCAGGAACTTGAGCACGAACTCGAGGAAGACGTAGTTCGTGTCGTTCGTCTGCGCGCCGGGATCGGAGCGCTTGAGCAGCGACACGACCTCGGTGCGCGCCTCCGACATGCGCGCCTGCGCGCCGCGCACGACTTCGGTCGCCGCGCCGGCCGCGGCGCCGTCGTCCGCGCGCAGCGCCTGCACGAGCGCCGTGGCGCCGTCGCGCCGCTGCGCCCAGGCGACGGCGTGGCGCGAGGCGATGCCGGCGTACTCCTCCGCGTGCGGCCCGCTCGCGAGCTTCGCGCTCTCGCGCGGCTGGAAGAACACCGGCGCGGGCACGAACAGGTGGAACACGAACACGGTCACGCCGAGCAGCAGGATCAGGAACTGCATCGGGATCTTGAGCACGCCGTTCGCGATCAGGCCCTTGCGGCTCTCGGCGACCGACTGGCCGGTCAGGTAGCGCCCGACCTGCGACTGGTCGGTGCCGAAGTAGGCGAGTTGCAGGAAGAAGCCGCCGATGAGCCCCGACCACAGGTTGTAGCGGTCGTTCGGATCGAACTTCGTCTCGATCGCGTGCAGCTTGCCGAGCCGTCCCGCGACCGCGAGCGCGTCGGAGAAACCCACGCCCTCGGGCAGCGAGCGCACGACCATGAGGAACGCGACGGCCATCGTCCCGAGGATGATGCCGAACTGCAGCACCTGCGTGTGCCCGACCGCGCGGCTGCCGCCGGTGGCGGTGTAGATCACGACGAGCGCGCCGATGAGCGCGCACGTGAGCCGCACATCCCAGCCGAGCACGACCGACAGCACGAGCGAAGGCGCGTAGATCGTGAGCCCGGCCGCGAGTCCGCGCTGCACGAGGAACAGCCCCGCCGCGAGCGAGCGCGTCTTCCCGTCGAAGCGCGACTCGAGGTATTCGTACGCCGTGTACACGCCGAGCCGGTGGAAGATCGGCACGACGGTCACGCACAGCACGATCATCGCGAGCGGCAATCCGAAGTAGAACTGCACGAAGCGCAGGCCGTCGGCGTAGCCCTGCCCCGGCGTGGACAGGAACGTGATCGCGCTCGCCTGCGTGGCCATGACGGACAGCGCGACGGCCCAGCCCGGCATGCTGCGCCCGGCGAGCAGGTAGCCCTTCAGGTCGTGCTGCCCGCGCCCACGCCACACGCCGTAGCCGACGAAAGTGGCGAGAGCGCCGAGCAGCACGACCCAGTCGAGCGCGCTCACTTGCGTTCGGGGCTCACGAGGTTGGCGAACAGCCGGTACGCGCCCGGCACGCCCGCGGGCAGCTGCCGGAAGAACGCGAGCCCGGTGTAGACGTACGAGCCCTTGCCGACCCTGGCGTACAGCAGCCCGCCGTCACGCGAAGGCTCGCCGGGATCGTTCGCGCCGAAGACCGCGTCGTAGCCCGCGTCGAACGGCTGCGCGAAGTACAGCCCGCGCTCCTGCACCCAGCCCGCGAAGTCGGCAGCGCCGATCGCGTTGGGCGTCGTGAGCAGCGGATGGCCGGCCTCGAGCACGCGCATCTCGGCCTCCTCGACCGTCACGCGCTCGCGCGAGATCTTGAACGGCAGCGGTCCGAGCTTGTTGTCGAACGAGCCGTCCGCGGTCTGGTACTGCACCACCAGCCGCCCGCCGTTCGCGGCGTAGGCGAGCAGCCGGTCCTGGTGCGCGAGCAGGCGCGGCCGCGTGTTGTACGCGCGCACGCCGATCACGATGGTCTCGAAGCGCGAGAGGTCGCCCTCCTCGACGTCCGCGTCGGTCAGCAGCGTGACCGTGAATCCCATCTGCTGGAGCGCGGCGGGCACGGCGTCGCCCGAGCCCATCACGGAGCCCACCTGCGTGCCCGCGCGCTTCACGTCGGCGCGCACGAGCTTCGCCTCGGCCGTGGGCAGCAGCGTCTGCACGGGAATGTGCTCGTGGTCGATGCGCAGGAGCCGGCGGTCCCACGTCGCGCCCCCGGTCTCGACGAGGCAGCGCACGCTCGCGGGTGCGGCCGCGCCCGCGGCGGGCGGCGTGATGCGGAACGCGAGCGTCGTGTCGCCCTGCGCGGCCAGCCGGATCTCGCGCACCGGCGGATCGGCGCGCCAGCCTTCGGGCAGCGCCAGCTTCACACGGCCCGCGAGCGGATCGAGCGACGACTCGACCACGACGCGCACTTCGCGCGGCGAGCCGTCGGCGAACAGGTAGGCGCCCTGCTCGAAGCGGGACGTGGCGGGCGGGATCACCTCGAGCGCGCGGTAGCGCTCGCCGAGCACGGGATCGACGGACCGCGAGACGACGGGCACCTCGTACTCGAGCGTCTCGCCGCCGCTCGTGAGCGTGAAGCGCGCGACCAGGGCCGGTGCGCTCTCGGGATCGCCGACCAGGCGCTGCTCGGGCACCGCGAACGTGCCCTTGTCGCCGGGCTGCGCGAGCCACCACGGCTGCGTGAGCGGCGCGTTCGCCGACAGCGCCGCCTGCAGCGTGTCGTTCGCCGCCACGTTGCGCGCGAGCGCGCGAGCGCCGCGCGTGCTCGCGGGGCCGTTCACGATCTCGACCTTGGACAGCGTGAGCGGCGCGCTCGAGCGGTTGAGCACGCTCGTCACCACGCGCACCTTGCCGCCGGGCGTCGTCGTCGGGCGCTGCACGATCGCCTCCACCCACAGCCCGGCGCACGAGCGGATCACTTCCATGAGCTCGGCACGCTTGACCGCGATCATCGGATCGTCGCCGCATGCGTCCAGCGCTGCGCGCGCGCGCAGCAGCACGGGGAGCAGCGCCTCGGGCTTCGCGGGATCGAAGCTCGTCTCGGCCTCACGCAGCAGCGCGCCCACCTTCGCGCCGTTCGGAAAGCGCGACCAGGACAGGTCCACGCCTTCGAACAGGTCTTCCTTCGCGCGCTCACCCAGCCGGTGCTCGAACGTGTTCGTGAGTTCGCCGCGGCGCTCGGCCGAACCGAAGCCCTGCGACTTGTGCATGCTGCGGCTTTCGCCCGCGATCTCGCTGTACGAGCGGCCGAGCAGCGGCTGGTACGCGCCGACGTCCACGCGCACGCGGCCGGGCGTCGTGTCGGGTCCGGCGTTGCCGAAGCGGAACGCGTTCCAGACGAGCCGCTTCGCCTGCCACGGCTTCACGCTCGCGAGCTGCTCGGGAAAGCGCGCGGGATCGGCCGCCGCCGCGAACGCCTCCTCGGCGAGGATGGCCGACGCGGTGTGGTGCCCGTGCCCGCCGCCACCGTCGGTCGGGAACCGCGTCACGATCAGGTCCGGGCGGAAGCGACGGATCACGTACACGACGTCCGCGAGCACGCGCTCGCGGCCCCAGAACGCGAACGTCTCCTCGGGGTTCTTGCTGTAGCCGAAGTCGAGCGCGCGCGTGAAGAACTGCTCCGCGCCGTCCACGCGGCGCGCGCCGAGCAGCTCGTTCGTGCGGATGAGTCCCAGCTGCTCCCCGATCTCGGTGCCGATCAGGTTCTGACCGCCGTCGCCGCGCGTCATGGACAGGTAGCCCGTGCGCACCTTCCGGCCACTCGACAGCCACGCGAGCATCGCCGTGTTCTCGTCGTCCGGGTGCGCCGCCACGAACAGCGCGGTGCCGGTGACCTGCAGCTTCTGCAGCGCGAGACGCAGCCGCGCGGCGTCCATCACCTCGCGCGGGCGCGGGTCGGCGGCGGCGGTGGACACGAGGGCGGCGAAGCCGGCGGCGGCGAACAGGGCGGCCAGCGCCAGGCTGCGCAGGCGCGGCAGTGCGTGCGGGAACGAACGCATCGTGGGGATCATCCTCGGAGGGGTTCTCGCGACTTCGGGAGCGCTCCCGCGCACGTCGGCCACGGCGACGGGGGCGCGCAATCTAGCACGCGATTCCGGCCGGTCGCGTGTGAAAACCCGCTCAGTCCGACGAGAGCAGCGAAGCGACGACCGAACGCAGTTCGGGTACCCCGGTGCCCTTGGCGGCGCTCACCCAGGCCATGGCCTCGGGCCGGCGGCCGAGCGCGGCGGCGATGTCGCGCACCTGCGTCTCGCGCCGGCTGGGCTTGACCTTGTCGAACTTGTTCGCCACGACGACCGCGCTCAGGCGGTGCGCGACGAGCCATTCGAGCATCTGCGCGTCGAGCGGCGTGGGCCCGACCTCGGCGTCGATGAGGACGAACACCATCCGCAGGCTCGGGCGCTTCGCGAGGTAGCGCTCGATCATGCCCTGCCACTCGTCGCGTTCGCGCTTCGGGCCGGAGGCGTGACCGTAGCCCGGCAGGTCGACGATCCAGCGGTCCTCGTCCTCGACCGCGAACACGTTGATGAGCCGCGTACGCCCGGGCGTGCGCGAGACGCGCGCGAGCGCCTTCTGGTGCACGAGCGCGTTGAGCAGCGAGCTCTTGCCCACGTTCGAGCGCCCCACGAACGCCACCTCGGCGTGACAGGGGCCGAGCTGGCGGACGTCGGAGGCGGACAGCAGGAAGCGGGCGTTCGAAAGGGGATGCGCCATGGCGCGCATCCTACCTGCGCGGGGCGCCGCGCGTCAGCGCGCCGCCGCCTCGCGCCGCGGCGGGAACAGCCGCCGCACGCCGCTCGCGACGAGCTTCACGAGCGCGCGCAGCAGCAGCACCGCGAGCACCACGCACACCAGCACGACGGCGATCGCCACCCACGGGTGCGCGAAGGCGAGCCAGAGCAGCGCGCCCACGCCGAAGTCCTCGAGCGTCGAGAGCAGGAAGTTCGAGAACGGCTCGGGTGACGTGTTCACCGCGGCGCGCGTGCCCGCCTTGGCGAAATGGCTGGTCGCCGCGAGCGAGCCGCCCAGCAGCCCGGCCGCGATCGTCCACTCGGGGCGGCCGCCCCCGAAGACCGCGGCCGCGAGCGCGGCGCCCGCGGGGATGCGCACGAACGTGTGCACCGTGTCCCAGGCCGAATCGAGCAGCGGGATCTTGTCCGCGAACAGCTCCACCAGCACCATGAACACCGCCGCACCCAGCACGACCGGGTGCTCGAGCGGCGCGAACGCCGGGGGCAGCGGCGCGAGGTCGAAGCGCCCGACCACGCCGAGCACGAGCAGCACGGCGTACAGCCGCACGCCGCTCGCCAGCCCGAGCGCGGCCGCGAGCGCGATCCACTGCGCGAGATCGATCCGGTCCACCATCGTCAGCGCTCTCCCTTTCCGGCGACCCGTGGGCCGCGCCCGAAATGTGCCACAACCGGAAGCCACCGCCCGCATCGAACGCCGCGAACCCGGAGACTTCCCCCATGCCTGCCGATCCGAACGCCACGCCCGCGCCGATCATCCGTCCCGACGGCGCCGGTTTCGTGCTCACGACCACGCAGTACGTGCCGCGCCCGCTGGACGAGACCTTCGCGTTCTTTTCCGACGCGCGCAATCTCGAACGCATCACCCCGCCACACATGGGCTTCGACATCCGCACGCCGATGCCCATCGAGATGCGCGACGGCGCGCTCATCGAATACCGCATCAGGCTCCAGGGTATTCCGATGAAGTGGCTCACGCGCATCGACCGCTGGCGCCCCGGCGTCGAGTTCGTGGACACGCAGCTGCAGGGGCCCTACGCGAAGTGGGTCCACCTGCACTCGTTCCGCGCCGAGGGCTCGGGCACACGCATGGAGGACCGGGTCGAGTACCGCCTGCCGCTCGCGCCGCTCTCGCATCCGGCGCACGCGCTGTTCGTGCGGCCGATGCTCGACGGGATCTTCCGCCACCGCTACGAGGTGATCGCGAAGACGCTGGGCTGACCGGGACTTCACCACGCGTCAGCCGAACAGCGCGGCTTCCAGCTCCGGCGTGAGCTTCGCGTAGTCGTCGATCGTCGTGAACGCACCGGCTTCCCGCAGCGCCGAGTCGCTCGCCGCGGTGCGCACGCCCGCGGCGGCCATGCCGGCGGCACGCGCGGCGATCACGCCGTTGACCGCGTCCTCGAACGCGACGCAGCGCTCACACGGCACGCCGGCCAGTTCCGCCGCACGCACGAACAGGTCGGGATGCGGCTTGCCCCGCACGAGCGGTCCCGGCGTGGCGAGCGCGGCGAAGCGCCCGTCGAGCCCGAGCGCCGACAGCACGAAGTCGCGGTTCTCGACCGGCGCCGCGCTCGCGATCGCGAGCTTCACGCCCGCCGCGTCGAGCCGGTCGAGGAACGCGTGCAGTCCGGGCAGGGGCTCGAGGTGCGGCGCGTAGGCGGCGCGGTACGCCGACTCCTTCTCGTGTTCGAGCGCCGCGGCCTCGGCCTCCGGCACATCGCGGCCGAGCAGAGCGGGAAAGATCTCGCGCGCGGTCCTGCCCGCCCAGCGCAGTTCGAAGTCCTCGCGGGTCGCGGCCGAGCCGAGCCGCCGCGCGAGCGCCACCCACGCGTCCCCGTGGTACGTCATGTTGTCCACCAGCGTGCCGTCGAGATCGAAGACGGCGGCGAGAGCACGAGCCATGCGCGCGACGTTAGCGCAGCGGCGCGGCGGCTGTCGCCCTCAACGCAGCACGGCGATCCTCCGCACGCGCGTCCCGTGCGGCGTCACGAGCCGCGCGAGATAGACGCCGTTCGCGAGCGCGGCCCCGCGCTCGTCCTGCAGGGGCAGCGTCAGCGTGTGCGATCCGGCGCTCATGGCGCCACGCCGCGCGAGCGCCACGCGCCGGCCTCCCGCGTCGAACAGCTCGAGCGACACGTCACCCTCGCCGGGCAGCACGAGCGTGAACGACGCCTGCTCCCGTGCGGGATTCGGGCGCGGTGCTCCGAACGCGAGTGCGCGACCTGCATCCGCAGCGGCATCGAGCACGCCCGCCAACCGCGCCGAAGCCGGTGGCGAGGGATTGCCGTGCACATCCAGCGCGACGACCTCGTACGTGAGCCCGGGCCGCGCGAAGGCGTCCACGTATCCGGTGTCCGCCTGCTCCGCGAGCAGCGTCGCCTCGCCCGGCACGAACGCGGGATCGGCGCCCGCGAAGATGCGGTAGCGCGCGAAGTCGGCCTCGCCGTTACGTGCCCAGCTCAACCGCGCGCCCACCGGCAGCGGCTGGGCGAGCAGTGCTCCGGGCGCGTACGGCGCGAGGTTGTCCACCGAGTAACCGGTGGCCGCCGCGCTGTTCCAGTATTCGGCGCCGCCGTCACGCTCCGCGCTCACCATCAAGTACGTGAGCGGATTCGAACCCGGCATCGAATCCGTCGTCGTCGGCACGACGGCGCTGTAGTAGAACATCCCCGCGCGCGCCGGGGACGAGCCGACCCACTCCCACCAGTTGGCGGGACCGCCCGCCTGGCGCAGCGCGCGGCGCCCCGCGGCGCGCGCGACTTCGACGGGCTCTGCGCTCGCCTCTCCGTTCGCCAGCCACCGTTGCGCGAGCGCGACCGGCACCCGCCGCCACAGTCCGTAGCTCGTGACGCGGCGCTCCGAAGCCGGCGCGTCGAGGTAGCTCCCCCGCCATTCGACGAGGACCTGCCCGCCCTGATCCGCCGCGACGTCGCGCACGCGAAAGACGGCGGGCTCCGCGTCACCCAGCTCGCCGAACAGGTCCACGCGCTGCACCACGGGGATGCCATCGGGAATCCGGTGCCAGCACAGCAGCGAACCGCCACGTGCGTCGGGCACCGCGAACGGCAGCATCGGAGGCATCGAGGGGTCGGCGACGAGCCGGCCACCGCTGCCCCACGGCAGCGCGCCGGTACTGGTCACGCGCTGGCCCCACAGTCCGCCGCCGCCCGCTGCGCGGTAGAAGCAGAACGCCCCGCCCGCGTAGTCGAGGACCAGCGTGAGGTCCTCGCGCCAGGCCGGCGTTCCGATCAGCAGGTCGAGCGGCGTCCGTCCCCACCGGCTCGTGCCGCCCGACGTGATCCGGGCCGCTCGCCTCGTCGTCGTCCCGAACACCGCCACGACTCCGTCGAGTCCGTCGGGAGTGACGACGAGGTTCGTGACGTCGCTCGAGGCGAGAAGATCGTTGCGTGCCCACAACGTCGCCGTGGTCGAGAGCCGCTGCGCCCAGAGCGCACCGTCCATCGCGTATACGGCGAGCACGGAGTAGTCGCCCTCCATCTGCAGGAATGGGCCGTCACTGAGCCAGAGCACGTCGGCGGACGAGAGCCGCTGGCCTCCTGCGGCGAGTTGCGGGACGCCGCTCCAGTCGAGCGCCTGCACGTAAGGTTGCCCGATGCCGGTGCGCTCGTCCCGCCATGCGATCCACGCCGTGCCGTTCTCGTCCGCGACCACGTCGGTCACGGTCCGATAGAGCGCGGCGTCGCAGACGGCCAGGTCGGTCGCGAACACGCGCGCGGCATCCACCCACTGGTTGGCCCGGATCTTCTCGCTCGTGCCCCACACGACCCACGCGGACAGGGGCTGCGCGGGAATGGCCGCGATGCGCAGTTCGTATACGCCCGGGATCGAGCCGCGGAACAACGTACCGTTCGCCGCCAGCTGCGGCGTGCCGTTCGCATCGAGGTGCTGCAGGTAGATCGCGTCCGTGCCGCCGACGCGCTGGTCCCGCCAGACCACGAACACTCCACCGCCCTGGTCGAGGCACAGCGCGGGCATGGACTGGTCGCCGACCGCGTTGCAGACCACGGCGCCCGCGGCGCCCCACATCGGCGTTCCGTCGGAGCGCACGTGCTGCGCGCGAATGTCCCATTGCCCGCCGACGTAGCAGCTGTAGGCGACGAAAAGCCCTCCGGTGCCGTCGGGCTGCATCGAGGGACGCGGGAGAATCTCCATCTCGGCGGTGCCGATCGGGATCCCGGCGCTGAAGGCCGAGTTCGGCCAGTAGGCGGCGGCGGGAGCAGCGCGGAGCGCGAGCAGGAGCGCGAGGGCGAGCGAAGCGAAGGGGACGCGGCGCACGGGAGACTCCGGTTTGGGGACGGTCGTGAAGTCCCGGGGGGTGCGCATGATTCTGGCGGGAGGACGGCCGTGCGCCTATGCGACTTTGGGTGCATCTGCGCCCTCGTCGGCACCGCCGCGCCGCCACGCTGTTGAGAGCAAGTCAATTGGCCAGCCCAGTTTTGACAAGTGATCTGGCCACTTTCGACGTCGACGTCAGCGAGCGCCTGCTCTGGCGATCCCCGAGGGCGGCTCGATCCTGGTGATGAGTCGCGGGCCCTTGAGCACC
>JACRIW010000019.1 GCA_016215625.1 Candidatus Eiseniibacteriota bacterium | reverse complement strand
TGCTGTGCAGTTAGAGGCCCACGTACCGTACAATCGGGTTGCCTCCGCTTGCTTGGGGCATCCGACATGGATGAACCCGTGGTCCACAGCGGACCCTACCGCGGTCAGGTTGCAACCAGTCTTCATCTATACGGAACCAGTAGTCCCACGCGAAGTGCAGATGGAGCTGCTGCCGACGGAACCAGTTTCTCCGACGCCGATCGTCGCCATCGTCCCGCGCTCGCGCACACTGCCGCTCTCGCCCGGCCGCATCGCGTGGCAGACCACCGTGGACCGCGAAACCCACGCGCTCTTCGAAGAGCTGAAGGCGCTCCTCGCGCACGTCGTCCCGACGGGCGACATGGCGAGCGTGCTCAAGCGCGCGCTGCAGGTCGCGGTGGAGCAGGAGAAGAAGCGCAAGTTCGCGAGCGGCGTGAAGTGCCGCTCGCAGCGCAGCGAAGCCACGACCCGCGCGATCCCCGACGCGATCAAGCAGCAGGTGTTCGCGCGCGACGGCGCCGCGTGCACGTTCGTCGGCGCCGACGGCAAGCGTTGCGGCTCGACGTGGCGGTTGGAGCTCGACCACGTCCTACCGGTCGCGCTTGGCGGCGAGACGAGCGTCGAGAACCTGCGCGTGCTCTGCCGCGCGCACAACCAGTTCGAGTCGGAGCGAGTGCTGGGTGAGGCGCATGCAGCGACGGCGACGTGAGCGCGCCGCCGCATCGCACACCTCGCGCGGCGCCGCGCGGGGCCGCTTCATAAGCCCAAACGAAAACGGGCCCCGGCTCTCGCCGGAACCCGTCTCGAATGCGGCTTGGGTGCGATCTACTTCAGCACCGCGTCCTTCATCGCCTTCGCGATGCGGAACTTCAGCACGCGCTTCGCGGGGATCTTGATCGACTCGCCCGTCTGCGGGTTGCGGCCGATGCGGGCCTTGCGGTTCACGACCACGAGCTTGCCGACGCCCGGGAACACGAAGCCGTTCTTGGCCTGCTTGGCAGCCAGCGTGGCGAGCTCTTCGAGGATCTGCGTGCTCTGCTTCTTCGAGATTTCGAACTTCGTCGCGATGTGACCGGCGACCTGGGTCTTCGTCATCATCTTGGCCATTGGGGATCCTTCCTCCTGAAGCGTGTGAAGTACTTCCCTATCGGGGCTGGCGCGAGTCGAGCGCCGACGCCGCTGGTGGGTATAACAAGCGCGACCGCGATTTCAAAGGATAATTTCGAGGGGGGGTGCTTTCGGACCCCGTCCAGAGCGGGCGAAACGCTTGGCAACATCCGGGCCGCGGCTGGAGCGGTCGAAAATGGCATCCGGGACTCAGTCGGTGACGACGAGTCTCCGCGTGCGCGTCGCGCCTCCGGAAGTCGCGCGCACGAAGTACACGCCCGCGCTCGCGCGCACGCCGCGATCGTCGCGCCGCGACCACGCGAACTCGTGCCGTCCGGCACCGAGCGCGCCCTCATGCAGCGTCGAGACGCGGCGGCCAATCACGTCGTAGATCACGACTTGGGCGGCGCCGGCGCGCGGCATCTCGAGCGCGATCCGCGCGCCTTCGCGCGCCGGATTCGGCCGCGGCGCAGCGAGCTGGAGGGCCGCCGCGGGCCCGGATTCCGGGGCCGAAACGGGCAGCGCCGACAGCGCCAGCGACCACGCGGATCGCCCGTGCGTGAACGCGAACAGCTGCCGCGTCGAGGCGTGCAGCACGAGGTCGGCGACGCTCGTGAGCGGCAGGCCGTCGCCCACCTCGTACCAGGTGCTCCCGAGATTTTTCGTGGTCCAGACCCCGAGATCGGTCGCGAGGTAGAGCCGGTTCGTGTCCGTCGGGTCCACCACGAGGTCGTTCGCGGGCACGTTCGGGAGGTTGCCCGAGATGTTCGTCCACGTCGTGCCGCGGTCGGTCGAGCGGTAGATCATGGCGCTCTGGTCGTCCGAGGCGTACCCCGACAGCGTCACGTACACGACCTGCGAGTTCACCGGATCGGCCACCACGCGCGTCACCCAGCGCTTCGGCAGCCCGGCCGAGATGTCGGTCCACGCGCCACCGCCGTTGATCGTGTGCCAGACGCGAGCGTCGTCCGTGCCGGCGTAGTACACCGTGGGCGCGGGCTTCGAGACGTCGAGGGTCGTGAGGCAGCCGTAGACGAGCAGTCCGCCGGGCACGCTCGAGAGGTCGGGGCTGATCTTGGTCCAGTTGAGGCCGTTGTCGACGCTTCGGTACACGAACTGGCTGCCGGCCAGCAGCGTGTTGTGGTTGGTCGGGCTCATCGCGATGGGTGAGTTCCAGCCGAAGCGGTCGGACGCGACCCAGCCGTTCGTCGTGCCGCCGCCCGGGCCGCCGCTCGTCGAGCGCATGAAGCCGAGCTTGTTCGAGCAGTACTGGTACTCGCTGAACACGACGTTCGGCGTCACCGGGTCCACGAGCACCTGGAAGCCGTCGCCGCCGAGGATGTCGAACCAGCCGTACGGATCGCCGGCCGACGTCATGTTCGTGCCGTTGTCCTGCGCGCCGCCGAAGATGCGCGTGGCGTCGGTGGGGTCGACCTCTCCGCCGTAGAACTGCGTGATGGGCAGGTCGAGCGACTGCGTGAACGGCGGCCCGCCGCTCGTGAACCAGAAACCGCCGTCGTTGCCGACGTACATGCGGTTCGCGTTCGTCGGATCGATCCACAGCGCGTGCTGGTCCACGTGCATGAGGCCGGTGAAGTCGGTCCAGGTGGCGCCGGCGTCGTCCGAGCGCAGGAAGCTCACGCCCATCGCGTACACCCGATCGGGATTCACGGGATCCACGCCGATCTCGCCGAAGTACCAGCAGAAGCCGCCGAAGGCGTTCGTGAAGACCGCGCTCGTGTTGCGCTGCGTCCACGTCGTGCCGCCGTCGAGCGAGCGGTAGAGCCCGAGTCCCAGGTAGCCGCCGCTCGAGCCACGGCCGATCTGCGCGTACACGGTGGACGGCCGCGACGGCGCGATCGCGAGCCCGATGCGCCCGACGTTGTCGGACGGGACGGGCAGCCCGGTCGAGAGCCGCGTCCACGTCGCGCCGTGATCGGCGCTCCGCCAGATGCCGCACTCGGGGCCGTACGCGCGCCGGTAGGTGTTGCGCCGCACGCGCTCCCACGTGGCGCAGTACACGGTCTCGGGGTGCACGGGATTCACGGCGATGTCGCACACGCCGGTGCTGTCGCTCACGTACAGCGTGCGCGTCCACGACGCGCCGCCGTCGGTCGAGCGGTAGAAGCCGCGTTCGGGAGTCGTCGAGAACTGCCGGCCCATCGCGCCGACGTAGACGATCTGCGGGTTCGCCGGGTCCACGGCGACGGCCGAGATGCGCCCGGTCGCGGTCAGCCCCATGTGCTTCCACGTCACGCCGCCGTCTTTCGAACGCCAGACGCCGTTGCCGTCGTAGGAATCCACCGAGCCGTTCGATTCTCCGGTGCCGCACCACAGCGTGTACCCGTCGTTCGGATCGAGCGCGAGCGCGCCGACCGACGAGATGGGCGCGCGATCGGTGACGCAGCTCCAGTTCACGCCGACGTTGGTCGACTTCCACACGCCGCCGTCGGCCGCACCGAGGTACACGGTGGCGCCGCCCGGTTCGGCGGCGACCGCGGTCACGCGTCCGCCCACGTTGAACGGCCCGACGGGAGTCCACGGCACGCCCGCGCTCGTGACGAGCGACTGCGAGCGCTCGAACGAGGCGTGGTCGAGCGCGGCGAGGTAGGCGTCCTGCGGGAACGAGCCGTCGGCGTTCGCGCGCTGCGCGTAGAACCAGTCCGAGGGCAGCGTCTTCGCCTCGGCCTCGTGCTCCTCGGCGCCGGTCTCGCGTGCGACCTCGCCGTCCACGACGAGCGTGCGCGGCGCGCGCAGGACGAGCGCGACCAGTGCGGCGCACAGGCACGACAGGTAGAGCGCGGTGAGAAGCCGGCGCGGCATGGAGTCTCCGAGAGGATGGGCGAAGGCGCGGTGCGAGCGGCAATTCTACGGGGCGGGAGGGCCCGGGCGAAAGGGCCGCCTCGGGGGGAATGCACCCTCCGCCGGGGTCAATCCGCCCGCAGGGGCTCGACCTTCTCGCCGAAACGCCGGCCGAGGTCGCGCAGGTAGGCGCGCTGGGCGGCGTGCAGGCCGAACACGTACCGGGCGAGGAAGCGGAACATGGGCGGGTCCACGAAGCCGTCCTCGGCGATCGTCACGCGCGTGCCGCGCCCTTCCGGGGCGAGCGAGTACGTCCACGTGCCGCCGAAGCCCTGCGTGGTGTCCGCGACGGTGGCGACGAGCTTCACGGGCGGCTCGATCGTGGTGAGCACGACCGCCCAGGCGCCGTCCTTCGCCTGCTGCTCCCACACGGGATGGCCGTCGCGGTCGGCGAGGCGCTTCACGCCCGTCACGTCGTGGCGCCAGGCGGGTGAGCCCTGCATGTCCGCGAGCACGGCCCACACCGAGTCGGGCGGGGCCTGCAGCGTCACGGTCGTGCTCGCGTGGTGCCGGCGCGGCGAGGCCCAGCCGGCGATCCCGGCGATGCCGACCAGCACGACGATCGCGGCCACGAAAAACGTCAGCGTGCGGATGAACTGCTTCACGAAGGGCCTCCGTCGGGGCGGGCGGTCGCGCGTGCGACCGCCCGCGCCAGCGCTCGCTTCGTCGCGGCGTGCATCGCCGTGGGCGTGGTGCGCGCGACCTTCACGGAGCGCGCGCCGGTGAACTGTGCCAGCGAGTGCAGCGACTCGGCCAGTCCGGCGAGCGCCTCGTCGCGGTCGGGCACGGCCCACCGCGTCACGGGGGGCGCGGCGCCCGCGGCGAACCACGGCTCGAAGCTCACGTGACGCGCCTCGAGCACGCCGTCGGCGCGATGGTGCTTGAGGTCCACGCGCCCGATCAGGTGGCCCTCGTGCAGGATCGGCAGCGTGTAGTAGCCGTGCCGCCGCTGCGGGGCGGGCACGTAGATCTCGATGCGGTAGAAGAACCCGAATAGCCGCAGCGTGCGCTCGCGGTGCCACAGGAACGAGTCGAACGGGCAGAGCAGCGTGGTGCCACGGCTCGGGCGGCGCGCGCGACCGGCGCCCTGCAGCGCGGGAAGGTCGGCGGTGAGCGCCCACGCGCGGCGCGGCTCGCCCTCGATGCGCACTTCCGTCACCTCGCCCTCGCGCTCGAGCGAGCCGAGCGCGTCGCGCAGCCAGCTCGCGGGGCGGCGCGGCCACGTCCAGTACATGCGCAGGTCGTCGTCCCACGCGGCGCCCATCGCCGCGAGCGAGCGGCGCACGCGCTCGCGCCAGACCTCCGGCGCGCTCATCACGGGCGCGTCGCCGGGCGCGGGCAGCAGCCGGTCCATGGGCGCGTAGCGCTTCTGGAAGCTGCGGCGCGAGTGCACGCCGATGCGCCCGGTCTTCCACAGCCAGTCGAGCGCGTGCATGGCGGGCTTCCAGCTCCACCAGCCGCCGGCCTTCTCGCCCTTCGGCCGTTCGAAGTCCGCGTTGCCGATGGGCGCGCGCTCGCGCACGGCGGCTTCGACCTCGGCGATCAGCCGGGCGTTGCCCTTCGCGCGGCCCCAGCGGGCGAGCGGGTACGGCCCCTCGGAGACCATCGCCATGGTCGAGCGCCAGAGCGGCAGGTCACGCGTGGCGACGAAGCAGGCGACGTGGGTGAGGTACTCGAACAGCACACGGCGGCGTTCGACCAGGCGGTCGAGCGTGGCGCGGTCGTACGCGCCGAACCGGCTCCAGAGCGTCAGGTGGTGCGCGCGGTCGAGCACGTTGACGCTGTCGATCTGCAACCCGCACACGTCTCCGACGAACGACTCGAGCGAGGCCGCGGTGAGCCGGCGCGCGCGCGGACGGTCGAGGTGCTGGCGCTCCAGGCACAGCGCGGCGGCGGCGCGGCGCGAGATCGTGGGGTGCGCGTGTTTCGTCATCGCGCGGCGGCGGCTCCGGGTGCGGGATGTGCTTCACCGAGCACGTCCACGAGGTGCGCGATGCGTACGGCCATGCCGCGCGCGGCGAGCCCGCGCTGCATGTGGAGCAGGCAGCCGGGGTTCGAGGCGATCACCACTTCGGGAGCGGCGCGCTCGATCGCGTCGAGCTTGAGCCGGAGCTGCTCGTCGGCCATCGCGGGGTGCGTGAGGTGGTAGGTGCCCGCGCTGCCGCAGCACCAGTCGGAGTTCGGCAGGTCCACGAGCTCGACGCCCGGCAGCGTGCGCAGCAGCCGCCGCGGCGCCTCGCGCACCTTCTGCGCGTGCGCGAGGTGACACGGGTCGTGGTAGGCGATGCGCAGCGGGCGCGACGGATCGTGCGCCGCGTGCAGCGTCCGGGTGGGCGCGGGCAGCCCGAGTTCCTCGAGCACTTCGGAGACGTCGCGGACACGATCGGAGAACGCGCGCGCCGCGGTCTCGTCGTCCAGCAGGTGCGCGGCCTCGCGCAGCGCCGCGCCGCAGCCGGCCGAGTGCGACACGACGAGCTCGCATCCGTCCGCGAACGCGCGCACGTTCGTGCGCGCGAGCGCCTTCGCCTCGTCGCGGCGCCCGTCGTGCGCGTGCATCGCGCCGCAGCAGGTCTGCGCGTCCGGCAGGCGCACCTCGGCGCCGGCGAGCCCGAGCAGCCGCACGGTCTCGCGGTGCGTGTGCGAGAACATCGCCTCCATGACGCACGAGGCGTGGAACCCGACGCGCGCGCGCGGCGGCCCGGGCGGCGAGACGACGAGCACGCCGTTCGCACGCTCCATGCGCGAGCCGTGCGGGAGCGAGGCGTACACGCGCTCGAGCGCGCGCTCGTGGCGCGGCGGGATCGGCGGCGCCGTCGCCAGGCCGCGCTTCGCGAACTCCGGCAGCAGCGGCTCCACGCCGGGGCTCGCGAGCAGCGCGCGCATGGGCGCGGACTGCCCGAGCCGCAGCAGGTCCGCCGCGAACGCGACGCGCCCGGGGTGCGGCAGCACGTGCGACAGCACGAAGCCGCCGAGCAGCCGCGCGGGTGAGGAGCGCCGCACGCGCCGCGCGAGCTGCCCACGCGTCGCCTCGAGCATGCGCGAGTAGGGCACGCCGGCTGGGCAGGCGGTCTCGCACGCGCGGCAGTCGAGGCACTGGTCGAGGTGATGCACGAGCGTGGCGTCCGGCTCGAGCGAGCCGTCGGCGAGCCCGCGCATGAGGTAGACGCGCCCGCGCGGGGAGTCGGGCTCGATCTTGAGCGTCCGGTACGTGGGGCAGGCGGTCAGGCAGAGGCCGCAGTGGATGCACGTGTCGATGCCGAGCCGCGGCGGCGGGTCGTGCCCGTCGAACCACGAAGCGTCCACATGCGCCCGGCCCCCGGCCGGGGCCGCGACGGACGCGGCGGGGACGGGTGCCGATTCCGGCGCCCGTTCGGGCGCCCGTTCGGGCGCCGATTCGGGGGCGGCCTCGCCGCTCACGAGCGCGCGTCCTCGTCGGTTTCGATGTGGAAGCGGTGCAGGATGCGGTGCAGCACGGGCGAGATGAGCACGCCCACGCTCGCGAGCAGCACGACGCCGGAGTAGATGGCGTACGCCGACGCGAAGATTTTGGCCGCGTCGTCCGGCATCTCGGCCACGGGCCCCATGCCGCCGAGGATCATCGCCGCGTTGTAGAGGCAGTCCACCCAGCTCGGCATGTGCGCGTAGTGGTGGTAGCCCACGATGCCGATCGCGAGCGAGAAGCCGATCAGCGCCAGCATGACGCCCGCGCTGTGGAGCAGCCTCCGCCGGAACACGTGCGGCGGAGCGAGCGGCTCGTGCCGCCGTTCGAACTCGAGGGCGTGACGTTCGCGCGGAGCGCGGCGCGTGCTCACGGGACCAGCACGAGCTTGCCGAAGTGTTCGCGCGCCTCGATGCGTTCGTGGGCCCCGCGCGCTTCGGCGAGCGGACGCACGGAGTCCACGACGGGCACGAGCGCGCCGCTCGCGAGGTGCTGCAGCGCCGCGAGCATCTCGGAGCGCCGTCCCATCCACGAGCCCATGAGCGCGACGTGCTTGCCGAACAGCACGTTCACGTCGAGCGTCACCTTGCCGCCGATCGTCGCGCCGCAGGTCACGAGCCGGCCGTCGCGCGCGAGCGAGGCCACGCCGGCCTCGAACACCGCGCCGCCGACGTGCTCGACGACGACGTCCGCGCCCTTCCGGCCGGTCAGCTCGCGCACGCGCTTCGCGATGTCCTCTCCCGAATGGTCGATGGTCTCGTGCGCGCCGAGCGCGCGGGCGCGTTCGCACTTCGCCGCGCCGCCCGCGGTCGCGATCACGCGCGCGCCGAACAGCCGCGCGATCTGGATCGCCGCGCTGCCGACGCCGCTGCCCGCGCCCATCACGAGCACGTCCTCGCCCGGGCGAAGGCCCGCGCGCCCGGCGAGCATGTGCCACGCGGTCAGGAACACGAGCGGCGCCGCCGCGGCCTGCTCCCACGACAGCCGTTCGGGGTAAGGCAGGCAGTTGCCCGCGGGCACGCTCACGTACTCCGCGTAGCCGCCGTTGCGCCGGCGGCCGAGCACGTCGTACGTGCGGCAGATGTGGTCGTCGCCGTTCATGCACGCCGGGCACGTGCCGCACGACAGCGTCGGCAGCACGAGCGTCTTCTGGCCGACGGTCAGGTGCCGCGCGGCCGAGCCCACCGCGACGATCTCGCCCACGACGTCGTTGCCGAGGATGTGCGGCATCTCGGGCTCGAGACCCTTCAGCCCCGCGCGCACCCACAGGTCGAGGTGGTTGATGCCGCACGCGCGCACGCGCACGAGCGCTTCGTCCGGGGCGATCGCCGGCTCGGGCACGTCGCCGTACTCGAGCACTTCCGGGCCGCCGAACCGGGTGAACGTGACCGCTTTCATGACGTCACTCGTCGAACATGACGGTGGGCTCCTCGTAGAAGCGCACCTGCCGTGTGGTGAGGCGTTCCTGCAGCCAGCGCTGCAGCCACGCGTTCTTCGCTTCGAGCGGCGTGACCGTGTCCATGCACCGCTCGAGCGGCACGTTGAGCCGCAGCGCGCGCCACTGGATGAGGTGCCGCGTGATCCCGGCGGGAAGATACTCCCCGGCGCTCGCCAGTTCGATCACCTCGGCGGGGTCGTAGCGCGGGAACACGATGAGCGCCGAGATCTCGGGGTGTTCGATCCGCGCCTGCGTGAGCGAGTCGGTGTTCACGCGCACGTACGGGACGCGGTCCTGGTACACGCGCACGATGTCGACGAGCAGCCGGTTGCGCTCGTGCAGCGTGCGGCCGCCCATGAGCACGAGCGCCTCGGTGTCCGAGTGGAGGACGCACGCGAGCGCCTCGCGGCGGGCGAGCATGGCGCGCGCGTGGATGCGCGACTCGACCGTGCACGCGAGCCCGCTCACGCGCGCGAGCCCTTCCTCGATGCGGTCGCGCGCCTCGGCGGTGAGCGCGTGGTACCACGTGTGCAGGTGCACGGTCGGCGACTCGTAGCGCACGACCTGCGCGACGATGTGCGGCCAGCCGGCGGCCTTCGCCGCGGTCGAACGGTTCGCGCCGTCGAGGACGACGTAGCGCGGCTCCACCCGGTGGCCGTCGCCGATCTGGGTGACGATCGGCGGGTTCTTGAGCACACCCGACTCCTTCAGCTTCCGAACGAGCGGCTCGGTGCGCTGGAGGTCGTTGAACTCGTGCGGGAAGACCGCATCCACGGGCACGAAACGCAGGTCGGGGAGCCGGAAGTCGGTGTTCGCGGACATGGCGCGGCACTCTACACGAAAGCCCCCGGCGCGCTCGTGGCTTTCGGCGCCGCGCTCGTACCGGGAGCGCATCCCGGGGCCGGATTGCCGCGTAACGTGCGGGCGTCGCCGGCGCGGCATCCGTCCCCGGCCGGAATCGCTCCCCGCGATCCCTCGCATTCCCACTTCCCCGGAGGTCGTTTCGATGTTCCGCAAGGCACTCGCTGCCCTCGCCGTTCTCGCGCTCACCGTCGCGTTCGCCCCCGTCTCGCACGCCCAGACGCTCGACGAGATCCTCGCCAAGCACTACGAGGCCCAGGGCGGGCTCGCGCGGCTGCAGAAGGTCCAGTCCATGCGCATGACCGGCAAGATGACCGTGGGCCCGGGCATGGAAGCGCCCTTCACGATGGAGAAGAAGCGCCCCGGCATGATGCGCATCGACTTCACGTTCTCCGGCATGACGGGCACGCAGGCCTACGACGGCTCGCAGGCCTGGCAGGTGATGCCGTTCATGGGCAAGAAGGACCCCGAAGCGCTCGGACCGGAAGAGGCGAAGGAAGTCGAGCAGCAGGCCGACTTCGACGGGCCGCTCGTGGACTGGAAGGCGAAGGGCCACGCGGTCGAGCTGATCGGCAAGGAGAGCGTCGAGGGCGCCGACACCTGGAAGATCAAGCTGACGCGCAAGAGCGGCACGGTCGAGTTCTACTACATCGACACCGAGACCTACCTGATCCTGCGCCAGACGGCGAAGCGCACCGTGCGCGGCACCGAGATCGAAGGCGAGTCGCTGTTCAGCGACTACAAGGAAGTCGACGGCGTCATGTGCCCGTTCTCGATGACGAACGGCATGGTGGGCTCGCCGCAGAAGCAGGCCATGTCGTTCGACAAGATCGAGATCGATCCCGCGATCGACGCCGCGCGCTTCCGCATGCCGGCCGCGACGGTGAGCGCGGATTCCACGGCGGCCAAGCCGGCCGCGCCCGCCAAGCCGGCGGCGCCTGCCGCGCCCGCGACGCCCGGCAAGAAGAAGTAACGATTCCCACTCGTCCGGTGCGGCGCGACTTCGGGCTTTCTCGAAGCGCGCCGCACTCGTCTCCGCCCTTCACGGAGTGATTCCCGCATGCGCCTCCCGCTTCGCTCCACGCTGCTCTCCGCGTTCGTGCTGGCCGCCGCGCTCGCCCTGGCGCCCGGCGCGGTGCGCGCCGACGAACTCACGCTCGATTCCGACACCTTCGAAGGGCTGCGCGCCCGCGCGCTCGGTCCCGGCGTCATGGGCGGGCGCGTCACCTGCCTCGACGGCGTGCCCGGAGAGCGCATCACGGTCTGGGTGGGCACGGCGGGCGGCGGCGTCTGGGTCTCGAAGGACGGCGCCACGACGTTCAAGCCGGTGTTCGACAAGTACTGCCAGTCCATCGGCGCGATCCGCGTGTCGCCGAAGGATCCGAAGGTCGTGTGGGTCGGCACCGGCGAAAGCTGGGTGCGCAACAGCGTCGGCATGGGCGAAGGCGTGTACAGGACGACCGACGGCGGCGACACGTGGACGCGCATGGGTCTCGAGAAGACCGAGCGCATCGCGCGCATCGTCGTGAACCCGAAGCACCCGGACACCGTGCTCGTCGCGGCCACCGGCCCGGCGTTCTCGGACAGCCCGGAGCGCGGCGTGTACCGCACGCTCGACGGCGGCAGGACGTGGACGAAGGTGCTGTACGTGAACGAGCAGACCGGCGCCGCGGACATCGCCATGGACCCGCAGGAGCCGAACACGCTCTACGCCTCGATGTGGCAGTACCGGCGCAAGGCGTGGACGTTCTCGAGCGGCGGCCCGGGCAGCGGGCTCTACAAGAGCACCGACGGCGGCGCGACGTGGCGCAAGCTCACGAACGGCCTGCCCGAGGGCGACCTCGGCCGCATCGGCATTTCGGTCTCGCCCGCCCGCGCCTCGCGCGTGTACGCGATCGTCGAGTCGAAGAGCACGGCGTTCTACCGCTCGGACGATGCGGGCGAGCACTGGTCGCGGCAGAACGACTCGAACATGAACGTCACGTGGCGCCCGTTCTACTTCGCGAACGTGGTGGCCGACCCGCGCGACTACGACCGCGTGTACAAGGGCGCGCTCAACCTCGTCGTGAGCGACGACGGCGGCAAGACGTTCGGTGGTGGTGGCGGCATCATGGGCGCGAGCTACCACAGCGACGTGCACGCGCTGTGGATCGATCCGCGCAATCCCGAATGGATGATCATGGGCAACGACGGCGGCCTCGCCGTGACGCAGGACCGCGGCACGACGTGGCGCGCGATCCAGAACCTGCCCGTCGGCCAGTTCTATCACGTGAGCTACGACATGCAGACGCCCTACCGCGTGTACGGCGGCCTGCAGGACAACGGCACGTGGCGCGGACCGTCGCGCCGCCCGGGCGGCATCCCGAACCGCGCGTGGGAATCGCTCAACATGGGCGACGGCATGTGGGCGTTCGTGGACCCGAACGACGGCAACCTGCTCTACAGCGAGTACCAGGGCGGCGAGGTCTCGCGGACCGACATGCGCACGGGCGAGGCGAAGTCGATCCGTCCCGGCCGGCGCGAGGGCGAGCCGAAGCTGCGCTTCAACTGGAACGCGCCGCTGCACGTCGGGCCCGCGAGCGGTGCGCTCTACATGGGCGCGCAGTTCCTCTACCGCTCGCGCGACAAGGGCGACACGTGGGAGCGGATCTCGAACGACCTCACCACGAACGACCCGCTCAAGCAGAAGCAGGAGGAGTCCGGCGGCCTCAGCATCGACAATTCCGCGGCCGAGAACCACTGCACGATCGTCGCGATCGGCGAATCGCCGAAGAACGCGGCCGTCGTGTGGGCGGGCACGGACGACGGGAACGTGCAGGTCACGCGCGACGGGGGCAAGACGTGGAACAACGTCGCCTCGCTGCTGCCGGGACTGCCCGCGAACACGTGGATCTCGTACGTCGCGCCTTCGGCGTTCGACGAAGGCACGTGCTTCGTGACCGCCGACGGCCACTGGAGCGGCGACACGAAGACGTACGTGTACGTGACGCGCGACTTCGGCGCGACGTGGACCTCGCTCGGCGCCGATGCGCTGCACGGGCACGCGCACGTCGTGCGGCAGGACACCGTCAATCCCGCGCTGCTGTTCCTCGGCACCGAGTCGGGGCTGTTCGTCTCGCTCGACTCGGGCCGGCAGTGGGCGCAGCTCAAATCCGGCATGCCGCCGGTCGCGGTGCGCGACCTGGCGATCCACCCGCGCGAGGGCGACCTGCTCGTCGCGACGCACGGCCGCGGCATCTACGTCTTCGACGACCTCACGCCGCTGCGCTCGCTCACCGCCGAGGTGCTCGCGTCGGACGCCGCGTTCCTGCCGTCGCGTCCCTCCGAGCTGGTGATTCCGTCCGTCGAGCAGCGCTTCGAGGGCGACACGGACTGGTCCGGCGAGACGCTCGGCGAGACCGCGGTGCTCTGCTACTACCTCAAGAAGCGGCACGTGGTGGGCGACCTGCGCGTGGAGCTGCTCGATCCGAAGGGCAACCTCATCATGAAGCTGCCCGCGTCGAAGCGCCGCGGGCTCAACCGCGTCGAGTGGCCGATGCGCATGCCCGGCCCGAAGATTCCCGCGGCCGCGAACCTCGTGCAGAACATGTACACGTTCGTCGGGCCGCGCGCGCAGGCGGGCGAGTACACGGTGCGGCTCGTGCGCAACAAGGACACGTACGACACGAAGCTGAAGCTCGTGCCCGATCCGCGCTCGACGCACTCGGCGGAGGACCGTGCGGCGCAGGTGGCGCTCGTGAACCGCCTGTACGGCATGCTCGGCGACCTGAGCTGGACGGCCGAGAGCGTGACCGGGCTGCGCGACTCGGCGCGTGCGATCGCGGCGAAGCTGCCGAAGAAGGACGCGCTCGCGGTGCGGCTGACGGCGTTCGCGACGCGGCTCGAGGCGTTCCGCGGCACGATCGTGGCGGCGAAGGAGGGCGGGCGGCTCACGGGCGAGATCCAGCTGCGCGAGGAGCTCGGCGACCTCTACGGCAAGGTGAACGGCTACGACGGCAAGCCGACCGAGTCGCAGCAGGCGATGACCGGGCGGCTCGCGTCGCAGCTCGCGAAGGCGCAGGCCGAGCTCGACGCGCTGCTCGCGAAGGAGCTGCCCGCGGTCAACGGCGCGCTGCAGGGCCGCAAGCTCAAGCCGCTCGCGCGCGAGTCGCGCGCCGACTGGGACGCGCGGCAGAAGAAGAGCTAGTCCCGCACCAGCACGAAGGTCACGAAGCCCATCGTGTCCCGGCCCCAGCGTTCGTACGCGCCGGCCCACGACTCGATGCGGCGGGCGAACAGCGGCGCATCCGGGTCCTCCGGGTGCGCCGCGACCCATTCCCGGACGCGCGCGGCGTAGCCGTGCTCGTAGTCGTCCCACTCCTCGAGCGTGCTCACGTGCCGCGCGGAGACGCGCCAACCGTTCGCCTCGGCGAGCGCGGCCGTCTCCTCGAGCGCCGTCATCTCGTCCTCGGAGCCGCCGAACGCGGCGAGGTACCCGGGATCGGGCGTGCGCCGCCAGAAGCCCGTGCCGACGATCGCGGCGCCACCATCGCCCACGAGCCGCCGCAGCCCGCGCAGCGCCTGCTCGTACGTGCCGAAGGCGTGCGAGGCGCCGGTACAGATCGCGAGCGCGAAGGCACGGTCCGCGACGAGCGCCGGCTCGAACGCACTCGTGACCAGCGTCACGCGCCCGGCGACGCCGGCCGCCTCCGCCCGTCGCGCGGCGTCCGCGACGAAGGCGTGGTTCGGGTCGATGCCGGTGCCGCGTGCCTCCGGCGTTCCGACCAGCGCGCGCACGAGCCATTCGCCCTTGCCGCAGCCGATGTCGAGCACGTCCGCAGGCGTCGCCGCCGCCGCGAGTCCCGCGGCGGCGAGCATCGCGTCACACGCGCGATCGCCCACCGGTCCGAGCAGCGCTCGGTCGCGGTGGGCGATCGTGGTCCAGCGGAAGCGTTCCTGCATGGGAGCCGTGCGCGAAAGCGGCGCGTCTCAGCGCGCCGCGCGGACGATCTCCTCGGGGTCGTCGGTGGGCGTGATGCCCGGGGCGTAGTCGGGAGCGAGCGCGGCGCCGGCGTTCACCATGCCTTCGCCGAGCTTGTCCACCTGCGCGGGCGTGAGTCCGTACAGGTGCGAGCTCGTCTGCGTGAGGCGCTCGAGCGTCTGGCCCGAGCTCCACGACGGGTGCAACGACAGCAGCAGCGCCGCGGTGCCCGAGACGAACGGCGTGGACATCGAGGTGCCGCTCCACAGCCGGTAGCTGTTTCCGGGGTACGCGCTGCGCACGGCGACGCCGGGCGCGGTGAGCGCGACGAAGCTGCCGAACGACGTGAACGCCGCCGGGCGCCGCGCCGCGTCGGACGCGGCGACCGCGATGGCGTGGCTCGAGCGCGCGGGGAACTCCTGCGGGTTCTCGGCGCCCCAGTTGCCCGCGGACGCGACCACGACGACGTCGTGGTGCTCCGCGTACTCGAGCGCGTTCTGGATCGCGTCGCTGTGCGTGAGCGTGCCGAGCGAGAGATTGATCACGCGCGCGCCGCTGCGCACCGCCCAGCGGATGCCGGCGGCGACCGCGAGCACGTCGCCCTGGCCGTCGGCGTCGAGCACGCGGCCCACGAGCAGCATCGCGTCGGGCGCCGTCAGCATGACGATGCCGGCGACGTGCGTGCCGTGGCCGTAGGCTTCGTCGGTCGCGCCGTTGGCGTTGTTGTCGACGCCGTCGGCCATGTCGATCGCAGCCGCGTTGGCGGGATTCAGGAAGTCGGACGAACCCACGATCCGGCCCGCGAACATCGGGTGCGAGGGATCGATGCCCGTGTCGAGGATGGCGACCTTCACGCCGCCGCCCGTGCTCACCTTGTGCGCCGCCGGCAGGCCGATCGCGGCGGCGGCGGGCTGCTCGACCGCGTTCAGGAGCGTGCCGAAGCCGTCGTCGAACGCGAAGCTCTTCTGGCGCGCTTCGGCCGGGACGATCCAGCCGTTGGATTCCGTGGTGATGAGGCGTGCGTCGGCCGCCATGAGGGTGACGAGCTCGGCCGGGGTCTGCGAGCCGTCGGGCTGGTACACGGCGAGCGAGTTCTCGGCGTCGTAGTCGAGCAGCGTCGCGCCGTAGTCGCTCGCGATCACCGCCGGATCGGCGCCGGCGGCGAGCGTGACCACGACTTCGTTCTCGACGCCGTCACCGTTTCCTTGCCGGGTCATGGCCGCCGCGCGCGAAGGCGTCGAGTCGACGGCCGTCGGAAGCTGGCGCGCACACGAACTGGCGAGCAGCCCCGTGAGCGCGACGAGCGCGAGGGCGAGGTGTCGCATCGTGATGACGTGGTGCGGTCGCGGCATCTGGTGTCCTCCGGTGGGCGAGGAGTCTACCCGTCGCACCCTCGGTTTCGACTACGGAAAACGTCCCGCAGCCCGAGAATTGTCGTCCGGCCCGACAGGGGACGGGCAGGAAGCACGTCTGGCTAAACTTGCACCGCGTCCTCGCGGGTTCCCATCCGTTCCAGCAGGGCCGGACCACCCAGGGTCACGAACCCGGCCCAGTCCAGTGGATGCACCCCGGCGGCGTGCAGTTGCCGCTGAGTTTGCGAAAGTGCCTGTGCAATCGGCACTCCCGCACCGAGGCGGGCGTAGAGCCGGGCCATCAGCTCCGCGGTCGCCGCGTCGTCCACATCCCATTGCGCCGCAACGACGGCGCCCGCGCCGGCGAGCAGGAACGAGCGCGCCAGCCCGAACCACTCCTCGCCCGGACGGACGAGCGCCCGCGCGGTGTGGCAGGCGGACAGCGTGACCCAGCGCGCGGCGAGCGGGTGTTCGGCCAGCTCGCCGGCGAGCAGCCAGCGGTCGGCGAGACGCAGCCCGGACTCGAGCGGGGCGTCGGCACGCCAGCCACCGTGCCCGGCGAAATGGATCCACGGCGCCTCGCCCGCGAGCGCGAGGAAGCGCCCGGCGGTGGCCTCGCTGCCCATGAGCACGTGCGCGTCGGGGAAGGCTTTCGCGATCGCCTCGGCCTCGGTCGCGACCGCGTCGAGTTCGCCCGCGTCCACGGCGACCACGAGCGCCCGCCCGTGCGCGGCCGGCTCGTGGCCCGCACGCGTGAGCGCGAGCCGCAGCCCCGGCACGACCACGGTCGCCGCCGCTTCGCACAGCGCGCGTCCGTCGGGCAGCGGCAGCGCCGCCCACGGCAGGCGCGTCAGCGCGCCGGCCGGTGCGATCGCGAGCGCTTCGGGCGTGCGCGCGCCGAGCAGCGGCCAGAGCGCTAGGGCCGCGAGTTCGGCGAGGGGACCGCGCAGCGCGTCGTCCACCGAACGCTCGGAGGCCGGCAGGTACGCCGCGCCGCGGAGCGCGAACAGCAGCGCGTGCATGCGCTGCGCGATCTGCGCCTCGCTCGCGAGCGCCGGCCGGCCGGTGATCGCGTCGCGCGAGAGCGCGAGCGCGCCGAGCGCGCCGTCGTGCACGAAGTAGTCGAGCAGCGCCGCGCCCTCGGGCAGCGCGCGCCGCAGCTCGGACGCGCGAATGGTGCGCGGCGGGCGCGAGGACAGCACGCGCGAGGGACGTTCGAGCTGCGCCGCGCCCTCGGCGCTCACCACGGATTCGCCCGCGCGCCGCGCGCGTTCGCGCGCCTGCGCGGAGGCCGCCCAGCGGCGCACGCTCTCGGGCAGGCCGCCCTTGGTCGCGCGCTGCGAGGACAGCCCGACGAGCGCGCGTCCGCGGCCGGCCTCGAGCGCCTCGAAGGCCGCCGCGAAGCGCCCTTCGGACAGTTCGAGCGCCGCGAGTTCGCGATGCGGCCAGCCCCATTCCCCCCAGAACGTCGCGCGCCACTGGTCGTCGAGGATGCGCGCCGCGAGGCGTTCGGCCGCCGCGGCCGAGCGCGCGAGGAGCCGGCGCGCCGACGTCACGTTTCCCGC
>JACRIW010000061.1 GCA_016215625.1 Candidatus Eiseniibacteriota bacterium | reverse complement strand
TGGCGGTGCCGTTCGACGTGTGGAGGGCGCGGCGGCAGGAGCGAGTCCCGCCGGGCTGCACGCGATCGAGCGCGTGTGGCTCGCGCAGGTGCGGCCGCTGTACGAGCAGGCGCTCACGCGCGTTGCGCTCGCGTGGTTCGGCGAGCCCGGCGAGTGGCCGCACGTGCTGTGGGTGGCGCCCGTGGACAGCGTGCCCGGCGTCGTGCCCGGCATGTACCGCACTTCGCTCGTCTCGAGCGAGCGCTCGGGCGATGCCGGGCTGCGCGTGCTCTCGCGCGCGGGCGAGGCGCTGATCGCGGTGCGCGAGCGCGGCTGGACCGGCGCGTCCGCCGTGGACGCCGGGCTGTGCGCCGACTGCCCGCGGCTCGAGCAGGAGAGCGTGTGGCGAGTGGACGGCGTGACCGCGACGCGCCTGCGTGTCGGCCCCGTGGACGACGCCGCCTGGGCGGTGGCGCGCGCGTTCGACGCGCGGCGCGGCTACCGCGCGTGGAGCGACCGCGACGTGACGGTGTCGAGCGACGTGGACCGCTGGATGAAGGCGCGCCGCTGGGCCGTGCTGCACGCGGTGCTACCGCTGGGCGGCGACGACGCGCGCGTACTGCTGTCGAGCCGCGGGCCGGCGGATTCGCTGGGGGTGGTGGTGCGAAGGGTGACGAAGGGCTGGGCGGTCAGCTCGGCGAGATGAAGCGCCGACACCGCGAGTAACCGGCCCCATTGCTCTCGCCTGATCGCGCGAACCGTGGGTGCTGCTCGCCCCGGGGCGAGCAGTCCCGTCGCTACGCCTCGACCCGCGCGACCCGACGGAGCCACTCGCACACGGCGCACGCCATCCGCGCCCCAAACCCGCGCCCTCCCGGCGGGGATGCGCGCCTTCCGGCCTGCGGCTATGCTGCCGCACTCGCATTCCGCCCCGGGGCTTCCGGGGCGCTTCGTCCGCCAACCGGGAACCCAAGGCCACCGTGCTCGAATCCTTCCTGCCGCTCGTCAAGTTCGCGCTGTCCGAGGATGTGGGCACCGGCGACGTCACCACGCTCAACTCGGTGCCGTCCAACATCGGCGCGCGCGCCGTCATCGTGGCGAAGGAGCCGGGCATCGTCTCGGGCCTCGAGATCGCCCAGATGACGTTCCGCGAGGTCGACCCGGGGCTCAAGTTCCGCTCGACCACGCGCGACGGCGAATGGATCGAAGCGGGTGTCGCGCTCGCCCAGATCAGCGGCTCGGCGGCGAGCATCATGACGGCGGAGCGCACGGCGCTGAACTACCTCATGCGGCTCTGCGGCGTCGCCACGCTCACGCACAAGTACGTGCAGACGATCGAGGGCACGGGCTGCCGCATCCTCGACACGCGCAAGACCACGCCGGGGCTGCGCTTCCTCGAGAAGTATGCGGTCGCCTGCGGCGGCGGCGTCAACCACCGCATGGCGCTCTGGGACATGTACCTCGTGAAGGACAATCACATCCGCGCCGCACGCGGCCTCACGCAGGCGATCGACCGCATCCAGCGCACGCGCCGCGACCTGCTGCTCGAGGTCGAGGTCGAGTCCATGGAGCAGCTGCGCGAAGCGCTGCGCCCCGAAGTGGACCGCATCCTCGTCGACAACCAGCCGGTCGACGCCGTGAAGCGCGCGGTGGACGAAGTCGAACGCTGGTACCGCGCGAACCCGCCGGACCACTCGCGCGTGCTGCCCGGCGCGAAGCGCTGGCCGGAAGTGGAAGTCAGCGGCGGCATCAACCTCGAGACCGCGCGCGCATACGCGGAGACCGGCGCGGACTACCTGTCCGTCGGCGCGCTCACGCACTCGGCGCCCGCGCTCAACCTGAGCCTGGAGATCGAGGAAGTTGGCTGATCGTCCCCGCGACGGCTTCGACCGCGCGCGCTTCGGCGCGCAGCTCGCCACACGGCGGCTCGGCCGCGCGCTGATCACGCGCGCGAGCACGCCGTCCACGAACGACGACGCCTTCGACGCGCTGTGCGCGGGGCAGGGCGACGGCGTGGTGGTGGTCGCGGACGCGCAGACGCAGGGCCGCGGCCGCGCCGGCCGCACGTGGGAGCACGCACCGGGGCGCGCGCTCGCGCTCAGCGTCGCGCTGCACCTGGGCTGCGACGTGCGGCAGGCGGGCTTGATTCCGCTCGCCGCGGGCGTCGCCGCCGCGACGGCGGTCGCGCGCTGCGGTGTGGAACACGCGCGCCTCAAGTGGCCGAACGACGTGCTCGCGCACGGGCGCAAGCTGGCCGGCGTGCTGTGCGAGATGCGCCGCGCCCCGGCGGGTGGCGACGTGGTCGTGATCGGCGTGGGCGTCAACGTGCTCACGCTCGCGGACGAGTTCCCCGAAGCGCTGCGCGCGCGCGCCACGAGCGTGGCGATCGAACGCGGCGACGATCAGGTGGGCCCCGAGGACGTGGCTGCGCGGCTGCTGGAAGCGTTCGAGCCGCTCTGGGAAGAACTGCAGGAGGGCGAGCGCGCGAAGATCCGCGACGCCTGGAGCGCGCGCGCCGCGTTCTGGGGCGAGACGGTCACCGTGCGCGCGCCGGGCGGCGACGTCACCGGCGTGGCGCAGCGGCTCGACGACGACGGCGGCCTCGTGCTGCGGCTCGAGTCGGGCATCGAGCGCGTGATGATCGCGGGCGACCTGGAGCCCGCCGACGGCCCGGCGTGCGCCACCGACGGAGGGCGCGCGTGAGCAGCCCGCACCTGCCGCCCGCCGAGGATCCGCGCCGTCACCGCGAGTTCCGCCCGGACGACGAATGGGTGGACCCGCGCCAGACGGGAGAGATGCACTTCCTCGATCACCTCGAGGAACTGCGCCGGCTGCTGCAGCAGGTGTTCGCGGGGGTCGCGATCGGCGCGCTCGCCGGCTGGTGGCTCGCGCCACGCGTGCTCGCCGACCTCATCGCGCGCACGGTCCAGACCACGGTCGTCATGTCGCCGTTCGAGGCGTTCAACGAGCGCCTCAAGCTCGCCGCGCTCATCGGCCTCATGATCGCGCTGCCGTACGTGCTGTGGCGCATCTGGTCGTTCGTGCTGCCGGGCCTGCTCAAGCAGGAGCGCCGCTGGGTCGTGCCGCTCTCGCTCGCCTCGTGCGTGCTGTTCGCGGCCGGCGCTTGGGCGGCGTACAGCTACGTCGTGCCGCTCGTGATCCACGTGCTGCAGCAGTTCCTGACTCCCGGCATGGTGTCGCAGATCCGGCTCAGCCTGCTGCTCGACTTCTTCTACAACATGGCGCTCGCGTGCGGCGTGCTCATGCAGCTGCCGCTCGTCACCATGCTGCTCACCGCGATCGGGCTCGTGACGCCGATGTTCCTGCTGAAGCAGTGGCGGGCCGCGATCGTGGTCATCTTCGTCGTCACCGCCGCGATCACGCCCGGTGACGTCGTGAGCGCGCAGGTCGTCATGGGCGGCCCCATGGCGCTGCTGTACTTCCTGAGCGTCGGGCTGTCGTTCTTCGTCGCGAAGCGCAAGACGGAAGCCGAAGTGGCGGAAACCGCCGCACTCGAACGAGGGGACATCGGTCATGACTGAGCGTCGCAAGCGCGCCGCGAAGAGCACGAAGGCGGCGAAGCCCGCGAAGGCCCCGGCGCCGAAGCGTCCGGCGCGCATCGCCGCGCCCACGCCGCTGCTCGCGGTGGACATCGGCAACAGTGAAACCGTGGTCGGCCGCTTCCTCGGCGCCGAGCTCGACGGGTTCTGGCGCCTGACGAGCGGGCGCAGCACGCAGGACGAACTGCGGCTCGCGCTCGAGATGCTCGTGCACACGAGCGCGGTGGGCTGGGGCAGCATCCTGTGCTCGGTCGTGCCGTCACTCACGCGCCCCTGGAGCGAGGCGTTGCGCGCCGTGACCGGCAAGCGTCCGCTCGAGGTGAACGCGGAGACCGCGTGCATCCCGGTGCACGTGCCCGATCCGGCGTCGGTCGGCGCGGACCGGCTCGCCAACGCCTACGCCGCGCGCAAGCTGTACGGCGCGCCCGCGATCGTCGTGGACCTCGGCACCGCGACCACGCTCGACTGCGTGAACAAGCAGGGCGCCTACGTCGGCGGCGCGATCGCACCCGGCGTCGTGACGGCGTCCGAGGAGCTCTTCCGGCGCGCCGCGCGGCTCGCGCGCGTGGACCTTCGCCGCCCCGAGCGCGCGCTCGGACGCACGACGGAGGAATGTCTCCGCGTCGGCGTCGTATGGGGGAATGCGGGGCTCGTGGACTCGCTCGTGCGCCGCGTGCGCGCCGAGCTGGGCGGGCACCCGAAGGTGATCGCGACGGGCGGGCTCGCGCCCGTACTCGCGCCCGAGTGTGAAACCGTGGATCTCGTGGACGAAGGACTGACGCTGAAGGGGCTGCGGCTCCTCTGGGAGGAATTGTCGTGAAGCGAATCGTGGGGTTGTTGCTGGCCGTACTCGTCGCCTTCGCCGTCACCGGGGCTTCCAAGCCCGGCGCCGCGAAGGGCAAGCCCTTCCGCCCGATCCCGAAGACCGCCGTCTCGCGCGACTCGCTCATCCGTCCGGGCGAGAGCCGCTTCGTGCACCTGTGGCAGCTGACGTTCGGCGGGCAGAACGCCGAGGCGTACTGGAGCGCGGACGGCACGAAGCTGTCGTTCCAGGCGACGGTCGGCTCGAACAAGTGCGACCAGCAGTACGTGATGGACATGCGCACGGGCAAGGTCACGCTCGTGAGCACCGGCAAGGGCCGCACGACCTGCGGCTACTTCTACGACAACGACCGCCGCGTGCTGTTCGCGTCCACGCATCTCGGTGGCGCCGAGTGCCCGCCCGAGCCCGACATGAGCAAGGGCTACACGTGGGCGATCTACCCGAGCTACGAGATCTTCACGGCCAAGGCGGACGGCACGGACCTGCGCCAGCTCACGAACCACCCGGGCTACGATGCCGAGGCGACGCTCTCGACCGACGGCCAGTGGATCCTGTTCACGAGCAAGCGCGACGGTGACGTGGATCTCTACAAGATGCGCACGGACGGTTCGCAGCTCACGCGCCTCACGGACCAGCCGGGCTACGACGGCGGCGCGTACTTCTCGCACGACGGCAGGCAGATCGTGTGGCGCACGTACCGCACGACCGACTCGACCGCGCTCGCGAAGTTCCATCGCCTGCTCGACCAGGATCTCGTGATGCCGAACAAGATGGACATCTGGGTCGGCAACGCGGACGGCACGAACCAGCGCCGCATCACGGACAAGCCGGGCGCGTCGTTCGCGCCGTACTTCACGCTCGACGACAAGCAGATCATCTACTCGTCGAACTGGGAGAACCCGCGCAGCCGCAACTTCGACCTCTACATGGTCGACGTCGCGGGCGGCGAGCCGGTGCCGGTCACGCGCGACGACGACTTCGACGGCTTCCCGATGTTCAGCCCCGACGGCAAGTGGCTCGTGTTCTGTTCGAACCGCGGCGGCACCGTGCCGGGCGAGACGAACATCTTCCTGGCCGAGTGGAAGTAGGAGCTCGCCAGATGCGGACGACGGCCGGGGTGCGCACGAGCGCGCCCCGGCTCGTCGTTGCGGCCCTCGCGCTGCTCGCGGTCGTGGCGCTGCGCTGGCCCGACGTGCTGCGCGCGCCGTTCGTGAACGACGACTTCCTGTTCCTCGACCGCACGCGCGCGGCGTCGCTGCCGTCGCTGTGGGGCTTCGACGGGCTCGCCTTCCACTGGTGGCGGCCGTGGTCGCGCGAGACGCACTACTGGGCCGTGCAGGGACTCGCGGGCGCGAACCCCGCGGTGTTCCACGCGGTCAACGCGGCGCTGTGGCTCGCCGTGGTCGCGCTCTTCTGGGCGTTCGTGCGCCGGATCGCCGGTGGCCGCGCCGCCGCGTGGGCCGCGGCCGCTTGCGCCTCGCTCGCGGCGTGGAGCCTGCCGCTGCTGTGGGTGGCCGGCGTGCAGGATCTGTGGATGCTCGTGTGGTCGCTCGCCGCGCTGCTCGCGTGGAGCGCCGATCGCCGGGCGCTGGCGCTCGGCGGCTACGCGATGGCGCTGCTCAGCAAGGAAACCGCGGCGCTGCTGCCCGCGGTGCTGCTCGCGCACGATGTGCTGCTCGCGCGACGGCCGTGGCGCGAGGCCATCGCGCGCGCGCTGCCGTTCGCGGTGGTCGCGCTCGCGTGGGGCGCGCTGCATCCGCGCCTCGGCGGGCAGCTCTGGCGCCCCGTCACGCTCGAGCACGTGGACGATCCCACGCGGCTGTCGCCGCCGGTGGCGTTCGCGCGTGGGCTGCTCGTCGCGCTCAACCTCGATCGCGTGCCCGTACCGATGCCGGACTGGGGCGCGATCGCGTTCCCCGCGCTCGCGCTCGCGGGCGCGCTGCTCGTGCTGGCAGGTGCGCTGCGTCCCGAGAACGAGGCCCCGGCGCCGCACCCCCGCGCCGCGGTGACGCGCTTCGCGCTCGCCTGGGCCGCGGTCGGAGTCGCGCCGCTGCTGCTGCCCGGACTGGGCTTCCACGCGTACTACGCGTCGTTCGCGGCGCTCGGCGTGCTGCTCGCGCTCGGCGCGTGGGCGGGCGGGAACGCCGCGGTCGCGGGCGTGACGCTCGCGCTGCTCGCCGTGCTCGGCACGGCGCGCGACCGCACGCCCTCGCTCGACTGGGGTGACGCGATGTACCAGCGGCGCGCCGCGGCGCTGAACGCGGCCATGCGCGACGACCTCCTGCGGAAGCTGCCCGAGCCCGGCGCGCACGCGCGCATCTTCTTCGTGCGCGTGCCCGACCGCATCGGGCTCGTGCAGGGCGACGCACCCGCGCTGCGCGTGTGGTACGGCGACTCGACGCTGCGCGGCGGCTTCTACAGCGCGTACCGTCCGCGCGCGGCCGGCGAGCCGCGGGGCGCGGACTACTTCTTCCGTCACGACTCGCTCGCGGGCTGGGTGCGCGTGCACGCGGGCGAGGAGAACCTCGAGGCCGAGCTCGCGCTCAACCCGCGCTGGGTGACGGACCACCGCTCGCTCGCCGCGGCGTTCGTCGCCGCGGGGGACTACGCGGCGGCCGCGACCGAGCACGAGAAGATCGCCGGAGTGCTCGCCGCGAGTTCGGACGCGGCGTTCGACGCCGCCGCGAGCTGGGCGGCCGCGGGGGACACGCGGCGCGCCATGCAGTGGGCGAGCGAGGCCGCGCGCCGTCCCGACGCCCGGCCCGAGGTCGTACAGGCGGCCCGCGAAGCGGGGCTGTTGCCCCGCTGACGAACGGCCGATAACGCCGGCGCGGCCTCACCCGGCCGCATCGAGAGCGCCTTCGGTCCCCGGGAGAGCCCGACGATGCCCAAACGCGTCCTGTTCGACGATGCCGCGCGCGGTGCGCTGTGGCGCGGCATGGATCAGCTCGCGAGCGCCGTGCGCATCACGCTCGGCCCGCGCGGGCGCAGCGTCGTGTTCGACCGGCTGCACGGCGTACCCGCGATCACGCGCGACGGCGTCGCGGTGGCTCAGGAAGTCTCGCTCGCGGACCTGTTCGAGAACGTCGGCGTGCAGATGCTGCGCGAGGCGGCGTTCCACACCGCACAGCAGGCGGGCGACGGCACGACCACGTCCACGGTGCTCGCACACCGGCTGGCGGGAGGCGGGCTCGCGGCGGTCGCGAACGGGCTGCACCCGGTGGCGGTCAAGCGCGGCATGGACCGCGCGGTGCGCGCCGCGAAGCAGGCGATGGCCGCGAACGCTCGCCCGGTCGAAGGCGGTCGCGACCTCGAACGTGTCGCCGTGATCGCGGCGGGCGACCGCCGGCTCGGCGAGATGCTCGCGCACGCGCTCGAGCGCGTCGGGCGCCTGGGCGTGGTCACGGTCGAGGACGGCCGTGGGCTCGACACGACGCTCGAGGTGCTCGAGGGCACGCGCTTCGACGGCGGCTACGCGTCGCCGTACTTCATCACCGACGCCGAGGACATGGAGGCGTCGTTCGCGCACCCGCTCGTCGCGCTCGTGGACGGCGTGCTCGCGAAGCCGGCCGACGTCGTGCCGATGCTCGAGGCCGCGGCGCGGCAGTCGCGTCCGCTGCTCGTGATCTGCGAGGACGTGGGGCCGGAGGCGCTGCCGGTGTTCGTCGTGAACCGCCTGCGCGGCACCGCGCCGGGCGCGGTCGTGAAGCTGCCGCAGGCGCCGGCCGAACGCCGCGAGCTGCTCGACGATCTCGCGCTGCTCACGGGCGCTTCGCTGATCGCGCCGGAACTGGGCCGCGAGCCCGGCCGTTTCGAGGCGGCGTGGTTCGGGCGCGCGCGTCACGCGACCTCGACGATGGAGCACACGACGCTGCTTCAGGGCGGCGGCCGCAGCGAAGCCGTGGCGCAGAAGGTTTCGCAGCTGCGTCGTGCGCTCGCCGCGTGCGAGCAGGAGGACGATCGCGACGTGTTGCGTGCGCGTCTCGGCCGTCTCGCCGGCGGCGTCGCGGTGCTGCACGCGGGCGGGGCGACCGAGTTCGAGATCCACGCCAACCGTTCGCGGCTCGAGGACGCGCTCGCGGCGACGCGCTCGGCGGTGGAGGAGGGCGTGCTCACGGGTGGCGGCATCGGGCTCTATCGCGCCGGCGCGGCCGTGCGCGAACTGGAGTGCGCGCAGCCGGCGGAACTCGCCGGCCGCGACCTCGTGCTCGCGGCGCTCGCCGAGCCCGCGCGCCAGATCGCGATCAATGCGGGCGAGGACGCCGGGCTGCTGCTCGCCGCGCTCGCCGAGCACGGCGGCGACTGGGGCTTCAACGCGCGCACGGGACGCTACGGCGACCTGCTCGAGCAGGGCATCCTCGACCCGGCCAAGGTCGCTCGCTGCGCGCTCGAGAACGCCACGAGCATCGCCGGGCTGGTGCTCACCACGGACGTGCTCGTGGTCGAGGACGGCGAGCCCGAGGCGTCCGAAGAGGGTGGGGAGTCCGACGCCGCCTGAGCACTGCCGCGCAACGGCTTGCGCGCGGCACTTCCAGCGGTGCGTTCGCTACGCCGGCCGGCCCTGCGGGCGGGTGAGCTCGAACACGTGCGCGATCGTCACGGCCCGGCCGTCGGCCAGGGTGAGTGCCTCGCCCGACTCGATCCGGTCCCGGCGCGCGGCGGCGAGACCCACCCAGCCGCCACCTTCGGTCACGGCGCTCGTCACGAGTCCTGCCGGTTCGCCCGCGGCGACGAGTTCGGCGTGCGTCACCGGCGCGGGGCCGGCGCCCGTGATCCGCACGAGCCTGCGGCGCGCGCTGTCGTAGGTGACCAGCCGCTGCAGCGCCTCCTGCCCGGTGTAGCAGCCCTTCGAGAGGTGCACTTCGTGCGCGAGCCCGACTTCGTAGGGCGTGAAGTGTTCGGCGATCTCGTGGCCGTGCCGCGGAGCGCCGGCCTCGATGCGCGCTCGCTCGCCGGGCGGCGCGGGCAGCGGGGTGTCGAGCGTGAACGCCGGCAGCGGCTGCGCGGAATGGTCGGCGATCTTCACGTCCTCGCGGAACACGTACCGGTCGATGAAGGTCGCCAGATCGGCGCCCTCGGCGTCGTCCCGCAACAGCCACACTTCACCCGGCGCCGCGTGCACGACGAGGGCGCGGTGCAGCAGGCGGCCGCGGAAATCGCAGAACAGCGTCGCCCGCCAGTGCCCGGGCGTGAGGTTGGCGATCACGTTCGTGGACAGGCGGTGCAGCAGCGGCAGCGTGTCCGCGCCGGTCAGCAGGAGGGAGGTGCGCATGCGCCGCACTTTGCGTGCGGGCGCGCTGTGGCGCAAGGGTGGGGCCGATGCTAGCTTTCGCGCGTCCCGTGGCTCGAAAGGATGAAGCGTGTCCCCGACCTCCGAAAGCATCGCCGGGCTGCTCGAAACGCTCGTGAACATTCCGAGCGTCACCGGCGCCGAAGCCGAGATCGCCTCCTTCGTCGAGGCGCGCCTGCGCGCGCTGCCGAAGGGCGAGGTGACGCGCTCGGGGCTTTCGCTGGTGTGGCGCGGGCCGTCGCGCGGCCGGCCGCTGCTCGTGCTCGCGGGCCACACGGACACCGTGCCCGCGCAGGGCAACGCGCGCGCGCGCCGCGAGGGCGACCGCCTGTACGGCGTCGGCTCGACCGACATGAAGGCGGGCGATGCCGTGATGCTCACGCTCGCCGAAACGCTCGATCCCGACGCGCTGCGCTTCGACCTCGCGATGATCTTCTACGACGCCGAGGAAGGCCCGGCCGTGCACAACGGCCTCGGGCGGCTGCTGCGCGAGCTGCCGTGGCTCTCGCAGGCCGCGCTCGCGATCCTGCTCGAGCCGACCGACTTGAACCTCGAGATGGGCTGCAACGGCGTCGTGAACGCCGAAGTGCGCGTCCCCGGAGTCTCCGCGCATTCGGCGCGCCCGTGGATGGGCACGAACGCCGTGGGTGCGGGCGCGGCGTGGCT
>JACRIW010000060.1 GCA_016215625.1 Candidatus Eiseniibacteriota bacterium | reverse complement strand
GCGGGGGCCGGGCAACGGTCCCGGCGGCGCCCCGAACGGCGGCACCGGCGGCGGCGCGCCGGGCGGTCCTCCCGAGGCCTGAGCGGGCCGCGCGCGGCTACAGCGGCCGGCGGCGGAAACCGCGCACGGCCGAGGCCAGCGCGGCGACGATCCACAGCACCGCCCACACGACCATCGCGGCGCTCGGGACCGGTCCCATCGAGAACGGCGACATCCTCATCTGCGCGAGGAACGGCGGCTGCAGCAGGTGCGCCGCGAGGTGCCACATCGCGTCGGTCGGCATGATCAGGCTCGTGACGGTGCCGATGTTGCGCGTCGCGTCGTTGTTCACGAACGAGCCGATCTGCTCGACCCAGCCGCCGAGGAACGCGAAACCGAACAGGCCGAAGGCGAGCACGCCGTTCGTCACCGTGCTCAGGCGCGCGCCACCGGCGATCGAGAGCGACACGAGCACCGCGGCCTCGAGCGCGAGGCACGCGAACGCCGCGGGCACGTGCGGCGGGGCGCGGTGCGCGGTGAACCAGGCGATCGCGAGCACGCCCGAGGCGAGCGCGAGCAGGTAGCCCCACACGACGAGCAGGTGGCCGAGCCATTTGCCGAGCACGATCTCGGCGCGCGCCACCGGGCGCGCGGCGACGGTCTGCAGCACGCCCGTGGTGATCTCACCCGAGAGCGTGTCCACGGGCAGCAGCACGGCGCTCATCACCATGAGGAAGTTGACCGCGAACAGCCCCGCGATCGTGAACATGTTGACGACGAACTGCCGCGTCAGCGTCGCCATCGCGCCCTTCTCGCCGGCGAGGTCGCGCACGAGGAAGTGGAAGCCGACGGCGTAGAGCACGAGGAACGCGCCGCCGCAGAGCAGCATCGCGAGCAGCACGCGACGGCGGGCGGCCTCCTCGAGCGTGAACCGGACGATGGCGAGGAATCGCATGACTCAGCCCGGCCGGTGATCCGCGCCCATCACCTCGAGGAACTCGTCCTCGAGCGAGACGTGGTCGGCGGAAAGATGACGCAGCGAAGCGCCGCGTTCGACCACCCAGCGGGCGATCTCGGGCAGCGCGGATTCGGAGGCGAGCGAAAGCCGTACTTCGTCCCCTTCGTCGTGCAGCACACGGCCGAAGCGTTCGAGCCCGGCCCGCGCATCCGCGTCGAGTCCCGAGGCGCGCAGCACGGCCTCGAATTCGACGCCTTCGCCCTCGGCGGCGAGCGCCCGTTCGCGCACGACGCGGCCGCCCTTCACGAACGCGACGCGGTCGCACGTGGCCTCGACCTCGCCGAGCAGGTGCGAGTTCAGGAACACGGTCGTGCCCTTGTCGCGCTCGGCGCGGATGAGGTCGCGCACGAGCCGGCGCCCGAGCGGATCGAGGCCCGACGTGGGCTCGTCGAGGAACACGAGTTCGGGCTCGCCGAGCAGCGCGAGCGCGAGGCCGGTGCGCTGCAGCATGCCCTTGCTGTAGCCGCGCAGCGGCCGGTGCGCCGCGTCGAGCAGGTCCACCGTGCCGAGCAGGCGCTCGGCGCGCTCGCGCGCGATCGTGTCGGGCAGCTCGAGCAGCCGGCCGTGGAAGCGCAGCAGTTCGCGCGCCGACGTCCACTCCGGAAAACGGAAGTGCTCGGGCAGGAAGCCGACCTTCGCGCGCGTGGCGCGGTCGCCGAGCGGCGCGCCGAGCAGCGTGCCCGCACCGCCGGTCGGCTCGACCAGGCCGAGCAGCATCTTGAGCGAGGTCGTCTTGCCCGCGCCGTTGGGCCCGAGAAAGCCGAAGACCTCTCCCCGGCGCACGGTCAGGGAGAGATCCTCGACGGCGAGCTTCTCGCCGTAGCGCTTGCGCAGTGAGCGCGTCTCGATCGCGGCGTTCGTCACGGCCGCGACCTTCTCACGAATGGCGGCACGCGTCAGCGCACCGACTCGGCCATGGAGAGCAACTCGGAGCGCTCGAGCCGTTCGGCCATGAGCGCGTGCACGCGGCCGTGGTTCGTCCACAGCACGACCCGTCCCGCGTGCATCCCGCTCTCGCCGGCCGTCGCACCCGGGGCGTCCTTCGGGCGCTCGACGAGCAGGCCCGGGCGGCCCTGCACGCGCACCGCCTGGTACTCCGTCGCGCCGGCGAGCACCGGAACCACGAGCGTCGACCGCCAGTCGATCGCGCCCGCGAGGCGCTTCGCCTCGGAGGGCGACAGGCCGAGGAGCCGCAGGCCGACTTCGCCGAGCGCCGAGAGTTCGAGGCCCGGCGGCAGCTCGACCACGGGGCTCTCGCACTGCACGAGGATGGCGCGCGTCTTCTCGCCGGCCACGAAGCGCTGGCGGACGAGCTGCGGCATGTTCATCGTGATCTTCTGGCCGTCGAGACCGTCGGGCAGCCGCACGTCGCGCAGGTCCATCGCGTCGAGCAGTTCGCGCACCGGGCGCGTGTCCACGGTGAGGCGGGCGCGAGATTCGCGCGTGACGAGCACCGAGTCCGGCTTCATGTCGCGCGGCAGCAGCGTCGGGCGCTCGAGCGGCTCACCGAGCATCGTGCTGGCGTCGTCGAGCGAGGCGAACGCCAGCGGCGGCAGCGGCTCCTGCAGCATCTCGACCTTGCCCCCGGCGAGCGTGCCGAGGTCCACCTTGGCCGAGGCGAGCTTCTCGAGCCGCTCCGGGTCCACCTGCACGACCGCGAACTCCTGCACGCGGAACAGGTCGAGCGCCGCCTGCGCGGTCGCGCGCACGGCGGGCAGCGCGAACGACGCGGCGAACGCGGCGGCGGCCGCCGACGTCAGCAGCAGCGCTCGCCAGCGGAAGCCGCGGCGGCCCATCGCCTGGGTGTCCTCGATGGCGCGCAGTCGCGTGCGCAGGTCGCGCGCGAACGCCGGATCGGGCTCGCGGCGTTGCTCGTGGAGAAACCGGTCGTCCATCGTCAGTTCCTTTCCTGCCAGCCGTCCCTCAGCGCCTGGATCGTGCGATGGAGGATCGTGCCGACGTTCGATTCGGTGAGCCCGGTGGCCTTGGCGATCGCGCGGTTCGTCATGTCCGCGCCGTACTTGAGTGCGACGAGTTCGCGTTCGCGGTCGTCCAGCGCCGCGAGCAGCCGCGAGAGCCGCTCGAAGTCCGAGCGCCGCTCGGCCAGCTCCTCGGGCGTGGCGCCCGCCGGAACGTCCGCCGCCGCGTCGAGCGGGGCGTGCGTCCGGCGCGTGCGCCAGTGGTCGGTGGCGACGTTGCGGGCGATCACGACGAGCCAGGTGCCGAACCCCGCGAGATCGCGGCGGTAGCGCTCGCGCGCCACCCACGCCTTCTCGAACGTGCGGGAGGTCAGGTCCTCGGCCACGGCGCCGTCCCCGACGCGCCAGCGGAAGAAGTTGTAGATGCGCGGCAGCTGGTCCGCGTACAACGCGTCCCAGTCCGCGTCCCGGGCCGGGTCCAGCGCCCAGGTCTGTCGAAGCACCGCTTCGTCCATGGCCATGTCGCACCATCATACGAACGGCGGGACCGGGTATCACGAACCGATCCGGTCTTTCTTCGCAGGGCGGCCCGCGCGCGCGGGCCCCGCCGTGCCTCGCGCGGCATTTCCGCTATACTCCGCGCCGCATTTCCAACTCCGGAGACCCGTGTGTCGCGCTTCTACATCACCACCGCCATCGACTACGTGAACGGCCAGCCGCACCTCGGCCACGCCTACGAGAAGGTGCTCGCCGACGCCGTCGCCCGCTGGCACCGCCAGCAGGGGCACGCCACCTACTTCCTCACCGGCACCGACGAGCACGGGCAGAAGATCGCCCGCTCGGCCGCGGCGGTGGGCAAGGACCCGCAGGCGTACGTGGACGAGATCTCGAAGACGTTCGTGAAGGCGTGGGACGTCCTCGACGTGAAGTACGACCAGTTCTTCCGCACGACGGACAAGCGCCACGAGCTGGCGGTGCAGGAGCTCTTCCGGCGGCTGCAGGACGCGCTCTCCCCCAAGACGGGCGAGCCGGTGCTGTACGAGGAGTCCTACGAGGGCCTGTACTGCGAGGGCTGCGAGGGCTTCAAGACCGAGAAGGACCTCGACGAGGAAGGCCGCTGCCCCGAACACAAGGTGAAGCCGAAGGAAGTGAAGGAGACGAACTTCTTCTTCCGGCTCTCCGAGTACGACGAGGCGCTGCTCAAGCACATCGAGGCGCACCCGGACTTCATTCAGCCCGACTACCGCCGCAACGAGGTGGTCAACGTCATCAAGAGCGGGCTGCAGGACGTCTCGGTCACGCGCCCGAACGTGCCGTGGGGCGTGGCGCTCCCGGAGGAGATCCCGAACTCCGAGGGTCACACGGTCTACGTGTGGGCCGACGCGCTGCTCAACTACCTGAGCGCGCTGGGCTGGCCCGAACGGCGCTATTCGCTCTGGTGGCTCGCGAAGGAGAAGGAAACCGGGGGTCCGGGCGCGGCGCGACAGGACGAGTTCCAGCACCTCGACGGCCAGGGCAAGCCCGGCGCCGCATGGGCGGGCACGCGCGACGCGTACTTCACGAACGCGTTCCACCTGATCGGCAAGGACATCAGCCGCTTCCACTGCGTGCTGTGGCCGGCGCTGCTGCTCGCGGCGGGCGTGCCGCTGCCGCGGCAGGTGTACATCCACGGCTTCATCTACGCGCGCGGCGGCGACAAGATGGGCAAGTCGCTCGGCAACGCCGTGGACCCGGTCGAAATGGCGAAGCTGTTCGGCGCCGACGCGCTGCGCTTCTACCTGCTCGACTCGTTCCCGACGGGACGCGACGGCGAGTTCACGATCGAGCAGTTCGTCGAGCACTGCAACGCGCACCTCGCGAACAAGCTCGGCAACCTCGTGAGCCGCAGCGTGACGCTCGTGCACAAGTACTTCGACGGGAAGTCGCCCGCGGAGTGGGACGTGGAGTCGTTCGCGGACCCGGCGGCCGGCGAGGCGCTGAAGGCGGTGATCGCCGCAGCGGAGAAGGCCGCGACCGACGTGCCGTCGGCATGGAGCGGGATGCGCCTGAACGAGGCGCTCGATTCGCTCTGGGACATGATCGAGCGCGCGAACGAGTTCACCGATCGCGCCGAGCCGTGGAAATCCGGCAAGGACCCGGCGCGCCGCACCGAGCTGGGCACGACGCTGTCGGCGCTCCTCGAGGTGCTGCGCCTGGCCGCGATCTGGGGCTGGCCCGCGATGCCCGCGAAGTGCGAGGCGATGTGGGCGACGCTCGGGCACGAAGGCTCGCCGGGCACGCAGCACGGGGAGGCGGCGCAGCCGCGCTTCGGCGCGTCCGAACCGCGGCCGCTCGGCCCGTCGCAGATCCTGTTCCCGCGCATCGACCTGAAGAGCGTGGCCGGCGCGTGAACGCCGCCGCGGCACCGGCGGGATGGCGCGCACGCCACCCGTCCGGCGCGACGCCACCCGCGGGCCGGAGGCCTTCGCGTCGGGCACCCGCGGGCCGGAGGCTTTCGCGCCATGCACCCGCGGGCCGGAGGCCCGCATCATGCTCATAGACACGCACTGCCACCTCTGCGACCGCCGCTTCGACAAGGACCGCCAGCAGGTCTTCGACCGCGCCCACCACGTGGGCGTGCGGGCGTTCGTCGAGATCGCCTACGCACCCGGCATCTGGGAGCGCGCCTTCGCGCTCGCGGCCGAACACCCCGACCTGTTCCTCGCCGTCGGCGTGCACCCGAGCGAGTCGGGCAAGGTGCCCCTCGAGGCGCTCGACCCGCTGCGCGACCACTCGCGCCACGCGCGCGTCGTCGCGATCGGCGAGATCGGCATGGACTTCTATCGCGACTACGCCTCGCGCGAGGACCAGGAACGCTGGTTCCACGCGCAGGTCGCGCTCGCGAACGAAGTCGGCCTGCCGGTGATCATCCACCAGCGCAGCGCGCTCGAGGACGTGCTCGGCACGCTCGAGCGCACGCCCGTCGAAGCCGGCGGCGTGCTGCACTGCTTCGACGAGGACGCCGCCGCCATGCGGCGCGCCGAGGCGATCGGCTTCAAGCTCGGGCTGGGGGGCGTGCTCACGTACGGGCACGCGGCGCTCGACGAGGCGATCGCCGCCGCGCCCGAGCACATGCTCGTGCTCGAGACCGACGCGCCCTACCTCGAGCCCGAGCCGCGCTCGCTCAAGCGCAACGAGCCCTCGCTGCTGCCGCGGGTGATCCGCCGGCTCTGCGAGATCCGCGGCTGGACCCCGCAGCAGGCGGTCGAGATCACCGGACGCAACGCGCGTGAGCTATTCCGCATGCCCGTGGGCCCCGGACCGGGCGGTCCGCACGAATTCCTCGCAGGTGGCCCCGCCTAGCCCCACGGACTGTCCGGCATTTACGCCGACACCACACTCAAGGAACACGCGGCCCCGCCGACAATACGAGGGTCATGTCGACCTCCCCCATCGGCCAGCAGTTCGCCCCGCTGCTCGGCATCGCCACTCTCGCGGGAGCCGTGCTGCTCGGATTCCTGCTCGCGCGCGCCACGAAGCGCGACGAGCGTTCCCGGCTGCGCCACCGTTCGAGCGACCTGTTCCGCCTGCTTTCGGGGTCGCTCGCTGGCAACGTACCCGGCGCCGCGCTGCGGCGGGCCGCGCGCGACGCCGAATCCGAGAACTTCTGGGAGGCGATCGAAGCCATCGCCGCCACGCTGCGCCCGCGCGAGCGCCGCGAACTCGCCCGCTCCCTCGAGCGCAGCCGCCACGTGCTCGCCGAGTGCCGCTCACTGCGCGACGACGACCCGCTGCGCCGCGAACTGGCCGCGCGCCGCCTCGCGCTGATCCCCGTCACGCGCGCCCGCCGCGTCCTGCGCCGCGCGCTCGTGCACGGCCCCGAGGCCGTGCGGCTCGCCGCCGCCCGCGCGCTCGCCGTGCAGCGCGACCTCGCCTCGCTCGGCTGGCTGCTGGTTCACGCCGACACGCTCTCCACCCGGCCCGTACCGGCGCTTTCCGGACTGCTGCGATCGTTCGGGCCGCGTGGCCGTGCGCTGCTCGTGACCGCGCTCGAGCGCGGCATCGTGGACCCGCGCTTCGAACGCGCGGCGCTCGACGCGCTGGGGCTTTCGCGCTGCCGCTCGGCACGGCCCGGAGTCGAGGCCCGCCTGCGCAGCGACGCGCTCGAACTGCGCGTCGCCGCGGCCCGCGCGCTCGGACGCATCGGCATGGGCGAGTCCATTCCCGCGCTGATGCTCGCGCTCACCGATCCCGCGTGGCCCGTGCGCGCGCAGGCGGCGCACGCCCTCGGACGGCTGCACGCGGCGCCTGCGGTGGAGGCGCTCGCCGAACGCGTCTCGGACCGCTCCTGGTGGGTCCGCCACCACGCCGCCTACGCGCTCGCGGTGATCGGCTCGGAGGGGCGTGACGCGCTCTGCGAGCTCGTGGTGCGCTCGAACGACGGATTCGCGCGCGAGATGGCGCGTGAGGCCCTCGACCGGGCCGTGCAGCGACGAAGCGCCTGAGCTTTGCCGCGCGCGGCGCTCCCCGTAGGATGCCGCCCATGACTCCCCGCAAGTCCCTCGGCGCCCGACCGACCCACGCCTCGTCCTACATCCGCGACCGCGCCGACCGTGAGGTGGGCGAAGCGCGCCGCGTGAAGGACGTCCTCGCCGAGCGCGGGCTGTCGCCGCGCAAGCGCTTCGGCCAGAACTTCCTGATCCAGCCCGAGCTGTGCGAACGCATCGCCGACCTGTGCCACCTGCACGCCGACGACGTCGTCGTCGAGATCGGTCCGGGCGCCGGCGCGATCACGTCTCGCCTCGCCGCGCGCGCGAAGCGACTCGTCGCGGTCGAGAAGGACATGGGGCTCGCCGACTACCTGCGCGAGGAGTTCGCGGAGCATCCGCGCGTCGAGATCGTGCAGGGCGATTTCCTCGAGTTCGAACTCGCGCCGGTCGCCGAGAAGTACGAGGTGAACCAGCTCGCGGTCGTCGGCAACATTCCCTACAACATCACGACGCCGATCCTCGAGCGGCTGTTCGAGCAGCGCGCCGTCGTGCGCTCGGCCGTGCTGCTCGTGCAGAAGGAATACGCGCAGCGCCTCGCGGCCGCGGCGGGCAGCCCCGAGTACGGCGCGCTCACGCTGTTCGCGCGCTACCACGCGCTGCTCGAGCCGCTCATGACGCTCAAGGCCGCGGCGTTCTGGCCGCGCCCCGAAGTGGACTCGATGCTCGTGCGCGTGTTCATGCGCGAGAAGCCGCCGGTCGAAGCACCCGAGCGGCTGCTGTTCCGGATCATCCGCGCGTCCTTCCAGCAGCGCCGCAAGCAGCTCACGAGCACGCTCGCCAACGCGCTCGACCGCGACGGCGAGTTCGTCGCCGGGATCGGATCCGCGGCCGGCATCGACCTGCGCCGGCGCGGAGAAACACTCACGCTCGACGAGTTCGCACGCCTGGCGCGCGCCGTCGCGCATCGCGACCCCGACGCCGTGCGCGCGGCGAACGGTCCGGTCGAGCCCGATCCGACGGACGAAGAGGACGACGCCTGAGCGGCGGCGCCCGCGGCGTCCGCGGGGCCCCGGCGCCTCAGTACGCCGCGCGCGGCTCCGCGTGCGTGACGCCGCCGGAGTCCACCTCGAACCGCAGCGAGTAGCCCGCCTCGACGTAGGCGGCCATCTGCGGCACGAGCGGTCTTCCGCCGATGCGCCCGCGCAGCGCGAGCGCGTCCTCTCCGTTCACGGCGACGCGGACCTGCGCCGACTCGCCGGGCGCCAGCGGCCGCACGCGTTTCGCGAAGCCTTCGCCCGCGACCACGAGCGAGTCGAGCGGCCGGCCCGACGCGTTCGCCACGGTGACGCGCACGTCGTTCACGCCGCAGCCGCAGAGCGCGGCGAGCACGGCGAGCGCCGCGACGCACAACGACAACCCCGCGAGCGAAATCGCCCGCGGGGTGCGCATGCCGGTGCCGTTCAGGCGGCCGTTCACGGTTCGACGAACTTGTAGCCCACCTTGTGGACCGCGACGATGAACGGCTTCTCGAAGCCTTCGCCGAGCTTGCTGCGGAGGTTCGAGACGTGCGTGTCCACGGTGCGCGTCGTGACGCCGAGATCCTCGTCCACGCCCCAGATCTCCTCGAGCAGTTCCTCGCGGCTCACGGTGCGGCCACGGTGCTCGATGAGGTACTTGAGCAGCTCGAACTCCTTGAACGAGAGCGCGGTCTGCTTGCCGGTCTTCCACACTTCGCGCGGCTCGAAGCGCACTTCGACGTCGCCGAAGGTGTACGTGGTCGTCGCCGGAGCTCCCGTGTTCATGGGGCCGCGCTCGACGAGGCGCTTCACGCGCGCCATGAGCTCCTTGATGCTGAACGGCTTCGTGACGTAATCGTCCGCGCCGAGATCGAAGCCCTTGAGCACGTCGGCCTCGAAGTTGCGCGCGGTCATCACGAGCACCGGAATGTCGCGGTGACGCTGGCGCAGCTCCTTGAGCACGGTGAAGCCGTCCTTTTCGGGCAGCATGATGTCGAGCAGCACCGCGTCGGGCTTCTGCTTGAGCGCCAGCTTCAGGCCTTCCTGCCCGTTCTTCGCCGTGAGGACGTCGTAGCCCTCGAACCGGAAGTTGTGGGCGAGGCCGTCGAGGAGGCCCTCTTCGTCCTCCACGATCAGGATTCTCTTGGTCGTCATCGGTGCGACTCTCCCGGGGCGACTCGGCCCCATGGTCCCGCGTCAGGATTTCGGGCGCGGGGTGCCGGTTCCATCCGCCCAAACGGGAACGAGCAGCGTGAAGATGCTGCCCTCCCCGGGCGTGCTGGCCACTTCGACGCGCCCATAATGGGCACGAATGATCTGATCCACAAGCGAAAGGCCCAGCCCGGCGCCCTTCACGGTGTGCACGAGGCCGCTCTCGACCCGGACGAACTTGTCGAAGATCCGGGCCTGGTGCTCGGCCTCGATGCCGATGCCGCGGTCGGCCACGGAAATCCCCACGAACCCGTCCCGGGCGCGGGCGAACACCCGGATTTCCTTCCGATCCCGCGAGTATTTGACCGCGTTGTCGAGCAGGTTGAGCAGGCAGTGCTGGAGCGCGATCCCGTCCGCCCGCACGAGGGGCAGGCTCTCCGGCACGTCCACGTCGAGCAGGAAGCCGGCGTCCTCGAGGCGCAGCCGGAAGCTCTCGAGCGTGCTCGCCACCACGTCCGAGACCCCGACGGGGCCCATGCGCAGCATCTTCTTGCCCGCCTCGAGCCGCGAGAAGTCGAGGATGTTGTCCACGAGCTGCGCCAGCCGATCGGCCTCGCGCATGATCGTGCGGAGGTACTTGCCCTCCTCCTCCGGGCCGCGGAAGCGCTTCATCTCGAGCGTTTCGACCGCCAGCTTCACGACCGCGATCGGTGTCTTGAGTTCGTGCGTGACGTTCGAGACGAAGCTCGACTTCTCCTGCACGAGTTCGATCTGCCGCAGGATGTAGCGCACCGCGACGACCACGGCGCCGAGCATGACGCCCGTGAGCAGCAGGATGAACACGACCTCGACCAGCACGAAGCGCTGCGCGATGGACACGGGCGCGCGCGAGGTGGCCGTCACGCTCACGTGGAAGCCCTCGAACGGGCCGGTCATGTCGGCCGTTCGCGCGGTGTTCGTGAAGCCCGGGTCGCGCACGCGCGCGACCTCGTGCCCTTCGGTGTCGAACACCTGCACGCACAGGTTGCGCGTCGCCTCGAGCCCGCCGTACATGCGCGGATTCGTGTTGAGCCGGTCGCGGACGACCGAATCGAGGCTCGTCGCGATGAACGCGCGCGGGTTGAACCACCAGCCGCCGGCGCCCGTCACGTCGCCCGTCGGACCGCGCAGCACGACCGCGGCGAACGGATGCTCGCGCCGCCCGGTCGGGTCGTCGCCGAAGAGCAGCACCTGCGACTCGACCATGATCATGGACAGGTTGTCCATGCGGTCCACGGGCACGTAGTGCGGCGCCTCGAAGCGGCGCGAACGCGTCGCGAGGGCGCGCAGGATCTCGCGCTCCGGGCCGCCGTCGCGCGCCACGGCTTCGGCCGGCATGATCGCGTCGCGCAGCTGCGTGACGAGCTCGACCTCGAACGCCTCGGTCACCTTTTCGGCGAGGTAGGCGTTGTAGCGCGCCGCCTCGGCCTCGACCTCGCGCGCCACGCGCAGCGTGAGCACGACCGCGAACCCCGCGAGCGCGATCGCCGGCACGGCGACGGCGATCACGAGCAGCGCGAGCTTGCGCTGGCGGGAGATGCGGAGCTTGGGCAGGGACCAGGTCGGCATGGCGTGGGGAAGTTACCGGCTTTGGACGCCGCGGGCACGGTGCGCGGCGGAGGGGAAAAGCGACGGGCCGGCCTGCCTCGGCAGACCGGCCCGCTTCGCCCGTGGAAGCAACGGTGCGTGAATCAGTCGCGCACCCGGGCCGCCACCTGGGCGCCCGTCATTTCGTGAATGCGCTGCACCGTCGCACGGTCCGGGGACGTGATGACGATCTGCGCGCCACGCTGCACGTTCACCACTTCGCGCACGAGCTTGCCGCTCGCCATCGCGCCGCGGAGCGGCTTGCAGTGCGAACAGAGCTTGCCGGAGCGCTGGCCCGCGAGCACGGCCATCACCGTGGCGTTGTGGCGGGCGACCGACGCCTGCAGGGCACGCACGCCCTCGGGAGCGTCGGCGGTGTACACGAGCATCGCGCCGTTCTTGAGCGCGACGACCTGGCGGTGCGCACCGGACGAGGCCATGTCCTCGTCGCACGAGGCGCCCTCGGCGCACACGGCGCAGTCCATCATGGCGGCGGAAGCGGACGTCCCGTGCATGCCGCAGGAGGCGCCGGCGCCGGAGGCGGAGCACGCGGCCTTCATCTCGGGCGTGCAGGCGGCCTGCATCTCGGGCGTGCACTGGGCGGCGGCACCCTTGGCACCCTTGGCGCCCTTGGCGTTCGCGGCCGTCGCGCCCGCGCCGGCGGCGCAGCACGAACTGCCCGAAGCGGCGGCGGCGGCGTTGGTGGACTTCGTACCGCCACAGGCGAAAGCAATGGCAGCGCACGCGAGCGAAGCGGCGAGAACAAGAGCGACAAGGCGCAGCTGCTTCATGACCGACCTCCCGGAAAGGTGACGCGGGATGATCCCCATCCCGCCGGCAACGAAGAAAGCCTGTGAAAATGTGCGAGGAAGCGTGTCATTCGCTGTTGTGGCCCGTGTCAGTGAAGTGCAAAAGCTCCCCGTTCGCCGGCACTCCCGCGCTCGCGGAGTCCATCGTTGACGCCCCACGGCGCGCTCCCTAGTGTGCGCGCACCCTCCACCCGACCATGCCCAAACGACGCTCCGCCGCTGCTACAGGCCGCACGCCGCTCATTCTCGGCGCGCTCGCGATCCTCGCCCTGCTCGTCTTCGCGGGGGGCGAGTTGTTCGCGTTCCTGTCTTCGGACCATGGCCGCGTGCTGCTTTACCGGCATCTTCACCTGGGCGACCGCGCACACGTCGTGCGCCTGATCGGCAAGCGCGTCCACGCCGGGCTTCGCGACGCCGGAGTGGCCCCCTCGGAAACGAAGGAGGGGCCCGGAAGCGGCACCGCCGCGCTGCGCTGGACGGTCCAGCTCCCGCGCAGCGGCTCCCCGATGAAGGCCAACGCCGGCATCACGCGCGAGGTCGAGCGTGGCGGCGGCGTGGTGCTGTCCGGGCGTGAGCGCACGCTCGACCGCGACGGGCTCGCGGTCACGCTCGTGGTCGGGCTGCCCGGCTTCGCCACGCACGAGATCGTGATCGAACGCCCCGGACTCCCCGAGAAGGGCGACGCCCGCGGAAAGGAAGCCGACGAGGACGACGCGCCGGCCGCCGAACCGCCCGCGATCGCGCTCGTGCTGTTCGGCTTCGGGGACGACGACGCTTCGGACCGCGCGATCCTGAAGCGCGAGCAGCCGTTCGCGGTCGCGCTCTCCGCGGCCGCCGAGGGCCACGAGAAGATGCTGCGCGCGGCACGCGGCGGCGCCCACGAGATCGTGCTGCTCGTGCCCATGGAGCCCGAGCGCTACCCGACCACCAATCCCGGTCCAGGCACGCTGCTCGTGAGCATGAGCGCGGGGAAGATCGAGAGCATGACGCGCGGCTACCTGCGCGAGGCCGGCGGCGCGATCGCGGTCGCGAACTACATGGGCTCGATGGCCACGCAGGACGAGCCCTTCGTGCGCGCGCTGTACCGTGCGCTCCAGAAGGAAGGCGTCGGCTTCCTGCACCTGTCGCCGGCCCCGCGCGCGGTCTGCCGGGCGATGGCCGCGAGCGAGGGCGTCGCGTACGACACGCCCGACTTCACGCTGGATGCCGAGACGAAGCCCGGCCGCGGCAAGGCGCTCGCCGCCGCGTGGGAAGCCGTGCTCGAGCGCGCGGGCCGCCACGGCGACGCGCTCGTCATGATGCGCGCGACGCCCGCGGCGCTCGAGTTCCTCGACGCGCAGCTCGCGAAGAAGGACGGTCCGCTCTTCCGTCTCGTCGCGCCCTCGACCGTGCTGCACCGCGCCCCGGCGAACTGACCGCGCTTCGGGCGTGCCGAAAGGCCGCTCCGGCATGCTATCTTCCGCGCCGCATGTTCGACGGACAGGATGTCCCCATGGACTTCGCCACCGCTTCGGCGACGGAATGGCTGCTCTCCGACGGCCTCGGCGGTTACGCGGCGGGTACACGCAGCGGCGCGCCCACTCGGCGCTCGCACGTGCTGCTCGCGGCCGCCGCTCCGCACGGTGAGCGCGTCGCGCTCGTGCAGCGCTTCGAGGAGAAGCTGCTGCTCGACGGCGTGACGCACGAGCTGTCCGCCGCCTACGCCCCCGGCCGCGCTCCGCGCGAGGGCGCGCACGCCCACCTCGAACGCTTCGACGCCGTGCCGTGGCCGCGCTGGCGCTGGCGCTTCGACGGCGGCGTGGCGATCGAGAAGTCGCTGCGCCTGGTCGACGGCCACAACGCGCTGCTCGTGTCGTGGCGGCTGACGGACGGGCCGCCGGCGCGCCTCAGCGTCGCGCCGCTGCTCGTCGCGCGTGCGCCGCTGGCGCTCATGCGCGAGACGCCCGAGTTCAAGGGCACGTCCAGCGGCATTCCCGGTCGCGTGCGCTTCGAGACGCTGCCCGGCGCACCGGGCGTGACGCTGTGGCACAACGGTGCGTTCCTGCCCGCGCGCAACTGGACGCACGGGGTCGAGTTCCCGCTCGACGACGCGATCGAGTGGGGCGACGCCCGCGCGATCGGCGCGCCGCTCGACGAGTCGTTCCTGCCCGGCTGGGTGCAGTTCCACCTCGCCGCGCCGGGCGCCGCCGCGCACGTCGTGCTGTCGTCCGAAGAAGGACTGTTCCGCTCGCTCGCCGCCGAGCAGCGTCTCGGCATGCCGCCCGCACAGTCGCTCGCGGACTGCATCACGGCGCTCGAGCGCGGGGCGCACGAACGCCGCGCCGCGTGGCGACGGCGCACGCTGACCGGCGCCGACCTCACCGCGCGCCAGGCGGCCATGGCGCACGGCGGCGACGGCGACCGCGTCGCGCGCCGCAGCGAACCGCTGATCGACGAGTCCGACGCGCTCGTGCCCATGCTCGCGTCGCACCTGCTCGACGCGCTCACGCGCCGGCAGGGCCGGACGACGCTCGTGTGCGGCTGGCCCGACCCGGTCGAGCGCGGCGCCGACGTGCTGCGCGCGGCCACCTCGCTCGTGAGCGTGCGTGCGTTCGAGCCGGCGCGCGACGTCGCGCGCGGCTACCTCGAATACCTCGACGAGGGCCTCGCACCCGAGTCGTTCGACCCCGCCGACGGCACGCCGCGCTACGGCGATCCCGAGCCGTCGCTGTGGCTCGTGCACCTCGTGGACCTGCTCGTCAGGCGCTCGACCCCGAGCCCGGCGCAGGACGAGTTCGTGCGGGACGTCGCGTGGCCCGCGCTCGAAGGCGTGCTGCAGCACCTGCGCATGGGCTCGCGCCACGGCGTGCGCTGCGATCGCGAAGGGCTGCTGTGGGCGGGCGAAGGCGATGCGGCCCGCGCGCGCGCCGGGATCAACGCGCTCTGGTACCACGCGCTGGTCGCCATGGCGCAGATGGGCAAGCTGCTCGGCAGGCGCGAGAACGCCGCGTTCTACCTGGCGTGGGCGCACGACCTGCAGCGGCGCTACTGCGACACGTTCTGGGACGACGACGCCGGCTGCCTGTTCGACGCGCTCTCGCCGTCCGGACCGGTGCGCGGCCTGACGCCACAGCAGCTGTGGGCGGTCAGCCTGCCGCCGTCGCTGCTGCCGCTGCCGCTCGCGGGCAAGCTGCTCGAGACCGTGGACCGCGAACTCTTCGACGGTTTCGGGCTGCGCGAGCGCCCGGGCGACGACCCGGCGAAGCTCGAGTGGCTGGGCGTCTGGGCCTCGGCGCACCTGCGCGCGCACGGCCGCGACCACCGCTCACGTCGCCGCGCCGCCGACGTGTTCGCGCGGCTCGAGGGCGCCGCTCGCGGGCAGTGGCTGCCCGCGCCGGGCGCCGAACACGCGATCCGCTCGACGCTGGCCTCGGCCGAGACGCTGAGAGCCTGGCTCGAGGACCTCGATCACGCCGAGGCCGGCGGGGTCGAAGCGCGCGCCTGAAGGCGGCCCGAACCCGACCATCGCGCCACATCAGGTGACAGGTTGTTACCCGGGAGGGGACAGCGTGTCACGTCGCGCGGTTTCACGGTGCCGAACATGCGCTCGTCATGCGCATGTCATCCCGTGCTCCGCGTAGGCGTTGCCCGCGTGGAGAGGGCATGACGTGGACACCCCGAAAGATATTTTCCAACGGCACGCGCGTTGCTGTGTATTGCCAGCGGATGCGCAGCCTTCACGCATGGGCGTGAAAAACGAGGGCGCGCATCCGGGGCTCGTACCCGACGCTCGACACCATCCGAGGCTGGCAGGCCGAGGGCGGTACACCGAGCCACATCTCGCCAGACAGCACACCGCCGCGGGCGCGCAAGCGCTCCCGCGGCGGAATCGTTTCCGGCCGAATCAGTGCCGCGTCGTGTCGGCCGGTGGCGGGGTCGCCGCCGGCTTCGGCTTGCCGAACAGCCCACGCAGCGCGCCACCGGCCGCCTTGCGGATGCTGTCGCGCGCGGCCTGCGCCTGTTCGCGCAGCGACGCCGCCTTCTTCGCGCTGTCGGCCGCGAGACCCAGCCGCTCGGCGAGCGCCTTCTCCGCCGCGGCCTTCGCGTCGGCGGCGAGCTTGTCGCGCTGCTCGGTGCGCGCCGCCGACGCACGGCCCGCGAGCCGGTCGCGCATCGCGCGCGTGTCCCAGGCGATCTTCGGCGATTTCGCGGAGCCGGTGACGCGCAGGTCGAGCAGGATGCGCCCCTGGTCGTCGGCGAGCGCGCCCGCGGCCACGGCGGACTTCGCCTGGATCGCCGCGGCGACCTCGGGGGTGAGCGTCACGCTGACCGCGTAGTCGAGCGAGCCGTCGAAGCCCACCGCACCGGCGAGCCGCCAGTCGCCGGTCGAGCCCGAGAGCTGCACGGGGTCCGAGATGAGCCGGCCCTGCTCGATGCGCATGGGCAGCTGCAGCTGCTTGAACTTCACCTCGCGGAACGCCGGGATCTTCACGAACGACGCGATCGCGTCGAGCGTCGGGCCGGGGCCGAGCTGCCCCTCGCTCAGCGCGGCGAGGCCGACGAGCGTGAGCGTCTTCTTCACGTCGGCGGGCTGCATGCCGGCGCCCGAGAAGTCGATCTTCGTGTCGAGCGTGCCCTTGAGCAGCCCCTTCGCGGGCGACCACGCCGAGAGAATGTCGTCCGCCTGCACGTGCTCGATCGTGGACGTGAGCGCGTACACCGGGCGCGCCGTGTCGCGCAGGTCGAACTTCGCGGTGCCACGCACCGTGCCGCCGTAACCCTGCAGCGAGTACTCGGGCGCCTCGAGCGCCGCGGGCGCGAGCACGACGTTCGCGCGCACCGCCTTCACGTCGAGCTTGCCCTGCTTGAGACGGTCGATCGCCACCGTGCCCGTGCCCTTCGCGTTGGGCAGGAACGGCGCGCCCGGCGTGGTGGGCAGCAGGTCGGCCAGATCGAGCATCGGCGAGCGGAAGTCGAACGTCACGCCCGCGGGCGGCACCGAGTCCGGCTTCGCCATGAGCGCGAGCGGACGCGTGACCATCGCGTCGACCGTGTACGAGGACTGGCCGGCCTTCGCGCTCAGGTGCTGCACCGCCGCGCGCTGCGGCGAGAGCAGCACCACGCCGTTCACCTGCTCGACGGGCTTCGGCAGGTCCTTCGACTCGGCGCGCACGTTCTTGAGCTCCGCGCGCCCGTCGAGCGCGATCGCGCCGGGATCCTTCGCACGGCCGCTGCCACGCACGTCCACGAGCACGCGGCCCGAGAGCTTCGCGCCACTTTGCGCGAGCATCGGCCCGAGCGCGTCGAGGTCGAGATTGCCGTTCAGCGTGAAATCCACGAACGGGTCGGCGAGGCGCCGCGCCCGGGCGGTCGCACGCAACGGCTGGCCCGCGACGACCGCGGCGAGCGAGGTGAGCGAGACCGTGTCCGGCGCGAGCTCCACGCGAAGCGCGAGCTGCTTCACGTCGGCGGGCGCGCCGGCGTAGCGGAACGACGCGTCCTTCACCTCGACCCAGCCGCGCAGCGCGGGGATCGCCGGCGCGCCGCCGGGCGCGGGAGCGGCGCCGCGCGCGGACACGTCGAACGCCATGCGTCCGGCGCCCGAGAGCCCCTTGACCGCCTGTGCGTCGGCGACCGCGATCCACGACAGCACCTCCCCGAAGTCGAGGCCGTCGCCCTTCGCGTGCAGGTCGAAGCGCGCGTGCGGGCCGGGATCGTCCACGACGCCGGTGAGCGCGAGCTGCGTCCTGCCGAGCGACAGCGCGAGCTGCTCGAGCGCGAGGCGCTTGCTCTCCGCGTCGAACTTGCCGCGGTGGTCCAGCTTCCACACGAGCTTCGCCAGGCCCTGCGACAGCTCGGACGCCTTCGTGGCCGACAGCGGCCCGAACGCGAGTCCGGAGATCTCGGTGTGGCCGGACGTCGCGACGCGCTTGCCGCCCTGCTCGGCGGACAGGCTCGTCGTGGTCGCGAGCGCGAGCGTGACGCGGCGGTTCGCGCGCACGTCGTCCACGAGCACGCGCCCGTCGCGGATCGCGAACTCGCGCACGTCGAGGTCCACGGGCTCGGCGGCAGGCTGGTCCGCCGCCGGTGCCGCGCCGAGCGAGTCGAAGTTCGACGTGCCGTCGGCGCGCAGCAGCAGGTGCACGGCGGGCCGGTCGAGCGTGAACCGGCGCACGCGCACCTTGCGCGACAGCAGCGCCGGGACGTCGAGGTCGAGGAACACGGCCTGCGCGCCGAGCGCGACGCCTTCGTCGAAGCCGCCGGGCTCGGCGAGCTCGGGCTTCTTCACGGTGAGGCGCACGGGCGGCCAGAGACCGAGCGACGCGCCCTCGAAGCGCACGTCACGCGCGAGCGAGCGGTGCAGCTGGTCCTGGACCAGCGCCTTCACCTTCGCGGGCGGGAAGAGAACGGTGAGGGCGATCCACGCGACCGCGACGAGCGCGAGCGGGACACCGGCGATCAGCGAGAACAGGCGAAGCGGGCCGGACTTCGAGCGGGTGGAGTTCATGCGCGCATTCTACGCACGTGGTCCCGCGAGTCGAGGCGTCCCGCCCGGGCAGGTGCGGGCGGCCGAAGCCTGTCCCGCACCGCCGGGGGGAACATCCCGGGAACTAGAACTCCTCGAAGCCTTCGTCGTGCGCCTGCGCCACGGGCGCGGGGGGCGCCGGCGGAGCCGCGTGGGCCGCGGGCCGGGACGTCGCGCGCTTCGCCGGACGGGGACCGGCGATGGCCGTGTGGTGGCGCACCGGCGGGCCGGGAAGCTCCTCGCTCGCGTCGATCTTGAAGCTGCCGACCGCCTCCTGCAGGCGATCCGACGTGTCCTTGAGCGCGCGCGCCGTGGCCGAGAGCTCCTCGGCCTGTGCCGCGGACGTCTGCGTCGCCTGATCGATCTCCTGTATCGCGATGCTCACCTGGCGGACGCCGTCGGTCTGCTGCTCGGACACCTTCGCCACCTCGGCGATGATGTCGGAGACGCGGCGCACGAACTCGAAGCCGCCGTCCACGAGCGTGACGGTCTCCTCGATCAGGCTCCTGATCTCGCGCGCCGCCTCGGCCGAGCGCTGCGACAGCCCGCGCACCTCGCCGGCGACGACCGCGAAGCCGCGGCCCTGTTCGCCCGCGCGCGCCGCTTCGACCGCGGCGTTGAGCGCGAGCAGGTTCGTCTGGAACGAGATCTCGTTGATCATCGAGATGATGCTGGCGATCTTGGACGAGCTCTCCTTGATGTCGCTCATCACCTTGATGACGGTGGTCTCCTCGCCCCCGGACTCCGCGCCGGTGGCGCCGGTGGCCCCGACGGCGAGCCGGCTCGCCTGCTGCGCCTGCTCGGAGTTCTGCTGCACCGTGCGCATGAGCTCCTTGAGCGACGCCGACGTCTCCTCGAGTGCGGCCGCCTGGCGCTGCGTCACGTTCGACAGGTGGTCCGCGGCGGACGTGAGTTCGCCGCTGGATCCGCCGAGCAGGCCGCCCGCGGCGACCGTCTCCTGCAGCGCATGCCGCACGACGTCCTTCAGTTCGCCGTAGCGGTCGGACAGGTCCTGCTGCGCGTTGTTCGTGCGCACCTGCGCGAGGTCGAGCCCGATCGTCTTGAGGTAATCGAAGAAGAACGCGTCGCACACCGCCTGCATGTCATAGTTCATGACCGCGAACAGCGCGCGCTCGATCTTCGCGCGGCGGCCGGGCTGCAGCGGATAGGCGCGCATGAGGTGCTTGCGGGACAGGTCGAAGTACAGCGAGTAGCTGCCCACGTACCACTTCATGGGCAGGTTGATCTGGTTGTGGAGCTGGCCGATGTGCAGGCGGAACTCGAAGTACGAAGGACCGAACTCTCCGCCGCGCTCCGCTTCCTCGAAGATGCTCCTGAAGTAGCCGGCCTGCGCGCTCTCGAGCTTGCCGCGCAACGCGTCGAGTCCCACCCCGAGGCGTTTGGCCTGGCCTTCGAAGAACACGCGGGTGGGGCCGAACGCGAACTGGAAGTCGTAGAACTCCTTCGCGATGGCCGGCGCGACGCGACGCGCCCAGCCCGCCGCACCTTTCAGCGCCTCGATGTCGGCGTCGGTGAGGCGGATGAACTCCCGGCGGACCTTGAGGCCCGCCTCGTCGATGCTGTACTCCCGGCAAAGCTCGCCCATACGAACACGGCCCTTCCCGAGGGATCGGTTGGGGTGGGTTGGAAGTCCGCGCACGGGAGGATGGTTCCGGAAGTTTCGAACGAAGCGCGGAAAGCATGAGGGTCCGCGATCCCCCGAACCCGCATGAGGCGCTCCCGCGGAGGCCGTGCGCGAGGCTCCCGCGCGCCCGCGACCGCGCTTCCCGGCACTTCGGGCTTGGCGCGCCGCGCGCGCGGCGCGTACTGTCCGCGCCCCATGACTCACTCCGTCCGAGAGGAACTCGTTCGCACGAGGCTGGTCGCGGTCATTCGCGCCGCCACGCCTGCGGCCGCCGAAGGAGCCGCGCGCGCCGTCGTGCGCGGCGGCATCCGGCTGGTCGAGGTCACGTTCACCGTGCCCGACGCGCCGTCGGTGATGCGCGCGCTCGCGGACTGCGGCGCGGTCGTGGGCGCCGGCACGGTGCTGACGGCCGCCGAGGCGCATGCG